>JAFSKN010000018.1 GCA_017448975.1 Clostridia bacterium
AAAATCCCGAGGGGAAAGCGAGCTTTCCCCTACGGGATTATTCCTTGGCTTTCTATGGGCCAGAAGCCCTCTATCTTTCGTAATTACGAAGCAGCAGGCGGCGTTTGCTTGACAAATCCATACATGCATCTTCGCCTGGAGTGGGGTCAAGGGGGATCATCCCCCTTGTGGGGTGCGGGGCAAAGCCCCGCCGGTCTCCTTTGTAACTTAAAGTGTTCTTTAGAATACGAACCGAATCACCCCTGGTGCAGCGGCAGCTCCACGATGAACGTGGCGCCCTTGCCTTCCTCGCTTTCCACGCTGATGGCGCCGCCGTGGAGGAGGACGAGCTGATGCACAATGCTCAGGCCCAGGCCCGTGCCGCCCTTTTCGCGGCTGCGGGCCTTATCTACGCGATAGAAGCGGTCGAAGATGTGGGGCAGGTTTTCCTTGGGGATGCCGGGGCCGTTGTCGGACACGGTGAAGCGGGCGTCCCGGCCCTGGCGCTGGAGGGCCACCCGGATCACGCCGCCGTTCTGGGTATACTTGACGGCGTTTTCCATCAGATTATAAATGACCTGATTCAGCTTGGATTTGTCGGCATAGATATCGCAGGGATCGGACAGGGTGAGCAGGATCTTTTGGCCTTTTTGCTCGGCGATGGGCTGGAGCCGGTGGGCGTTTTCCTGGATGAGCTGGGCGATGGACAGATTTTCCCGGGTGAGCTTCACGTTCTGGGAGTCCATCTGCACCAGGGTCAGCAGATCGGAGACGATGGCGGACAGACGGTCGATTTCGTTGTTGATGTCCGTCATGAATTCGGTGCGCAGGTCTTTGTCCATGTCCGGCTGATAGATCAGGGATTCGATCATGATCTTCATGGTGGCCAGGGGCGTTTTCAGCTCATGGCTGGCGTTGGACACGAACTGGTTGCGGCTCTGATCCAGGGTTTCCAGCTTCTCGCTCATGGAATTGAAAGCCCGGGCCAGCTGCTTCATTTCGCCGGAACCGCGCACCTTCACCCGGCTGGAGAAATCGCCCTTGGACATGTGCTGGATGCCTCGGTTCAGCCCGGCGATGGGCCGGGTGATCACCCGGGAAAAGATCCAGGAGCACAAAAGGGCCGCCGCGGCGATGAGCACGAAGATCAGGATCATCTGATCCTGCAATTGGTACAGGTTCTGCATGATTTCCTGCACCGGGCTCACCAGCAGCAGCACCCCGATGATGTCCGAAGCGTACACCACCCCGGCGGTGCAGTAGCCCACCCACGCGCCGGTGGTGCGGCGGGCAAAGAGCAGGTGACCTGTGTCCAGGGCTTCGCCCTTATCCAGCTCGTGCACGCCGTAATCTGCGCTCTGGCCGCGCACCAGAATGGTGGCGATTTCCGGGTACTCTAAGCGCACGCCCTGCATTTCCCCGTAGCTGTCCAATTGCACCTTGCCGTTTTGATCCAACAGCAAAACGCGCCCCCCCATTTCCCCGCCGGCGGCGAGCAATTGGGATTGGAGCGCGGGGGCGTCGCTGCGGGCCAGCAGCGGGGCGATCCGGACGGCCAGGGTTTCCAGACTGGCGCGGTCCGAGCGGATACGCTGCTGAAACAGCGAATCGCTCACCATGCTGCCGATGTAGCTGGCCATGACGTAAAAGCTCAGGCCAACGATCAGCAGAAAGGCGAGCAATATCTGCCAGCGGATGCTGGTGAAGGGATTTTTAATCCTTATCGGTGAAATAGTAGCCCACTCCCCACTTGGTGAAGATGAACTCCGGCTGGGCGGTGTTGCGCTCGATCTTTTCACGCAGGCGGCGGATATGCACGTCCACCGTGCGGGCATCGCCCATGTAATCGTACTTCCACACCGTTTCCAGCATGGTTTCCCGGCTGAACACCTTGCCGCGGTTGGTGATAAACAATTGCAGCAAATCAAATTCCTTGGCGGTGAGGCGGATTTCCTTGCCGCCCAGGGTGACGGAGCGATTGACAATGTTCACTTCCATATCGTGGACGCGGATGATCTTCTTTTCTTCGTTGACCGCGGGCTGGGCGGCGCGGCGCAGCACGGTTTTGATGCGCGCCTTTACCTCAAGGATATTAAAGGGCTTGGTCATATAATCGTCGGCCCCGTATTCCAGGCCCAAGATCTTATCCATATCCTCACCCTTGGCGGTGAGCATTAAAATGGGCACGTTGCTGCTTTCCCGGATCCGCTGGCACACCTGAATGCCGTCCAGCTTGGGCAGCATCACATCCAGCAGCACCAGATCCACGGGCTGATCAAAAAATACCTGCAGGGCTTCTTCGCCATCCGCTGCGGTGAGAATTTCATATCCTTCCTGCTCTAACGTAAAACGCAGACCCTTGAGAATCAGCGGTTCATCGTCCACCAAAAGAATGCGCTTGGCCATTTTTTTTCATCCTTCCCGGCACATTGCAGGCAAAAAAGCTTTCTGCCTGTATATTACTATTTTACACGAAAATGACGCTAAAAATCAAGTGTTTCGCAATAAATTCTACACAATTTTGCAGAAAAAAATCAATTTTTAAGGAAATATCGTAACAAAAAAGACCCTGGCTGAATGCCGGGGCCTCCAGATTTACTGGGAAATTCAGAAACTGAACAGGTTGGGAGCGATTTGGATATCCGCCTCGCTGATCCACTGGGCGATGGCTTCGTCCGCCGCCTGCTGGCGTTTCTCAGCCAGCATTTCAGCGAACAGGGCCACTTTGTTATTCCGCAGGGAATCCCAATCTTTGGTAAGATCCTCCGCGTAGTACAGGATATGATATCCGTCGTCCGCTACGATCACTTTGGTCACGGAACCGACGCGCGGCAGATTCAGGGCTCTGACCACGAAATCGCGGAAAGGAAGCTTCCGGCCATCGCCGATGACATAGCCGTTTTCCGGCATCTCCGTATCCTGGCTGTATTCGGCGATCAGCGTGTCAAAGCTTTCGCCAGCGCTCAGCCGGGCATAGATATCGGCTGCGGCCTGCTGGGCCTGCTGCAGGGCCTGTTCGGACTGGCCCGCCGTGGCATCCCACTGCGCCTGCAGCTTTTCCAGCTTTTCCTTCATCGCTTCTCTTTTCTGCTTCAGCCTTTTGATTTCCTCCCGGTTGCCGGACCGGTAAATGGCATAATCCAGTTCGTCGATATACTTTCTGGTTTCTTCCAGATCGGATTTCAGCTGTTCGTACGCCTTTACGTCCGTGGGGAGGAAAATCTGCTTGATGCGGCGAAGGGCGGTGGGATAGTGATAGTATCCTTTGCCAGATTCGACCACCTGGCAGAAAGCGTCAGGATCGCTCTCATACAGAGCCTGGGAGGCGGAGCGCCTGGCTTGCAGTTCCTTGAGGAATTCTTCTTCGGTCACCGTCACGTCCTGAGCCGCCCAATCCCGCAGCTTTTCCAGGGTTTGGGATACCAGCAGGGACGGGAGCATTTCTTCGGCGGAATAACCGGTAATGGCCTGCTGCTCAATGGCCGCGTCGATCAAGGCTTGCAGTTCAGCGTCCGTCATCACGTCCAGCCCCAGGGATTGGGCTTTCTGCCACAGGGCCATATTTTCAGCCATCTGGGTGATGATCTGCCGGGCTGCCACGGTGCGGTCCAGCGACAGGGAGGGCTGGCCTTCCCATTCGGGATGCTGCTCCAGCACATGCTTGCGGATCAGCAGGGAGGTTTCCAGCGCGCGCTCCACTTTGGCGCGGGATACCGTTTCGCCGTTCACGGTGAGCACGATTTCGCTGCCGTCCTCTTCCTGATCGGCCTGGGGCAGGATGCCCTGGCGGCGAATGGACGCGTCAGCCTGTGTTTCCAGACCCACGTACTGGTTCAGCAGGGCGCTGAGTTTATCCCCGTCGCCGGTATCGGTATCCACCAGCTGGAAGGTGGTTTCCGTCTGCATGGCAGCCACCAGGTTTTCCAACTGCCCCAGCAGCATGGCGTTGCGATCCGATTCTTCGGTTGCGATGGCCTGGGTGGCCAGAAGATCGTCTTCCAATGCGGAGATGCGCTGCCGCTTTTCTTCATTGCTCTGGATTTCGGCCGTCAGGGATGCCTGGGTCTGCGCCAGCGTGGTGTTGGTGCTGTTCAGGGTTTCCTGGGTCTGCGCCAGGGCGGCGTTGGTGTTGGCCAGGGTTTCCTGGGTTTGTGCCAGGGCGGCGCTGGTATTGGTCAGCTGGGTGTTCAGGGCATCGTTCTCCTGGCGTTTCGCGGTCAACGCATCCTGAGTTTGTGCCAGGGTGGCGCTGGTATTGGTCAGCTGGGTGTTCAGCGCTTCGTTTTCCTGACGTTCCGCCGACAGAGAAGCCTGGGTCTCCTGAAGGGTCGCCTCCAAAGCATCGATCCTGCCGTTCAAACGGGTCTGCTCCTCCTGGGCGGCCGCCTTGGTGCTGTCCAAAGTCTGGTTCAGGGCGATGACGCGGTTTTCCATGATCTGCGTATTGTTCCGGGACTGGCTCAAATCGCCGCGCAGCGCTTCCGCGTCCGCCTGCAAAGCGGCGATTTCCTGGCGCAGGCTTTCGTTTTCCTGGCTGGAGGCTTCAAGGTCAGCCTGCAAACCGCTGATTTGGCCGTTCAGATTATCCTGGGTCTGCTGGCTTTCCACCTTGGAATCGTTCAGCTGCTTGTTCAGGGCAATGACACGGTTTTCCATGATGCCCGTTTCGTTTTTGGAATTGGCCAGCGCTTTTTCCAGGGAAGCGACGTTCTGCTCCAGGGAGGCGATCCGTCCGTTCAGGGCTTCGCTTTCCTGATTGGCGGCGTCCAGGCTGTCCTTCAGGGCGAGGGCTTCGACCTGATAGGCGTCGGTCTGGCTCTGCTGCTCCGTCAGCGCGGCGCGCAGCTCGGACAGCTGCTGGTTCAGGCTGTCCCGTTCCTGCTGGGAATCCGCTTTGGCGCTGTTCAGCTGCTTGGTAAGGGCGATTACCCGTTCTTCCATGATGCGGGTGTTGTTTTTGGATTTTGCCAGCTCCGCGCTGACGGCGGCGAGATCCTGCTGCAGGGCGGCAGCCTCGGTGTCCAGGGCCGCCTTTTCCTGATCGGCAGCGGCCAGAATTTCCGTCAGGGCAGCGGCCTGGGCTTCAAAGTCAGCGGTCTGGGCCTGCTGGTCGGCCAAAAGGGCCTGCAGCTCGTCCAATAAGGCGGCTTGGCTGCCGTCTTCCTGCTGGGCGTCCGATCCGGCGTTTTTCAGTTTGCCGGCCAGCATGAGCGCAAGGTTCTCCAGCAGGTGCGCGTTGGCTTTGGACTGCTCCAGGGCGCTGTTGACGGAATCTACTTCCCCCTGGAGTGCGGTGATCTGGGCTTCCAAAGCGCTCCGATCAGAGCTGGCAGCCTGGCTTTCCGTCAGGGCGGCCTGCAGCTCCGCGATCTGGGCGGTCAGGCTGTCTTTCTCCTGCTGCGCATCCGCCTGCAGGCTGTTCACCTGATTGGTCAAAACGATCACTCGTTCTTCCATGATCCGGGTATTGTTTTTTTCCTGCTCAAGGGCAGCGGCGGCAGCATCCGCGCTGGCCCGCAGGGCGACGATCTGCTGATCCAGCGCCTCTTTTTCCGCCACAGCCAGCGCCAGGCTTTGCTTCAGAGCGTCGGCATCGGCCTGATAGGCGTCCGTCCTGGTTTGCAGTTCCGCCTGGGCGGAGGTCAGCTCCGTGATCCGGGCAGTCAGGCTGTCCTTTTCCTGCTGGGCGTCGGCTTTCAGGCTGTCGGCCTGTGCGGTAAGGGCGGAAATCTGCTCCTCAAGCGCCTGCTTATCGTTCTTGGCGGTTTCCAGGGCGGTGTTCACCGCGGCGATTTCCCCTTCCAGAACAGCGATCCGCTCACTGAGCCCATCCTTTTCCTCGGCGGCGGCATTCAGGCTTTCCGTCAGCGCTTCGGCGCGGGTTTGATAATCGGCGTTTTGGGCCTGCTGCGCGTCCAGCGCCGCCTGCAACTGGGCAAGCTGAGCGTTCAGGGCGTCCTTTTCCTGGGCTGCCGTGTCCAGCGCCGCCTGCATCTGATCCATTTTCGAGGCGTCGCCGGCTTTTTCATCCAGCGTGGCGTTCAGCGCCTGGATCGTGCTTTGAGCGCCGGCCAGCTCGGTGGTCAGCTTTTCAGCCTGATCCTTCCAGGCCGTTTTTTCCTGGGTGCTGGTTTCCAGGGCGGATCTGGTGTTGCGAAGTTCTTCCTGCAGCTTCGCCCGCTCCTGATCGCTCAGCTCCAGCGCCTCGTTCAGGGCCTGCTGCTCTTTTTGCAGCGATTCGAGCTGCTGCTGCATTTCTTCCGCGGTCACCATATCCCCGTCGGGGGAGGAACGTGTGTCCGGCGCGGAACGATCCGCCTGCAGGCGGGTGCCGATCAGTACGCCGCAGGCAACAAGTGCGATGCAGACCACGGCCAGGATCACAATCATCCATTTTTTCTTCATCAGTTAAGCTCCCCCTTTTCCGTTCTTCCGTTTTCTTCGGAATAGGATAAAAAGCCGCTTTTCCCTTTCATCAGCGGCAAATTTCCCAAACGATGATCTACCGCTGTTATTATACAAAAAAATGCGGTCAATTACAATCGGTTCCAGGATTTTTTTCCGAGAAAAGTGCAACGAATGCACAGGATCACAGCACGAAGTCCAGCGTCCGCAGCGCGTCCATCCAGCCGTCCGTTTCAAAGACCACGGCGGCGGGGCCGGTTTGGCGCACGCCGGGATAGGCGGCGGCGGATTTGGCCCGGAAATGATCCTTATAGGAGATCTCCACCGTGAAATGCGCGGGCAGGGGGAACATGCAGTCCGCGGCGGGCTTCTGCATGGCCCGGCAGGCCGCTTCCCGGATCAGGCGCACCGCCTTGTCGGGATGGATGGAAATGGAGCCCCGGCCCCGGCCCTCGCTGACGGCTACCGTTTCGATGTTGGGATTCACGGCTTTCATCCAGTCGCACAAGCCCTTGTCCCCGGTCACCAGCCGCACGGGCACGCCCAAGTATGCCGCCGTCAGGCTGTTGATCATCAGCTCCGGCGCGATCATGCCGTTGATTTTCACATAATTGTTCTTCGTGTTCATGGTGTGGGACAGGGGATTGGTGTCCATGCCCGCGCCGGAATGGTAGCCGGTGAACATCACCCCGTCGTAGCCTTTTTCCAACCCGGCCATCATGCTCATGATGTCGCTGCCCCAGCCCCGGAAAATGCGGATTTCTTCCGGCAGCAGGGAGGGGATCAGGTTGCAGGCGCTGTCGTGGGCGTCCTTGACCAGAATTTCATCGCAGCCCGCGTCCAGCGCGCCCTGGCAGGCGGCGGCGGCTTCCCGGGTCATCTGCTGCTGGAAATAAGCGTAGCGGGAATGACCGTTTTCCGTTTCATCCCAGAGGGTGATGCCGGTGGTGCCTTCAATATCGGCGGAAAGAAACAGCTTCATGGCGTGACCTCCAACTTTTATCTTTTTTCCTTATTGAACACTTTAAGTTACAAAGGAGACCGGCGGGGCTTTGCCCCGCACCCCACAAGGGGGATGATCCCCCTTGACCCCGCTCCAGGCGAAGAGGCATGTATGGATTTGTCAAGCAAACGCCGCCTGCTGCTTCGTAATTACG
>JAFSKN010000074.1 GCA_017448975.1 Clostridia bacterium
CCCATCACAGAAAAAGTCCGCCTGACCTATCAGGATGGCGTTTCCGCTGAATTCACTGTGGATTTCGCCACGGAAAAGAGCGCCTGGCGCATGGTGATCCGCCTGTTCCGGGACAGCCGGGCCGTGGAAGTGGAGCATATTGTGGACTGGCACGAAAAGCACCGGCTGATGAAGGTGAATTTCGCCCCCAACATCCTCTCCCGGGAGCTTACCTGCGATACCAGCGCAGGGTTTGTCAAGCGCTCCCTGACCAAAAACACCACCTGGGAGCAGGCCCGGTTCGAGGTCTGCCACCACAAATGGTTCGATCTTTCCGAAACCGGCGCGGGGGTGGCCGTCATCAACAGCGGCAAGTACGGCGTGGGCATCGAGGACGGCGAAGTGAGCCTGAGCCTGCTGCGTTCCACCATCCGGCCCGACATCACCAGCGACATGGGGCGGCATACCATCAAATACCTGATCGTACCCCACGAAGGCGACGCCGTGCAGGCGGGGATCAACAAGCTGGCTTTCGCCTATAACGTGCCCCTCATCCAGGCCGCGCCGGGACTGCCCGAAGTGTGGCGCAAGGCCCTTTGCGACAGCGGCCTGTGGCTGCAAAGCGTGAAGGTATCCGAGAATGGAAAATATCTGGTCCTGCGCCTGTCCGAACAGGACGGACGGCGCGCTCTGGTGTGCTTCCCCCAGGGCGTATATCACATGAACATGTTAGAGGACGCGGACGAGGAAGAAACCGCGGACGCCAAGTATGTATCGCCCTTTGAAATCATCACAGTGGGCATCCCGCTGAAAAAGGAGGAAATGCAGGCATGAAAGGAAAAGTTGCTCTGCACCATGAACAAAAGCTGATCGACTTAGGCGGCGGGGTCACCCGGCGCATCCTGTCCTACGATGAAAACCTCATGTCCGTGGAAGTTTCCTTTGAAACCGGCGCAGTGGGGGCGGAACACACCCATCCCCACACCCAATGCAGCTATGTGCTGTCCGGCAAGTTCAGCTATTCGGTGGAGGGTGAGGCTGTGGAATTAAGCCCCGGCGATTCCATCGTGGTGCCCTCCGGCCTGCCCCACGGCACGGTTTGCCTGGAAAAAGGCGTGCTGCTGGATATCTTCACCCCCATGCGGAAGGATTTTCTGAATTCCTGATTGCTTCATACAAAGCCGGGCGTCAAGCAGATTCGCTTGACGCCCGATTCGTTTTGCCTTTTTTCAGAAGCTGATGGCAACTGTATCCGTGTAGTGCACCTGGCCGGACAGGTCGGTCAGGCCGAAGCAGTAGAGATAATCGCCGCTGGGGATCCTTGCCCAAGCCAGGTTCAGTCCCTCTGCCGGTACGATGATCTCATTGCCCCGGTATTCCCTCTCCGTGCCGTCGGCGGCAACGGCGGTGAACAGGGGCTGAATTTTCATGCCCGCTTCCAGGGGGATCGATCCGCGAATGGCGAAACCGTTTTCATCGTAGCCCTGGGTAGCACCCAGTATCTCCATGGTGCCGTCGGCGGCGCGGCTGCCCAGCAGGTACATTTTTATATTGTTGATCCGGGTGGGGATCACGAAGCGCACGTTGCCCGCATCGTCTCCGTACAGGAATTCCGCCCGCACCATTTGGCCGTCCAGCATGGGCCAGGAGCCGTCAAACATGGAGAAAACCAAACCGGTGGACCAGTCGATGGTGGTCTGCCCCAGGTTGCCCAGCCGGACTGTCTCATTCCCATCCTTCACGCTGAGCACGCCGCTGGCGGAAGCCAGGTGATCCAGGTCCGATCGGTTCAGCTGGATGGAATAGATCATCTGGGCCGTCAGGTTCGCGGAAGAAAAGAAGGTGTTTGCCGTTTCCAGCACGTCGTCGGCGGATACAGCTTCGCTGACGCCTTCCTGCACGTTCTGGTTCTGTTCTCCGGGCTGATAATAATCGGTGCTGTTATTCAGCAGGCCCGCCCAAATGCTGCCCAGCGCCGAAGACGCGGTGCCCTGCGCTGGGGCCTGAGTGGGGGATGCGGTCTGTGCATTAAAACCTGCCCAAATGCCGCCGGCAGAGGGCGTAGCGGCCGCGCTGGGCCCGGAGGTACCATCGTAATCGCCCCAGATATTGGAGGGCGTGTAGCCCTCCCAAATCCCGGAGGAAGTAGAATAGCCGTCCCAGATGGAGCCGGAGGAGCTGTTCAGCCCGGCCCAAATGTTGCCGTCGCAGGAATCATACACGTCGTCGAAGCTGCAATAATCTCCGAAGTACCCATCCCAGATGTCATAGAAGCAGCCCGAGAAGGAACCGCTGCCATAATAATCGTCATGGGAATAGAAGTTGGAGGGGGTATAGTTGGAGCCGGTCATGGTATAGCCGGAGGTCGTGGCCTGGTTGGTCATGGCCACCGCCAGGCTGGCATAATCGCTGGACAGGGTATTGTAATAGGCCAGAATGTCCTGCCGGTCATTGCGGATGGTATCATAGGGCATAAAGAAGGAAAGCCCATGGGCGTAGGATGCGATATCGCTGGTGGTGCAGTTATAGCACACTGCCTGCCGGGCCGCCTGCTTCAGATTTTCGCTTTCCTGGGGCAGCAGGGCGGAAAAGGCGTCGCACATGTCCTCGATATCCACTAAGTCGGAAGCGTCATAGTCCAGGAACTCGCCGAAGGTGGTCAGCTGATTGCGCAGACGGACCACGCCGGCCAGATTGGTGCTGAGCAGCGACGTCAGGGCCGCGCTGAAAGCATTGGCCGCGTTCATCACAGCGGGCATCTTGTCCGAAGCAATCACGGATATGGTGGCGGTATCAGCGTTCCGTCCGCTGGAATTTTCCCGAATGTAGGTTTCCGCCATCGACATAGCGATTTGCTTTGTGGAGATGCTGGGATCGCTCACTATGGGTCCCATCCACTCGTCGTAATTCAGGCCCGTTCCGCTCACCAGCTCCTGGCTGAGAACGGAATAATCCGCAATGCCGTACAGATCGGCGCACAGATCCACGCAATTCATCAGGCAGCAGTCAAAAGCGACGATGTCCAGCTTGGTGCCATTCAGCCCATCCACCAGTCCCCTATGCAGCTCAGCCAGGGAAAGGCTGTCGTCCTGATAGTTCTCGTCGTTGCAGATGCCGTACACCGGGCCGCCGCCGTGATCCCACAGGATCAGCACATAGCGCCTCGCAGGCGCGGCAGAAATCGCGTAGCGCAGGAAATCGCTCAGGGTGCCTGCCTCGCCCATGCTGCGGCTGCCCACGTCCTGGAGCAGCTCGGGGCTGCTGCCGCCCAGCCGGTAATACTGCACATTGCGGTTGGAAATGCCGTACCGCTGCCATCTGCTCGATCCGCCGGTGGCAATGATAGCGGTCACATCGTTGGAATTGCCCACACCGGAGGCGATCATTTCCCGGATATCGCCGCTGGCCTCGCCGTCCTCACTTTCCAAGTCGGTGCCGCAGATATAGGCCAGAATCGTCACTTCTTTCTCTCTTGCCAGCGCAGGGGACACCGCGCCGGGCACGATGGAAAGCGCCAAAATAAGCGCAAGCAAAAGAGAAACCGCTTTTTTCACGGCAATGCGCCTCCTTTTCGGGATTCCTGTACCATGATGGCAGGCACGTTCTTGCGTTTTATCGCAGTGTCAGGTCATCGGCTGGAACGTTTTCAAGATATTTTTGAATTGCTCAATAGATTGATTGTTAAGAGAATACAAGGTCTCGTCATCATCGATGATGTAGGCATAGAACGCGATGGCATATCCGTTGGACATCGTTTCCGCGTACAGATACTCGCCTTCATCGTCCGCCGCTTTGATCAGAACGAAAGGAATTCTGTCAGCCTGCACTCTGTCAAGCAATACAGGATCGTCATCCTCATAGACTTCCATTATTTCCTGTTCATAGGATTGTAACTCTGCCTCGCCAGCCTCCCACAGGCGTGTGTTTTGCAGTTCGCTGTCCTTATAGTAGACCAAATAAGCCTCAATGAACAGCCCAATTCCTTTCTTCTCATAGAAGGAGCCAAGATATTCTTCCTTGAGGTTTTTGTCTTCTTCTTCCACGCCCACATCCTCGGTATCAATTTCCCACCCTTGGGGAAGGGTCAGGGTATAGTAAGCTGTCTTAAAGGTGTTTTCAGCAGCCGCGGCGCCGCAGACAACAGACAAGGCAAGCACCAGTGCGAAAATCAGGCAGATTGTGCGTTTCATGGATGTTTCCTCCTTTTCATTGGACCTTTTCCGCTCTTTCGTTTGAGAAAGGCAAAATCATACATACTTTTTTATTATAGCACTACCACAGGAAAAAGACGAACGAAAAAATGAAAAAACACAATAAATGAACGAAGCGTGAAGGGATAAACGAATATGTGTCAAAAATTGTGCAAAATCTCTCTGCTCTCTATCATTGTAAAAAAAGAAGCAACCCTTTGAGGATTGCTTCTAAATGGAATCCGGCGGCGACCTACTCTCCCGGGCCGTGTCCAGCCAAGTACCATCGGCGCTGAAGGTCTTAACTTCTGTGTTCGGTATGGGAACAGGTGGAACCCCTTCG
>JAFSKN010000066.1 GCA_017448975.1 Clostridia bacterium
AAGAAAGCCGGGAAAATCCCAGGGAAAAAGCTCGCTTTTTCCCTGGGATTATTCCCTGGCTTTCCCCGGATGCAAAGCATCCGGGTTGGCCGCCAATGGCGGCCGGGCCAGAAGCACAAGGCCGTCAAGTTTTGCTATCCTTTCCAATGCGACAGCGGGAACCAAGCCGTCTCAACGCATCGTGTTATTTCCGCAGGCGAGGGTCCAGGGAGATCATCTCCCTGGTGGGGTGCGGGGCAAAGCCCCGCTGGGTCTCTCCCCCACAAATCCCAATTCATGCGCAAGCCCCGGTACCGTTTGCGCTTGAATTGTCCGCGGGGATCAGAACTCAAAATCGCACGCCACCGACGCGCTGCGCACTTCGTGCATCCGCTTTTTCACGGGCAGGTGCACCGGATGGGTCTGGTATGCCTGAAAGGAATCCATGCCGTCGAACACGGTGATCAGCGCCAGGTCGTAGGACCGTTCGCTGTGCAGCACGTCCTGCCCCGCTTCCAAATCCAGCATGCCTTCGATTTTGCCCTTCATGCCATAGAAATTCTTGACGAGCTGGGGGATTTCTTCCTTGTATTCGTCCTTGATTTTGAACAGTACGATGTGACGGATCATGGGGAACCTCCTTGTAGAGCTGAGAGTGAAGAGATGAACGTTCTATAAATGAATGATTCGGAATCAAAAGCTGAGAGAGGATATATCGCCTCAACGCTTAACGCATTTTACTCCAACAGGTGCGGCACATGGTACCGGACCTGCTCATACCACCAATCCCAGTCGTGGCGCACGTCGCAGCCCCAGATATCGAACCACACGCCGATGCCCTTCTGTTCGCAGATCCCTTTCAGTTGGAACGTGGTTTCCGGCACTTCCCAGGGCCCCTGACCCACCACAATGATGCCCCGGTGGTTGTTGTATTCCTGAATAAAGGGATGGTCGTTGGGCATGCCCCCCAAATAATCCACCGGGCTGTTCAGGTACACCCGCTCGTCCATGTAGCCGCCCCAGCCGTAGGAGGCGGTGTAGATGCCGCTCAACGCCAGCAGGCCGTCGAACAGATCGGGCCGCCGGAAAAACAGGTTGGCCGCGTGGGTGGCGCCCAGGGAGCAGCCGAAAGCGATGATGCCCGGATTGCCGCCCCAGCCGTTGCGCTGCCGGGCTTGATCCTGAATGAAAGGCGCGATTTCGTCGAAAATGAAGCGCATCCAGCGCTCATGCTGCCAGGAACGCCAGCCGGGGTCGCCGTCCACATTGCTCCAGGTTTCCTGATCGATGGTGTCGATGGAGAACACCATCACCTGACCCGATTCGATCCAGGGCCCCCACACGTCGGTCATGTGGAAATTTTCAAAATCGAAAAAACGTCCGTTCTGGCAGGGGATAAACAGCACCGGCCGCCCCGCGTGGCCGTAGATTTTCAGCTCCATGTCCCTGTCCAGGGCGGGGCTGTATTCCCTAAGGTATTGAGTTTCCATGCTTTCACTCCCTGTCGTAAAACAAAATTTGCATAAAGATGGGGATTTGTTCTTCCCAGCACGCTTCGCAGTGGTCGCCGTTGGGTACGATGCGGCTGGTGACGAACGCGCCCTTTTCTGTCAGGATGGAGGCGGTATTCAGGAAGCAGCGCATCATGCCCGCGTGGTTGTCCATTTCCCGGGAACCGTAATCCATATAAATCACCGTGTCCGGCGAAAGCTCGATCTTCCGCAGCAGGGGCAGCATTTTGTTCCGCACCAGCCATACCGAGGGGGAGAGGGCCGCCGCCCGGCTGAACACCTGATTGTAAGCCGTCACCGCGTACAAGCTCATGAGGCCGCCCATGCTGCTGCCCGCGATCCAGGTAAATTCCCGCTCCGGCAGGGTGGGATATTTCCGGTCGATGACGGGCTTTAAGGTTTCCGTCAGCCAGTCCATGAACAGCTTGCCCCGGCCCACCACGGAGCCGAACTCCCTGTCCCGGAAGGAAAAGGGCGAATACTCGCTTAAACGCCCATGGGGGGGCCGATGGTCGCAGTCCACCGCCACCACGATCAGGCCGGTGTCCGTACCCCCTAAGTATTCTCCCATGCCCCAGCTTTTGCCATACGTGGCGTCCTTGTCAAAAAACACGTTGTGGCCGTCAAACATGTACAGCACGGGGAACCGGGCCTCCGGGTCCTCCTCCGCCTGATGGGGCAGATATACGTATACCTTGCGCGGCGTTCTGCCGCTGATGGGCTTTACGGGGATTTTCCAGGTTTCAATCATCCTTGATCCTTCCGATACACCAGAATGGGCGTCCGCCAATGGTTAGTGTAACACAGCGGGCACAAAGAACGCAAGAGAAAACACGATATTTCCTGTGCATTTCGTTACTGCGCAGCCTTGAATGTTATTACAATATTTTAATGGTTACCAGAGACGCAAGCGGAGCGTAAAGCGTAGAAATGATGAGATGCTACAGCATCAGTTCATAATAGAGATAGTCCCCGGTATACGCGGTTTCCGTGGGATTGGGCTTTCTGTCGTACAGCGCAAAGCCGGCGGATTCGTAATTCCTCGGAGCGATGAGATTGCTGTTTGTGATGACGATGATCCGTTTCAGTCCTTCATAGGCCCTGATCCTTCGCAGCGCTTCTCCCAGCTGCAAACGCCCGTATCCGTGGCCCTTGTGTTTTTCCCTGATCCCGTTATGACCGATCTCAACATAATCAGGCATATTTCGGGGATCCCATGTCACAAACCCAATGGGCGCTCCGTCCAGGCAGGTCACCAGAGCGTATTGATCGGCGATTTCCGGATTGTCATAAAAGAAATCGTCTGTTTCTTTCCAGTTCGCGTCCCAGATTTGCCTGTTTCTTTTATCATAGGAATACGCGTCCACCAGAATGTCGTAAAGCGTACCTCTCGGAAAATCCGTGCATTTCCTGAATTCAATCATAGAAATCCTCCCGCGAATGCCGATGGACACAGCCGCATACGGTTCGGCTGCGCGTCAGCATCACAACCGTTTTACAGCCTGTTCCAGCGCTTCGCCGTCCGCCGCACTGCCCTGCGCCAGGTCAGGTTTGCCGCCGCCTTTGCCGCCGCACTGACGCAGAAGCGCCGCCATATCTCCTTCCGCTTCCGCGCCTTTTGCGAACAGCAGGGCGCGGCCGCTTTTGCCGGGACAGGAGAGCAGGACCACGGCCCGGGGATCTTTGGTCAGTTCCCGGGCGGCGGACAAAAGCATATCCCGATCCGCAAAGGGCAGGTGGGCGGCGTAAACATCGCCCGCCTTGCGCAGGTGCAGCACTTCCAAAGCCGCCTGGGTCAGGCGCCGGGCGGTTTCTTTCTGCATACTGAGATGTGCTTCCCCCTCCCGCAGAAAAGCGTCCGGGGCTTCGGCCACGGTGGACGAAAGCGCCGCCGCCACCCGTTCCGCACAGGCCGCTGTTTCCTGGAAGTACCGCACCGACCGCATGCCCGCCACGAAACACAGGCGCATTTTCCCCCGGGCCGGGGCGCAGGAAAGGATTTTGATCGGCCCGATCTGACCCGTAGAGCAGGGATGGGTGCCGCCGCAGGGCACCATTTCATAATCCCCCATGGCGACGATACGCACATGGCTGTCTACCGTGGGGCGCTTGCGCAGGGGCAGGGCGGCCAATTCTTCCGGATCGGGGAACCAGCAGCGGATGGGATCGTCCTGCTGCACGCGCCGGTTCACCAGCGTTTCCAGCGTTTCGATTTCTTCCGCTGTCAAATGGGTGCGTCCGCCGGGCAGGTCCATATCGATGGTGCTGTTTTCCCGGCCCAAATGCAGGCCAATGGTCACGCCGCCGAACAGCTGCCATGCTGCCCCGGCCAGCATATGATCCCCGGCGTGCTGCTGCATGTGATCCCACCGCCGGGGCCAGTCGATTGCGCCGTGAACTTCTTCCCCGACGCGCAGGGCCGCGTCCGTCCTGTGCCACACCACCCCGTTTTCCACTTCCACGTCCACCACCCGGGCCGCGTTCAGCATCCCCGTATCAAAGGGCTGGCCCCCGGAGGTGGGGTAAAAAGCCGAACGGTCCAGCGCGCTCCATCCGTCTTCACTTACAGCGATCACTCGCGCGTCAAATGCCCGCAGGTACGCGTTTTCATAATACAGCCGGTCCGTCGCGGCAACGTCTTCCATAACAGCGCCATCCCCCTTGCTTTCTGATCGGTTCAGTATACCATCCTGAACCTCTTTCTGTCAAAAAACTGCATTAACATACAAACTGGGATTTGTGGAGGAGGGATCCAGCGGGGCTTTGCCCCGCACCCCACCAGGGAGATGATCTCCCTGGACCCTCGCCTGCGGAAATAACACGATGCGTTGAGACGACTTGGTTCCCGCTGTCGCATTGGAAAGGATAGCAAAACTTGACGGCCTTGTGCTTCTGGCCCGGCCGCCATTGGCGGCCAACCCGGATGCTTTGCATCCGGGGAAAGCCAGGGAATAATCCCTTGGGAAAAAGCGAGCT
>JAFSKN010000067.1 GCA_017448975.1 Clostridia bacterium
AGTTTTGCTATCCTTTCCAATGCGACAGCGGGAACCAAGTCGTCTCAACGCATCGTGTTATTTCCGCAGGCGAGGGTCCAGGGAGATCATCTCCCTGGTGGGGTGCGGGGCAAAGCCCCGCTGGGTCTCTCCTCCACAAATCCCAATTAACGTCATATCCACCCAACAAAGTCCCGCGCCGCGTCCTGAATGAAGCGTTCAAAGGCGGGCACGTCGGTATGGTTGGAGGCGAAGCACAAAATCAGCGGGTGTTCGGCGTACACGATGCCCACGTCGTGGGTGATGCCGTCGTCCTCGCCGGTTTTGTGGGCGATTTCCAGCCCGTGCAGGAAAAAGGGCATTTTGCCGTTGAGCCGCTGGTCCCGGAGGATGCCCAGCATTTCCGCGTCGGCTTCCGGAGACACACATTCGCCCTTGTACAGCATTTCCAGCAATTGGCCCATTTCCCAAGCCGTGACGGTGTTTTCCAGGCCCCGCCCGGCGGCCTCGGCATCGAACAGCAGGCGGCGCAGGGTGGATTTTTCCAGGCCCAGCCCGCGCATCCCGGCGTTCACATTTTCCATGCCTAAGCGCTGGATCAGGATATTGGTGGCGGTGTTGTCGCTGACGATGATCATGAGCGCGCACAAGTCCCGCAAGGTGACGGTGAGGCCGTCGTGCAGGTAGGTCAGCGCCCCGCAGGAGGGCATTTTCTGCTCCGGCCGGATAGAAAACGCTTCGTCCATGGCAAGCAGGCCGTCCCGGGCCTGCCGGAACGCCTCCACCAAAATGGGCAGCTTGATCACGCTGGCCGCCACCAGCGGGATATCCGCTTCATACGCCCACTTTTCATCGGTGGTCAGGTCCTTGCCGTAAACGCTGATTTCCCCGGGCAGCGCCGTCATCCGGGGCAGCATGGAGGACAAAAAATTGGCGAAGCCTTCTTTCATGGCGATTGTTGAGCCGAGGTACCGGGAAGAATGCTTTAATCAGTAAGCATCAGGCCAGGGGGCTTCTTCAGCCCCCTGAACCCCTGAACCAAGGGCCTTCGGCCCCTGGACTCCCTGAGGCGAATAGACTGTATTGAAGAAAACAAACAATTTCCGCCAGCTGCGCGGGGGCACGAAAGCAAGAGGGCTTCTGGCCTATAGAAAGCCGGGAAAATCCCAGGGGGAAAGCGAGCTTTCTCCCTGGGATTATTCCATGGCTTTCCCCGGATGCTTTTGCATCCGGGTTGGCCGCTTTCAGCGGCCGGGCCAGAAGCACAGCGGCGTCAAGCATGGCCGTTCCTTCCAGGCAGCAGCGGAAAATTGCCGATTCTCTTTGTCAAGCAATAATCGCAGGAGAGGGTCCAGGGGAATCATTCCCCTGGTCGGGGTCTGGGGCGGATAGCCCCAGCGTATCCACAAAAGCGTCCTTCCCTTACCTCGGCTGTAAAACCTTTCTCAGATTTTCAGCACGGCCTTTGCAATGGAGAAGTAAATGAACAGGGAGCTCATATCCACCACGGTGGTGATCATGGGGCTGGCCATGAGGGCGGGGTCCAGTTTCAGGCGCTTGGCCAGCATAGGCATA
Organism: Clostridia bacterium; assembly: GCA_017448975.1. Lineage (GTDB taxonomy): Bacteria > Bacillota > Clostridia > Christensenellales > Aristaeellaceae > RUG563. The sequence goes on from JAFSKN010000067.1 coordinate 1,555, forward strand.
GCGCAGCCCAGGGCCTTCGCCAGCATGATGGTGCCGAACAGCGCCGACGCCACCACGAACGCCACGGCCCAGGTGATGCCGCTTCCGTCCTCCATGAACAGGGGATTGACGAACTTTACCCGGAACAGCGTGAACACGAACAGCACCGCGCCCACGATGATAGCGACCCGGAATTCCTTCCACAGGGCCTTAAAGAAATCCTTCAAGGTGATCTGGCCCAGGGAAAGGCCGCGGATGATCAGGGTAGAGCTCTGGGCGCCGCAGTTGCCGCCCGTATCCATCAGCATGGGGATGCAGGAGGTAAGGATGATGCCCACGCTGCCCGTGGCCTGCAGCACGTCCTCGTACTGGGTGATGATCAGGCCGGTGAAAATGGCGATGATGGCCATGACCAGCAGCCAGGGAATACGGTTCAGCGCCAGCTTGAAGGGGGACGTTTTCAGGTATTCGTCATCGGACGGCGTCAAAGCGGCCATCTTTTCAAAGTCTTCCGTGGTTTCTTCTTCGATGACGTCCATGATGTCGTCCGCGGTGATGATACCCACCAAACGGTCTTCCTTATCCACCACGGGAATGGCCATCAAGTCGTAATGGCGCACCACCTCGGCCACCTTTTCCTGGTCGTCTAAGGTGTGCACGCACACGGGATTGCGGTCCATGATGTCGGACAGCACCGTGTCCTCGCTGGCCAGGATCATTTTCCTTAGCGCCAGGGTGCCGATCAGGTGATGGGTGCTGTCCACGATATACAGGGTGTAAATGGTCTCCTTGTCCAGACCCTCGCGCCGGATGATGTCCATGGCGCCCCGCACCGTCACGTCGCTGAAAAATTCCAAATATTCGATGGTCATCAGGGAACCGGCGGAATTATCGGGATAGCGCAGGAACTGGTTGATCAGATTGCGCTTTTCCGTGTCCGTGGTCTGCAATACGCGCCGCACCACGCTGGAGGGCATTTCCTCCAGAAAGTCCACCGCGTCGTCTAAGAACATGTCGTCGATCAGGGCGCGGATTTCCTGATCGCCGATGGATTCGATCAGCGTCTGTTTCTGCTCGTCCGACATGTAGCTGAACACGTCCGCCGAAATATCCTTGGGCAGGATGCGGAACACCAGCAGCAGCTTTTCCTTATCCAGCCCTTCCATGTATTGGGCGATGTCCACTTCGTTCAGCATCATCATCGCCCCGCGAAGCTCACCGTGCCGGCCCTTTTCCAACAGGTCGTTCAGACGTTTCTGAATGGCTTCCCATTCCATGGGATTCACCTCCCCTTTTCTTTTGAACACGAACCCGCAGATCATCGGAAAAGCACGCACGCAAAAAAGCCCTCTTCGTGCTCTGCCTTTCCCGCTGTTACGACGTTCAGCGATGCAAGAGGGGGACGAACCGAATTATGAATGACGCGCCAACGAGCGCGCCGTCCACGATCGCGGCACGCCTTCGCTCACTGTGCATCTCTCGCCGTCGCCCATTGACTGTCACCTCCCATGTATTTTGCTGTTTTCAGTATATGCCCATTTTTGCCAATTGTCAACCCGGACGGCGCCAGAAAAAAGCACGATGGGGAGACGTGCGGGGCTTTGCCCCGCGCCCCACCAGGGGCATGATGCCCCTGGACCCTCACTTGCGGATATTGCATGACACGGAAAGAAAACAAGCTCCCGCTGATACTTGGAAGGAAAGCCCAAATTGCCGCCATTGTGCTTCTGGCCCGGCCGCCTCTGGCGGCCAGCCCGGATGCGATGCATCCGGGGAAAGCCAGGGAATAATCCCAGACGGAAAGCTCGCTTTCCTCTGGGATTTTCCCGGCTTTCTTGGGCCAGAAGCTATCAAACTTTCGTAAACCCCAGCGCGGCAAGCGGAGGCCGTTTGTTTTTTTCCACGAAATAATTTCGCTTAGTGGAGTCCAGAGGTCGAAGACCTTTGGTCGGGGTCTGGGGCGGATAGCCCCAGGGTGCCTCCGCATCAGCCAGAACATATTTTTCATTTTCATTAAATATGTTTTTCACTTTGATACGGTTTTGTTTCACCTTTTGGAAATCGATGTGCAGCTGCGCCAAAAGGCAGGTTTTTTTCAAAGAATCTTCCCTGAATTTGATGCATAAAAATGCTTTCAATGCATATAAATGACAATTCGTTTTTCACTGTCCGCCACGGCTTGTAGTTCGCGGGCGGACGCACCACAAGGGATAGCGGGGAAAAGTTATCAACAGTTTTTCATACTGCATGAACGCGAACGCGGAAAGGCCCCCAAAAGCTCCCTTGAAATAAGGCGGAAAATCTGCTATGATAAGGCAGCGGCTGGGGAGCGATAAGTTTTCCACAAAAAGTTATCCACACCCCGCGTTGGGCGTTTGCCCGGCGGGTTTTCTTTTTTCCACGTTTGCCGCGGCCTTGCGCCCAAATAAACATGCACAAGTCATGGAACAGAAGCGGAGAGAGCACTTTGGATAAACAGGCCCTTTGGGATCAGGCGTGCCAGATCATGCACCTGGAAATGACGGAAGTAACCTTTAATACCTGGATCCGTTCCGCCCTGCGTCCGCTGGGTGTTTCCGGCGAGCAATTCTTTATCGAAGCGGTAACGGATTTTTACCATCAGTTCGTGGTGCCCCGCTATGCCGTGCTGGTGAGCAATTCCCTGTCCGAAGCGGCGGGGCGGCCTTTGAAGGCCGTGTTTTTGACCCCTGCCCAGGCGGACGAATACCGGGCGGGCGTGACCCCCGGCGAAAAACCGGCGGACGACAGCAGCCTGAACCCCAAGTATACCTTTGACACCTTCGTGGTGGGCAATAACAACCGGTTTGCCCACGCGGCGGCGCTGGCGGTGGCGGAATCCCCGGCGGACGCCTACAATCCCCTGTTCATTTACGGCGGCGTTGGGTTGGGCAAGACCCACCTGATGCACGCCATCGGGCACTACATGCTGTCCCAAAAGCCCACGCTGCGGGTGAAGTATGTCACCTGCGAGCTGTTCATGAACGAAATGGTGAACTCCCTCAACAAAAAGACCCAGGCCGAATTCCGGGAAAAATACCGGAATATCGACGTGCTGATGGTGGACGATATTCAGTTCCTTACCGGCAAAGCGGGCACCCAGGAGGAATTTTTCCACACCTTCAACGCCCTGCATACCGCCGGGAAGCAGATCATTCTGTCCTCCGATAAGCCGCCCCGGGAAATCGCCAAGCTGGAAGAGAGGCTCCGCAGCCGCTTCGAGTGGGGCCTGGTGGCCGATATTTCCAAGCCGGACCTGGAAACCCGGGTGGCCATCCTCCGGCAGAAGGCCGATGAGGAATTGATGAAAGTGGACAACGCCGTGCTCACCATGATCGCGGAGCGCGTTTCCAACAACGTGCGGGAGCTGGAAGGGTGCCTGACCCGGCTGGTGGTCTATTCCTCCCTCACCGGCAAGCCCGTGGATCAGCGCCTGGCCGAGGACGCCCTGCGGGAAATCTTTGCCCGCTCCGAACCCCGCCGCGTTACCTGCGACGACGTGATGGAGGCCGTGGCCGCCTATTACAGCGTGTCCGTGGACGATTTGAAGGGCCCCCGCCGCAGCCGCGACGTGGCCGTGCCCCGGCAGATCGCCATGTATATCGCAAGGGAAGTCGTGGGCGCGCCCCTCACCCTCATCGGCGATTCCTTCGGCGGCCGCGACCATTCCACCGTGAACCACGCCTGCCAGAAGGTCAGCGCCGATATGAAAACCTCTCCCGCCCTCACCACCCTGATCAACGATCTGATTCAGCAGTTGCAGGAAAGGTAAAGGCAGAGAGAACAGAGTACAGAGTTCAGAGTTCAGATTATATAGACTTTTCAAATAAGTCGGCTTCCCTGTTTTTTATAAACTTGATAAATCTGCACTCTGTACTCTGCACTCTGTACTCTGAAAAAACAAATTCCCGCCGGAACGCGCCCGGCGGGTTTGTTTTTACTGTCCTTCAGTCTTTCACCGGGTCCCGGTCCCGGAACAGCAGGGAAATGCTCCACAGGCCCGCGGCGCCCACCAGCGTATAGATGATGCGGCTGATCAGCGCGCCCTGACCGCCAAAAATGTAAGCCACCAGATCGAACTGGAACACACCGATCAGCCCCCAGTTGACGGCCCCGATGATCACCAGCAGCAGCGCGATTTTGTCCACCATGCGCTTTTCGCCTCCTTCCATGTTTTCACCCCTTAGCATGCCCCGGAAAATGCTGTTCATGCGTGATCTTTCATTTATCGCATTTTTTTCAGACAAATTGAGATTTGATGGGGATACGCTGGGCGCTCCGCGCGCCCAGACCTGCGCCAGGGGCGTGACGCCCCTGGACCCCCACTCGGCGAAGCGGCTTGTAAGAATATATCGAACAAGCGCCGCCTGCGGCGCTGGGGTTTACGAAAGTTTGATGGCTTCTGGCCCAAGAAAGCCGGGAAAATCCCAGGGAAAAAGCTCGCTTTTTCCTGGGGATTATTCCCTGGCTTTCCCCGGATGCTTCGCATCCGGGTTGGCCGCCAAAGGCGGCCGGGCCAGAAGCACAAGGCCGTCAAGTTTCGCTACCCTTTTCAATGCAACAGCGGGAACCAAGCCGTCTCAACGCATTGCGTAATTTCCGCAGGAGAGGGTGCAGGGGATCATCCCCTGCCGCGGGGTCTGGGGCCGCGGAGGCCCCAGCGTACCTCTTTGAGGCTAACCGGATAGCAGAATTGTAACTAAATGCGTAGAAACCTTCCAACAAAAATTGTCTCCGGGGCTGGGCAAAAACGAAAACTTATGATATACTGTTTGGTGGAAAAATGGGCGTTTTTGACGCCTTGATCAAAGAGGATGGGCGAACGGCAAAAGTGCGCGCGTCCCAAAAAGGAGAGACGGAACGCATGTATGATATTCTGATCATCGGCGCGGGCGTGGTGGGCTGTGCTCTGGCCCGGAAGCTTTCCCACTACGAGGGGAAGATCGCCGTGCTGGACCGGGCGGAGGACGTGGCCGACGGCGCCAGCAAGGCCAACAGCGGCATCGTGCACGCGGGCTTCGACGCCAAGCCAGGCACGAAGAAAGCCTACTACAACGTAAAGGGCGCGAAGATGTACGGGGAATTGGCCCGGCAGCTTGGCGTGCCCTACGATCCCATCGGCGCGCTGGTGCTGGGCTTCTCGGAGGAGGACCGGGCGACCCTGCAAAAACTGTACGATCAGGGGCAGAAAAACGGCGTGGAGAAGCTGCGCATCATCGAGCATGACGAGATCATGGCCCTGGAGCCCAACACCAACCCCGCCGCCGCCTGCGCCCTGTATGCCCCCACCAGCGCAGTGGTGAGCCCCTATGAAATGACCCTGGCCCTCAGCTATCACGCGGCGCAGAACGGGGTGGAATTCATCTTCGACTGCCCGGCGGAAAAGGTGTACGAAGAAAACGGCGTCTGGCATGTGGAAACTGCCAAAGGCGCCTTCGAGGCCCGGGCCGTCGTCAACTGCGCGGGCGTGGGCGCGGCGGCGCTGCACAACATGATTTCCGATCAGCCGGTGGAGATCGTCCCCCGCCGGGGCGAATACTATTTGCTGGACCATACGGTGAAGTGCCCCTTCACCCGCACCATGTTCCAGGTGCCCAGCAAAATGGGCAAGGGCGTGCTGATTTCGCCCACGGCCCACGGCAACGCCCTGCTGGGCCCCTCCGCCGAGGATATCCCCGACGCTTACGACACCGCCACCACCCGGAAGGGCCTGGACTTCGTGCTGGATAAGTGCCGCCTGACCTGGCCCAAGGTAAACATCCGCCCGGTGATCACCACCTTCTCCGGCGTGCGCGCCCATCCCACCAGCGACGATTTCATCATCGGCCCGGTGCACGGCGCGGCGGATAACGCCTTTGAGGCCATCGGCATCGAAAGCCCCGGCCTCACCGCCGCCCCGGCCATCGCCGAGGAATTGGGCGAACTGGTGGCCGAACACTTGAAACTCGGTGCCCGGAAGGTTGCGCCCCCCGTTCCCCTGCTCCATCCCTTCTTCGCCATGACGGAGGAAGAGCGGGCCGCCGCCTGCAAGGAGAACCCGGACTACGGCCGCATCGTGTGCCGATGCGAAGTGGTCACCGAGGCGGAAATCCGGGACGCCATCCGCCGTCCCGTGGGCGCGAAGTCCATCGACGGGGTCAAGCGCCGCACCCGGGCCGGCATGGGCCGGTGCCAGGGCGGGTTCTGCTCCCCCCGGGTCATGGAAATTCTGTGCGAAGAACTGAAATGCTCGCCCCTGGACATCACCAAATGCGGCGGGGAAAGCAAGCTGCTGGCAGGCACATTGGACGATATCGCAAAGGAGGCGCGGGGCCATGAGTGAAAACATCATTCGCGTGGACGTGCTGGTTATCGGCGCGGGCCCTGCGGGCCTGGCCGCCGCCATCGCCGCCAAGAAAGCGGGCGTTGACAACCTGATCGTGCTGGAGCGGGAGGATCATCCCGGCGGCATCCTGCGCCAGTGCATCCATAACGGCTTCGGCCTGCACCGCTTCAAGGAAGAGCTGACCGGCCCCGAATACGCCCAGCGGGATATCGACACCGCCCGGGAAATGGGCATCGATATCCGCACCGGCGTCACCGTGCTGTCCGTTTCCAATGAAAAGCGGGTCACCGCCGTGAGCCGGGAAAACGGCCTGCAAATTTTTGAAGCCAAATCCATTGTTTTAGCCATGGGCTGCCGGGAACGTCCCCGGGGCGCGCTGGCCATCCCCGGCACCCGCTGCGCGGGCATTTACAGCGCGGGCACAGCCCAGAAGTTCGTGAACTTAGAAGGCTACATGCCGGGCCGCCGGGTGGTGATCCTTGGCAGCGGCGACATCGGCCTCATCATGGCCCGCCGCATGACCCTGCAAGGGGCGAAGGTGCTGGCCTGCGTGGAGCTGATGCCCTATTCCAGCGGCCTCAACCGCAACATTGTGCAGTGCCTCCAGGACTACAACATTCCCCTGTACCTGTCCCACACTGTCATCGATATTCAGGGCAAGGAGCGCCTCTCCGGCGTCACTGTAGCCAAGGTGGACGAAAACCGCCGTCCCATCCCCGGCACGGAAATGCAGTTTGACTGCGACACGCTGCTGCTCTCCGTGGGTCTAATCCCCGAAAACGAGCTCTCCGCCGAGGCGGGCGTGGCACTTTCTCCCGTCACCAGCGGCGCGGTGGTGTCCGATACCCTGGAAACCAGCGTGCCCGGCGTCTTCGCCTGCGGCAACGTGCTCCACGTTCACGACCTGGTGGACCATGTGAGCAACGAATCCTTCCGGGCCGGTGAAATGGCCGCCCGCTACGCAAAGGGCGAACGCCGCACGGGCCGGGAAATCCCCGTCAGGGACGGCAAGGGTGTCCGCGGCGTGGTGCCCCAGAAACTGCTGCTCTCCGACGATTGCCAGGGCGTTGACCTCATGTTCCGCCCCGATCAGGTGTACCGCAATCATTACCTCACCGTGTACGCCGACGGCAAGCCCCTCTCCTCCCTCAAAAAAATGATCCTCACCCCCGGCGAAATGGTCGTTCAGCCCCTGAACGAAAAAATGCTGGCCGCCTGCAAGGATGCGGGCGAGATTACCGTGGCAATCACGGAAGAAAAAGCGGTGTGAGACGAAGCAGGGGGCCTCTTCGGCCCCCTAAACCCCTGAACCAAGGGCCTTCGGCCCCTGGACCCCGTCAGGCGAAAAGACTTGTTTGGAAAACCAGACTACTTCCGCCTGTGGCTGGGGATACGAAAGAATGAGGGCTTCTGGCCCATAGAAAGCCGAGGAATAATCCCCAGGAGAAAGCTCGCTTTCTCCCTGGGATTTTCCCGGCTTTCCCCGGATGCTTCGCATCCGGGTTGGCCGCTTTCAGCGGCCGGGCCAGAAGCACAGCGGCGACAAGCTTGGCCGTTTTCCAAGCAACTGCGGGAAGTTGCTGATTTATCTTATCAAGTAATTTCCGCAGATGCAGGGTCCAGGGGGATCATCCCCCTGGTCGGGGTCTGGGGCGGACAGCCCCAGGGTGCCCCCTTCACAACGCAAGGCGCGTTCCGGTGAACGCGCTCTTTCTATAAGCAAGGAGTGCACACAAATGGTACGGGACAGAAAATTTTACCGGTCGATCCTGCGTTTATCGCTTCCGGCGGCGTTTCAGAGCGCGGTGAATCTGCTGGTGGTGATGGCGGACAACGTGATGGTAACGCGGACGGGGGAAAACGCCTTATCGGCGGTGGCCCAGAGCAACGCGGTGACCACGTTCGTGACCGCCGCGCTGACGGGCTTATCCACGGGGGCAGTGGTGCTGATCAGCCAGTACTGGGGCAAAAAGGATGAAAAACGCATCCGCACGGTGTGCGCGGTGGCGTTCACGGTATGCGCGCTGTTCGCGCTGCTGGCGATTGGGCTGGCGGAGCTGTTCCCCCGGGCGCTGCTTCAGCTGGTGATCAACGGCGGGGAGACGGCGGTGATCGATTTAGCCATGGAATACCTGCCCATCGTGTGCCTGAGCTACCTGCCGCTGGCGCTGACCAGCGCCATGGTGGGCATGCTGAAAGGCGTTGAGGTGGTGCGGGTGACGCTGTACACCACTGTTCTTTCCCTGTTTGCCAATATCGGGCTGAATTATGTGCTGATTTTCGGGCATTTGGGCCTGCCCGCCTTGGGCGTGCGGGGCGCGGCCATCGCCACCGTGATCGCCCGGCTGATGGAAGCGGGCCTGGTGTGGGTTTACTTCTTCCGGGTGCAGAAGGCGCTGCCCATCGCGCCCAGGGATTTGACGAAAAGCGAGGGCTGGGCCTGGCAGGATTACGCCCGCTACGGCCTGCCCGTGGGCCTGACGGATGCCCAGTGGGCTCTGGTGAACCTGCTGAAAGCCGTGATTTTGGGCCAGATGGGCAAAATGATGATCGACGCCGCCTCCGTCACCGATATGATGATGAACCTGGGCACCATGTTCACCTTCGCCCTGGCGGGCGGCGCGTGCGTGGTGGTGGGCAAGGCCGTGGGCGAAAAGGATTACCAACGGGTGCGGGAATACGCGGGCACCATTCAGATCATGTTCCTGGGCATCGGCGTGGTGATGTGCGCCCTGGTCTTCGCCCTGCGGCGGCCCTTCGCGTCCCTGTACCAGTTGGACGCGGATACCTTCGCCCTGGCGGCAAAAATGATCGGCATCTGCGCCTTTACCCTGCTGGGCACCACCTATCACGCCTCCTGCTTCATCGGCATCAACCGGGGAGCCGGGGACAGCCGCTTTGTCATGCTGGTGGATATGATCTGCGGCTGGCTGGTGGTGCTGCCCCTGTCCGCCGTCGCCGCGTTCGCCCTCCACTTTCCTCCCGCCGCCGTCTATTTCTGCACCCGCATCGACCAGTGCTTCAAATGGATCATTGCTTTCCTGCGCCTTCGGGGCGATAAATGGATCAAAAACGTGACGCGATAAACTTCAAGAAAACCGCCGATCCCGGAGAAAAAGTCCGGAACCGGCTGTTTTTGTCTGTTTTTTTTCGGTAAATTACTTGATTACTTTCATGGCCTTCCCAAATCAAAATGAAAAAACGGACGGGAGCACACGGCTCTCCGCCCATATACAGTTGTTTTTCGCGTATTGCTTCACTTATATCTCTAAAGAACACTTTAAGTTACAAAGGAGACCGGCGGGGCTTTGCCCCGCACCCCACAAGGGGGATGATCCCCCTTGACCCCGCTCCAGGCGAAGAGGCATGTATGGATTTGTCAAGCAAACGCCGCCTGCTGCTTCGTAATTA
>JAFSKN010000075.1 GCA_017448975.1 Clostridia bacterium
AGGCTATCAAGTTGGTCATTTCTTCCAAGTAACAGCGGGAACTTGCTTTCTTTCTGCGTCAGGTAATATCCGCGGGTGAGGGTCCAGGGAGATCATCTCCCTGGTGGGGTGTGGGGCAAAGCCCCACTGGTCTCCTGGTTTCTTAAAGTGCTCATAAAGAACCGTCCTCCGAACGGATAACTTCTTCATCCGCCGCCGGGGTCAGTTCCTTTAAGGTCGGGTGATCGGTCAGGCGCTTGACGATGCGCCAGCCGTCCCGGCAGCGGAGGTAATTCTTTTCGATGGGGCGGAAGCCCAAATCCAGATATACCTTCACGGCCAGCCAGGTGGTGGTCTGGGTGGGGATTTTGGCGCGGGTATAGCCCAGGCCCTTCATCACCTGGATGACGTGGGAAATCAGGGGCTTTGACAGGCCCTTGCCCTGCTCGTCCCGGCGCACGGCCACCCAATGCAGCCATCCGTCGCCGCTTTGGTCGATGCCCCGGATGTCATAATACGCCGTGGCGGTGGCGACCTTCTCCCCCGCCCCGTTCACCACGAAGACCATGCGATTGTACAGTTCATCCGTGTGGCTGGCGTAAAACTTCTGCCAGGCGTCCAACCCTTCTTCATAGGTCGAAAACTCCTTGGCGCTCTTTTCAATTTCGATCCAGGCGTCCCGGTCCCCGTCCTGATAAAAGGCATAGGCATACCCGTTCGGCAGGGAGATTTCCGCCATGCCGGTGATGTCCGCTTGCAGCATCAGCTCGTAAAACTCAATCCGTTCGTCGTGATTGTCCAAAGCAGGCAGCGCCATGGTTTCACTCCCAATCGCAGACGGCCACCTCCGGCAGCCGCTTTTCGTCCACCACGATCTCGCCCTTTTTCACGTCCACCGTGGGGATCACGTGCTTTAAGGCGGGCAGCAGCATTTCCCCCTTGGGGGTTTTGATCACATACACGTCGTTGCCGCCGGGCTGGAGCACGTCTTTCACCGTACCCAGCTCGTTCCCTTGGGTATCGACAGCCTTGCAGCCGATCAGATCGCAGATGAAGGTTTCGTCTTCGCCTAATTCCACCGCGTGAGCCCGGTCCACGTACAGCAACAAGTTCCGCTGCTTTTCCGCTTCGTCCCGGCTTTGGGCCCCCGCCAAACGCAGATAGACCCCATCGTCCCGCACGCTGATTTCGTCCACGGAAACAGGTTCGTAGGCTTCACCCTTTTTCAGATAAACGGTTTCCAGATCCAAAAAGCGCTCCGGGTCGTCCGTATCGGGCCGCACCTTCACCTGCCCCTTGATGCCCTGGGGGCGCAGAACCTGACCGATCAATAGATATTCAGAAAGCATTTTTGTTTCCTTTCTGCTGATTCATTTTGGCAGAGGATAACGAAGCAGGGGCCTCTGCGGCCCCTTACCCCCGCACCAGGGGACTTCGCCCCCTGGACCCCTCTCTGATACTTGCCGCCTTAGTGCTTCTGGCCCGGCGGCAAAGCCGCCAGCCCGGATGCAATGCATCCGGGGAAAGCCGAGGAATAATCCCCAGGAAAAAGCTTGCTTTTTCCCTGGGATTTTCCTGGCTTTCTGTGGGCCAGAAGCTATCCGGCTTTCGTATTCCCAGCAGCAGGCGCACACTGTTGATTGTACAGAAATGTTGGTCGCCAAGCGGGGTGCAGGGGATCATCCCCTGCCGCGGGTCTGGGGGCTCGGAGCCCCCAGCATATCCCCCTTTTCTCTTATTCTTCGCAACATAGCTGATAAAAGAAGAAAAAGGGCGGCAGAATATTGCCGCCCTTCCGTCTGGCACTTTACTGGATTTCCACGAATACCGGCTTGGCGTTCTTGTCCGTGGCGGCCTTGACCACCGTGCGGATAGCCTTGGCGATACGCCCCTGCTTGCCAATGACCTTGCCCATATCCTCGGGAGCCACGGAGAGCTCCAGGATGATGGCCTCAGGCCCTTCGGTTTCCATTACCTGAACCGCATCCGGCTGATCAACCAGTGATTTTGCCAGGAATAGGACGAGTTCCCGCATGGATATTCCTTTCTTTGTAGGCGTTTCAGCCTTCGATCGCGCCGGACTTCTTGAGCAGCACCCGCACGGTATCGGTGGGCTGGGCGCCGTTCTTCATCCACTGCTGGGCCTTTTCGTTGTCAACCTTGATTTCGGCGGGCTGCTTCATGGGATCGTAGTAACCCAGTTCTTCAATGAAGCGGCCATCGCGGGGGCTGCGGACGTCCGCGACCACGATGCGGTAGAAGGGGTGCTTTTTCATGCCCATTCTCTTGAGACGAATTTTGACAGCCATGGTAGTTTTCCTCCCTGATGTTTGTTGTGATATATGGTAATCATAGAAGTTATGATAACCGCGATGTGATTGGGGCCGCCTTTGAGTGAAGCGGCGTTTTTAGCGTTGAGAGCGGAGAGTTGAGAGTTGAGATTTTATTATGTTGAAAATTTTGGCGGGCAAGCCTGTTCGGCAAACTCCATCTCAACTCTCAACTCTCAACTCTCAACTCTCAACTCTTCCGAAAGCCTTTCGGCTTACGGCATTTTCCCCATGTTCATGTTCTTCATGGCGCGCATCATGCCGCGCTTGTTGCCCATCATCTGCTTCATCATTTTCTGCATCTGTTCGAACTGGCGCATGAGGGCGTTCACGTCCTGCACGCTGACGCCCGCGCCGGCGGCGATGCGCTTGCGGCGGGAAGCGTTCAGGATGGCGGGGTTATGGCGCTCCTTGAGGGTCATGGAGCAAATGATGGCCTCGGGCTTTTTCAGGGCGCCTTCGTCCACTTCCACGTCCTTGAGCTTGCTTCCGATGCCCGGCAGCATGCCCAGCACGCTGGACAGGGGGCCCATTTTCTTGAGCTGGCGCATCTGATCCAGGAAATCGTTGAGATCGAAATCCGCGGGGTTCTTTTTGCCCTTTGCGGCCAGCTTTTCGGCGGCTTCCAGGTCGGCGGCGGCAGCGGCCTTTTCGATCAGGGTGAGCACGTCGCCCATGCCCAGGATGCGGCTGGCCATGCGCTCGGGGTGGAAGGGCTCGATGTCGCCGAGCTTTTCGCCGGTGCCCGCGAACTTGATGGGCTTGCCGGTGACGGCCCGGACGGAAAGCGCCGCGCCGCCGCGGGTGTCGCTGTCCAGCTTGGTGACGATCACGCCGTCGATGCTCAGCTTTTCATCGAAGGACTTGGCTACGTTCACCGCGTCCTGACCGGTCATGGCGTCCACCACCAGCAAAATTTCCTGGGGGTGCACGGCGGACTTGATGTTGGCCAGCTCCTGCATCAGCGCTTCGTCGATGTGCAGGCGGCCGGCGGTGTCGATGATCAGCACGTCCTGGCCGTAGTACCGGGCGCTTTCGACGGCTTCTTTGGCGGTCTTCACCGGGTCCTGGGTGCCCTTTTCAAACACGGGCACGCCCACCTGCTGGCCCACCACCTGCAGCTGCTTGATGGCGGCGGGGCGGTAAATATCGCAGGCGGCCAGCAGGGGCTTTTTGCCCTGCTTGGTCAGATACCCCGCCAGCTTGGCGGCCATGGTGGTTTTACCGGCGCCCTGGAGGCCGCAGAGCATGTAAATCGTGGGAACGGAAGAACTCCAGGTGAGCTTGGCATTGCTGCCGCCCATCAAAGCGGTCAGCTCCTCGTTCACGATCTTGATCACCTGCTGCCCGGCGTTCAGGTTGGCCAAAATTTCCGCGCCGATGCAGCGCTCGGTCACCTTTTTGATGAAATCCTTCACCACCAGGTAGTTCACGTCGGCTTCCAGCAGGGCCATGCGGACTTCGCGCATGGCGTCCTTGATGTTCTGCTCGGTCAGCTTGCCCTTCCCGGTGAGCTTTTTAAACGCTTTTTGCAGCTTGTCAGAAAGCCCTTCAAAGGCCATTATTCTTCCTCCTGATCCAGCAATGATTCGATCATGCGGCGGGCGGCCAGCAGATGGGGCAGGGATTTTTCCGTGGCCTCCACCCGGCCGAGCTCCTCCCGGCAGGCCGTCAGCCCCGCTTCCACCGCCTTGAAGCGTTTCAGCAGCCCTAACTTTTCTTCCAGGGCTTCCAACTGCCGCTCCGTGCGGCCCACGGTGTCGTGCACGCTTTGGCGGGTGACGGAAAACTGGGCGGCGATTTCAGCCAGGGAGAGGTCTTCTTCCCAATGCAGCCGGGCCATTTCCCGCTGGTTTTCCGTGAGCATGCTGCCGTAAAAGCTCAGCAGCCAGGAAAGCAGCACCTTTTTTTCCATCGTCCCGAATGCATCCTGCGCCATGACGCCCTCCTGTCAGGCTTTTGGCCTTGACAAGGTGCTATTATACACGTTTTTTTCGGCCTGTCAAGTGTTTTTCCTTGACATTGGCAAATTTCCCTTGTATGATGGCATCGGAGGTGAAACCCATGTTCCGAAAAATCGTACGTTTCAAGCAGCAGCTTCCCGACGCGGAGTGTATTGAAATCCTGACAAAGCAGCTGCGGGGTGTGTTGAGCGTTTTAGGCGACGAGGGCTACCCCTACGGCCTGCCCATCAATCATTATTACTGCCCGGAGGACGGAAAGCTGTATTTCCACAGCGGCAAAACGGGCCACAAGATCGACGCAGTAAAGCGCTGCGAAAAAGCGTCCTTCTGCGTGTACGACGAGGGCTTCCGGCGGGAGGGCGAATGGGCCCTGAACATCCGCAGCGTGATCGTGTTCGGCAGAATCGAAATCGTGGAGGATCAGGCGAAAGCCATGGAAATGGCCCGGCGGCTGAGCCATAAATTCACCGAGGACGAAACCTACATCGACCGGGAAATCGCCTGTTCCGGCCCCCATACCCTGGTGTTCGCCCTGGTTCCGGAATACATGACCGGCAAGCTGGTGAATGAAGCCTGACCGATTTTCAGTGTGAGCTGTGACCTTTTCTCAAAAT
>JAFSKN010000005.1 GCA_017448975.1 Clostridia bacterium
CGTGGTGCCGTCCGACCACGTGCCGTTGACGACCTTGTAGGTCACGGTGTAAGTGGCCGTGATCGTCACGGGAATACAATTGACTTCTGAATCGTTATGGTTTTCATCGCCCTTCGCCATGTACCATACATAGTAGGTTCCGGCTTCGGTTTTTGCAGGAATGGTTGTGGTATAAGGTTCATTGGCAGCGTCCTTCGTTCCAAGGGCGTATTGCATTTCGCCGCCTGTGGCTTCACCTGCGGTCACAAGCGCCTGCGCCTGTCCATTGTAAGTCATCGTTTTTGCTTCTGGTGCTTTTGTGACAACTGCCGCATCCTTCTGCGCGTAGGTATAGGTGTAGGTCGTATCCGCTGTGATCTCCGTGTCCGCGCTCGGGGTCACATTCCAGCTTCCGGCCTTGTAGTTCGTTCCGGGCTTGTCGCCCACTGCCGGAATCTGGTTTGCCGCCAGTTTCAGGGTGTCGCCCTCGTAGCCCGTCAGGGTCACGGTCTTATCTGTCGTGGTTTCATCGTTCCAGGAACCGTTGACTACTTTGAAGGTGACAGTCTGGCTGATACTGTCCTTTGCAGCATAAGTATAGGTGTAGGTCGTTGCCGCTGTGATGGCCGTGTCGGTGCTGGGAACAACATCCCATGCGCCAGCCTTATAGGTATCGGCGGGCTTGGTGCCCACAGCCGGGATTTGATTCTCTGCCAGTTTCAGCGTGTCGCCTTCCAGCCCAGTCAGGGTGACGGTGATATCCGCGGTATTGCCATCGTCCCAGGAGCCATTGACCACCTTGAAGGTGACGGTCTGGCTGATGGCGTCCTTGGCGGCGTAGGTATAGGTGTAAGTCGTTGCCGCTGTGATTGCGGTTTCAGTGCTGGGAACAACATCCCATGCGCCAGCCTTATAGGTATCGGCGGGCTTGGTGCCGACAGCCGGGATTTGATTCTCCGCCAGTATCAGCGTGTCGCCTTCCAGCCCGGACAGGGTAACGGTAATATCGGCGGTATCGCCATTATCCCAGGAGCCATTGACCACCTTGAAGGTGACCGTCTGGCTGATGCCATCCTTGGCGGCGTAGGTATAGGTGTAGGTCGTTGCCGCTGTGATCGCCGTTTCGGTGCTGGGAACAACATCCCATGCGCCAGTCTTATAGGTATCGGCGGGCTTGGTGCCGACAGCGGGGATTTGATTCTCCGCCAGCTTCAGCGTATCGCCCTCGTGCCCAGTCAGGGTCACGGTCTGTTCGCCAGTCAGGGCTTCATCATTCCAGGAGCCGTTCACTACCTTAAAGGTCACTGTGTACGAAATAAATCCCCTGATCGTCAGTTCCTGATTGTCGGAGGCAAGGGCCGTATCCGTTGCTTTTACGCGCACATAATATGTACCGGGAACAAGTCCGGTAATTTCGCTGCCTGTTCCGGCCGTCCATTCCTCAGCATCCGACTTCTTGTACTCCATCTCGGTCGTAACGCCGGTGAGCTTTCCATCGTTGTTGTCTGCGGTCGTGCAGTCCACTGCGGCGGCTGTTGTGGGCGCGTCCGGTTTCGTCTTTGCCGTGGGCGCGGTCAGCGTGATGGCTGCATCAGCGGTGGGCGTGCCGGAAACCGTGATCTGCGTGTAGCTGTCGCGGGTCACGGAGATACCGTTGACAGTGGCAACGCTGTAATCTGTTGGGAAATAATATCCGTCATTTGCGGTATAGACCACGTCCGCCATTGCACCGGACAGATTGCTCTGTGACGCCTCGCCGGAACCCGCGGTCTTGGTCATATGTTCGCCCGGCGTGACGGTCACACTATGTGCAGCAGCTATGGTCAGCGTAATGGTCATCGTCCCGCTTGTGTTCGTCGGAGTGATCTCCGTTGTATTACCTTCCGCATACGCGGTCTGGCTCATGCCGGCAGCCATCCCAAGCAGCATTACCAGCGCAAAGGCCATGCACAAAATCCTTTTTATCTTCATATACACACCTCTTGCATATTGTTTATTTCACTTCAATGGTCAGTTGGATCTCCGCTCCGTTGAGTGGGGTGTGGTCTTGCAGGGAAAAGCAATCGTAATGGAGCGTCGCGGGGTATTCACCCGCATCCAGCGCCCTTGTGAGCGTGATGCGGGTGAACGCCTCGCCGGGGGAGAGCGCCTTGCCCGTCCAGAGGGTTTCGCCGTCCTCCATCGTCAGGGTGAGGACGAAGGTACAGGCGTTCTCCGGCGGGTTTTTGAGGTTCACGGTCTGCGCGGTCTTGCCCGCCGTGAAGCTCAGCTTCTCATAGCCCGGTATGGCAATGTTCGCGCCGCTGCCGGGATTTGCCTCCGCGAACCGCTCCACCCTGTCGCCGCCCGCGCCGCAGGCGGTCAGCAGGAGCGCAAGGGCAAGTACAAGAAAGGCCGCGAGGATATTCGGTTTTCGGTTCATAGGCCCACGGCCTTTCAAGTTGCTGCGCATATAAGGGCTTTCTCAGCATTCGATTCTGCTTCTCTTAATCATGGTCTTGATAGTTGAGATAATCACTGCATCCATATGTAGCGCCGTCAATAATGGCATCACCGGATTTGACGCGCTTCTTATCTGACACATTAGCAATTATCGTTCCGCCACAGCATAACACACCGTCGTCCATATCCATATTATGACAAACCTTCCCGCTATAACTCCCCCAAGTGCCTATGCTTAGACAAGCCGGAGCGTTGCCGCTTTGGATAAATTGCTGCCATGTAGTGCCGGGAGCTACAGTATAATTCCCATCAGTAAAATTAGGATCACTTCCTCCAACACGCTTTACGGTAAATGTGATTGGGCGTGTATGGACGGCTAGTATGAACTTGTCGCTTGTTGATGTACCTGAACCGCTTACGATATAGATACCGTCGGTATTATCCTTGATTTTATAGGCTGTAACATTTGGCATCGTACCATTACTGCCACGCTTGAATTTATAACATCCATTATTCTCAACCAGAGTGATTACACCATTGGAATCTTGGAAACTCACGGCAGGCGTAGTGTTAAAATAAACCTTCCCAGCATAAAACGTATCTCCGACGTGAAGCACTGTACCGGCACTCAGCGAAGTATAAGTTACCTTTCCCGTTATGGTGCAGGTAGCTGTTTTATCACCTGCCGTTGCGGTGATCGTAGCCGAGCCGTAGCCCTTTTTACCCATGATCGTGTATTCGCCCGTTGTCTCATTGATGGATACATAGTCGGGATCGCTGCTCGACCATGTGACGGTCTTATCCGTCGCGTCATCGGGCAGGACGGTTGCCGTGAGCGTTCCCGTGGAATTGACGAAAAGGGCTTCCGTGGGGGCGTTGTTGATTGCAACGCTGGATACGGGAATACCCGCGTTTTCCACCTTCGCCGTAAAGGTCACGGTGTCCTGATAGGTGCCTGCGGGCTTGTCGTCGTAATTCTCAACAATGATGCCCATAGTCTTGGTCGTTGCGGTATCGGAAAGCTCGGTAAACTCCCAATCGGTGGTCTGGCTGCCGCTCTCCGCCGTGGTCAGGGTGTAGCCCACGGAATTGTCACCGGACTTGAGCGCCCAGCTATTCGCGGAGCTTGCGGTCACGGTCAGCTTCTTGCCGGTGGCCAGCGTGCCCGTGGCGCTGATGCCGCCCGTGGCGTTCCAGCCGCTGTTGGCTACGCTCAGCGTGGACGGGATGGTGATTGTATAGGTGGTATCTCCGTCCGCCGCATACGCCGTCAAAGTCATCCCCGGCATCAGCCCCAGCACCAGCGCAAGGCTTAGCAGGATGCCTAAAAATCGTTTCTTCATCTTCATAAGCTGTTTATCCTCCTGATATTCTTTCTTCACGGCTGTTATGGCCGCCGCGTCACCATATTAAACACAGCAAAAAACCGCCGAACCTGACAGGGCATACTTACCCCGTCAGAATCCGACGGTTATCCATCACGAATGTAGTATTCAGTTTCAAGCGCCCCGCAGGACGCAAAAAGAGCGCAGTTAGCCTGTGCTGTGCTGAGCTGTGCTGTGCTGTGCTGTGCGAGTATAGTCATGTTCCGCATGGCTGCCAAGCCCTTTTCTGTATTTTTTGCGTTCTTTCCGTATGAAAGAGAATCCGTTTGTGCTCACTCCTTCCTGACCTTTGCACAGAAGGAGGTCTCTTTATTTTAGCATATCCCGCCCCATAAATCTATTAAATTCTGTTTCCTTTTTGCGAAAATTGCGCGAGATTTTGCAATGCTTTTGTAAATATTTCGCCGCAGCCCCGCCACGGGGGAGGGGTTTTATGTTTTTCTCCCCTTGCCAGTTTGTGTTCTTTTTTAATGACGCTGGATGAAATCAACGCCGAAATCGCCGCGGCGCGGGCCGAAAGGAAAAGGAGAGAGCAGGCTTGAAGCGCTACTAAACGCTGCAATATCAAGGGAAATTTCATTGACAAGCCGCCCCGGCGGTAGTATAATACCCCGCGTTGAGATCTTTTGGCGGGTGATGGCGTTTTTTCGGGAATCATGTCCTGCCGGTGGATCAGACCAATAAAAATGCAAAGAAAGAGGCAACAAGCATGAAGGGTAATGTTCTCGTCGGTCAGTCCGGCGGCCCCACCGCCGTCATCAACTCCAGCCTCGCGGGCGTTTTCAAAACTGCGAAGGAACGCGGCTTCAGCAAGGTCTACGGCATGCGCTACGGCATCCAGGGCTTCCTGGATGAACAGTACGTGGATCTGTCCGACCATATCAAGAACGAACTGGATCTGGAGCTGCTCAAGCGCACGCCTTCCGCTTTCCTGGGCACCTGCCGCTATAAGCTGCCGGAAATCCATGAGGACAAGGCGATCTATGAGCGTATTTTCGAGCTGCTGGATAAGCTGGACATCGAAGTGTTCATCTACATCGGCGGCAACGACTCCATGGACACCATCCGCAAGCTGTTCGACTATTCCCTGCTGACCGGCGCGAAGCAGCGGTTCGTCGGCTGCCCCAAGACTATCGATAACGACCTGGCGATCACCGACCATACCCCCGGCTTCGGCAGTGCCGCCAAGTATATCGCCACCTCCACCAAGGAAATCATCTGCGACGCCATGGGCTTCTCCTACAAGAAGAAGAACGTGAACATCGTGGAAATCATGGGCCGCAACGCGGGCTGGCTCACCGGCGCGGCCGGTCTGTCCCGCAGCGAGGACTGCGAAGGCCCCGATCTGATCTATCTGCCCGAGCTGCCCTTCAGCATTGAAGGCTTCGTGGAAGAAGTGCGCAAGCTCCTGGAAAAGAAGGACGTCGTGGTGGCCGTGGTGTCCGAAGGCATCAAGACCGCCGAGGGCAAGTATGTGTGCGAATACGCCACCGACAACGCCACCAAAGACGCGTTCGGCCACATTCAGATGTCCGGCACCGCCGCCTATCTGGCCACTGTTGTTAAGAACGAGCTGGGCTGCAAGACCCGCGCCGTGGAGCTTTCCACCCTGCAGCGCGCCGCCGCGCACCTGGCCAGCAAGATCGACGTGGACGAAGCGTTCAACGTGGGCGGCGCTACCGTGAAGGCCGCTGACGAAGGCTCCTCCGGCGTCATGGTCGTGATCGACCGCGTGTCCGACGATCCTTATCAGAGCGCCACCGGCGTTTACGATGTGCACCGCATCGCCAACGGCGAAAAGGTGGTTCCCCGCAAGTGGATCAACAAGGAAGGCAACTACGTCACCGAGGAATTCCTCGATTACGTGCGGCCCCTGATCCAGGGCAATTACACCCCCATGATGGTTGAGGGCCTGCCCCGCCACCTGAGCCTGAACCTGAAAAACTACGATTGGTCCGCTCCCCGGGTCAAGAAGTAATACCGGGCCATGCGGCCAGAGCCCCCGGAAAGAATGTTTTTGCTCTTTCCGGGGGCTTGTTCTTAAGAGAGGTCTTATGAGCAAATATCGCTTGATTGCTCTGGATATCGACGGCACCCTGCTGAACAGCAAGAAGGAAGTGACGCCGGACACTTTGCAAGCCGTCCGTCGGGCGGCGGAAGCGGGCGTCGCCGTGGTGTTCTGCACGGGCCGCGCCGTGTCCGAGCTGGAGGAGTTTTATGCCCTGCTGCCGGAAATCCGTTACGCCGTGTTTGCCAGCGGCGGCGGGCTGTATGACATACAGAAAAGGGAAGCCTTTTCCCTGCGCGGCATTCCCCGGGCGCAGGCGGAAGAAATCATGGCCCTGGCGGCAACCAAGGATTTGATGCCCCAAATCGTTTTGGGGGATAAAGACGTGATTCAGGCCTCCCACATGGACAACCTGGAACACTACCATATGGGCATTTACCGGCCTTTGTACGAACGGGCCATGACCCTGACCCCGGATATTTTCGCGTTTTTCCGCGCCTGCCGGGACGAAATTTTGAAGATCAACATGTACCACGCCGATCCAACGGAAAGGATTCGCACCAGGGCGCAGCTTGAACAGCTTCATATGGAAAAGGTCTATTCGGAAGTGTCTTCTCTGGAGTGCTCCGCCTTAGGCGTCAATAAGGGCACGGGCCTTCTGCGCCTCTGCGACGCCTTAGGCATCGACCGGGCCGCTTCCGCCGCTGTGGGCGATGCGGAAAACGATATCCCCATGCTGCAAACGGCGGGCCTTGGCGTCGCCATGGGCAACGGCACCGATGCGGTGAAAAACGCGGCGGACCGGGTGGTGGCCGACATGGACCACGGGGGATGCGCAGAAGCGATCGAGATGATATTGCAGGACACGGCGCGTGTGTGAAATGCAGGTTCTTGGGGGCTCTCCGCCCCCAAACCCCTGACCAAAGGTCTTCGACCTCTGGACACCAATAGGCGAAAAAGCTTGGTTGGTAAAACCGGACAACTGCCGCCTGTCACGTCTGGGATACGAAAGTTAGGGGGCTTCTGGCCTAAGAAAGCCGGGATAATCCCAGGGAAAAAGCTCGCTTTTTCCTAAGGGATTATTCCCCGGCTTTCCCCGGATGCAAAGCATCCGGGTTGGCCGCCAAAGGCGGCCGGGCCAGAAGCACAACGTCGGCAAGCCGGACCATTTCTTTCAAGCAACAGCGGAAAGTTGCCTTTTAACGTGTCAAGCTTATTCCGCGAGTGAGGGTCCAGGGAGGTCACCTCCCTGGCGCGGGGTCTGGGGCCGCGGAGGCCCCAGGATGACCAAACCCCTACATTGCAGGGCTAAAGGGCTTGTCATTTCCCGCGATACAGCGTATACTGGAACAGAAAAACGGGGAATCGGGGTGAGAAGGTGCGCCGTGTGCTTTGCTCCACAGGAGCGCTGATCGGCAGGCCCAACGGGCGGGATTACCGGCTGCTCAAGGGCTGCGCGGAAAACCTGCGCTGCGACGGGCTGGAATTCATGATGTACGATTCCTGGTACGATCAGGCGGAGGACGTGGCCCGGTTTCTAAAGAATTTGAACCTGCCCATCCCGGTGATGCACTGCGAAAAGAGCATTGGCGAGGCTTTGAGCCAGGGACCGGGGGAAGCCTGGGACCGGGCCATGGAGCGCTTTCAAATCAATTGCCAGCTGGCGGCGTTTTTAGGCGCGGACAGACTGGTGACCCACCTGTGGAACGGACCGACCTCCGATCAGCGTTTTACATGGAATCTGCGCGCTTATCCGCAATTGAAAGCCACGGCGGAAAAGTGCGGGATCGATCTGCTGATCGAAAACGTGGTGTGCGCCCAAAGCGATCCCCTGACCCGGTGGAAGGAGATTTTGGCCGACGATCCCAAGGCCCATTTTGTTTTCGATACCAAAATGGCCGCTTTCCACGGGCAGATGGAAAGCCACTACGCCCCGGAAAACCGCTTCCTGTGGACGGACGGGCACATCCGTCACCTGCATGTGAACGATTACGGCGGGGGCTATATGGACTGGAAGCGCCTGGGCACCCTGCATCCAGGACAGGGCATCGTGGATTTTGAAACGCTGTTTTCCTTTCTCGCGTCCCTGCCCTATGCGGGGGATTACACGGTGGAGGCCACGTCTTTCCTGCCGGACGGCGTGATTCATTGGCAGGACTTAAACCGCACGTTTGCGTTCATTCGCGCGCTTGATCGATAGGGGGGGAAGAACATGGACCGCAAGGACGAAATCATCCAATTGCAGAATGAAATCATGCAGGGGCTGTTAAAGCAGCGGATGCAGCTCATCGGCGAGGATTTGTGGGGCTTGAAACCGGCTGGCATGCCCACCGTTCCCGGAACGGAAGAAAAGCCGGGCTCCGCCGATCCTGCCGCAAAGACGGAAAAAAAGAAAGAAGAAAAGGCGGAGCAGGCGGACAAGGAAGAACCCGCCGAAAGCATTGAAGACCTGAAAAAGGAACTCCACGGCTATATCGGGCTGGATCGGATCAAGGACGAGGTGGACAGCCTGATCAACTGGATCGAAATCTGCAAAGCCCGGCAGCAGCACGGCCTGCCTACGCCCGATTTGGCCTTGCATATGGTGTTTTCCGGCAATCCCGGCACGGGCAAAACCATGGTGGCCCGGCTCATGAGCCGCATCTACAAGAGCTTGGGCGTGCTTTCCAAGGGCCATCTGGTGGAGGTGGACCGGTCCGGCCTGGTGGCGGGCTACGTGGGCCAGACGGCCATCAAAACCGCCGAGGTGATCGAAAAGGCCATGGGCGGCGTGCTGTTCATCGACGAAGCCTATGCCCTCACCAACCGGGACGGCAGCGATTACGGTCTTGAGGCGGTGGACACCCTGCTCAAAGCCATGGAAGATCACCGGGACGATCTGGTGGTGATCGTGGCGGGGTATACGGAATTGATGAAGGAATTTGTGGAATCCAACCCCGGCCTGGAATCCCGCTTCAATCGCTTCATGTTCTTCCCGGACTACACCGTGGAGGAAATGACGGGCATTTTCACCATGCGCTGTGAAAAGAGCGGCTACACCCTGGAGGACGCCGCTAAGGATACCCTGAAGGACATCCTGACCCGGGAAAGCAGGGACATCGAAAGCTTCGGCAATGCCCGGGGCGTGCGCAACCTGTTTGAAAAGGCCATCGCCGCCCAGGCGGACCGGCTTTCCGCGGGCAAAACGGAAATCACTAAGGAATCGCTCATGTGTTTGACCCGGGCCGATTTGCTGGCCGCCGTGGGGGAAAAGGAAACGGAGCAGGGGTAAGAAACGTATCGCAGACAGGGGATGGCCTCGCCTTTCCTGTTATCTGGTGGCTTTATTCATGAAAGAGCCGCGCGTATCGATTGATGAATGCTGAGAAGCTTCCCATAAGATGAGTGTGGAGACTTCAAAAAACGATGTATGGGATTATTAGTATGAAGAACAAAACTACGAAAAAAATGGCAATCGTATTCGCGGTCACACTGGCCGTCATCGGCATCGTCTTTGCTGTGAACGTGATCAATGTAAAATCGTATAACAATATGGTGCATTGCGCGACGTATTCCGGCACCGCGTTGTTTTCAGAGAATGCAAAATCGGGCGATATCTCTGTAAGCGCTATCCCCCGGGGCAGTTCCTGGACGAAAGCCTTTGATCTCAATAACGAGGGCCTGAAAGAGCATAATTACCAGGCCTATACATACGATATTACTGTTTCAAACAACACCAAGGACGAAGTCCGGTCTTACTCTTTCAAGCTGACATTTGGCAAGCAGGTGTTTCTCCTCTCCGGGTGGAATGGCTCTGTCGAGATCCACCAGAAGGTGAACGGCGGCGAGTTGGTTTCCAGTATTCCTGATCTCCGCGACTATAAAGCGTCCGAATACGCGGTTAAAACAGTAGTCTTTGACGGGGATACGCTGATCTCCATGAAGCCTGGAGATTATCTCGTTTATTACCCCAGCACCAGCGATAACGCGGTCGAAATGCCGATCGCTCCGCACGAAGGCACTGTACCGGGCTTTATTCTGTATACCGAGATCGGGACGGACATTGGGGACTCTACCCTGGAGATCAGTTACAAATTTCACAGGGTGCTGACGACCGAGCCCTTGTTCTGGATATCAGCCGGTGCCATGTGTGTTTGGCTGATCGCGCTGATCATTTTCGTGATCACCTCAGCGAAGATCAGGAAATACAGGCTGCGGCACGAACGTGATAATAAGATCATCAATGAATCCATTGAAACCTTTACGGGTTTTATTGATGCAAAGGACCCCTATACAAACGGCCACTCAAAGCGGGTTGCGAAATATACCCGGTTCATTGCGGAAAAAATGGGTTATGAGGGAGAAGAACTCGACCGCATCTATTACGTGGCGCTCCTGCATGACTGCGGAAAAATCGGCGTGCCAGATAACATCCTTGGCAAGCCGGGCAAACTGACGGATGAAGAATTCCAAATTATTAAATCCCATACGGTACGCGGCGGGGAAATCTTGGATCACTTCAAAAGCCTCGAAGGTGTGAATGAAGGCGCGCTTTATCATCACGAAAGGTACGACGGCAAAGGCTACCCCAAAGGGCTGGCAGGCGAGGATATTCCCCTGATCGCAAGGATTATCTGTGTTGCGGACTCCTTCGACGCCATGAATTCAAACCGGGTTTACAGGAAAAAGCTTACCAAGGAGTACATTCTCAATGAGATTGAGTCCAACAAGGGCCGCCAATTCGATCCGGCGGTGGCGGATGTGATGCTGAAGCTGCTGCGCAATCCCGATAACCTTCTCGATTTCTGACCGGGGGCCAAGGGAGATCGCCGGGAATGCAACCGGCCTTGGACCGAGAAATAAAAAAATCATCCCAGTAAGAAGCTCTCCCCACTCTCCCCACTGGGAAAAGGAAATGCTTGACCATTCCTTCCTCCCGTGGTATAATGCCGCCATCGGCCGTGAAGGAGAACAACGCCTCCATTGCCGCGTTTCACGAGAGAAGGGCCGGCCATGGGCTGGAAGCCGCCCGAAACGCGCGGGGGAAATTCGCTCCGGAGCCGCGAGGCTGAATACTCAGTAGGCCCCGCCGTATGCCCGCGTTAAGGGATTCGCGAGAGCGGCATTTTTTCCGATGTCGCTGAAATTGGGTGGTACCGCGTGCGCCTATCACGCCCCATGACGTTTGTCATGGGCGTTTTCATTTTATAGGAGGAAGATGCACATGGATATTCGGGAAAACCTTGCGCAGATCGGCGAGGAGCTGCGAAAAGAACTGGAAAGCGCGGACGCGCTGTCCGCCCTGGACGCCCTGCGGGTGAAGGTGCTGGGCAAAAAGGGCAGCCTGACGGCGCTGCTGCGCGGCATGGGGCAATTGAGCCCCGAGGAGCGGCCCAAGATGGGTCAGGTCATCAACGAAGCCCGGGAAAAGCTCACCGCCCTGCTGGATGAAAAGCAGGCGGAGCTGGCCCGGAGAGAAAAGGAAGCCCGGCTCGCCAAGGAAGCCATCGACGTGACCGAACCCCGGCCCGTGCCCCTCATGGGCACGGAGCATCCCATGAATCTGGTGCTCAACGAGGTGCTGGACTGCTTCACCTCCATGGGCTTTTCCGTGGTGGAGGGCCCCGAAGTGGAACTGGACCTGTACAATTTTGAATTGCTGAACGTGCCCAAGAATCATCCCGCCCGGGACGCCCAGGACACCTTCTACATCGACGACAACGTGGTGCTGCGCAGCCAGACCAGCCCTGTGCAGGCCCGCACCATGCTGAAGCAAAAGCCCCCTATCCGCATCGTGTGCCCCGGCCGGGTGTTCCGCGCGGATGAAGTGGACGCCACTCACAGCCCCGTGTTCCACCAGATCGAGGGTCTGGTGGTGGATAAGGACGTGACCATGGCCGATTTGAAGGGCACCTTGGACGCTTTCGCCAAGCGGCTGTACGGCCAGGACATCGAAGTGCGCTTCCGCCCCTCCTTCTTCCCCTTCACCGAACCCAGCGCCGAAGTGGATTTGACCTGCTTCAACTGCCACGGCAAGGGCTGCCGCGTCTGCAAGGGCACCGGCTGGATCGAGGTGCTGGGCTGCGGCATGGTGAACCCCAAGGTGCTGGAAATGTGCGGCATCGACAGCAAGGTATATTCCGGCTTTGCTTTCGGCATTGGCGTGGAACGCATCACCATGCTGCGCTACGGCATCAAGGACATGCGGCTGCTGTATGAGGGCGATCTTCGCTTCCTCCGGCAGTTCAGGTGAGGAACGAAAAGGAACGGCGGGAGGAGGCTTTTGAGTCAAAAGCCCCCTCCCGCGCCCACCCGAAAACCACTTTTGACATAAAAAGCAAAGCAAGGAACAATCTCCTGCTATCACGGGGAACAATGCTGGAAAGCGGCGACGCGCTCCATCCCGAAATGGTTTTCGGAGGGGGCGCGGGGGAACCGCTTTTGGCACAAAAGCGGTTCCCCCGCAAGAAAGAGAGGGATTTTTATGAAAGTTTCGATGAAATGGCTGAAACAATATGCCGATATTCCCGTTTCTCCTGCGGAATACGAAAGCCGCATGGTCATGACTGGCACGGGCGTGGAGGGCACGGAACCCATCGCCCCCGAGCTGGAGGGCGTGGTGGTGGGCCGGGTGCTCACCTGCCGGGCTCATGAAAACAGCGACCATCTGCACGTGTGCACCGTGGACGTGGGCGAAGGGGAGCCTTTGCAGATCGTGTGCGGAGCGCCCAACGTAAAAGAGGGCATTTTGGTGCCCGTGGCGAAGATCGGGGCCAAGCTGCCCGGCGGCATAGCGATCAAAAAGGGCAAGCTCCGGGGCGTGGAATCCCAGGGCATGCTGTGCTCCGGCCCCGAAATCGGCGTGCCGGTGGAGCTGTACCCCTCCGTGGGCACGGCGGGCCTGCTGATCTTCAATGAAGATTATCCTCTGGGCGCGGACGTGAAGCCCATTTTCGGCCTGGACGACACGGTGATCGATTTTGAAATTCTCGCCAACCGGCCGGACTGCCTCTCCGTCTGGGGCGTGGCCCGGGAAACCGCCGCCGCCATGGGCACCGAACTCAAGCTGCCCAAGATCGAAGTCAAGGAAGTGGGCGGCGACATCCACGATTTCGCCAGGGTGGACGTGCTGGAAGATACCCTGTGCCCCCGGTATGCCGCCAAGGTGGTCAAGAACGTGCGCATCGGCGAAAGCCCCGCCTGGCTGCGCCAATACCTCCACGCGGCGGGCATGCGCTCCATCAACAACATGGTGGATATCACCAACTTCGTCATGCTGGAAACCGGCCATCCCATGCACGCCTTTGACCTGGACAAGGTGCGGGGCCGCCACATCATCGTGCGCAAAGCGGCCCAGGGCGAAAAGCTGACCACCTTAGACGGCAAGGAGTACGCCCTGAACGGCACCGAGCTCATGATCTGCGACGAACAGGGCCCCACGGGCCTTGCGGGCATCATGGGCGGCGAGGAAAGCGAAATCACCGAAAACACCAAGGAAGTGCTCTTTGAGTGCGCCTCCTTTGACCGGGCTTCCATCCGCGTCACCGCCCGTTCCTTGGGCATCCGCACGGAATCCTCCGGCCGGTTTGAACGCGGCGTGTCTCCCGCCACCGTCATGGACGCCCTGAACCGGGCCTGCCAGATGGTGAACGAACTGGACGCGGGCGACGTGATCTCCGGCGTGATCGATATTTATCCCCGTCCCGTGCAGCCCGTCACCCTCACCGTTTCCTGCGCCCGGATGGCCCGGCGCGCGGGCGTTGACATTGCCCCGGAGGAAATGGAAAGCATCCTGAAAAAGCTTTTGTTCACTGTTTCCCGGAACGGGGATGAAATGGTGGTCACCGCCCCCGCTTTCCGCCAGGATATGGAGCAGGAAGCGGATATCTGCGAAGAAGTGCTTCGCTACGCAGGCTACGACCGCATCCCCATCACCCACCTGCGGGGCGAAACCCCCATGGGCGGCCTGAATGAAACGGGCCGCAGGGAAGGGGAGCTCCGCCGCCAGCTCACCGGCATGGGCTTCTATGAAACCATGACCTTCTCCTTCATTTCCCCCAAATCCATCGCCCTGCTGGGCCTGCCCGAAGATGATCCCCGGAATCAGCCCCTGATGATCCGCAACCCTCTGGGCGAGGATACCTCCTGCATGCGCACCACCCTGCTCCCGGGCCTGCTGAAAACCCTGGCTACCAACATCAAGAACGGCAACGAAAACGGCAGGGTGTATGAGCTGGGCACCATTTACGACGCGAAGAACAAGACCGCCGACGGCCTGCCCACCGAGACCCACGAGCTGGTGATCGGCATGTACGGCGACGCGGACTTCTTTGCCATGCGCGGCGTAGTAGAAGCCCTGTGCCGTCAGGCGGGCATTGAATACACCGTGACGGGCTGCGGCGCGCCTTATCTGCATCCCGGTCGCCGGGCCGCCCTGATTTCTGACGGCAAGCCCCTGGCGCTGGTGGGCGAAATGCACCCCGACGCGGCGGAGAAATTCGATCTGACCGGGCGGGTATACTTAGCCTGGATCGATCTGCCCCTGTTCTTCTCGCTGTCCCAGCCCATGGGCGAGGTAAAGCCCATCGCCCGGTTCCCGGCGGTGATCCGCGACCTGGCCCTGGTCATGAAGGACAGCCAGCAGGTGGGGCCCCTCATGGCCGCCCTGCGTTCCGGCTGCGGCGCCATGCTGGAGGATATCCGCATGTTCGACGTGTTCCGGGGCATCCAGATCGGCGCGGGCAACAAGTCCGTGGCTTTCTCCCTCACCTTCCGCGCGGCGGATCATACCCTCACCGACGAGGAAATCACCCGCCTGACCGAAAAAGCCCTGAAAATCAGCAAGGAACAGTTCGGCGCGGTGCTGCGGGCGTAAGCGAAGATCTCAGGGGCCTCCGCGGCCCCTGATTCCGCAGCCTCAATGGTCGCAACTCCCCCTCATGGGGAGATTGCTCCCTTTCGGCTGATCTCACCGCCGATGAGATTCCCGCCACAGGCGGTCATCGGCGGTTCGCCCCTGCGGCAGGGGACTTCGCCCCCTGCACCCCATCCGGCGATCAAGAATCGCACAAAAATAAACAATATGCGCTTGCTTGGGAAGAATTATACAGCAAGCTCCTGGGCAAAGAAAAACGAGGTATATGCCAGGGAAAAAGCGAGCTTTTTCCTGGTCATATCCTCGTTTTTCAGGTGCGCTTTGCGCACCAATGGGCGGCTTTGCCGCCCGCCCAGGAGCGATAATAAGCGACCTGGAGATGGGTCCAGGGAGGGAACCTCCCTGGTTCGGGGGTATGGGGGCTGAAGAAGCCCCCCTGTTTTTTCACTCTCCGAAAGCTTTTCGCACGATAGAAGCAGCGCCTCTGGCGTCCTTGGCGTAGCCGTCGGCCCCGATGGCCTGGGCGTATTCCGGGGTGACCACCGCGCCGCCCACCATCACGAAGGGCGGGTTTGGCAATTGTTTCAGCAGGCGCACGGTTTCCGCCATGGCGGGCAGGGTGGTGGTCATGAGGGCGGAAAGGCCCACCAAATGAATGTCCTGGCGCACCGCCGTTTCCACCACGGTTTCCGGGGCCACATCCCGGCCCAAGTCGATCACCGCGTAGCCGTAATTCTGCAGCACGGTTTTCACGATGTTTTTGCCGATGTCGTGGATATCGCCCTGCACGGTGGCCAAAATCAGCTTGCCCTTCACCACCTGTTCCGCGCCTTCCCGGGACAGGCGTTCTTTGATTTCCTCAAAAACGGCCTGGGCCGCCTGGGCGGCGGACAAAAGCTGGGGCAGGAATACCACGCCCTTTTCATAGTCCAGCCCCACCTTGTCCAGGGAGGGGATCAGCCGCTGTTCCACCAGTTGAAGCGGCGCTTCTGTTTTCAGCAGTTCCTTTGCCAGCTTGGCCGCCTCGGCTTTCAGGCCCCGCAGAATGGCGTCCTCCAAGGTCATGGAAGCGGGGGAGGGGGCGGCGGCCGTCTTGGCTTCCGGCTGGGCCTGGGCGAAGCGGGCCACATAGGCGGCGCATTGGGCGTCTTCGCCGCTCAGCACCCGGAAGGCGGCCACGGCGTCCATCATTTCCCGCTGGTTGGGGTTCACGATGGGCAGGGTCAGCCCGGCGTGGAGAGCGCGGATCAGAAAAGTTTGAGTGACCAGGGGGCGGTTGGGCAAGCCGAAGGAAATGTTGCTGACGCCCAGCACGGTCTGCAAGCCCAGTTCCGTGCGTACCCGATGCACGGCTTTCAGGGTTTCTTCCGCCTGCTCCTGCTGGGCGGACACGGTGAGGGTCAGGCAGTCGATCCACACGTCCTGCCGGGGGATGCCATAGGCCATGGCCCGGTTCAGAATCTTTTCCGCGATGGCGAAGCGCTTTTCGGCCGAATCGGGCAGGCCGGATGCGTCCAGCGTCAGGCCCACCACCGCCGCGCCGTACTTTTTCACGATGGGCAATATGGCGTCCATGGATTCGTCCTTGCCGCTGACGGAATTGACGGCGGCCTTGCCGTTGTACACCCGCAGGGCGGCTTCCAGGGCGGCGGGGTCCACGGAATCCAATTGCAGGGGCAGGTCCACCGCCGCCTGAATGGCTTTCACCGTCCGGGGAAGCATGGTTTTTTCGTCCACCCCCGGAAAGCCCACGTTCACGTCCAAAATATCCGCCCCGGCGTCCATTTCCTGCACGGCCACGGATACGATGTAGTCCAGGTCGTTTTCCAGCAAGGCCTGCTGAAACCGCTTTTTCCCCGTGGGGTTCACCCGTTCCCCGATCACCCGCACCCCGTCCAGGGTCACGGCGGCGGTGGGGGTGCAGATCAGGGGCGGGGGAGAAACGGCGATCACCGGCGTTTTTTCGGGCAGCGCCTGTTTTAAGGCCGCGATATACCGCTCGTCCGTGCCGCAGCAGCCCCCCACCAGGGTGGCCCCCGCCTGCATGATGGAAACCATGGCGGCGGCAAATTCCTCCGGCGGCAGGTCGTAATGGCCGTCCTCCGGATCAGGAAGGCCCGCGTTGGGCTTGGCGATGAGGGGCAGGGCGGTATGGCGGCGCAGCTCCTGCACCAGGGGCAGCAGCTCCTTGGGCCCCAGGGAACAGTTCACGCCGATGGCGTCCGCCCCGAGGCCGGTCAGGGTATGGGCCATGGACGCCGCCGTGCAGCCCGTGAAGGTGCGGCCCGAGGCTTCAAAGCTCATGGTGACGAACACGGGCAGGGCGGTCTTTTCCTTGGCGGCCAGCAGGGCGGCCTTGGCCTCGTACAGGTCGGTCATGGTTTCGATCACCACCAAATCGGCCCCCGCCGCCGCCCCGGCTTCCGTCATTTCCGCGAAAATGTCATAGGCCGCTTCAAAGGTCAGGGTGCCCAAGGGCTCCAGCAGTTCGCCGATGGGGCCGATATCCAGCGCCACCAGGGCGTTTGTGCCCCGGACAGCTTCTTTCGCCAGGCCCACGGCGGCGGCGATCACATCGGCGCTTGTCCGGTTCGTCCGGGCCAATTTATGGCGGTTGGCGCCGAAGGTGTTGGCGTAAACGATCTGGCTTCCGGCATCCAAATAGGCCCGGTGAATGGAAAGAATCCAGTCGGGCCGGGTAAAATTCAGCAGCTCCGGCACGGTGCCCGGCTCCATGCCCATCTTTTGCAGCATGGTGCCCATGGCCCCGTCCAATAAAGTAATGCGGTCAGGCTGAAGATGCACAGGTCATTCCCCTTTCCCGAAAAGCGCAGTTTTGCTTGAAAGCGCAGTAGGCGCAGCCCCGGATGCGCGCCGGCTGGGGCTTGTCCGATAGGCCGATCACCGCCGTGACCGATTTCATGGGATTCAACAGATAGGAGGGCGCGGCGCAGACCCCCAACCGTTTTTCCCCGTTCAGGGCGCGAAGAAAATCGCGCTGCAAAGATAGAGGCAGATCGCCGTAGCCGGGGCTGAACCGGTCGGTCAGGTACAGGCCGGGATGATGGGCGGCGATTTCCTTTTCCGCCGCGTCGCAGCCCTGCTCCACGAAGCTGCTGCCGCATGCGTCGATATACAGGGCCTGGGCCATGTCCCGGGCCTGGGCGGTGCGCAGCAGGCGGTCAAATTCCGCGCCTAAGGTGCACAGCAGCAAGGCGGCTTTTTCACATTCCGCCAGCATGGTTTTTGCAAGATTTCCCGGCAGAATCAAGCCCGCCTCCGGCAGAGAAACGCCCTGTTCGGTGCGTTCGACGGCGAATACCCGATAGGTATACCGGGGCGAAGCGCGTTTTTCCACCTGCTCCGCCGCCTGCCGCGCGGCGCCCAGGGCGTTTTCGTCCGGCGTCTTTACGCCCGCAAAGCGCAGGGCCTGTTTCACATCCACGTTCATGGGCGCTGTCCTTTCAAGTATTCCTGCTTCATTATAGCGGAATCCCCGCCGCCGCGCAAGGAAATACAAAAAAAGACCGGTCGGACCGGTCTTGTCAAATGCGCAGGATCCTTTAGTCAAGATCCATCCCCGGCAAGGCGGTGACGGTGCGCACGAAAACGCCGTTCAGATGGCGCATCAGGGCCACCTGGGGAACGTTTCGCCGGAAAATATGGGTGAACATGGTGTTCACGCCTCTTTCCCGCAGCAGGGCAGACGCCGCGCCAAGCAGATTTTTCGCCATGCCCTGGCGGCGGTACTCGGAACGGGTATAGATCATCAGCAGCGTGGCGGAGCTGCCCGCCCCGGTGATGATGCATTCGGTAACGGGCTGGCCGCTGCGGTAAAAACCCAGGGCCATAAAGTGCTGCTGCTGCTGCCACAATTGCAGGTAATCCCGGGTAAAGGGCTGGATGCGGTAAGCGTTGATCCGGCTCAGAAAAGCGTTCTGGCTTGCTTCGTCCTGCAAAGGAACGGAGGCGAACACCATGCCCATGGGGGCCTGGGGCACTCCGATAGGCGGCAGAAAACGGAACATATCCTCGCCGTCGTCGTTTTTCAGGCCGCAGGATTCGTAAAACCGCAGCATTTGCAGATCGTCCGGCGGCACCTGGGTATACAGCCGGGCGGGCAGAGCGGGCTGCTGGGCTTTCAGCTGATAAGAGCGGGCCAGCAGCGCGCCGAACATCAGCGCCCGGGCCGAGGGCTGGCAGTCGATTTGCAGAAACAGGTGATTGGGGCGCTCGGGGTACAGTTCGCCCTGAAAAAATTGCATCACATACCCCGTGCCCAGCTGAATCTGCTGGTCATTGGCGACAAAAAATACGTTTTCGGGCGCGATGCCCTGAAATTCGGCTTGCGGATGGGTAATACGCATAGAATTCCCCTTGCTTCGGTGTAGTTACTGCAAAGCAGTAACGATATTATTGCCATTCCACCCCGGAATATTTGTACGCGGGGGTCAGATCGTAAGTGACCCGGCACACGGATTTCTGATCCCGCAGGATCAGGTCGGTCACGTTTTCCATCACGTCGTAGGGCAGCCGGGCGGCGTAGGTAAGGCTCCTCTCCGCCGCGTGAACGGCGCGCAGGCAGATGACGGACTTTTCTTCGCAGCCGGGCATGGGGATCAGTACCGCGAAGTACTGCCACAGCCGTTTGGCCGCGCTGGAACGGAGCAGCTCGCCCCGGAATAAGGCGTCCGCCGCCCGCAGGGTGTTGAGTCTTTCTTCGGTCACTTCCCCCAAGACGCGCAGGGCCAGGCCGCTGCCGGGGAAGGGCTGGCGGGATATCAGGTCGGCGGGGATGGCCAGGAAATCGGCGATCCGGCGGATCTCATCCTTGAACAGCTCCCGCAGCGGCTCGATCAGCTGTACATGTTCGCCCAGAGCGGGGCAGAGGGCGCCGCCTCCGTACATGATGTCGTTACAGCTGGTGCCGCGAACCAACGCGGTGATGGGTCCCATCTTTTCTTCTTCTTCCCGCAGGATGTCCTGAATCAAGCGGATGATCACGCGGCGCTTTTCAGCGGCGTCTTTTATGCCCCGCAGGGCGTCCAAGAATCTGGCCTGGGCGGAAATGCGCGTAATGTCCAGGCCGATCTCGTCCCGGTAGTAGGCGATAAACTCGTCGCCCTCCCGCGCCCGCAAAAGGCCGGTATCCACAAAAATGCATTTCAGCCGGTTTCCCAGCGCCTTGTGGGCCAGGAGAGCGCTTACGCCGCTGTCCAGTCCGCCAGTCATGGCGCACACAACGCGGCCATCCCCCGACACACGGCGGATTTCTTCCACCGCCCGGGTGACGAAGGCGTCGTCATCCCACCAGGAGGTGCAGCCGCAGATGTTCAGGGCAAAATTCCGCAGGATCAGGGAGCTTTCCGGGTCGTTCTGTTCGATCTGGAGCTGCGCGCCATACAGCGGCAGGCTTTCATGGGCATAGCCGATGACGGTTTCCTGCGCGGAAATCACGGGGCGAATTTGGCCCGGCAGGTGGAATTCCCGGACGCAGGGCAGCATCCGTTCCCCGCTTTCCATGCCCGCCAAAAGGGGGCAGTCGGCATAGCTCACGGGCATCACAGCGCCCTGGTAAGCGATATCGCCCACCGTGCCGCCTAACATGGACAGCAGCAGCCCGGCGGCGTCGCCTAAGGCTAAAATGGGAATATCCGCTAAAGGAATGCGGCTGTCCAGACCGGTCGGGGTCTGGCCCGACACGCCGCCCGCCAGCAGCAGCCCTAAGGGCTCATGGGCCCGAATTTCCTCCAGGGAAACGCTGCCCGGAACGATCTTGCAGAACACCCTTTCCGAACGCAGCTTTCGCGTTATCGCCCGGCTGGCGTCATTATCAAAATTCAACACCAGCAACATATCGCGCATGGGTATTCACCCCTTACTGACACAAAATGAAACCCTTAAATATTTCATATTCGACGCGGAGCTGTAAAATCCTGCTTTATTGGCCGGACAGCTCCCCGATCATGCGCCGCAGGGCCATGCGGGTTTCCAGGTTGGCGATGCCGTTTTCCTGGATGCCGTACTTCCGCTGCACGGTTTTGATACAGTCCGTGGTGATGGCGCCGTACCGGCCGGTGGTATATTTTTCTTCCAGCAGCCCGGCCTGCACCAGTTCCATTTGCAGGGCTTTCACCTTGGGCCCGTCATGACCGAATTTCAGGGTATAATCGGCCAGATCGTGCACGGTGCCGTAGCCCAAAATGCGCCAGTAATCAATAGCGTAATCGTTGCGTTCCACACCCTGTGGGGCGGGCCTGGTCACGTTGTTGCCCTCGATCACATGCACCCGCACCTTGCCGGAGGCGTCGGTGGCGCAGTATTCCACCATGGCAACATGGCTGGTGTCCCCGCTGGCGTTATCGGTGAGGAACACCCAGTCCCCCGGCTGTGGAATGTAGCTGTTTTTTTCAATGGCTGAGCCGGTATCGCTCCACCACTGGGTGCCGTAACCCGGCAGGAAGCCTGTGCGGGCGATATAGCGGCCCTGGGCGATGAACCAGTCCCGTCCCACGTTGGTGCCGCTGTAATTGGGGTATACCTTGTTCAGCAGTTTGGTATGATGCAGCTTATCCACCTGGTACACGCACCAGCACTGGAACTCGGCGCACCACTCGGCGGTGGGATATCCCGCCCAGGTGCCGTACTTCGTTGCCCCGCTGCGTTCCTCCGTATAGCCGATTTCTCCCCGGGCGGCGTCCAGCAGCCACAGCACGTAATCGGGCATCGGATAGGCGGGCCGGATCAGGGTTTCTCCCTCTTGCAGAGTGATCCCGGCTTCGTAGGCAGACAGCGAAGCTTCGTTTCCCTCCGCCAGCGCGGGCGCGGCAAGCAGCGAAACGCACAGCAGAAAGCAAAGAAGCATGAAAGGGCTGCGCATGTTTTTTTCTACCTCCGTTTTGATGGAAACGGGGCCGGAAGACGGACTTCCAGCCCCGAGGGAATCATGCGTTGGGGTCGTTGCTGTCGTACAGGTCCTTATAGCGTTCCGTGCGGCGGACACGTTTCCTGGGGGCGGCCGGCGCTGCCTCGCCATTCTGGGCAGGCATGCTCTCCGGGCTGAACGGGCCTGTTTTGCTCTGAGGGTTCAGCTGCTGGGCGCCGCCCGCCATGGGGGAGGGCCTGAAAGCCTGAGATACCGGGGCAGACGGTTTCATTTTACCGCCGATGGGGTATCCTGTCTTTGGCTGACCGGCAGAACGGTCGAAGACCTGCGTGCCCTGCGGATAGGAAGCGTTGTCCCGCCGCGGGGGCTGATATTGCTGCGTGGACTGCCGCACAGGCTGATACGCGTTGGCCGCGCCCTCTTTTGCCTGCTGCGGAGCCGCGCCCACGGGAGGATAAATCCCGGTGCCCTGAGGCGTGCGCTGCGCGGTCTGCGGTTCGCCGGCGTGGGGCGGGATAAAGGCCGCGTTGGGATTGTTGGGATATGTGGGACGGGCCGGAATCTGGCCAGGAGTATTCTGGGGCGTGCGCAGCTGGGGACGATTGGGAGCGCTGCGCGCGGCGCGGGCCTCCTGCATCAGTATTTCCTCCCTGCGCATTTCATTCTGCCTGCGAATGTAAGCGTAGTATGCTCCGCCGGCGCCTATGACGAGTAAGCCAGCCATAACCCAAGGCCAGGGAGAGGCTAACTGCTGCGTATTGCTTTCAAGGGAGATCGCGTCTTTGTCCGGCACCACCGGGGCGATTTCCGGGGTGGGTGTGGGGGAAGGCGTGGGAGAAGGCGTCTCAGTGGGCAGCCGTTCCGGATCCGGCGTGGGGGTGGAGGGATTGAAGGGCTCGTAGGAAGCCGTCAGAGCCGGATTCTGCCACACGGTCTTGTTGTAATCCTCCACCGGCTGAATCTGGCTGGTATCAGCGCCGGACGTGGTATCGTTGCTGCTGGCGTTCATGTATTCGCTGCTCTGGAGGAAATCGGACAGCTCGCCAAGCGTGAGCACATGGAAGTAATCGCCGCGGATATAGCCTTCCACGCCGCCCTGGCTGATGTGATACCAGGTGCCTTCGTCGTTGATGACGGTGCCCATGACCAGGGCGAAAGCGTAGTTGTCCAGCAGGCGGATGGCGTTGCTCTTTTTGGTGGTGGGTTCGCTGCGCAGGTTCACACGGCCGCTGCTGCTCATCACGTGGCCGTAGCTGCTCAGGCTGCTGTCGGTCACAGACACGGGCGTGGGCGCGGGCGCGGCGGAGGGCGTGGGCGTACCGGCGGCGAGGGTTTCTTCATAAACCAGGATTTCTTCCGCGCTCATCATGCGCAGCTGATCCTGGCGGATGTAGCCCCACGTGCCGTTGTACTGCACCAGATGCCAGGCGGCGCCGCCCGCGTATTGCTGGCCGTACACCTGTGCAACTGCCATATAGGGCAGCAGATCGAGGATTTCGCCGTTGGTATCCGGGAAATTGCGCATGGGCACGCCGTTGCCCAGGGTCATGGCAAGGCCTTCGGTCTGTTCCAGCACAGGGACAGTGGGCGTGGGGGTGGGCTGCAGCTGATCCAGATAGAACCGCGCTTCTTCGACGGAGATGAACCGCAGGGCGGACTGAAGAACGAAGCCGCGGCTGCCGCTGCCAAGAACCTGCACGAAATCCCAGATGACGCCGTCCACATAGGTTTCACTGTCGACCTGAAGCAGCGTATCTGTGGGCAGCATATCGATGGGAGTATCCACATTCTCACGCAGCGCCGTCCGCGCGGTTGTGATGGCGTAGCCTCGATAGGAAGGCATATCCGTCGGCGCGGCGGTAGGTTCCGGCGTAGGCTCCGCGGTGGGCTCCGCGGTGGGTTCCGCGGTAGGTTCCGGCGTAGGCTCCGCAGTGGGCTCCGCGGTGGGTTCCGCGGTAGGTTCCAAGGTGGGTTCCGCGGTGGGCTCCGCGGTGGGTTCCGCGGTGGGTTCCGCAGTGGGTTCCGCAGTGGGCTCCGCGGTAGGTTCCGCGGTAGGCTCCGCGGTGGGCTCCGCAGTGGGCTCCGCGGTGGGTTCCGCAGTGGGTTCCGCAGTGGGCTCCGCGGTGGGTTCCGCAGTGGGCTCCAAGGTAGGCGCTTCTGCCGGTACAAGGGGAGTCTGCGTGGGCATAGGAGAAGCAAGCTGGGCCTGAATGACGTCGCTTTCTGCCTCGCTGGCTGCCTGGACGAATTCTGCCATCATGTAGCCGTCAATTCCATTGTAGCATATGGAGTACCATTCCACGCCGTCCACGGTCAGGGGTTCATAAATCCATACACGGCTGTTCTTTTTCACTTCGCAGATTATTCCCGCGTTCTTGCTGGTGTTCCTGCGGAAGTTTACATTTTTCAGCGTGGTGCCCCACCGGTCGGTCACCGTGGCTTCGGGCGCTTCCGTTGCCTGAGACGTAGGCTCCGGGGTGGGTTCATAGGTGTAGCTGAACAGGGCGGCGGTCTCCTCTTCGGTGAGGAATCGGATCACGCCTTCGCTCATGTAGCCCATGACGCCGTTGATTTCCACAGAATACCAAACCTTGCCGTCGCTGTTGGTCACCTTGCCCAGCGCGTGGCCCAGCATGCCGTAGGTGACCACCGCCACAATGTTGCTTTCGGCAGTGGAGGGGGTGGAGCGCACGCGAACGGACACGCCCGAGGGATAGAAATAGGCATCCATCGGCGTATCATAATCCGGAATCTGGGGCGCGGGGGTCTCCGTCGCAAGGGAAGCGTACAGGAATACCACTTCGGATGGCGTCAGATTGCCTTCCGCGTCCAGAACCACGGTGGCAGAGGTAAAACCGGGAACGGGAACATAATTTGCTTCCAGATCCAGGGGCGGGAGGTCGATGGTGTTCGTACCCACATAGCAGATCCACTGCTGGGGAGAGGCCACGTCCCGTCCTGTGGCCGCGTCCTGGTAACGGATGGTCACATAGGCGTTGACTTCATTGCGGAAGCGGAAGATCACCTCGGCGGGATAGGCCGCGCCAGTGTTGTCCACGGCCACATAGACCGCCGGGTCGGACGCCAGCTCATAGCCCAAGCTGCCGTCCACCTGTGCCCAGTCCACTTCCACCTTGTTTTCCTGGCCTTCCACGCAGGTGGCGGAATAGGAATAGAACACTTCTTCCTTGGGGGAAAGATACTTAACGTTCACCAGCGCCACTTTGGGAGCCGCGGGCTCCGTGACCAGGCGATAGGCAAAGAAGATTTCATCGGGATCGGGGCCGTTTTCGTCCGCATGCACGATGGCGGTCTGCGGCCCGTCAGGCAGGTAGCCGTCGATCAGGTCCGTAGGCGCGGCGGTGATTTCGGTATCGCCTAAGCCGCACCACACCATGCCGGGAGAAGCCACTTCCGCTCCGTCCGGATCCACATAGCGCACGTACACCACGAAGGGTCCGGGTTCCGGGGTGGGTTCAGGCACATCGGTAGGCGCGGGTTCCTCAACGGGCTCCTGGGTGGGTTCGGCGGTGGGTTCCGGAGTCGGTTCAAGCGTGGGTTCGGCAGTGGGCTCCTGAGTGGGTTCCGCCGTAGGCGCCACGTATTGATACAGGAACACGATTTCGCTCAGGTTGGCTTCGCCGTCGGCGTTCACCGTGACGTAAACAGTGGAATCATCCAGCAGCACGTAATCCGGCAGCAGGTTTTCCGGCGCGGCGGTAACGGGCGTTACGGCGTCCAGGGGCAAAGTGACCGTGCCGCGCAGCGCCACGTCCGCACCGGTTTCCGCGTCGAGATACAGGACAGGCAGAACCGGCGGTTCGGCGGGTTTGTATTCATAGATGAAGGTGATTTCGCTGGGATACGCCCCGTTGGCGTCCATGGAAACGGTCTTGAATTCGTCATCGTTCTCTGAAAGGAAATACCTGGAGAGGAGATGCTCAGGCTGCGGGAAGATCACATAATTTCCTTCCGCATAAAACCATTGCTCTGAATCGTCCGCCACAGGCATTCCCTGGGGATCGGTGTAGTGAACGGTCACAAGAGCGGGTTTTACTTTGCGGGGATAGGTAAAGGTGACTTCGCTTACGCTGCCGCCATCCAGGCTCACTGTCAGGGAATAAGAGGCGGGCTGCGCGGGCTGGTAATCCTCACCGGATACAGCGGCGGCCGGGAAAATTTCATGGCTGCCTTCACCGAAGGTGAGGATATCGTCCGGCGCGATGGTTTCACCCTGATCGTCCACATAATGCACGGTCACGTCCACAGACTGCACCAGCCGGCGGTAGGTGAAGGTGATTTCCGCGGGAGAAGCCCCGTCGGCGGTGACGAAGACTTCATACCATTTGGGAGAGGCGGACTCATACAACTCGAAGGAAATCGCGGCGGCGGGGTATACCCGGCTGGAGCCGGGCTGAACAGTCTGCGTCATATCCTCGGCGATCCGGTTTCCTTCCTCGTCCACATAATGGATCAGGATATTGGCGGGCATCACATCCCGGAAATACCGGAAAGTAACTTCGGCGGGAAACGCGCCCTCGGCGGTGACGGTCACGGCCGCGTCGCCGGTCCCTTCTACGGTGTAATCGGCGATGGCCGGGGCCAGCAGCACGTGTGTGCCGCCCGCTAAGGTGGTCACGTCGTCCGGCATCAGCGGCTCGCCGTTTTCATTTACATAATGCACGGTAACGCTGGCCGCGGCCACCTTGGGGGCATAGGTAAAGGTGACTTCCGCGGGGGCTGCGCCGGTTTCGTTTACGGTGACGGTATACTGGTCGCTGCCGGTGAGCGTGTATCCGTCGATGGCGGGGGCGAATACCTGGTGCTGACCCGCGTCGTAGATATAATTCTGATCTGGGAGCAGGGAATTGCCGTTTTCGTCCACAAAATGCACGGCCACGTTGACGGATACAGTGATACGGGCATAGGTAAAGGTCACCTCGGCGGGATTCGCGCCCGTTTGATCCACGGTAACGGGATACGAATCGGCGCCGGTCAGGGTATAGCCCTCGATGGACTCGGCGGATACGGTGGAGACGCCTTCGCCGAAGGTCATGGTCTGATCAGGCAGCAGGCGATAGCCGTTTTCGTCCACGTAATGGACGGTGACAGGGGCGGGAGCGATTTCGGCCTGCTGGGGAAGCGGCTGATAAGAAATGTACAGCGAATAAACCGCCACCCGTTCGCCCGCGGCGTTATAGCCGTAAATGTTTATGCAGGGCTGATCCAGGCTGCCCATGGCGTCCGTTACGTATTCCAAAAGCGCGTCCTGGCCGGGCTCGAAAGCAGCGATACTGCCGCTCAGATCGCTGATATTCAGGGAAAGGCCGGTCAAGGGCGTTTCCGGGGACAGAACGAGCCAGAAACGGGTTTCTTCCGGCGCATCGGTGACGGGCACGGCGGGAGCGCTCCATTGCATCCCGCCGTTATCGTCCGTCCACTGCACGGAAATGCTTATGTCCTGGGCGGAAACGGCAAAGGCGCCAAAGGGCAGCAGCAGGCAGAATAAAACCAGGAAAATTGAAACGATACGGATGATCCCTTTCATAACAACACGATGCCTCCTTCGGAAATCATCGAATGATCGCGAAACTACCTCAATTGTATTATAGAATACAATCTGTGTCAATGCTTCGGCTCATGAAAAACCTGGAGATTCGCGGATAATTCCCCACATCAGGCAGGATTTGAGCGTCGGATGTGGAATATAGGACGGGAATGCTTGCGATGGAGGAATATACGATGATCAAAGACGAGTCTCTGCAGGAAAAATTCCTTGCCAGCGAAGAGATATATCCCGGGAAAATCATCCGCGTGGAAAAGTGGCAGGTGGAGCTGCCTAACGGCGAAAAGGCCCTGCGGGAAATCGTGCGCCACAACGGCGCGTCGGCCATCGTGCCGGTGGACGACCAGGGCATGGTCACGCTGGTGCGCCAGCACAGGGTGGCCATCGGCCAGTGCACCTGGGAAATTCCGGCGGGTAAGCTGGACACCCCCAGCGAGGACCCCTTCGCCGCCGCCAAGCGGGAGCTGGAGGAGGAAACGGGGCTGCGCGCCGAGAACTGGCGGAAACTGACCACCATTTACACCACCCCCGGCTTCTGCAATGAACAGATCGCCATCTATCTGGCAACCGGTTTGAGCCAGCGGAACGCCCATCCGGACGAGGACGAATTTTTGGGCCTTACCCGGATGCCGCTTTCCGAGGCAGTGTCCCTTTGCATGT
Source organism: Clostridia bacterium (assembly GCA_017448975.1). Lineage (GTDB taxonomy): Bacteria > Bacillota > Clostridia > Christensenellales > Aristaeellaceae > RUG563. The sequence goes on from JAFSKN010000005.1 coordinate 27,781, forward strand.
CCGGGGAATTCCGCGACAGCAAAACGGTGGTGGGGCTGCTTCTGGCCCATCAGGTCCTTGCGGCGGCGGATCAGCCGGTGCTGAACGCCTCCACAGCCATACAACGGTTCACAAACGCGTGCTCATCCCGGGAAGCAAAATAAATACCAAATCATTGCCAAAAAAAGAGAATGTCAAATGAAAAAAGAAAAATATCCCGTATACCGGCTGATCCTTTTCATTCTGTTCCTGCTGCTGGCGCTGGGCGTGGCGCTGCTCACGCTTGGGCTGCTGACGGGAGACGGCGGCCCCTTCGCGGGCTTGCCGGTACAATCCGTTTAATATTTTTGAAGGAATCGATCCACCCATGCAGTTTTTTCAGGGGATTTTTTCCCATCTCCCCATCCTGAAAACGGAAAGACTGATCCTGCGGCCCCTGCGCATGAGCGACGCCAGGGATTTGTTCGCGTACGCCCAGGACCCCCAGGTGAGCCGCCATGTGCTGTGGGACACCCATGAAACCCTGCGGGATTCCCGGCAGTTCCTGCGGGGGGCCATCCGGCAGTACCGCCAGGGCCTGCCGGGGTCTTTTGCCATCACACTGAAGGATTCCGGCCGCATGATCGGCACCATCGGCTTTATGTGGGTCAATTATGAATACAAAAGCGCCGAGGTGGGGTACAGCCTGAGCAGGGAGTACTGGAACCGGGGCATCATGACCGAGGCGCTGCGGCAGGTTGTGGAATTCGGCTTTCAGGAATTGCGCCTCAACCGCATCGAAGCCCAGCACGATGTGGACAACCCTGCCTCCGGCCGGGTGATGGCCCACGTGGGCATGCAGTACGAAGGCACTCTGCGCCAGCGGATAAAAAACAAGGGCCGGTTCGTGGACGTGGCGCTGTACGCCATTCTGCGGGGCGATCCGCGAACGTAAAAAGTGGAAAGCGGAGAGCTGTATTGTCAGCAATACTGTTGGCTGCCGCACTGGACGCTGTCCATCTATATTTTCACTTTTTACTTTCCGCTTTTCACTTTTTTATCAGAAAAGGAGGCCTGTCCATGCAGCAGCACCAAATGACCGCCCCCGGCCCTTTGCTGGACGCAAACGGAGGCTTGGCGGAAAGGGGCTACGCCCTGTCCCTCGTCAAGGATTACGATCGTGGGGCGGTGAAAGCCCCTGCCATGCGCATCAAGGAATGGGATTATTACTGCATCGTGTCGGACCGGTACGCCCTGGCCCTGACCATTGCCGACAACGGCTATCTGTACATGGACAGCGTGTCCCTCCTGGATTTTGACGATCACAGCCAGGCCACCTGGTCCAGCATCCTGCCGCCCTTCGGCAAGCGGCGGCTGCCCGCCACCAGCGCCGTGGGAGATATCAGTGTGTCCGGCAGGGATTACGCCATCACTTTTGAGAACGACGGGAAGCGCCGCCGCTTATACGGGCACGTGGATCGTTTTCCCAACGGGAAAGGACAGCCCCTATTGTTCGACGTGACCCTCACCGGCGCGCCAAAGGATTCCATGGTCATCGCCACGCCCTTCGCAGGCCATCCCAAGGCTTTTTACTACAATCAGAAGATCAACTGCCTGCGGGCGGAGGGCAAGGCCGTGTACGGCGACAGGGAATACCTGTTTTCTCCCGCCCATTCCTTCGCCGTGCTGGACTGGGGGCGCGGCGTATGGACGTATGACAATACCTGGTACTGGGGCTCCGCCTCTGGCCTTGCGGACGGCGTGCCCTTCGGCTTCAACATCGGCTACGGCTTCGGCGATACCAGCGCTGCCAGCGAAAACATGCTGTTCTATCACGGACAGGCCCACAAGCTGAGCCGGGTCACCTTTGAAATCCCCATGAAGGACGGAAAAGAGGATTACATGGCGCCCTGGAAATTCACCAGCGACGATGAACGCTTTGAAATGGACTTTGAACCGATCATGGACCGCTGCGCTGACATCAACGTGGGGATCATCCGCTCGGATCAGCATCAGGTGTTCGGCCGCTTCACGGGCCGGGCCGTGCTGGACGACGGCCGGGAAATACGAATCCGCCGTTTCCCCGGCTTCGCGGAAAAGGTGCACAACCGGTGGTGACCGTTCTTGTTTAAATGTGAGAAACGCGGTCAATTATTTGAGAATAATTCTTTTTTCTGGTAGACAATCGGCCGGGAGTGTGCTATAATAAAGCGACTTTTCGGAAAAAACAATGATCCCTCGCGTTCCTTATTCGGCGGACGCCGAAAAAAAATAAAAGGAGTGGTTTCCAATGAAAAAGTTCCTCGCGTTCCTGCTGGCGGCCATCATGGTGCTGGGTCTGTGCTCTTTCGCTTCCGCTGAAGCGAAGACGTACAAAGTTGGTGTGGCGATCTATCAGTACACCGACAACTTCATGACCCTGTACCGCAACGAAATCGAAGCGTACTTCAAGACCCTCGAAACCGACGACGTGAAGTACGAAGTGATGCCTGCCGACGGCAAGAACGACATGGCCGAGCAGACCAACCAGATCCGCAACTTCATCACCCAGGGCGTGGACGTCATCATCCTGAACCTGGTGCAGACCTCCTCCGCTGACGCCGTGATCGACGAAATCGTGGCCGCCGGCATTCCCCTGGTTCTGATCAACCGCGAACCCCTGGGCGACAACGGTGACGAATCCTACGAAGGCATCCTGAACAACGACAAGGTTTGCTACGTGGGCGCTGACGCCCGTCAGAGCGGCACCTTCCAGGGCGAAATGGTTTGCGAACTGGACAACCACGGCGACATCAACGGCGACGGCAAGATCAGCTACGTCATGATCGAGGGCGACCCTGAAAACATCGACGCCCAGTACCGCACCGAATTCTCCGTCAAGGCCCTGAAGGACGCGGGCTACGAAGTGGAATGCCTGGACGATCAGGTGGGCAACTGGGACCAGACCAAGGGTCAGGAACTGTGCGCCAACGCGCTGAACATCTACGGCGATAAGGTCGAAGTCGTGTTCTGCAACAACGACGCTATGGCGCTGGGCGCCGCCACCGCGATCGTGGCCGCCGGCCGCACCGTGGGCGAAGACATCTACCTGCTGGGCGTGGACGCGCTGGAAGAAGCTGTGCAGCTGGTGAAGGACGGCGAAATGACCGGCACCGTGCTGAACGACCACATCGGCCAGAGCCATGCGGCTGTGGACGTGGCTGTGAAGCTGCTGAACGGCGAAGCGATCGAGAACTACTACTGGATCGACTACGTGAAAGTCAACAAGGCTTACGTGGACGCCATGTAATTCCGTTCCGGCGTTCTTTGGCCTGAATAACCAATGAAAAGCTGGGTGGGCCGGTTTCCCTGGCTCACCCAGTTTTCCTAAAGGCAGCGTTTTTCGCAGCGCGCCCGCAGGGCGGACGCGGTGCGAAGGGCACTGCAAACAACTTAAGAAAGGGGGCATTATCCCTATGCCTGAATACGTTCTGGAAATGACGGACGTAAGCAAATCCTTCCCTGGCGTAAAGGCGCTGGATCATGCGCAGTTAAAGCTGCGCCCCGGCAAGGTACACGCGCTGATGGGCGAAAACGGCGCCGGGAAATCCACGCTGATGAAATGCATGTTCGGCATCTACAAGATGGACGAAGGGCAGATCAAGCTGGACGGCCAGCCCGTCACCATCCACGACCCCATGGACGCCCTGAAAAAGGGCATCGCCATGGTGCACCAGGAGCTGCAGCCCATCCCCGCCCGCACCGTGGGGGAAAACATTTTTCTGGGCCGCTATCCCCTGAAAACGTTCCTGGGCTGCATCAAAGTGGTGGATCACAAGAAAATGTACGCCGACACCGCCGAATTGCTCAAAAAGGTGCGCATGACCTTTGACCCGCACCAGAAGGTGGGCGAGCTGAGCGTGTCGCAGATGCAGAGCGTGGAAATCGCCAAGGCCGTGTCCGCCAACTGCCGGGTGCTGATCCTGGACGAACCCACCTCCTCCCTGACCGCCAACGAGGTGGAGGCCCTCTTCCGCATCATTGCGGATTTGAAGGCCGAAAACGTGGCCATCGTCTATATCAGCCACAAGATGGACGAGATCCTGCGCATCGGCGACGACGTGACCATCATGCGCGACGGCAAATACATCGGCACCTGGGAAGCCAAAGACCTGACCACCGAAAAGATCATCACCCAGATGGTGGGCCGCGAGCTGACCAACCTGTACCCGCCCAAATCCAACGAGCCCGGAGAAGTGGTTTTTGAGGTCAAGGATTTCACGTCCATCAACCCCCGATCCTTCCGCAACGTGAATTTCCAGCTCCGCCGGGGCGAAATTTTGGGCGTGGGCGGCCTGGTGGGCGCGCAGCGCACGGAGCTGATGGAGGGCATTTTCGGCATCCGCAGCCACAGCAAGGGGCAAATCCTCTACAAAGGCAAGGAACTGAAAATCAGCCGCCCCAAGGACGCCATCGATCAGGGCATTGCGCTGCTCACGGAAGACCGGCGCGGCAGCGGCATCATGGGCGTACTCAGCGTGGCCGACAATATTTCCATCGCCTCGCTGAACAAATATCTGGATCACGGCATCGCCATCAACGCCAAAAAGGTGGAGCAGCTGGTGCAGGACAACGTGAAAAAGATGAACATCAAAACGCCGTCCTCCAAAACCCAGATCAAATCCCTGTCCGGCGGCAACCAGCAAAAGGTGCTGGTGGGACGCTGGCTGGCCAACAACCCCGACGTGCTGATCTTAGATGAACCCACCCGCGGCATCGACGTGGGCGCCAAATACGAAATCTACTGCATCATTGCCGATCTGGCAAAAGAAGGAAAGAGCATCATCATGATCAGTTCCGAAATGAGCGAGCTGATCGGCATGAGCGACCGCATCATGGTCATGTGCGACGGCCGGGTAACCGGTTTTGTGAACGGAAGCGAAGCCACCCAGGAAAACATCATGGCGCTGGCCACGCAGTTTGAGTAAACGAGGGAGGCAAAAAAGATGGAAAAGAAAAACCAAAGCATTGGCGCTAAAATCTGGGCGGTTGTCAAAGGCAACCCCATCGTCATCCTGCTGCTCATCGCCGCCGTCGTCGTGGGCTTCCTGAAGGATAACTTCGTTTCCTGGGCCAACTTCGGCAACCTGATGAGCAATACTGCCGTGCGTTTCCTGATCGCCCTGGGCGTCAGCGGCTGTCTGATCACCAAGGGCACCGACCTGAGCGCGGGCCGTCAGGTGGGCTTCGCCGCCGTTGTGGCGGGCATCCTGTGCCAGCGCGGCGATTATTCGGGCCGCCTGTGGAAATGGGCCCCTGAAATGAGCATCGGCGTGGTGCTCCTCATCGTGGTCGCCCTGGGCCTGTGCTGGGGCTTGATCAACGGCCTGATCGTGACCAAGCTGCACGTGCCTCCCTTCATCGCCACCCTGGGCACCCAGACCATCATTTACGGCATCTCCCTGGTGATCTCCGACGCCCAGCCCATCGGCGGCTTCCAGAAGATTTATACCAGCCTGATCAATGGGCGCATCGGCAACGTGCGCGGCTTCCACCTGCCCTATCTGCTGTTCGTGGGCCTGGTGCTGGGCATCCTGTTCTGGTTCATCTACAATAAAACCCGCCACGGCAAGTACATGTACGCCATCGGCGGCAACGACGTGGCGGCTGAGGTCAGCGGCGTGAACACCACCAGCACCCTGATGGGCATTTACGTCACCGCGGGCGTGATGTACGCCATCGCCGGTTATCTGCTGGCGGCCAAGTCCGGCGGCGCTTCCGCCTCTATGGGCCAGGGCTACGAATTGGAAGCCATCGCGGGCTGCACCATCGGCGGCGTATCCACCACGGGCGGTATCGGCACCGTGCCGGGCATCCTGGTGGGCGTGCTGGTGTTTGAACTGCTCAAGATCATTCTGCAGTTCTTAGGCGTGAACCCCTATTACAACTACGTGGTGCAGGGCCTGGTCATCGTGCTGGCCGTGTCTCTGGACATCCGCAAGTACATCGCCAAGAAGTAATGAAAAACACCGCGAAAAAAGAAAAGGAACTGGAGGCCAGGGAGCGTGCCCTGCGGGAAAGAGAGCAGGCCCTGGAAAAGCGGGAAAGGGAATTAAGCCCCTTCTCCCAGGCCATCAAGATCAAAAAAGAAGAGTGGTACGATAAGGTGAAGCTGACCGTCCGGCAGATGGACGTGATCATCTGGATCGTATACGCCCTGCTGGCCGCGGTGATCGTGCTGATCGTGCTGGAGGCGACGGGGGTCTATAAACTTTTCGGACCGTAAAAAGCGGGGCTGTTGCGAATGCAGCAGCCCCGTTCGTGTACCCGGAGGACGGTCAGCCGATCACCGCCAGCAGCACGAAGCCCAAAAGCGTGACCACGGTGGACAGGGAAAGCACGGAGGAAAGGTATACCCGCTGCTTTTCGTCCGTGGAGAAAACGGGCAGCACGTAGGGCGGCGGCAGCAGGAACATGAGCCACACCGCCCGATCCCATTGGGCCTGGGGCCAAAGCAGATGGAACAGGCCCAGCACGGCGGCCCCCAGGACGGCCATGATCACAAGCCGCAGGCCCACCGCTTTCAGCGCTTCCCTCCAGGGAATATCCCGGAATACCAGATCATAGCCGATCGCCAAAAGGATCAGGGCGCTGACAGGGGCGGAAATAAAGTCCGTGCAGGCATCCAGCACTCCCGCCGCGCCGGAGGGGATCAGCGCCCGATAGATACCCGTCACCCCCAGCAGCACGCCTGTCAGGATCGCTAAAATAATGGGGGAGAGGGCCATTTCCCGGAACAGTTGCTTTAAATCAGGCTTTTCCTTACTGTCCATGCCCAGCAGCAGCTTGTACAGCGTGAAAACGAACAGCACCTGCCCCAAGTCGATCCGGGCGAAGTCCGCCAGCCGTTCAGCGCCGTACAGCAGCGTAAACAAGGCGTATCCAAGCATGCCCGCCTCAAAGCCGGTGGTGAGGAAGGGAAGGAAGCGGTTTTCCATGCGCAGCGCTTTGCCTGAACACTTTCCCAGCAGCCAGGCCAGAACGCACAGCAAAAACATGATCAGCGGCACCACCAGCGTAGCCAGGGAATATTCCGCCGCCGCGAAGGTATGCAGCAGCACGGCGGGCAGCCCGATCTGCACCGCAACGTTTTTCAGCGCGTCAATGCCCGCCCGGTCCATCAGCCGCTTTTTCCGGCACAGGATGCCGATCAAAAGCATCAGCACCACGGGCAGAACGATGCGCAGCACTTCTGAAAAACGAGCCAAAGCCTTTCCCTCCCGCGACCGCTTCCGTCTGCCGTTCCATGGGTTGACAACGGCACGGGTCTGTGATAGGATCATCATAATCCTTAGAGTTTACTCTAAATCAACCGGTTGAGAAGGAGAAAACGAAGGTTACGCATGAATTATAAATTGGGATTTGTAGGGAGGGCCACCCTGGGGCCTCCGCGGCCCCAGACCCCGCGGCAGGGGATGATCCCCTGCACCCTCTCCTGCGGATATTACCTGACGCGGAAATAAAGCAGTTTCCCGCTGTTGTTTGAGGGAAACGGCCAAGCTTGCTACCGTTGTGCTTCTGGCCCGGCCGCCTTTGGCGGCCAACCCGGATGCTTCGCATCCGGGGAAAGCCGGGGAATAATCCCTTGGGAAAAAGCGAGCTTTTTCCGGGGGATATTCCCGGCTTTCTGGGGCCAGAAGCTATCAAACTTCCGTAAACCCCAGCGCGGCATGCGGCGTTTGTTCGGTATATCCTTGCAAGCTGCTTCGCCAAGTGGGGGTCCAGGGGCGTCACGTCCCTGGTCGGGGGACGAACCGCCGATGACCGCCAGTGGCGGGAATCTCATCGGCGGTGAGATCAGGCGAAAAGGAGC
>JAFSKN010000019.1 GCA_017448975.1 Clostridia bacterium
CGGGCCAGAAGCACAAGGCCGTCAAGTTTTGCTATCCTTTCCAATGCGACAGCGGGAACCAAGTCGTCTCAACGCATCGAGTAATTTCCGCAGGCGAGGGTCCAGGGAGATCATCTCCCTGGTGGGGTGCGGGGCAAAGCCCCGCTGGGTCTCTCCCCCACAAATTCCAATTTGCGGAAATACCGCAAAGGCAACAGGCGAATCAATGACCGCATACGAGGAGCGTTTTATGTCTTCCCTGATAAAAAAAGCCCGGCATACCCTGGTGGGTGACCGCGCGTTTTACCGCGTGCTGCTGGCCATCGTGGTGCCGGTGATTATCCAGAACGGTATTTCCAATTTTGTGAATCTGCTGGATAATTTGATGGTGGGCGCTTTGGGCGACGCGCAGATGAGCGGCGTATCCATCGCCAACCAGCTGATTTTTATTTTCAATCTGACCATTTTCGGCGGTCTGGCCGGCCCCGGCATTTTCGGCGCGCAGTTTTACGGCGCGGGGGACATTGCGGGCCTGCGGAACACCTTCCGCATCAAGCTGCTGGAATCCCTGGCGCTCCTGGCGCTGGCTTTTGTCGCCCTGATCGGGTTCAACGAGCCCCTGATCTCCATTTTCCTCCAGGGAGACGGCGACCCGGCCATGGCCCAGGCCATGCTGCGGGACAGCCAAAACTACCTTGCGGTGATGCTGTTCGGCCTGCCCGCTTTTGCCCTGACCCAGTGCTACGCGGGCACCCTGCGGGAAATGGGGGAGACCCGCCTGCCCATGGTGGCCAGCGTGACCGCCGTGGTCACCAACGCCCTGTTCAATTATCTGCTGATTTTCGGCAAGTTAGGTCTGCCCCGGCTGGAGGTGGTGGGCGCGGCGCTGGCTACGGTGATCAGCCGATATGTGGAATTGGGCATCGTGATGGTTTTCACGCACAAAAACCACGCCCGGTTTTCCTTTATCGAGGGCGCGTTCAAGAACCTGCGGGTGCCCGCGGTTCTTACGCGCAAGGTGCTGCGCATGGGCGCGCCGCTGCTGGTAAACGAATTGCTTTGGTCTATCGGCGTGAGCACCCTCACCGCCGCTTATTCCCTGTGCGGCCTCACGGTGGTATCCGCCCTGAGCATCACGTTCACCATCGCCAACCTGTTCAATTCCGTGTACTTCTCCATGGGCACGGCGGTTTCGGTCATGATCGGCCAGGACTTGGGCGCGGGGGATTTTGAGCGCGCCAAGGGGGACGTGTGGCGGCTGATGGCCTTTGCCGTGGCGGTGGCGGCCGCCATGGGCCTGCTGCTGACCCTTGCCGCGCCGCTGATCCCCCAGGCGTACAGCGGCGTTACGGAGGACGTGCGGCAAACCGCCACGCGCCTGCTTACCGTCACCGCCTGCGCCATGCCCCTGTATGCCTACGCCCACTGCTCCTATTTCACCCTGCGCTCCGGCGGCAAAACCGTAATCACCTTTCTGTTTGACAGTGGCTACACCTGGGTGATTTCCGTTCCTCTGGCGCTGCTGATGGTGCGGGTGGTTCAGGCGGACGTGATCGTGTGTTACGCCGCGGTGGAGGGGGCCAACCTGATCAAATGCATCTTAGGCTACTGCTTCATCCGCTCCGGCTCCTGGATCCAGAACCTGACGCATATAACCGATTGAATGCTTTTTTCTCATTGCGCCGTGAATTCGGCGCATTTTTTCTTGACAAAGGGCGGGGGCTGTGTATAATAGGATGTAAAGACTGGCAGAAAGCCTGCCGGAAAATCGGAAAAGGGAGAGAAACACATGAAGAAGTTCTTTGCTTTTGCGTTGGTTTTGGCAATGGTCGTGTCCCTGTGCGCGTTTACCGCGTCCGCAGAGGATTACACCATCCGCATCTACTCCAACTCCAACTCCACCGAGCGCGTCAATTGGCTGATGAACGCCGCCAAGGAAGCGGGCTTCAGCATCTCCATCGACGATAACTCCGTCATCTCCGGCGACACCGCCGCCGTACAGGCCGCCAACGAGAACAAGGACGGCGACATCCTGTTCGGCCTGAACGAGACCCGCTGGGGCCAGGTGATCAACGGCACCTATGAGAACCTGAAGCTCGTGGAATGGACCCCCACCTGGGCCGGCGAAGTGGGCGATTTCAAATATGACGGCCAGGCCTACGGCATCGTGATCCAGAACGTGCTGATGCTGTACCGCAATGATGAATTCGGCACCAACGGCCAGAAACTGCACTTTGATCATTGGGCGGACATCGTGAACTGCGGCTTTACCTGGTACCGCCAGGGCAAAGTGGGCGGAACCACCAACGCCAACATCAACAGCGCCATGCTGTACGCCTTCATCGATCCCGCCTCTCCCGCCGGCGGCATCTCCGTGGAAGGCTGGAAGACCCTGTGGAACTACTGCCAGAACGGCGTGTTCACCGGCGACAGCTACGGCTTCGATCCCCTGAACCGCGGCGATGTGCAGGTAAGCACCTTCTATTCTTCCTCCCTCTTCGGCAAGATTGATACCGCCGCCGATGGCAGCGAGCATCCCCTCAAGGGCGTGCTGGAACCTGAAAACTGGGCGCTGGTGGATATCGCCGACGGCACCTACTACATCGCCGAATACCTGGGCATCATCGACCGGGCGGACCGTACCGAAGCCCAGACCGAAGTGGTGAAAGCTTTCGCCGAATGGTTCGGCTCCACCGAAGTGCAGGCCGCGTGGGCGGATGAATTCGACAGCTATCCCTGCAACGCTGCCGCCGCCGCTGAAATCTACGATGAAACCCCCGCCATCTACACCCTCCCGAACTTCGCCCTGAACAAGGTGGAAGGCACCGACATGACCTACGCCGAATACGTGGGCGCCCGCACCAAGGAATGGACCAACATCATGACCAACCTGGGCTTCTACTGGAAGGACAACAGCGCCGCTCCCGCCGAGCCCGATTGGGATAACCTGAATTGGGCCACCCTGACGCAGGCCGCTCAATAATCCAAAGATGCTTAACCGGCGCGCCTGTATCAACAGGCGCGCTGTATTTTATCCGTGATACGAGGAGTGAAAGCCTATGGCAGACCAGCTTTCCAGCATGATCGAGCTGAAAAACATCATCGTGAAATTCGGCGATTTCGAGGCCCTGCACAATATCAACGTGGACGTGAAGCAAGGGGAGTTTTTCACTTTCCTGGGTCCTTCCGGCTGCGGAAAAACCACCACCCTGCGCACCATTACCGGCTTTATCGAGCCGGCGAGCGGCACGGTGAACGTGAACGGCCAGGATATTACCCACGTACCCATCGAAAAGCGCAATATCGGCATCGTATTTCAGAGCTACGCCCTGTTCCCCACCATGACGGTATATGACAACATCGCCTTCGGCCTGAAAATCCAGAAGCTGAAAAAGGACGAAATCGACCGCAAAGTGCGGGACATCGCCAAAAAGGTGGATTTGAGCGACGAACAGCTGCAAAAAGCCGTCAGCCAGCTTTCCGGCGGCCAGCAGCAGCGCGTGGCCATCGCCCGCGCCCTGGTGACCGGCCCCGCCATCATCTGCATGGACGAGCCGCTGTCCAACCTGGACGCCAAGCTGCGGGTGCAGCTGCGCAACGAGCTGAAAAAAATGCAGCGGGATTTCGGCATCACTACCATTTACGTGACCCACGACCAGGAAGAAGCCCTGACGCTGTCCGACCGCATCGCCGTATTCAACAAGGGCTATATCGAACAGATCGGCACGCCCAACGAGGTTTACAATCATTCCAAAACGGAATTCGTGTGCAATTTCATCGGCGACATCAACCGCATCGAGGACGAATTGGCCGATGTCCTGCACCTGGACAAAAACCAGAACCACTTCATGCGCCTGGAGCGCATCCGTGTGAATCGGGAAGCCCAGGAAGGGGAGGTACAGATCCCCGGCGTGATCGAAAACCGCGAGTATTACGGCCTGTACATCAAATACTACATCCGCATGGCCGGGCAGATCATCAAGGTGATCGAGCGCAACGACGGCATCAACATCTATGAGCCGGGCGAGCAGGTGAGCGTCGGCATCCATCCCCGCAACCTGATGAGCTATCCCAAGCAGTAAGGAGGCGAGGCTATGTCTGTCCTGAACAAAAAAGAAGGGCTGAAGCTGAACGCCTCCCTCATCTGGAAGGTGTTCGGCATCGCGTTCTTCGTTTACCTGTTTTTCGGGTTCATGCTGCTGCCCTGCCTGAATACCCTCACTTCGATTTTCACCGTGAAGGATCCGGCTACCGGCAAGGTGGATCCCCTGGTGGTGATCCGGTTTTTCCTCAACGGCAGCATGCCGGAATTCGTGCTCAATTCCTTAAAGCTGGCCCTGTGCCTGGTGGTCACGGTGAATATCGTGGGCATCTCCATCGTGCTTTTGACGGAATACTTCGATATCAAGGGCGCGAAGATTCTGCGCCTGGGCTACATGACCACCCTGATCTATTCCGGCGTTGCGCTGGTGACCGGGTATCTATTCCTGTATGACAGCGACGGCATTCTGACCACCTGGCTGTCTGGCATTTTTCCGGGCATCAATAAGAATTGGTTTTCCGGGTTCAACGCCGTGCTGTTCACCATGACCTTCGCCTGCACCAGCAACCATGCCCTGTTCTTCCGCAACGCCATCCGCGCCATCGACTACAACACGGTAGAGGCCGCGCGGAACATGGGCGCTTCTCCCTTCAAGGTGCTGCTCAAGGTGGTGTTCCCCACCCTGATCCCCACCCTGTTCAGCCTGACGGTCATGACGTTCATCACGGGCCTGTGCGCCATGAGCGCCCCCACCCTGCTGGGCTACGATTCCATTAACCCGGAAATCGTGCGTCTGGCCGGTTCCTCCGTGGCGGACGAGAGCTTCCCCCAGGCACGCGCCGCCCTGCTTTCCATCATCCTGGCCATGTTCACCATCCTGCTGCTGACGGTGCTGTCCTCCTACGAGCGCAAAGGACATTATCTGTCGGTGAGCAAAACCAAGGCCAAGCTGCAAAAGCAGAAGATCAACAACCCCGTGGCCAACGTGCTGGCCCATATCTACGCCTACATGCTGTTCATCATCTACATGACGCCCGTGGTGATGATCGTGGTGTTCGCGTTCCAGAATTATCCCGCTCTGCGCAGCAAATCCCTGGATCTGAATCAGTTCACCCTGATCAACTTCTTCGGCAGTCAGGACTTTGAATTCATGACCAACCGGGGAAAGTACCGCACCCGTGAGGGCGCCATCAGCGGCCTGTTCGCCAACGCGGACACCGTGGGCGGCATCCGGCTGAGCTTCGTGCTGTCCGCTATCGCGGCGGCCCTGGCCTGCGTGATCGTGGTGGTGGCGGTGAATTACATCTTCAAGCACAAAAAGAAGAAGCGCGCCATCGCCCTGGAATACGCCCTGCTGTTCCCGTGGCTGCTGCCCACCATTCTGATCTGCTACAGCTACCGTACCTACTTCAACAGCACGGACGTGTGGTACATGTTCGGCCAGAACATGTATATGCGGGAAAACGTGCGGTTCCTGATCGTGATGGCTTACGCGGTGGTCAAATTACCTTTTGCCCTGCGCATGATCAAGGCGGCGTTCTACGCCATCGACGAGGAATTGGAGGACGCCGCGCGCAACCTGGGCGCTTCGCCGCTGGTCACGTTCCTCCGCGTGAAGCTGCCGATTGTATTGCCAAGCGTGCTGGCGGTGTTCGCACTGAACTTTAACGCCCTCTTTACCGAGTACGATATGAGCGCCACCTTCCAGTCCAGCTACGGCAAATCCTACGCCATGGTGATTCAGAACATGTGCCACGACGAGGGCCGGGACGGCTACAACGTGAACGCCTCCGGCCGCCGCTGCGCGTCCACCGTGTTCATTATGCTGGTCAGCGGATTGATTCTGTACCTGGTGTACGGCGTGGGCGCACGGGATTTAGGCGAACGCCTGGAACGCCGGGAAAAGCGCCGCCGCTTCTGGCGGAAGATCACCGGCCGCGCCGCCAAGGACGCCCCCACAGCGAAAAAAGCATAACGCCCAAAACGACGAAACGCTGCCCCGGAACATTCCGAGGCAGCGCTTTTTCGCGCTTTTATGGAAACGACTGCCGCACGTTTTCCATGCACTGATCCAGCAGGCGCGTTACGCTTTCCTGATCCGCCGCGCCGTCGTAAACGCTGTACAAAAGGAACATGGGCCCGTAGCACGCCGCCGCCTTTTCCCTGGGCTGGGGCACGCCGTGGGCGGAGAACAAATCGGTCAGATAGTCCAGGGGGCCGGAAACCAGGTATTGCTGGTACAGCCTGCCCATTTCCGCGCTGCGGAACTGCTCCAAGGTGAGCATCTTTCGGAATTGGGAGGCGAATTCGTCCTGGGTCCAATAGCGGAATATGGCCTTGCTGAAAGAAATGATTTCCTCCAGGCGGGCGGCTTCATAGGCATTTTCCATCTCCGCCCGGGTTCCCTCGGGCAGATCATGGGCTTTGGCCTGCTCCGTGTCCCGCTGCTCCATGCGGGCAAGGATGCAGTCAAAAATATCCCGCTTGCTCTGATAGTGCCGGTACAGCGCGCCTTTGGTAACATTCAGCGCCCCGGCGATATCGCTGACCGAAACGGCCTCGTAGCCGCTGGCCGCGAACAAGCGCAGCGCCGTTTGCAGAATCCGCTCTTTCGTGCCCGCCATGGGCTTCGCCTCCCTGACAGGAAAAGGCGGACTTTACCGCACAGTAAAGTCCGTCCAGTCCACATGATTGTATACCATCACGCCGTCCGCTTTTTTCATGCCGATTTTTTCATAGAAGGGCACCGCCTTTTCATGGGCGGCCAGGTAAACGATGATGTCCTTTTCCCCGCCTGCCAGATCCAGGGCGGCTTTCATGAGGGCTCTGCCGATGCCTTGCCGTTCGCAGCTTCTGTCCACGCCCAAATCGGTCACAAACAGCCAGTAGGCGAAATCCGTCACGCCCAGCAGCACCCCGACGAGAAGTTTTTCCTCATTTCTGGCGGCCAGGCAGATGGAAGCGTTTTTCAGCAGCTTTTCGATCCGTTCCTCAAAACGCTCTTTGGGGTACTGAGAACCCAGGTCCGTGCGTTTCAGGAAATCAATGTATTCCCCGGCGGTCAGCCGTTCGCTGTTGATCTGGTACACGGCGGTAAACCTCCAAACAAAAGAGAGGCGCGTAAGATCAACGCTTACGCGCCGTATGGTGCAATATCAAGAGGAGATCAGGGGAATCTTTTGATGATGGTCATTTCCACCACCTGGTTCCGGATGCTCACCTTCACGTCGTCCGCCACGTGGGCCACCACGGATTTTTCCAGCTCGTCCCAGGCTTTCAGGGCGTTTTCATCCTTCCTGTCCACGGCGGAGGACAGGGCCCGTTCATACTGGGTCATGGACCATTCCCAATCCCGGGTGGGGGTGGAGGAATGTTCGTACATGCCGGGCATCAGCAGGGGGCTGGTGTGGGCGGCGATATCCTCGTCCGCGCCGCGCTCGAAGAAATCCAGCAGCTTGCCCATGAAGGTACGGGCGGATTCGTTCTTCCCGCTGGTGGCGGTGGAAAGCAGCTTTTCGCGCTTGGTGCTGGTCATGCGGGTGGCGGCCTGCAAATGCAGCTCATAGGTGCCATCGTCATCCTCGATCCAGAATTTGCCCTGGGTTTCGCCGGTGATGGAGCGCATCATGGCCATCATTTCTTCCGCCAGCAGGCGCAGGTGCAGCGCGTCCTTGGGGGCCAGGCCCTTATATGCCGCCACTTTGTCCACTTGGGTGAGGGCCGCTTCCATTTGGCTTCCCCTGCTGGAAACTACGATCACATCTGTTTTCATATCGATTACCTCATTCAATCGTCAGCACGTCGGCAAAGCCGGTCACTTCAAACACTTCCCGCACGATCTCGTTGATATGGGTGACCCGCATGCCACCCTTGCCCATCATGGCCTTGTGGGCGGTCAGAAGCACACGCAGTCCGGCGGAAGAAATATAATCCAGCTTTTCACAGTTCATGATCAGACTGTCCGCGCCGTTCAGGCAGTTCTTCAGCTCGTTTTCCAATTCGGGAGATGTCATGGTGTCAAGCCGGCCCTCCAGGCAGATTTCCAGGGCGGCGCCGTTTTGTTTTTTGGTGAACGTCATTTTCCAGTTTCCTCCTTAAGCCTTACAGATTTGGGCACTTCACAGAAAAATATAGTGTCTGTACTGTTATTATCCCATGATTTATGAAAATTGTCCAGTATCTACATCACAGTTTTTCAAAAAATCCACCAGCAGGCCGCCTATGATTTCGCTGTGATAGATATAGCTGCCGTGATCCGCCCCCTTCACAGTCACCAGGCGGGCGTTGGGGAGATGGGAAACGATGGTTTCCGTTTCTTCTGGCAGGATCAAATCGTGTTCTCCCACCGTCACCAGCACCGGGATGGTGATTTGGGCAAGCGCTTCCGGATCGATGTGGGGTTCGGTGAGCATGAGGGTGATCAGCGGCTCAGGGGAACGCTGATTGATCTCCCGGCATTCCCGCAGAAAACTGGGGATCAATCCGGCAGGGGAAAGGTTCGTGCCGCTGATGGCCAGCGCCCGGAGCGCGCCGGGGTGGGACAGGGCCAGCAGCAGGCCGATGATGCCGCCGTCGCTGTGGCCGTAGTGGACGGGGGATTCAAGCCCCAAAGCCCGGATGAATTGAAAAATATCCTCCGCCATGTCCGCGTAGTGGTATTCCGTCACGGGCTGGCTGGCCCCGTGGCCCCTGGAATCGGGGGCGTAAACCCGATACCCCGCCGCGGCCAGCTGGCCGATCTGGGTTTCAAACAGGTCGTGGCTTTCGCCGTTGCCGTGCAGCAGCACCACGGGCGCGCCGCTGCCCGCCGCCGCGTAGCGCAGGCAAACGCCGTTGACACGCACTTCCTCCCGCGCTTCATAAAGACTCATAATGCTTCCCTCCTTTTTTGCGGCTGTCATGACGCGATATAAAAAGTGAAAAGTGGAATTTTATATAGTCTTAGATCATGTTCATACGGCAGCGTGACGACAATTCAAATCTTCACTTTTCACTTTTCAATTTCCACTTTTCAATCCCTTCGGCATAGCAGAATCCTTTTTCCGTCTTATCCCACCACCATAGACAGAAGGCCGAAGAAAGCGATCAGCACGGCCAGAAACAGGATTTCCTGCTTCCAGCGGTTTTTCAGCAGGCCCACCACTTCCCGCATGAAAGCGTTGGGCCAGTACCACCATTTGGTGCGGCTGCCCACGCCCTCGGCGGGAAGTCCGGCCAGGGAGGCCCACACGCCGCTGCGGAACACATGATAATTGGTGGTGGCAAATACCGCCTTGCCGTGGGGATTCGCGCGCTCCATGATGGCCTTTGAAAAGTCCATGTTCTGATAGGTGTTTTTAGATGCCGTTTCCGGCAGGATCAGACTGTCCGGGACGCCTTGGGCAACGAGATACCGGCGCAGGGCTTCCCCCTCGGCCATGGGTTCGTCCTTCCCCTGGCCGCCGGAGGGGATAAAGCGGGCTTCCCTGCCCGTTTGCTCCTTCTGTTCCCGCCAGAAAGCGATGGCCCGGTCCGCCCGGCCCCGCAGCAGCGGCGGCAGAGTGCCGTCCTTTCGGAACCAGCAGCCCAAAACGATGATGAAATCCTTATCCAGGGCGGGCCGGTGCTTCGCCGCCTTGATGCCGCAGACGATGGAGCCCGCCAGCATGCATTCGCAGTAAACAAACACGGTGGCGCAGGTATTTTCCAGCGTCTGCCGCACGCGGCCTTCCCATTCCGAACCCATAAAATCCCGTCTGAACAGATACCACCCCAGCCCTTCGCCCAGGATCAGCGCCACGCTCACCAGCAGACCCATCATGTTGGGCAGCCACATCCTTTCATGCCGCAGCAGAGCGATGTTGCTGATGCCCATGGCGAGGGCGAAAAGCACCACCAGGGGCATGGTCAAAAGCATAAAGCGGGTGCTGGCGCTGTTGATCACGGAATAGACCGAATACATGTTGTATTGGGTGGGTTTGAGCAGATGGGCGGCGGTCACGTTCAGCATCACCAGCCCCGTGACCAGGGAAAAGAGGAAAAAGCCCATATAATATATGGTGGAATAGGCGTAAAAGGCGCTTCCCTTCGCCTGGAAAAAATGCCGCAGCATGATCAGGCTCACCAGCAGCCAGAACGCGGTGATGGCAATCATCACGGCGGAATCACCGGTAAAGCCGCCGGTCTGCGGATCGTAAACCGTCATAAAACGGTCCACCCGCAGCAGCAGGGAGCTCAGGCTTTCACCGTTTTCGTCCTGGAGATGCACGAAAGCTTCCCCGGCCTGATCCGGATGCACAGGCACGCACAAATAACCTTCGTGAACCTCCACCTCGCAGCGCAGCACCTGAGGCGCGTTCGACGCCAGCTTTACACCGGCCTGACGCAGGTTTTCCGCCTTGGCGCCGGACACGGGAACATAGGCCGTGTAGGTGTTCAGAAACGTGAAACGGCAGACCAGACAGAACACGATCAGTACGCCGGCGCACAGGGCGATTTCCCAGGCTGCCTTTTTCATCACTCGTTTTCCTCCGCTGTAATCATTCAGTTGCCAGAAAGCAGCCTCAAAAGTGAAAAGTGGAAAGTGAAAAGTGGAATTTTATATGGTCTTGCATCAATGCCATAAAGCAGCGTAATAACAATTCAAAGCTTCACTTTTCACTTTCTGTCTCCTTTACGCAAACAGGACTTCCATTAATAATCGGTTGTCTCCCGCGCCTTTTTGGCCTTTTTATCCTCATACATGCGTTCGTCCGCCAGCCTGAACAGGGCTTCCAGATCATAATCCTTTTCCCCGTAGGCCATGCCGCAGGCGATCACGCATGGAATGCCGTCGTCCTGCCGGTTCAGCTCGGCAAGCCCCGCTTCCCAGGCGCGGCGCAGGTTTTCCGCTTCTTCCCGGCTCATATGCAGGCCCACGGCCATGAATTCGTCGCCGCCCACCCGGAACGCCAGCACGTTGCGTGCCTCGATTCTGTGCAGGCTGGCGGCGGCTTTTTTGATCAGGCGGTCGCCCGCCTCGTGGCCGCAGGTATCGTTCATGCGCTTTAAGTTGTTCACGTCCATGTTGAAAATGACGATGGAATCCAGCTTCGGGAACAGGGTCTGCTTCAGCTGCAAAAATTTGCCCTTGTTGAACAGGCCGGTCAGCCCGTCGTGTTCCTTTTCATCCTTGAGAGTTTTGGAGTAATCGGTCATATCCCGGTACAGCCCCATATACACGCTGGTGCCGATCAATTGATGGATCTGCAGGGCAGCGTCCCCTTCCTGAAAGGTGGAGGTGGACACCATATAGGTTTCCCCTCTGGCAGGGCGAAGCAAATCCCACAATTCGTTTTTCTGCCCCTTTTGCGGCGGGGGACAGGCGATGCGCCAGTTGGTTTTTTCCTGCTGCACGAACGCGGACTTTTCATCGCTGTACAGGATTTCTCCCTCCGCGCCGGTGATCAGGATCCCGCCGATGTCGTCCCGGAAAAACCGAAGAATGATGTCATTCAGGCTCGTTTGCACAGCGTTTCCTCCTATCGCCCGCGGGCGGCCCGCGCCGCTTTCTTCCTTGCGTTTCCTGTGGATGCATCTATTGTAATATGAAACGGCTGGAATTGCAAGGATCGCGCCCATGCGGACAAATTGTATTTACATTGTATTTCCAAAAACAGGCATTGACAGGGCTTTATCGATCTGCTATGATAAAGCCACACCGAGGAGAAAGAAGAGTAATCCTTTCCCAGGACGTCAAGAGAGCCGCAGGCGGTGGGATTGCGGCACGAACAGGAAGGATGAATGGCCTTTCGAGGGCGAACCGAACGGGCAGAGCCTCAGTAGGGGAGACGGAGCACCCTCCGTTATCAAAGGAAACCGTATGATGGTACGGGAATGAGCGGGCGCGAAAGCGCCAAGCCGGGTGGCACCGCAGGGAAATGATCTTTCATCCCTGTCCCAGCAGAACATTACTGGGACAGGGATTTTTCTGTTCTCTGTCCCCAGCGCGAAGCGCGGAAAGGAGAACCCCATGAAGGACGTGAAAGCTATCCCCTACAAGATCTACCTGGAAGAAAACGAGCTGCCCAAGAATTGGTACAACATGCGGGCGGACATGAAAAACAAGCCCGCCCCCCTGCTGAACCCCGGCACCCTGCAGCCCATGAAGGCGGAAGAGCTTGCCCCCGTGTTCTGCGAGGAGCTGATCAGGCAGGAATTGGACAACGATACCCGGGAATACCCCATCCCCCAGGAGATTCAGGATTTCTACAAGATGTACCGGCCTTCGCCCCTGGTGCGGGCCTACTGCCTGGAAAAGAAGTTAGACACCCCGGCGAAAATCTACTACAAGTTCGAGGGCAACAACACCTCCGGCAGCCATAAGCTCAATTCCGCCATCGCCCAGGCGTATTACGCCAAAAAGCAGGGCCTGAAAGGCGTCACCACCGAAACCGGCGCGGGCCAGTGGGGCACGGCGCTTTCCATGGCCTGTTCCTACTTCGGCCTGGACTGCAAGGTGTACATGGTGAAGGTCTCCTACGAGCAGAAGCCCTTCCGCCGGGAGGTCATGCGCACCTACGGCGCGTCCGTGGTGCCCTCTCCCTCCGATACCACCAACGTGGGCCGCGAGATTTTGAAGAAATTCCCCGGCACCACCGGCAGCTTGGGCTGCGCCATTTCCGAAGCGGTGGAGGTGGCCGTTTCCAATCCCGGCTACCGCTACGTGCTGGGCAGCGTGCTGAACCAGGTGCTGCTGCATCAGTCGGTGATCGGCGTGGAAACCAAAACGGCTATGGATAAGTACGGCATCAAGCCCGATATCATCATCGGCTGCGCGGGCGGCGGCAGCAACTTGGGCGGCCTGATCGCGCCTTTCATGGGCGAAAAGCTGCGGGGAGAAAAGGATTATCAGTTTATCGCCGTGGAGCCCGCCTCCTGCCCCAGCTTCACCCGGGGCAAGTTCGCCTATGACTTCTGCGACACCGGCATGGTGTGTCCCCTGGCGAAGATGTACACCCTGGGCAGCGGCTTCATCCCCGCCCCCAACCACGCGGGCGGCCTGCGCTATCACGGCATGAGCAGCATCCTGTCCCAGCTGTACCACGACGGCTATATGGAAGCAAGAGCCGTGGAGCAGACCAGCGTGTTTAAGGCGGCGGAGGAATTCGCCCGGGTGGAAGGCATCCTGCCCGCGCCGGAAAGCTCCCACGCCATCCGCGTGGTCATCGACGAAGCCCTCAAGTGCAAGGAAACCGGGGAAGAAAAAACCATCCTGTTCGGCCTCACCGGCACCGGCTACTTCGATATGGTGGCCTATGAAAAGTTCCACGACGGCAAAATGACCGATTACATCCCCACGGACGAAGACTTGCAGAAGGGCTTCGCCGGGATTCCCAAGGTGGAATAAGCAAAGCAACCAAAAACCGCGCGTCTCCCAGATCGGGGGACGCGCGGTTTGCAAATAAGGTGGTTAGGCTTCCGCCAAATCGATCAGCTCCATGGGATCGGAAATCAGGTGCCGCGCGCCGTTGGCGGTCAGCTCTTCCCGGGGACGGTAACCCCACAGCACGCCCACGGTTTCCATGCCCGCGGCGGTGCCGCAGTTCATGTCCGTGCTGGTATCGCCCACGTACAGGCAGTCGGCGGGGTTCACGCCCAACCCCTCCGCGATGAGCAGCGCCCCCGTGGGGTCCGGTTTCAGCGGCACGCCCTCGCTGCGGCCCCGGATGGCGGCAAACACGATGTCCGGGAAAAAGTGATGCAGTATGCTTTCCGCGTCCGGCTGATCCTTATTGGTGAGCACTGCCACGGGAATGCCCCGCTGGTTCAGGACGAGCAGCATATCCTCCACCCCTCGGAAGGGATGGCTGTCTACCCGGTTGTGCTGGGAATAATCCTCCATATAGGCGGCCTTCACCTGTTCAATTAAATCCTTCCGGTCGCCCACGCAGCGCTCTGTCAGCTTCATCACGCCGTTGCCTACCTTGTATTTATAGGCCGCTTCCTCAAAACCCGGCAGGCCGAATTTCGCCAGGGAACGGTTCATGGCCCCGGCAATATCCGGCAGGGAATGAACCAGCGTTCCGTCCAAATCAAACACAACGCCTTTTTTCATCGCACAGAATCTCCTTCCTGTTCACGAGGCATATTGTACCACAGGAATGATTTTTATGCAAGCTGGGCATGCTGGTGTTGTTGAGGGAGGACGAACCTCGGACGGCCGCCAGCGGCGGAATTACCGTCCGAGGTGAGATCAACCGACAGGGAGCAATCTCCCCATGAAGGGACGAACCGCCGATTGCCGCCTGTGGCGGCAAAGAATCGGTGGTGAGATCAACCGAAACAAGCAATGTCCCCATGAAGGGACGAACCACCGATTGCCGCCTGTGGCGGCAAAGAATCGGTGGTGAGATCAACCGAAACGAGCAATGTCCCCATGAAGGGACGAACCACCGATTGCCGCCTGTGGCGGCAAAGAATCGGTGGTGAGATC
>JAFSKN010000020.1 GCA_017448975.1 Clostridia bacterium
GCAGATCAGCGGGCTTCTCACCGCTCGGAGCCTGGCCGTTCATCTCGGGCAGATCGGCAGGCTTCTCACCATTCGGAGCCTGACCATTCATCTCGGGCAGATCAGCGGGCTTCTCACCGCTCGGAGCCTGGCCGTTCATCTCGGGCAGATCGGCAGGCTTCTCACCATTCGGAGCCTGACCATTCATCTCGGGCAGATCAGCGGGCTTCTCACCGCTCGGAGCCTGGCCGTTCGGCGCACTCTGAGGGGGCTGCCCCATGGAGCCTCCGTTCCGCTGAGGGCCTCCCTGCATCTGTGCAGGAGGCATGCCGCCCGGAGCTGTGTTGTTTCCTTCAGCCATAGCTGTGACAGAAAGTGCCAGCATCGCGATTGCCAGAATTGCTACAAGAATCCTTTTCATGTTCGTTTCCTCCTAATGTTATTGTTCTGGGATGATTCCAAACTTACTCATTGATCCGTCAGTCGGAAAGGTGCACTCTTTCCTTTCGACGATATCATCTTATCAGGGTTTCCTTAAAGTAAGCTTGAAGCGGGAAATCTTTTTTGATCATCCCCTCCATCAATTCATTCGGAAAAAGAAACGTGAAAAATGGGGTTCAACGAAAAAAGCCCGCAACCCGGTTTGTGACCGGAGCCGCGGGCCATTTGTATATAAAGGTTAATTGAACAGGCCTTCCAATGTTTCAGCGTTCTCTTCCAGCGCCTGCAGCACCCATACGCTCCAGTGGCGGGCATCCTTCGTGGAGGAACCGAACACGTAGTCCTCCTGGCCGTAGTCGATGACGTCGAAAGCCGGGGTCGCCTTGCTGGCTCCCTTGGTGCGATAGTTGGTCATCAGATCGGCCAGGGAGAAGGAGATGGTCCCATCTTCGCTGAGGGTCACCCAGCCGCTCAGGTCGGTGCCGGAAGCAGACTCGGAGGTTCCGTTTGCCGTCTGCGCTTCAGCTGCCGGCTTTTCAATGGCCACCGCGCCCTCCACATGCTTACCGTACATCTGATCCACGTACAGCGCCAGGGAGCTGCCCAGGATCTCGCTGGGCACATGACCGCCGTCCCACTGCCATTCGATGACCGCATCCGTGCCGTTGTTCAGCCAGGCGATCTCCATATTCAGGGAATTGAACATCGCGATGTCGCCTTCTGCCGCGCCGCAGACGATGCGCGCCCAGGTGGGCGCTGCGGTGCCTTCCGCGCCGATGTAGTTCAGCGGATTGTAGAGATATACCAGGTTTTTCCCGTAAGCGTCGCCAGCTTCGATCTCCGCGATGTCAGCCTGATAGGCTTCCAGCATCTCCGCGTAGGAGCTGTAATTGGAGGAATTGGTGGTGCTGGTGGCGGACTGGGTGGAACCTGCGTCGGGGGTACCAACCTCCATCTCATCGCCGCTGCCCTCCGTGCCGGTGGTTTCTGCCTCATCAGAGGGCATCTCGCCGCTGGGCGCTTCACCCTCAGCCATCTCCGTCATATCAGAAGGCGCTTCACCTTCGGGCATTTCGGCTTCAGCCGTTTCAGCGTCGTCGCTGGCATCAGACTGTCCGGGGAAACCGGAGAAGTCACCGCCAGGGCCGCCGCTCATCCCATCGGGAGGCGTGCCGCCAGGGCCGCCATCTGGAGGGGTGCCGCCGCTCATGCCGCCACCAGGGCCACCCATGCCGCCGGAGGAAGCTTTGGCATAGCGGCCTTCGATGAAAGCTGTCGCACGATCCAGTGAAGTCATGGCGGCAACCGCTTCATCTGTCAGGGCGGCTCCATCCGCATCGAACCACGTCCAGCCCTCGGCATAGCTCAGGCTGTCCACATACCACTGCAGGTTCTCCATGAACTCTGCCAGGTACAGATCCAGATAGGTACCGCCATAGCCGTTGGTTTCGGCATACTTCTCCGTATCATACTCGATGGTCAGGGATACGGTGCTGTTCAGTGCGCCGTCGCCGTCCAGATCGAAACCAATCTTTGCCTCGTCCACCGTCAGGTTCTGGCCGTTGATGTATTCCATGTATTCCTGGCTAAGGATGCCTGCCAATTCACGCTGGAATTCGGTGTTGAAGCTGTAGCCGGTGTCCAGCGTGTACTCGAAGGCCATGGCCATGTCAGCCTCATACAGGGAGGTGATAGCGCTGTAGGCCACGCAGCCCCACGCGCCGTCGGAAAGCTCCACTTCCTCGCCGTTGATGGTGACCGTCGTGCAGTAAGTGCCGTCACCGTTGGCATAGACGCCCACCGCGCCCACAGCGATCTGATAGTCGTAGAAATCGGGATGGTTGCTGGTGGCCGCGAACATCGCCGCATGCGCGCCGCCGCCGCTGCCGCCGGTGGAGACCCAGTAGTCCACGCTGCCCGGCAGATTGCCCAGCAGAATGTTAAACTTCACAAAGCGGGCTGCAGCCTTCTGATCCACCAGGCAGGAGGGCGCATCGCCGGTATAAACCGTCGCGCCGGTCTCATCAGTGTAGCTGTCCTGCTTACCCCGGTTGCCGCAGGCTACGTTGATGTAACCTTCAGCGGCATAAGTCGCGGAAGCGGTAGTGTTGGTGGAGCTGCCGTAACCCGCTGCGCCGGTATTCAGGATGACCGGGGCGGTCGCCGCGGTATAGATCTGCCCGTTGGTGCTGGTGACGGAAGCTTCGTAGTCGATCACCAGACTGCCCTTAACGGACTCGCTGTAGTTTTCGGCAGTCACGTCCGCCACTCCATCGCCGTCGGTGTCAACACCCGTCACATAAGCGCCGGGCACGCAGACGGACACGCCTTCCTTGTCCGCGATCACGGGATTGGTGACCGCCGTCACGATGGACAGCGTCCATGCGTCCGAAGACGCGCTGTAGGACCATTCCTGATCCATGTTTTTAAGATTCAGGGCATATTCGATGGCTTCTTTATCAGACGCCTCACCGGTTTCCGCCACAGCGGCGCAGCCGGTCAGCGCCATGACAAGCGCCAGCATAAGGGACAACCATTTTCTCATGCACATTGCCTCCTTCGGTGTTTCGCGGGAGCTTTCCCGTGTTGCTGACAGTGTAGCACATGAAGATTGAAAATCGATTGAAGACTTTTCAGCTTTTTGACAGAGACAGCAGAATCGTGAAGGTCATCGACCCGTCCTTCCAGGAGGCGCTGATCTGCCCATGATGCGCCTGTACAATCTTCTGCGCAATGGAAAGCCCCAATCCGTAATGCCCGTCTCCCGGGCGGGAACTGTCTGATCTGTAAAAGCGCTCAAACAGCTGTCGGCATTGTTCCGGGGTCATTTCAGGGCTTTCATTTCGGACCCGCAGCACCGCCCGATGGTTTTCCTCTGACAGTGAGAAATGGATATCTGCTCCTTCCGTGCTGTACTGAACCGCGTTATCCAGGAGAATGGAGATCAGGCTGGAAAGCTGCTGTGCATTTCCGTCCACAGTGACATTGGGCTGTATTTCTGAATTCAGCACATGTCCCTTTTCAAAGGCAACGCCCTCGAACGGGAGGCTGACACTTTCCGCAGTACTGCTCAGATCAACCCGCTCCTGCGAGGTCTTTCCCTCCTGCATTCTTGTCAGTGTCAGCAGATTCTGAATCAGCTCGCTTGAAAGGCTGTTTTCCACGATGATATTGTCCAGCCAGCGGTTATTACCAATCTCCCGGCGCAGGAGCTCTGCATTGGTGGCGATCACGGAAACAGGTGTCTTCAGCTCGTGACCGGCATCCGACAGGAAGCGGCGCTGCTCCTGCTCATTTCTTTCTAGGGGCCGTACAAGAAGCCCGGAGGTGAACCATACGATGATGCACAGAATGACGATCATCAGTCCGCCATATCTGATCGTGTTGATAAAGAGGGTGGAAGAGCTGTCTGAAATCAGCGTGTTGTCCAGCAGCACAATAAGGCTGTGCCCATTTTGGCTTTCCATGTGAAACACCCACGCACCATCTACGCCATTTTCTGTGTTGCCGTCTGCGATTCTCTGCGCCATGGCGATCAGTTCGCTGTCGGCGATTTTCTGTGAATCGGGATTGTGAAGGGAGCTGGCTTGTCCTTCCACATCCAGTTCCACGGAATAGAACTGGCCGCTGACCTGCGGCGCAGCGGCAGGGGGCTCGTCTCCCGGCGGTGGAGCCACGGGCGGAAGCAGGACGGACTCTTCCGGATTTCCGTTTTTCCAATAAGCCTCAGTGTATCGGGACAGCATCTCCTGCTCCGCGCGCATAGTCTCCCGGTAGCTGGTGGCGTACACAATGGCAATGGTTCCCAGAAACAACGCCAGCAGCACAGCTATGGAGAAAAGGGCAATCTTGATTCTCAGTTTACGGTACATTCGTATCCTCCTGCAGGCGATAGCCCTTGCCGCGTTCTGCCTTTATAGCCACGTGGGAGTCAAGGAAGGCGATCTTCTTTCTCAGAAAGCTCAGATATACTTCCACGTTATTGTACTCCGCTTCGCTATCAAAACCGAAGGCCTGCATCGCCAGCTGTTCCCGGCCGAGAAGGCTACCCTTTGCCCGGATGAGGGCTTCCAGCAGCCGCGCTTCCCGAACGGTCAGCTTCGTGGAGGCAGAAGCCTTTTTCAGGCACGGCGCATCGGGATCCAGAACGAGATCCGCATAGCACAGCGCGGAACCTTCTTTTACAGGCACACGGCGCGTCATGGCCCGAAGCCTGGCCAGCAGCTCCCTCGGTTCAAAGGGCTTCGTCAGATAATCATCCGCTCCGCTGTCCAATCCTGTGATTTTGTCCTCCAGAGAGGACCTGGCGGTCAGCATCAGGATGGGCATGGCGATCCCTGCGCTTCGTGCTGCGGCAGCAATGTCAAAACCAGATGCTCCAGGCAGCATGACGTCCAGCACAGCCAGATCATAGGAGTTCTCCACGATAGCAGTCATCCCGTCCACGCCGTTTGACAGCGCATCCACCGCATAGCCTTCCTGCCTGAGCAGCTCAGCCATCGCCTCGTTCATCCGCTTCTCGTCTTCTACAAGCAACAGCTTGATCATCCTGAGCACCTCGCTGGATTAAATTGATTTTAGTATAGTATACATAAATTGAAATTCGATTGAAGAATACACTGTACGGCTGTCCTGTTTGCCGCAGCTTTCAAAAAAGCAGCTGTCGCCGATCCTGCTGATCGTCGCGGCAGCCGCCTTGGGTATGCTGATCTATTGATGCTCAGAGCGTGACGTTGTCTCCCGCGCTGAGGTATGTCTGCAAAGCTATGGCGTACTGTCCACTACCCTTGGGAAGGGAGGCTTACTCATGGTCAAAAAGCTTCCGCGCGAGGCGGAAATGCTGCGCAAAGCGCGTATCAAGATGGGTTATACCCAGCAGCAGGTGGCGACGCTCATAGTACTTATGCAAAAGATGAACTATGCGTTGTCACGCAGGATGGAGTGACGTCATGAAAAGCCCCTGAGCAGGTGGCTCCGGGGCTTATTATGAATTAAGTTTTATTGGATTGTCCTTTCCGTATTGTTAGAATGACGCTGTTTTTACGGTTGACCAGGCATTCCTCCTGTGGGCTGCTGGCCACTGAAGCTCTGGCCATCCATCTGGCCAGGCTGCTGGCCACCAAAGTTCTGACCATCCATCTGACCGGGGGCACCGCTCATATCGCCGGGCATTCCGCCCATTCCGTCCGGGCCCGCCGTGCCGCTCTGGTTGTTCAGCTGGAAGTCATCGGAGACATAGAGCTGGCCGTCATAATCAATACCGGCTTCTCCACCCTGGGAGCCGCTGTGGATTTCAGCGCTGCCGCCCATCAGGTTGACATTGCCGTTCGAGTCAATGCCATCGCCCTGGCTGTTAATGACAAGCCTGCCGCCCATCATGTTGAAGGAGTAGTCCAGCACACCTTCATACAGTCCGTCGCCGTTCGCAGCGTTGATCGCGTCATCAGAGGAGACGATGGAAATATCGCCGCCGTAAATGTTCACAACAGTTCCTTCAAGGCCTTCATTGCTGCTGGTGACCTTGATGGTGGGACCTTCTCCGTCCTCGCTGCCGATGGTGAGAATGTGATCCGCATGGATCGCGTCATCCCCTGCGGCAATGGTGAAGTTCCCGCTGAGGAGCGTCACGTCATAGTTGACATTGATGCCATCGTTGACCGCATTGATGTTTACGGTTACGCCTGAAACAGGTTTGAATTTCACCCATGTCGTTCACTGTCCTTTCCTTGAATACGCGGGGGACCGTTTCATTTAACCCAGAGGCGAATATAACCCGGATTCATGTACTGTGCCAAAGACCGCGTCATACATTTGCCTGTCTAACAGGCTGTACATCATATATTTCGGAAGGCGGTGGCAGAAAAATGGGGTCTCAGACAACTTGATGCTTTGTTTGAAAAAAATAACGCCGCGCGAAGCGACGTTATTGCGGTATACCAAATCAGATGATACTGCGGGTACCTGAATATGAAATGAAATCCTTTCACAAAACTGCTTTGCCGTTCACGTAAAGATGGTAGCCGTCTGTGATTACTTTTGCAAGATCGCCTTCAAAGGATGTAATGTAGCTGTCGCCCGTCAGCGTCCATGTGCTCTCGCCGTATAGGGATACGCTGACCTTTCCAGCAGAACCCGTCTCATTGATGGAGCCAGTCAGGCAGGAATCTGTGAGAGAAAGCTTAAGCGTGGAAATGCTGTCCACGGTGATCGTTCCTTCGAGCGTCTGGTTTTCAGCGTTGAGCGTACAGTCGCCCCCGTTGCGCCCGTCTTTTCCCCAGCGGCCGGAGGATACGATCAGCAGAGCGCCCGTGTCCGAGAGGTTCAGCTGCGCGTTATTCAGATTGATGATGCTGTCCGTGTTGGTGCAGTAAAACATGGCGCCGCTATGGCAGGTCATTTCGCCACCCGTCATGGTAAACACGCTCGTTCCGTTGCTGGCGTCGCCGGACGCGCTCTGGTACAGTAATACATTTGCCCGGATGCTTCCTTCCTTTGAGGACTGATCGTTGCCTTCCAGCACGCAGTTTTCAAGTGTCACGGTGTTCTTTCCCTCAATGATCACTGCACGGGATTGCTCCGATACACAAACAGCATTTTTGACTGTGATGTCCGCCGTGGAGTAAATGGCCGGACAGCCGTTTTTGCCTGTGGAGGTGTATATGCCGCCGTCCAGCACCATTGTGCCGCCGCCTCGGTCAGAGCGAATCGCCGCCTTGCTGGCGCTGGTAACAGTCAGGTTGCTGCCGTACAAAGTACCGCCACCCGCTACCTGAACGCCGCCCGCTCCGCCTCCGGTGACGGTGATTTGACAGTCGCTGATATGGATTGTTCCATGGTCGTAAGCAAACACGCCCGTAGCGTTCTGCGCGCTGGACTCTATGACAGAATCCGAAAGGTTCAGTGTTGCGTGGTCATATACCCTGACGGCAGAATTGACGCCCCGAAAGCTGGCCGCGTCCGCGCTGGATGCGTTGCCGCCGGTTTTTTGAATTGTAGCGCCCGTGATTGTCATGTTCTGCGTTCCGGAAACGTCTATGGCGCTCTGGTCGTTTTGTGTGGCTGTGTAAATGGTTCCTTCCGCGAGCGCGCAGGAGGTCAGACAACAGGCCAGAAGAATGGCAAACAGTCTTTTTTTCATACGTGCGGATTTCCTTTCCATGATTTTTATAAAACGTGCGGAGGACACGATCAGACGGATCCTCCGCACATACGGTTGAGCTTACTTCACGGCTACGCCGTTTACATACAGCGTATACCCGTTCAGATTGACATTGGACAGATCGCCGCTAAACGCTGTCACATAGCTGTCACCGGTCAGCGTCCATGTGGAATCGCTGTCAAGGTTCACCATTACGGAGGATACGCTGTCGGAGAGGATCGCGCCGGTGATATCCTGATCGACCAGATTCAGCGTCACATTGCCGCCGTTCTTTCCGGAGCTGCCCCAGGAATCAGCGGAGGCGTCCAGGAAGACGCTGCTGTCAGAGGCGTAGGTGAAGTCCACATCCTCAAGAGTAATGGTGGTGGTCACGTTGGTGACATGGAACATGCTGCCGGTCTCTGCGGTCATCGTACCGCCGGTCATGGTGAAGGTGGAGCTGCCCTCGCTGGCATCGCCGGACATGCTCTGATAGATGAGCACGTTGGTCTTCTGTGTGGACTGACCGTTGAGCTTCGCGTTGGAGCCGGTGATATCCACATTTTCAAGGGTAACGGAGTTACCACCCTCAATCACCACAGCTTCAGAATTTGAAGCAGACAGCGTCGCGTCGGACACAGTGATATCTGCGGTGGAATAGATGGCGGGGGAACCGACGCCGGTGGTGTCGTAGCTGCCACTGGTCACAGTCACCGTTCCACCACCCCGGTCGGAACGGATAGCAGCAGAGGAGTTGCCGGAAGTAGAGACGGTCAGATTACTGGCGTTCAGGGTTGCGCCGCCGGTAGTCATGAGGCCACCGGAGTTGTTACCGGAGGTGGTAATGGTCGTGTTGGACACATTCACAGTGGTGCCGGAACCGTAGCTGAAGACGCCGTTGGCGTGGGTACCGTCTGTGTTGACAGTAGTGTCATCAATAGTAAGGGTCGCACCGCTGGTTGCCAGCACAGCGGCATTGACGCCCGTAAAGTCGGCGTTCTCCCCGGAGGTGGAACCGGTCTTGGTTACCGTCGCGGCGTTCAGGGACACATCGCTTCCCTGAACAAGGACTGCGTTTTCGCCATCAGAAGTGGATGAGTAAGCGGTACCACTGCTGCTTTCAGTTACAGTCGCTGCGGCAGTGTAATTTACGCTCTCATTGCCGGGCATCCCGCCAGGCATACCGGGCATTGCCGGAGGAGTCTGGCCGTCAGAGGGCATCTGCCCGTCACCGGGCATTGCCGGAGGAGTCTGGCCGTCAGAGGGCATCTGCCCGTCGCCGGGCATTGCCGGAGGAGTCTGGCCGTCAGAAGGCATCTGCCCGTCGCCAGGCATTGCCGGAGGAGTCTGGCCGTCAGAGGGCATCTGCCCGTCGCCGGGCATCGCCGGAGGAGTCTGGCCGTCAGAAGGCATCTGCCCGTCGCCAGGCATCGCCGGAGGAGTCTGGCCGTCAGAAGGCATCTGCCCGTCGCCAGGCATCGCCGGAGGAGTCTGGCCGTCAGAAGGCATCTGCCCGTCGCCAGACATCGCCGGAGGAGTCTGGCCGTCAGAAGGCATCTGCCCGTCGCCAGGCATCGCCGGAGGAGTCTGGTCATCAGAAGGCAGTTCGCCTTCCAGGAATTTGATCATCATATAGCCGGTCTTTCCATTGATGCTGACTTTAACCCATTCATCGCCTACTTCCAGAATTTCTACCTGCGTACCATTCTTATAGCGGCCAATGACATCGGCGCCCATATTGGGTTCTTCCCGCATATTCAGCCTTCCACCGTTCTCGGTATGAACAGTCATGGTCGGGAACTGGCTATTCTGGCCCTGCTGATCGGATATAGCAGGCGGAGTCATCTGATTCTGCTCACCCTGACTCTGCTGGCCTGGCATAGCGGGCGGAGTCATCTGGTTCTGCTCACCCTGACTCTGCTGGCCGGGCATGGTGGGTGAGGTCATCTGATTCTGCTCACCCTGGTTCTGCTGACCGGGCATAGCGGGTGGGGTCATCTGATTCTGCTCACCCTGACTCTGCTGGCCCGGCATCGCGGGTGGGGTCATCTGATTCTGCTCACCCTGACTCTGCTGGCCCGGCATAGCGGGCGGAGTCATCTGATTCTGCTCACCCTGACTCTGCTGACCGGGCATAGCGGATGGGGTCATCTGATTCTGCTCACCCTGACTCTGCTGGCCCGGCATCGCGGGTGGGGTCATCTGGTTCTGTTCACTCTGGCCCTGCTGACCGGGCATGGCGAATGGGGTCATCTGGTTCTGTTCGACCCTCTGCTGAGACTGGAAAAAGGAATTCTGTGGCATCGTATCTGCCAGAGATGTTCCGGCAATGGTGGTCATCAGCATGGCTGCTGCAGCGATGCCTGAAAAAATGCGCTTCATGTTCTTAACCTCCTGTATCGTGTTCGGATTTTGACTTATTCACAACCGACTGTCAAACTGTGCACCGTCATTCAGTCGGAGAAAGACTCCGGTTCTTGCCTGATTGAGCCTTTCACTATATCATTCGGAGGCAAAAAACAAAAAAATGGGGTGGAACAAAAAAATCCGCTCACTTTTTCGTGAACGGATCAAGAGGTTCATCTGGGCGTCTGATTTCCCTGACTGCCTGGCGCGTTTATCGGAGATCCTTGCGTCATGCCATTGCATTGCACGTCACGATTGGGAAGTGATGACTGTTCCCAATCGCCTCCGTCTTGCTGCACGGACGGGGAGAATTCTCCCTGCGAAGGTTCAGTACCCGCCTCCATTTGCGTCTCGGCTGAGGGCTGACTGCCTGTTTTAGAGGATTCGTCCGGCTTGTCTCCGGGCACGGCGAGATTCTGCTCCTGCTCTCTCACAGCGCCTTCACCCTGCTCATGCGGCTCATCGTCCTGCTTTTCATTTTGTTCAGGCTTATCGAGCGATGCATCCATTTCGTTAGGACTATTGGGGTTGTGCCCCGCTTCAGGGGTCTGCGTGGGCTGTTGATCAGGACTGTCTGGAACGCCTTCTCCCTGAATACCTCCCATGGAAGTTGTGGGCGTACTTCTTTCCGTCTGCGGCGCACCGCCTTCATTGGGTGCCGCAGGAGAGGATTCTTCCGGCTTTCCCATGAGTTCGCGAACGGGCATCTGGGCATATTCCTCCTGCTCTCTGCCTGCGCCTTCCTGCTCCCATACGGCGTAGCGGCCCGTGCTCATATCGCTGTCCTCCGCGCGCCTTGCCGTGGCGCGATCGGAATGATCGACGCGGTATTCCATCGATGGGTCGCGTTCCATTGCACGCCCCATGCCGGTCTCAATTTCCGAGGTCACTCTCTCATGAATCCCGGCGTTATCCGCAGATACATTCATCAGCACATAGTCTTCATTCTCCGCGTCAAGGTATCCTTCATTTTCGAAGAGCATCATTGTTCTGTCGATGGCATCCGCAACAGGCATGAAACGGACACCCTCTTCATTAAGCGCGCTTACTGCCTCAGCCGCTTCGTCATTGACCGCTCTGACCTCAAGCACGCGATTGCGTTTGTTGACCGTATAAACGATAGACGGATTTACATCCAGACTGATCTCCGCGTAAGCCACATAATTGGCGTCATACCAGAAACCGCCTCCCGCTCCAATCATGATCACGGCTGCAGCTGCAGCTGCCATCCATTTTCTGAACGCTGGCCGAACCGTCTCCTGATAGTCTATGGTCTCTCCAACAGAATATCTGCCTTTCACAGTGCGGAACGTTCCGTCTTTCAGCAGGATGGCCGCTTCTCTGCCGCGGGTTTCCATCACAATTGCCTTCATATTGTCCGCTCCTTTCTGATATAGTCAAGGTATTCCGCCAAATGAGGATAGTCTCCGTCCAGGATCTCCGTGGCCGCGATGATGTAGCGGCGATGGCGTTCAAGGATCTTCCGGGCAATGTCCAGCGCCGCTGATATCGCGGCTACCGGCAGGCTTCGTGTCTTGCGCATCTGGATCAGCCGCTCCACCAGCGCCAGCATCCAGTTGACCGCCCTGGCGCAGCATTTTTTCGTTTTCCCTGCCTTGGGTGACGCTTCCGCCACATCGAAGAAGGAGAAACCATAATCCCTCAGAACATCGCTGATTGCTACGATTTCTTCCTTCACCGCAGCCGTATCGTCCCTGGAGTCCTGGACGATGACGCGCTGAACCTCGGAAATAACGCCGCCGGCATGTTCTTCGTCCTCGTCCCAGGTCATGGAATGTCCTGCTGCGATTTCCCGCCTGCGCCTGCTCTGACTGTCAAAGAAATCCATGAGACGCCTGCGAATGACCAGAGCCGCAAAGGCGCTGAAGCTGCCGGAGTTCTCGTTATACTGCTTCACAGCTTCCCAGAATGCAAGCAGCGCAACCTCATACTCGTCATCGCTGTCCGTAATGAAGCGCTTGCAGACCTTCGAAGCGCAGCGCAGAATAAATCCTCTGCTTTCAGCGACAAACAGGTTCATGGCTGTTTCGTCGTGTTGCGCTTCTATTGCCCGCTGATCCATTGGATAGTTTGGCTCCACCTGAGGCTCTCCTTCCTTTCAACCGGAAACACCAGAACACTGCCGATTGATCGTCATGAAAGCCGAATACCCTGTGTGGTTTTCTCCCACACATCATGGTATTCGGATGATTAGACAGAAAAAACGGGGTATTCAGGAAATCAACCAACAGCGTATTGGCAGGAATGAGCCGCAATACGCTGTTGGTTTGTGTATTCTGGATAACGATTGCAGCGCTTATCTGGTTCCCTGCAGCGCGACGCCATCCACATACAGGGTATACCCGTTTCCGATGACATTGGCTGCATCGCCGTTAAAACTGGTGACATAGGTATCCGCCGTCAGCGTCCAGGTGCTGGTGCTGTCCAGGGTGACGTTCACCGTACCCACTTCGCTGGACACGGTTGCGCCCTTGGCGTTCGTGATTTCGCCGCTTACGCAGCCCTCAAACGTGGAGTTCTCTGAGAGCGTCAGCGTTAGTGTGGAGTTGTCGCCCACCAGAATCGTCCCGTTCAGCGACTGCGCTTTCGCAATCAGCTCACAGGTGTTGGAAGCGCCGCTCCAGCCGTCGTCGCATACGGAGATGATTACATCGCTGCCCTCGTTGTTCAGCGCCACGCCGGACAGGGTAATCACCGCATGGGTGTTGGTCACGTGGAACATGTGCCCATTCAGGCTGGTGAGACTGCCCCCGGTCATGGTGAAGGCGGATGTGCCGCTGTCCGCGTCACCGGACATGGACTGATAAATCATGATCGTGTCATAGAAGGTGGCGTTGCCATTGCACTGGGTGTTATTTGCGGTCATGTCGCAGTTTTCCAGTACGATGGAATTCACACCTTCGATGCACACGCCTTCAGACAGGTTAGAGATCAATGCGGCGTTCTTCACGGTAATATCCGCCGTGGAGTAAATGGCGGGTGAGCCAAGACCGTTTGAGGTATAGCTGCCGCCGTCCACCACCACCGTGCCGCCTCCGCGATCCGTGCGGATGGGCGCGGAAGAGCCGCCGGAAGTTTCCACCGTCAGGTTGTAGGCGTAGGTGACGCCGCCGCCGGTGGTCATGATGCCGCCGGAGCCCTGACCGGTTGTCGTGATGGTTGTATCAGAAATGACGACTGTAGTGCCATCGCCTGCTGCGCCGTTTTGGCCACCGTTTCCGCCGTAGGAAAAGACGCCGTTGGCGCCGGAGGCATCAGAAGTGATGGTGCCGCCCGTGATCGTCGTGGTGGAACCGCCCATCACCAGCAGAGCGGCATTCAGGCCGTAGAAGTTGCAGTTGTCGCCGCCGTTGGAGTCGCCGGACTTGGTGACGGTGGGGTTGGTGATGGTCACCGCGTCACTGGTATTTACGATCAGCGCGCTCTCGTCCACGGTTTCAGAGGCGTAGGTCTGATCCGCCTGTTCATCCGCGGACGTAATCTCTGTAGCCGCTGTATATTCAAACGAGGATGTGCTGCCGCCGGGAGCGGTATTGCCGCCGAAGCCGCCGCCCTCACCGCCAGGACCGCCGTTGCCGCCGGACGGAGGCGTTCCGCCGCCACCGGAACCGCCTTCCGCAAAAGCGGTCAGGGAGAACAGCATGCAAAGAGAGATCAGAATCGCAAGAAACTTTTTCATAGAAATACTCCTTCCCATTTTGATTGTCACAGAGAACCAACTGTGAGCGTACAATCGGTATATTCTCTTTCGCCAACAGTCAGCGTAATTCCTGCCGGGACAATCACCTGACTGTCACCTTCCAGCGTGAGGGAGGCAATCAGGGATGTGCCCGTCACGTTCCACACCGAGCCGTTCGTCAGCGTGACGTTG
Organism: Clostridia bacterium; assembly: GCA_017448975.1. Classification (GTDB taxonomy): domain Bacteria; phylum Bacillota; class Clostridia; order Christensenellales; family Aristaeellaceae; genus RUG563. The sequence goes on from JAFSKN010000020.1 coordinate 13,857, forward strand.
ATTGTGTTTGCACCGTTGTTGTTCACAAGATTCGCCACCTGGCCAATCGACCAGTATTCGTTGATGGTAAAATAGGTGTTCTGGTACTGAGCGGCGAAATCGGCTGCGTCATTTGCATCGTCAAATGCGTAGCCACCATTTTCCTTCAACCATACGGAACCGTCGTAGGTCGTGTGAATCGCGGCGGTGGAGGCAATCGCGCCGGTGTAATTCGCGCCGCTGCCGAAGGTCACGTTCAGTGCGCTGCCATTCAGCCCGTCAGAGCCGGAGGCATTGTAGATGTTGCCGGTATAATCGCCGTTTGTGAAGGTAAAGGTCTGCTCCGCGCTGCCGGAGGAAGCGGAAGAGGTGTCGAAACCCGCGTCCTCCGTGTGATAGGGGATAAAGTTCTGGCTGCCGCCGTTGGTGTTCAATGGATCATCTGCGCTCATCATGCCGCCGTTGGTGGTGTCATCGTTGTCCATGACCTGGATCAGCACGCCGCCGTTCGTGATAACCGCGTCATCCACTGTAGCGGTCAGGGCTTCATTGCTGGCTCCCGTCTTAACCAGGAAGGTGGCGTAACCGCTGTCAACAACGGTTCCCTTCTCGATGGTGATGCTGTTGCTGCTCTGGTGCGCCATGAAGCCGAAGGTGTCCGAATGAATCTCGGTGACCTTATCCTCGGTGGCCTCATAGGTCACGGTGGTATCACCGGCGTGATTCTTCAGCTCATAGGTCTTTCCAGCTTCCAAGCTGGTATAGGTCGCGCTGCCGCCGGTGAAAATCGTAGCATAGGTGCCCACGTTGATATCACAGCCGGCAAAGGTCTCCACTGCGCTGCCAATGGCGTAGGTGCCATAGCCGGAGCCCCAGTTTTCGGTGTATGGGTTATCCAGCGTTTCGGAAATCTGTCCACCCTCGGTCTGCAGGGGCGCGGCCGCGCTCTCATCTGCGTTGTTCAGAGTGAGACTGCTCCCATACACATTCAGGTACATGTTGCTGCCAGCATCCGTGGACAGCACCGCCCACGCGCCGGCCGAAGTCTCGGAATCCAGCACATTGGTCGTGGTGCCGCTGCCCATCATGTTGCTGCCGCGGGAAGTTCCCATAATGCCGAGGATCCAGGGCGGCGCCACCATCAGCGCCTGGTCAGGGGTATTCAGATACGCGCTGTGGAGCGTACCGCCATCCGACTGGATGACGGAGGATTGGATCGTCACAGTTGCACCGTCATCGGCGAAAATGGGCATGGTGGCCACGCCGGCGGTGTGAATTGTGCTGTTCGAAACGGTCACATTTGCGTCAGAGCCAAAGGCGGCGATGGCGCTGCCCTTGCCGGAAAAGTCGCAGGTGTCGCTGCCGTCGGCATCGGTCAGCATGGTGATTTCAGCTCCGGTGATGGTATAGGGCGCGTCCACCACGATAATGCCGTTATGACCGCTTTCGCCGTCCGTCAGAGACAGATTCTCCGCATGGGAAGCATCCCATTCACCGGATGCAATCCGCTCCTGCGCGGACTGTGTCTCATCAATGCCATCCGCTGTGATATACAGCGCGGCATCATAGGCGTAATCCTCAGTGCCGCCGGAAGACCAGGAGCCGATTACGCCCTCCGCCTTTGTACTGCTTCCAGGGCCGCCACCCGGTCCTCGGTTTCCACCAGGGCCGCCGCTGGGCGGATTCCCGCCAGGACCGCCCTGCGCCAGCGCGCCAAAGCTGAACATGGTCATCATAATCGCTAATACGATGGCTAATACCTTCTTCATGTTCAAATCCTCCTCCTGTTTATTCACAGATAACTGTCACGTTTGTATAGACGATTGTGCCGTCCGCCTGTGTTTCCGTCTGTTCGGCAGAGATCACGCCGTTGATCGTAGAATCCGCGGAGACGCTCAGCCGCGTCAGCCGGGACGCGCCAGTCACATTCCATACCGAGCCCTCCGTCAGCGACAGGATGGTTTCATGCGTGGAAGTGACGTAGACGGAAGAATCCAAATTGATCCAGCAGGCATTCTCATCCGTTGCGTATTCCGCCCAGCGGGCGTTCCACTCATCTGCTGTCGCATAGTTTACCGCGCCGTTCAGGGTGGAGGCTGTCAGCGTGATCCTCATATCCCGCTGATAGTCATCATGAACGAAATCACCATCAATGATGGAGTTCTCAACGCTTACGCTGACGCCGTTTCCCACATCCTTTTTAAGATACCGGGACATGGAGTCGGAATTGAGCGCGGTCAGCAGCGCCACACCGTTAGAAGATGTCACGGTTACATCATTCAGAACGATATCCGCCGAAGTGGATTTGACCAGAATCGCCGTGCCGCGCACATAGTCCACATACGCGCCGACTGCCGCGCTGTACTTTCCGGCGTAATCAGTATCCGCCTGAACCAGATAGGTCTCGCCATCCACGGAGGATGTGAAGCTGTATCCATCCTGATTCATCGTATCATCCGTGATCAGGTCCGTGTGGCTCAGGCTCAGCGAGGCTGTGTAGTCGGAGGCGCCTTCGCCCATCATGTCCGGGGAATGGATCTGGAAGCAGTTTCTGCCGGCGATGAACTCAGAACGCCCCGAGTCGGCGGTATATCCGTCTTCTGCGTATAACAGCGCGCCATATCCGTCCTGCGTCACTGCATCCAAAGCGCTGTCAGATGAATCCACCACGATGCTGCCATTGTTGGAGATGATCCCGCCGATTTCCGCTGAAACCAATGTGCACCCGTACAGGTAGTCCCGGCAGTTGGTATCCGAATAAATGCCATAACCGCCGTGGAGCGCAACGGCCTCCGTATCCGCCGCCACAAACTCCAGCCCGCTGCCAGTGGCGGAGTCCGTGGATAGCGCCGCCCAGCCATCCGCTACGCACAGCGAATCATAATAGAAGGTATGCGTCTGACCGACAGAGAAATTTGCGCGGGAGGTGCCGGAAATCAGCAGCCCCGCATTGGACGCGGGTTCGCTGACGGATGAAGTGTTCCCGCCTGCGCCATTGTCGCCGCCGGCCCTGATGACAGAATCCCTGACGATCATCGTCGCTGTGCCGGTAGCGGCAACGGTATATCTGCCCGCGCCGTCTACCGAAATCATTGAGTCTGCAATCACCGTTGTCCCAGAGTCTGTGTAAAGAGTAGTGCCAGCCTGCTCGGTACCGGAAATGGGGTCGGTCACAGTGAGGGCAATATCAGCGTCTGTGATCTCGACATAGCTGTCCGCAGCGGAAATGAGGGTGTCACTGTAGTCAGCTGAAGCATAGTTCAAGCCTTTGACGGCAACCGTTTCTCCGCTCACTGTTACGTAAGCAGTTAGATCAGCGTCTGCTGTAACCTGATTGCTGTTTACGGAGATCTTCCCGCTTGTGTTCACGGAGTTTCCCGTGCCCGCTACATCACTTTCCCGCATGCCGGATCCGCCGCCTGGTCCGCCTGATCCTCCGGGGCCACCCGGTCCTCCGCCGTGTTCCGCATAAGCGCCAATGGAGACGCTTGCGATAAGAATTGCTGCTATCAGCAAGGCGATTCTTCGTTTCATGTCAGCACCCCCGTCTTGTTTTTCGCCCGTTCGTTTACCCGAGCATATAATATGATAAACATGAACCTTGAACAAAGCTTAATGAATGTGTGAAGGTGAGATGAATTTGACCCATCATATGCGCGGAGAATTTGCAATGAATAATTCGGAAAAACAAAAGGCGTTTCCTGCATGCCAGAAAGAACCATAAACATTTTACGTTACTATTCAGGTAAGAAGTGGCCTTCCAATAAAAATAGCCAAAAGAAAAGGCTCTTCACTACAACCTGTGGGTAGAGAATGAGCGAAAACGGTTGAAATAAAAAGCATCACAGGGATTTCCTGATATACTTGAGATTGACGAGAAATCAAGGTCAGGAGAAGAGCCCTGTGACAATCTCAAGTTTAGCGAAATTCATGGCCGGTGTCAAGCGTATGGTTGTGGAAAATGTAGAGATCGAGAACCCCGAAACCAATCCCACGATCATCATCAGTGTCCGGCCAGCCAAGCGGGATTCGTGCCGCTGCGGAATCTGCGGGAAGAAATGCAGCGGATACGATAAAGGAAATGGAAGACGGCGCTGGCGGGCAATGGACATCGGAAACAGTTGCAAGGTGTATCTGGAATCCGATTCTCCAAGAGTCTGGTGTCCAGAACATGGAGCCGTAGTGCAGCAGGTTCCATGGGCACGGCACGGTTCAAAGCATACCAGGGGGTTTGAGGATACCGCTGTCTGGATGTCCCTGCACCTGTCGAGGAAAGCAGTGTCCGAGTATCTGCGGGTCAGTTGGGACACGGTCGGCCCCATGGTCAGCAGAGTGGAGAAGGAAACCCGGTCTGATGACAAACGATTTGACGGGCTGGTGAAAATCGGGATCGACGAAACTTCCTACAAGAAGGTCCACAAGTACATCACCGTCGTCATCAACCACGATACGAACGCTGTGGTCTGGGCGGCGAAGGGCTTCGGTAAAGAGGTGCTTGAAAGCTTCTTCAAGGAATTGACGCCGACGCAGCGCAAAAACATTCAGCTGGTATCCGGTGACGGTGCCAGGTGGATCAAGGATACTGTTGCGCATTTTTGCCCTCAAGCAACGTTCTGCATTGACCCGTTCCATGTGGTTTCCTGGTGTGAAGAAGTGCTCGACACCGTCCGAAAGCAGCAATGGAACGAGGCAAGAAAGAAAGCCGCCGAAGAGAACAAAGGGAAGGCCAAGCGAGGAAAAGGCCGTCCCAAGGGTGGCTCCGTGGAGAAAACCGCTGCGCAGAAAGAAGCTGAGATCATGAAGAACTCCCAAGTACCCGCTGCTGATGAACCCGGATCATTTGAGTGAATCTTATCAGGCCAAGCTTCAACAGATTCTCCTTTATGACAGACGGTTGGCCACAGCCTATCGATTGAAGGAAGGGCTCCGGGCAATCTTTCACCTCCCTGCCGAGGAAGTCCGGCCTGCGTTGGAGAAATGGCGCCGCCGAGCCTGGTCTTGCAGGATTCCTGAATTCGTCGAGCTTCAGAGAAAAATCCGGCGTCATATGGGAGGCTTCACTAGAAAATGTGGGTAGATTGTCGAGGACAAACTTATGATTTGCACGGGTTTACATGGAGCAGACATATGTGATAGCCTGTCTGGCGAGCCAGCCACCATTTCCCGCCTATACGAATGGCGGGAATGAGTGCTGGCTCGTCAGCTGGCTTACATCACATATGTCAGAGGCTCCATGTAAACCCTGCAAATCCTTTTATTCCCTTACTTCTACGGTTTTTGCCACCCACACTTTCTAGGGAAGAGCCTATTAAATTTTTATTAACTGGTATTTATCAAGGTTTATCATAGCAATGCTACTACGCACAGGTTTTTGCGTCACAATTTTTTCAGAAAAGCACTTTCGGTTTTCCCCCATCGTCTATCTTGTCGGTTTTGCGGTTTGAATTGTCGCCGGCTCATCTTTCAAATATCAGGGAAATCTGATATACTATCATCGTAGCAAGGGAGCATCCAAACGCGAGGGCGTGGTTGCAAACCGTCAGCCGATGCAAGAGCATCCGGTTCCAACGAGAAGGCAAGACTTGCATTGCGGGTGACCGTGATGCAAGTCTTTTTACATAGATGCCCCTTGCCACAAAAAACGAAAGGAGGACCCAACCAATGCTGAGCTTCATCATCATCGTCCTGATCCTGTCTTCTCTGTTCCGTCGTCCTCGGTATTGGGGATTCCCCTTCCTGGGCGGCTGGGGCTATCGCCGTCCTCCCATGGGCTGGCATCATCGTCCCCCGATGGGCGGCCCGCATGGCATGGGCGGCGGATTCCGGGGCGGACCCCATGGCCGCTTCTGACAGAACTCCTTCTCTCTGGAGCGGAGACGTTCCATTACTCCTCATTTCCAACCTGCTAAGGAGGTGCGATCATGGCAAAGAAAATCACAAGCTACGAAGGACTGTTTGGCAACACGATCTACAGGGACGAGCATGGTAAGAAGATCGGAGAAAGCCATCCCGGATTCTTCGGCGGCACGAACCTTTACGATGCCAAAGGACATAAGGTTGGGTATTCCATGCCCGGCTTGCTCGGCGGAGAAAACCACTACGATAATCATGGGCACAAAGTCGGCTACTCCATGCCTGGTCTGTTCGGGCAAGAGAATCATTACGACAGCCATGGGAAGAAGATCGGGGAAACATGGGATAATTTGCTCGTCGGGAAAACCACGAGGTTCAAGGATAAGAAATAAACGCTGAGTGATTCAGGAATAACCTACTATTGCTTGACCCTATGTGCCATGTTCTGGATCAGGGAAACGGGTACATTGTTTCCAAGAGTTTAAAGAAGAGCGCGAAAACAGAACGGGAATGGGTACTGAATCAGGAAGGATATACTGTTGTCAGTCCGGATTTCAAGTATAAGTCCCGTATAGTCACCAGAACCGTGACTGCCGAGAATGGAACAAAGAGAAAAATCCAGGAGAAAGTCGTCGTTTACTGGAGCCGTGCCTTCTATGCGAGAGAAAAGCATGAAAACCAGTCGTTTCTTGATTTCATTGAGAAGCTTAAAGCCAATCCGGCAAGTTTCCGGGTTTCCGCTTCCCAGAGCCGAAACCTCCGAAAATTCATGAAGAAGGAATGTGTCAACAAGGAAACCGGGGAAATCATGGATTCCAGAAAGCTGCTTTCCATGATTGACGATGCCAAACTGACAGAATTCAATTATTACCAGATCGTTTCATCCGAACTGGAGATGGATGACCGGGAGATCATTGACAAGTATCATGGATTGACCCGAATCGAAGACCAGTTCCGAGAGATGAAGGGCACCTTGGAAACCAGGCCGATCTGGGTGAATACGCCCGAGCACATACAGGCTCATTTGTTGATTTGCTTCATGGCTTTGACGATCATGCGAGTGATTCAGTACAAAATAATGAAATCCATGCCCAAAGAAAATGCCAAGGATTTCAATTGGTCTTACGGATTGCCGGGCGAGAGATTCCAGAAAGCATTGCTGGACTGGCAGGCAGACAAACTTCCCGGCGATTATTTTAGAATGAATAATGTACAAAACTCTGATTTGACGTTGATTTTCAATGCTTTAGGCGTTCGCTTGAAGCCAGTTCTCTATATGCGTGGTGATATTCGTTCTCTAAAGTCTTCAGTTTCGGTCTTCTGATTGTACGTACGAATTATTTTGGATAAATCAGCTCCAAGTCTTTATGTGGCTTCAGCTTCTTGCTTTCTCTGCTGGTAAAGTCGGGTGGATGAAATCGTCACCAATATCGAACCTACGGCGGAAATTGTATCCAAAATAAAGCCGATTTACAACTTCAAAGCAGGCGACGAAGAATAAAATCTATGGTATAATTGTATAAGAAGCGGAGTTTTCTGTCTCGGCGGGCCCCAAGCAGGAGCACGCCGAGCATTCTATAGGGAATGGTTCCGCAGCCAGGAGGCGCAGTATGGAATACCAGGGGATTCGCAAGGTACACGAAGGCAAATTCATCACCCGTTATGATGTGGACTACGTCACCGCGGAAGGCAATCCAAAGACCTATGAGATCATCAGCAGGAACCGCAATATCCAAACGCTGGATGATTTGCAGAACCGGAAGCCGAACGCCGTGGTCATGGTTTTGACGGACGAAAGCGGGGAGCTCATCCTGGTCAACCGGGAATACCGGATGGCGATGGCCCAGTGGATCTACAATTTCCCGGCAGGGCTGATCGACCCGGGCGAAAGCCCGGAGGAGAGCGCAAGGCGCGAGCTGCGGGAGGAAACGGGGCTGCGGATCGTTCGGATCGATGATGTGCTGGACAACAGCTACAGCGCCGTTGGCTTTTCCAACGAGCGGAACATCTGCGTTTTTGGAATTGCTGAAGGGGAATTCCGCAAGAGCACTTCGGATGTGGAGGAAATCACCCCCGGCTGGTACACGAAGGAAGAAATCAAGCAGCTGCTGCGGACGGAGCCCTTTGCAGCTCGAACCCAAGCCTACTGCTATGCGTGGGCGAACCGGTAAAGGGCTGGCCTGCTATGCGGATCTTTGTTGCTTTACAGCCTGCGCCAGCATTCCGGGATGCTTTGGCCTCGCTTCAGGATCGTCTCCGGGCAGCGGGAGTCACCGGGCGATACCTGACGCCTTCCAATCTGCATCTGACGCTGGCGTTCATCGGTATGTGGCCGGAGGATATTTCGGGGCTTCTGCCATCGGTTCAGAACCCTTTTCCCGTCACGCTGTCGCATCTGGGTATCTTCCCGGGAGCAAAAGTGCTGTGGGCAGGCGTGGAGCCCTCCGAAGCGTTGGACAATTTGGCGCGGCAGGTTCGGCAAGCACTGACCAAGGCAGAGATTCCGTTTGACCGGCAGGATTTCAATCCGCACATCACGCTGGCAAGGAAACCGGCTGTGCCTGAGCATGTGAGGCTTTCAGAAATCGAAGTCCCGCAGGCAACAATGATCGTAAAGGATGTATGTCTCTATCGATCCGATCATTTTGAAAACGGGATGGAATACACAGTGATTGGCCGAAGCAAAAGGCCGGGAGAATAACAGAATGATCATAGCAGCAATGACGTTCAGGCTGCATGCGCCTTGGGTGCACAGCCTGAAAGAAAAGAGAATGGTCGTCAAAAGCCTCATCACGCAGCTGCAAAACCGGTTTCATGTGTCAGCAGCGGAAATTGATGAGCAGGACACCCATCAGATCATCGTCATCGGCGTGGCTGCCGTCGTGCCGCATCATGCCCTGGCGGACAGCCTGATGGAGGAGATCTCGCAGTTTGTGGAAACGGCAACGGACGCGCAAATACTTGAGGAGACGCGGGAAATCAGATGACGATTTACATTGACGCCGACGCCTGCCCCGTCACGCGGATCGCGGAGGACATTGCCCGGAAACACGGCATCCCGGTCACCCTGCTCTGTGACACCAACCATATGCTGACCTCGGATTACAGCACCGTGAAGGTCATCGGCGCGGGAGCGGACGCGGTGGATATTGCCCTGATCAACCTGTGCCAACGCGGAGACATTGTGGTGACCCAGGATTACGGCGTAGCGGCACTGGCGCTGGGCAAGGGAGCGCGGGCCATCCACCAAAGCGGCAAATGGTTCACAGACGACAACATCGACGGGCTGCTGATGGATCGCCATCTGGCGAAGAAGGCCCGCCGCAGCGGAAAGCATCACCTGAAAGGCCCCGCGAAACGTACGGAAGAGGATGACAAGCGATTTGCGGAGAGCTTTGAACGACTGATCCAGGAGGCCCTTCTGAACGATCCGTTGGCATAATGGAGGAAATCATGCGCTGTTATGAGTGTGAATGCAAGAACTGCCACCAACATGCACAGCTGCATTTTCAGGAGCCATACCCTGAGTACGGCGACGAATTTCACCATTTTTGCAGCCATTGCGGTATGGAAACGGTTTTCACAAGAACGCTGACGAAAAAAACGCTGTCCGAAATGCGCAGGAATCAAGCTGAGTCTGATTTGAAACAATCTATAACCGACTATTGCGCGCAGTATGGCTTTCGTTGCCGGTTCCTGTTTGAATCCGTCATTATCACGACGCCGATTGCCGATTGGTCTTTTGGTTATCATGAACGGCTGAAAACGCTTCGTCATGAAAGTACAACGAAGATCAATTTCAAAACGGGAGATTACGCAAAAACACACGAGCAGTTCGCAAACCGCAAAATGACTTGTTTTGAAGTCATCGACTATATCGCCGCCCACGACCAATGGCGGCAGAAACAGAAGGAAAATAGCAATGATTCGTCCTATCATCCATGATCCCCTGTTCCTGGGACAGCAGTCCAAGCCTGCCACGGAAGCCGACCGGCAGATCATCACCGACCTCATGGACACACTGCGGGCTAACCTGGACCGCTGTGTGGGCATGGCCGCCAACATGATCGGCGAGAAGAAGCGCATCATCGTGTTCTGCAACGGGCTGATGCAAATGGTAATGGTCAATCCGCAGATCACCGCAAAATCAGGGGAATACGAAACGGAAGAGGGCTGCCTGTCCCTGGCGGGCGTGCGGAAAACCAAGCGATACCGGAAGATCACGGTGAGCTATCAGGATCAGGCATTTCATTCCCGCATGGGCACGTTTGAGGGCTTCACAGCGCAGATCATCCAGCATGAGGTCGATCACTGCGACGGGATTCTGATTTGATGGCAAAGGAGCAGGAGAAAATTGTTTAATCATCACGACATCACGCGCAACGCATATATGCTTCATGGCCCGCTAGCCCATCACGGCTATGACTGGTGGTGGCACTCCTTCACAGCTCAGGACACCGAAACCGGGGAGGACAAGCCGTTCTTCATCGAGTTTTTTGTGTGCAATCCCGCGCTTAAGGAGGATGCGCCGGTATTGGGGCAGCTCCCCGCGAATAAGGCCGCGGGCAAACGGCCCTCCTACCTGATGGTCAAGGCGGGTACCTGGGGTGAGGATCACTGCCAGCTGCACCGGTTCTTTGCCTGGAAGGATGTTCAGCTTCACGGGGACGCGCCGTACCGGATTGAGGCCGGCGATTGTTTAGCCTGCGAAACGGCGCTGCAAGGAAGTATCAACATTACGCCCGAGGAAGCTGCCGCCCACCCGGAATGGATGTGCGACGCGGGCGAAATGTCCTGGGATCTGGCCGTCGACAAGCAGATCGCCTTCAACGTGGGCTACGGGGCCAGCAAGCCCCTGCGGGACGCGGAAGCCTTCGCCATGTATTGGCACGCCGAGGGCATGAAGAGCGCGTATAACGGCACGATCACGTTCAACGGCAGAAAATACACGGTCACGCCCGAAAAAAGCTACGGCTACGCCGACAAAAACTGGGGCAGGGATTTCACCAGCCCCTGGGTATGGCTGTCCTCCAATTGCCTTAAGAGCAAAAAGACTGGGGAGCAACTTCAGAACAGCGTGTTCGACATCGGCGGCGGCAGGCCGAAAATCTATTTCGTGCCGCTGGACCGGCGGCTATTGGGCGTGTTTTACTACGAGGGCCAGGAATACGATTTCAATTTTTCCAAGCTGCATCTGATGGTGAAAACAGAGTTCAGCTTTGAGGAAACGGACGAGGTAGTGATATGGCATGTGCGCCAGGAGAACATCCACGCTGTTATGGAAACGGAGGTGCATTGCCTGAAAAAAGATATGCTTTTCGTCAACTACGAAGCCCCGGACGGCAGCAAGCGCCACAACCGGCTGTGGAACGGCGGAAACGGATTCGGCACGGTGAAGCTGTACGAAAAACGGAACGGACAATTGGAGCTGGTGGACGAGATAGAGGCCACCCATATCGGCTGCGAATACGGAGAATATGCAGAGTAAACCGCTGTTCTTGGAAGATAAAAGGAGAGAACTATGACCTACGAAGAGGCAATCCGGACGATTCCGCTGGGAAGGTATCGTCACTTTAAGGGGAGGCTCTATGAGGTGGTCGCCATCGCCCGGGACTCGGAAACCGAAGAAGCGATGGTCGTCTATCAGGCGCTCTATGGTGACGGCGGCATCTGGGTTCGGCCCGCGTCCATGTGGAATGAGATCGTAGAGCGCGAGGGCAAGACCTATCGCCGTTTCTACCGGTTGGATCGGATTGAACGGGTTGAGAAATATGAGCGCTTATTTGATGCGGCCGCAGCCATTCATAATCCGGAGATACTTGCCCTCCTGGAGACCTACTACACCTCCGGCGAATGGCGGGAAGACTATGAAGCGGATGAGCGGGGTGAGCTGCCGCCGGATCTGAAGCGCGGGGTGCTCTCCCAGGATGCGCTGTATGCTTTACTGGAGGAGAAATATGATCGAGACTGAAAGGCTGGTACTGCGTCCGTTTCGGGAATCCGATGCGGCGGATGTGCTGGAATATCTTCGCAAACCCGCTGTGAATTGCTTCGCCTGCATGAAGCTGGACTCGTTAAAGGCAGCAAGGGGCGAGATAAAGAGGCGTGCAAAGGATGAACTGTATCTTGCAATCGTCCTCAAGGAAAGCGGCAAAGTAATTGGTGAAATCTTCGCTCATCCCGAAGGGACTGACCCGGAAGACGAGGTGATGGACACGTTCAGCCCGTGCTGGATGCTGAACCTGAAATACACCGGAATGGGCTACGCTTACGAAGCCGCCCATGCCTATTTCGACTATCTGTTCCGCGAAAAAGGCGCACGGCGCATTTATGCCTATACCGAGGATTACAACATTCCCAGCCAGCGCCTGTGCGAGCGGCTCGGGATGCGTCGGGAAGGGCTGTTTATGGAATTCGTCTCTTTCATCAACAATCCTGACGGAACGCCGCATTATGAGAACACGGTGCAGTATGCGATCCTGAAAAAAGAATGGAACAGCAACCATCCGGGATTTGTGGGGATGCAGAGATGAAGAAATATGCGATGCCGGTCATGATGCTGGCTGTATTTGAAGCAGTAGCCATTACGCTGTGGCTGACAAAGGGCAATTTGTTCTATCTGTTCAATTTCAGCTATCAGGGAATGATCGAAGACCGGAATACGATGCTGTTCTTCAAGGTTCTTTATTCCGAACGGTCCATCAATCCCCTGGCCGCGGAAATCATGCTGGAAGAAACCGAGCGCATGATCCGATCAACGAAGCAGCTTTTCTACGGGCTGGCAGTGCACGGAAAGATGAAAAGCGAGGATGTGGACACGGCGGCGCTGACCTTTGCGCTGACGGTCCATGCCCTGATCGATTATGAAATGGACAGGATCACCGCCGGGGTCAGCGGACCGTCCGGCGAGGACGAAAACCTTTGCACAAAGGAAATAACAGATTTTATTCAATGGTTCAGTATGCAGGCAGGAGGAGAAAACCATGAACAGAAAGCTGATTAACTGGCTGGGATTGACCGGGATCGTGGCGTTCATATCCTATGCGCTGGCGGTGATCGTATCACCATCAGCGTTTCCGGGCTACAACTGGATGGAGCAGGCGGTCAGCGACCTGTCGGCGGAAACCGCGCCCTCCCGGATGCTGTGGAACCAGATCGCGGCGTTGTTCGGCGTTTGCAGCGTGGTCTGCGCCACCTGTGTTTCCATTTATATTTCCGAAAGAAAGACGGGGAGCAGGCTTTTCCGGGCCGGGATGCACCTGTTCACCGTCATGAATTGGGTTTCCAACGTCGGCTACGCCATGTTCCCGCTTTCCGACAGCGGAAAGGAAATCGCGTCGTTTCAGGAGATCATGCACATGGTCGTCACCGCGGTCGTGGTGCTGCTTTCCATCGTTTCGCTGGTGTGCCTGATCGTTTCCGGGTTCAAAAAGGGCGGGATCAGGGGGATCGGCTTCTGGGCCGCTGTGGCGCTGGTGATGATGATGGTGGGCGCCGTCGGCCAGAGGGCGGTTCCTCCCCAATATTTCGGGATCGTGGAGCGGTTCAGCGTGTTCGCGGCGGTGGGATTCAACGCCGTGCGTGGCTGGTATCTGTTCAGGGGCTTTTCTGAAAAGGCAGCGTAAACTGGATAAGTTGTTCAGCTGTCATCTCAGGGCTCTCTTCGTCGAAAACAGGAACCTTCTTTTCCGCTTCTTCCAATTCGCGCAGTTCATCGTCGGTAGGAGCGCCCATCAGCTCACTCAATTTCATCTTCACCATGTTCATACCTCGCTTTCTCCGGGACGGTCGCTACATAGAGCTACTCCTTTCTCTGATTCAAGTATGCCCCAAAGAATTGAAAATGCAATACGTTTTGCAATATTCTTAAGAAGTCCCGCCATGAGAAACCCCTCCACTCCCTGTTCCGCGTTCGGGACAAGCCCAAAGATGCCGTAAACGATGCGTACAATGTCTCTAATACGAAAAAAACCGGCCTGTTTGGCTGATGCAGATCCTTGTAAAGAACAGAAAGATCAATTATGAATTTGTCAAGGTAGGGTGACGAGGGTTTGCTTGAGCCAGAGCTTCATGGCTGCATCTCCAATCTATAACCGATTTTATAAACCGTCGCCAACTCTTTGTTCAAATCCAGCTTCCGCCGCAGGGCCGCCACATGCACGTCCACCGTGCGGGTTTCCCCGATGAACTCATCACCCCATACCTGATGCAGCAAATCTTCCCGCGTCATCACCATGCCGGGATGCCGCAGGAAGGTAAGCAGCAATTCGTATTCCATGTTTTTGAGGGAGATCGTTTCGCCGCCCTTCGTGACGGAGCGGCTTTCCATGTCCACGGCAATATCGCCATAGGTAAGCTGCTTCGGCTGTTTGTCCGCCCGTGCCAGCACCTTTTCCATCCGCACCAGCAGCTCCAGAATGTCAAAGGGCTTCACCAGATAATCTTCGGCACCCAGCCGCAGCCCCTGCACCCGGCTCTGCACGTCCGCTTTTGCGGAAACGTAGATCACCGGAATGCCCTTTTCCTTCATGTAGGGCAGCAGCTCAAAGCCGTCCAATTCGGGCAGCATAATATCGCACAGCGCCAGATCGAACCGCTGCGTGTGTATTGCTTCCACCGCCTGCCGTCCATCCATGGCGCAGACCGTCTGATAGCCGGATAAGGCCAGATTCGTGTCGATCAGCTTGGAGATCGCCGGATCGTCTTCTACAATCAGGATGCGTTCATTCATAAAAAAACCCATACCAGTATAGCATGGGTGACAGGGGATTGCGAGGGTGTCGATGTAAACGAGTTGTAAATCATGCTTGGATTTCAATCATGTGCGTGCTTTTGTTCCTATCACGACCAAGGTAACGGATTATTGCAATTCGTATTCCACCATCCGCGCCGTATCGTTGAGTTTTTGCAGCAGGGTCTTAACGTCCATCTGACCGGCGGCAAAGCGGGAAATCAAGGGAGTGAGCTGTTCCGTACGAAGGCATTATGGCTCATGCCTCACTTACAATTGCTTCGGGAAAAATCGAAGGCATCAAAAACAAGATCAAGGTAATCAGGAATCAGGCTTACGGCATTCCTGATGATGAATACTTCTTCCTGAAAATCATGGATGCTTCAAGAAAAAACTATGTCAGGAATCCTAAAGCACACAAACTTTTGCATTGAACCAATTTTTTTCGTTTTTTTTTGATGTCATTTAGAGATCAAACAGGGGATTTTTCCCTGCTCCACAGGCTTGACGGCGGCGGAGGGATGGAGTAAGATGGGAAAGAAACGAAACACGACACAGCAACCCGGTCTCACGGCAATCACCACGAAGGAGGAAACAGCAATGTATATCACAGACGACGGCATCCGTCTGAGCGCGAAGCTGGATATGCCTGAAAAGCAAAGGTCAAAAATGCCGGTGGTGGTCATCATCCACGGCTTTACCGGCCACAAGGACGAACCGCACCTGCTGGCTGTGAACAAGGCGCTGCTGGAGGCGGGCTGCGTGACTCTGCGGGCGGACATGTACGGCCACGGGGAAAGCGGCGGCGCGTTCCACGATCACAACCTGTTCAAATGGATGAACAACGCCATGGCGCTGATCGATTATGCCAAGGCGCTGCCCTTTACCGGGAATATTTATTTGCTGGGCCATTCCCAGGGCGGTCTCACCGCCATCCTGACGGCGGCCATGGAACGGGACGTGATCAAGGGACTCATGGCCCTGTCTCCGGCCAATATGATCCCCGAAATCGCGCGGCAGGGCAGTCTGCTGGGCTATCCCTACGACCCCGAGCATATCCCGGCGGAAATCCCCGCCTGGAACGGCAAAACCTTAGGCGGCAATTACATCCGCGTGGCCCAGACCATTCACGTGGAGGAGGCCATCGACCGCTATCAGGGCCCGGTGCTGCTGGTGCACGGGGACAATGACGGGGCCGTGCCCGTGCAATGCTCCATCGACGCCGCCGCCCGCTATGCCAACGCGCAGCTGTGCATCATCAAGGGGGACGACCACTGCTACGGTTTCCATCTGGATCAGGTGGCCGACGCCGTGCAAAAGTGGATCGAAGCACGGATCGCGGAGGACGCGAAAAATGGCTGATATCGAACGGTACGACGTGAGCGAGGAATGGGCCCACTCCGGCATCGTGAAGGCGGGCAATTTCTATTATTTGTCCTACTGCGTGGGCAATATCGGCGGCACCATCGAGGAACAAATCAACGGGGCCTTCGATCACATGGAACAGCGGCTTTCCATGGTGGGGCTGACATTGGAAAACGTGGTGCAGATGGACTGCCTCTTCCGGGACGTGTGGAACATTCCCGTCATGGAAAAGGTGATCAAGGAACGGTTTCACGGACATTATCCCGCCCGCAAATCCATCCAGACCAATTTTGCCCACGTGGGCGGCGAAAACGGCCTGCTGTTCCAGGCCGACGCGGTGGCGTATGGGGGAGGAAAACCGGAATGACCGGACACCGTGAACTGCAATGCGCGGTTCATCCCTTCGGCACGCTGACGCCGCTTCGGTTCGTCGTGGTCTGCTCCTTCTATCAAGGCCAATATGTATTGAGCTACCACGGCGGACACCGATCCTGGGAAACCCAGGGCGGACACATTGAAAAAAACGAAACGCCGGAGGAAGCGGCCCGGCGGGAGCTGTATGAGGAAAGCGGCGTGCGCGACGCCGCTTTGATTCCCGTATGCGATTATTCCGCCTATGACGCGGAAGGCTCCGCCAACGGCCGCGTATATGCCGCCGTGATTCATGAGATGGGGGAGCTGCCGCCCAGTGAAATGAGCAAAATCGAAGCCTTCGACGCTCTGCCGGAGAATATGACCTATCCTTTCGTCACGCCCGTGCTGTTTGAGGAAGCGAAAAGAACACTTTAAGTCACAAGGAAGCGAGGGCCTGTGCGGCCCTCGCGCACCTGCACCAGGAGGTTTCACCTCCTGGACCTCTTACCCGGAAGCCGCTTGAAAGGGAAAAGGAAGTTGGTTCCCGGTGATGCATGA
>JAFSKN010000076.1 GCA_017448975.1 Clostridia bacterium
GCAGCGCAACGAAATCGAACGCGGCCAGGTGCTGGCGAAGCCCGGCTCCATCAAGCCCCACACCCACTTCTTCGGCCAGGTGTACGTGCTGAAGAAGGAAGAGGGCGGCCGTCATACCCCCTTCTTCAACGGCTATCGTCCTCAGTTCTTCTTCCGTACCACCGACGTGACCGGCTCCATCAAGCTGCCCGAGGGCGTTGAGATGGTTATGCCCGGCGACAACGTGGAAATGGAAGTGGAGCTGATCACCCCCATCGCCATCGAAGCCGGTCTGCGCTTCGCTATCCGCGAAGGCGGCCACACCGTTGGCGCTGGCGCCGTGGTTCGCATGGTAGAATAATCCTGATGCCGGTTTGTCCTGGCGGTACGCCGCAAGGCGCATCGCCGGGACGCCGCCATCGTGACTTAAACCCCAAGAAAGAGGTGTTTCCACATGGCAGCTAAGGAAGCGCGGCAAAATATCGTGCTGGCCTGCACCGAATGCAAGCAGCGCAACTACAACAAGAAGAAGAACAAGAAAAACACGCCCGACCGCATCGAGCTGATGAAGTATTGCCGCTTCTGCAAGAAGCACACCACTCACCGCGAAACCCGATAAACGCAAGGATGTGACAATCATGGCAGATGAAAAGAATGTTGTGAAGGGCAAGGAGCAGGCCAAGGAAGGTTCCGGCAACAAGTTTGTGAACTTTTTCAAGAATCTGCCCCAGAACATCGCGCGGCCCTTCAAAAACATGTGGCACGAACTGCGCAAGGTGACGTGGCCCAGCCGCCAGGATTTGATCAAGTATTCGCTCATCGTGCTGGCGTTCCTGGTGTTCATGGGCGTTGTGATCGGCCTGCTGGATCTGGGCTCCTCCGCTCTGGTCAAGCTCGCTCTTTGATCAGAGGGCGCGCCGCCCATGGCGGTGCAGTCGATCCCTTAGATAGGAGGTACCGACATGTCCGAAGACAGACCGGGTACGCTGGAATGGTATGTGGTGCATACCTATTCCGGTTACGAAAACAAGGTCAAGGACAACCTGGAAAAAGCGGTGGAAAACAACGGCATGCAGAACCTCATCCAAGAGGTGGTCGTGCCCACCGAAGAGGTTGTGGAAATTCGGAATGGCAAGCGGGTGACCTCCCAGCATAAAACCTTTCCCGGTTATGTGCTGGTGCGCATGATCATTACCAACGAAAGCTGGTACGTGGTGCGCAACACCCGCGGCGTGACGGGCTTCGTCGGCCCCGAAAGCAAGCCCATTCCGCTGACCGCCGAGGAACTGGACCGGATGCTGAACTGCTCCCCCAACAAGCTGGAATTCCGGATTGCCGTGGGCGAGGAAGTGCGCATTCTGTCCGGCCCGCTGGAGAATTTCACCGGCGTGGTGGAGGAAATCGACGCCATGCGCCAGAAACTGCGCGTAAAGGTCAAAATGTTCCTGGGCCGCGAAATGCAGATCGAGGTGGACCTCGATCAAGTCGAGAAGCTCGACAAATGAGCAGGAAGCCCGCAAGAGCCCTTGCTCCGCCCCCGTTTTCAGTGGGAGGCAGCGCCATCCTAAAGCGCCGCCGCCATTACCACAAGCATGAAGGAGGTGCCATCCAACATGGCAAAGAAAATTACCGCGTTCATCAAATTGCAGGTTCCCGCCGCTAAGGCGACTCCCGCGCCGCCCATCGGCCCCGCCCTTGGTCAGCACGGCGTGAACATTCCCGGCTTCTGCAAGGAATTCAACGCCCGCACCCAGAAGGACGCTGGCCTGATCATTCCTGTTGTTATTACCGTATATTCCGACCGTTCCTTTACCTTCATCACCAAAACGCCTCCGGCTCCCGTGCTGATCAAGAAGGCGCTGGGCATCGAAACCGCCTCCGGCCGGCCCAACCGCGATAAGGTTGGCCAGCTGACCCAGGCTCAGGTGCGCGAAATCGCCACCACCAAAATGCCCGATCTGAACGCCGCCTCCATCGAAGCGGCCATGAGCATGGTGAAGGGCACCGCCCGCAGCATGGGCGTTACCGTCGCCGACGAATAAGGAATTCAAGGAATCAGTTTAACCCCCTCAGGGAAATTTGTGGGAGGACATAGCGCCGCTAACACCACAGGGAGGAATGATAAAGATGAAACACGGCAAGAAATATATCGACAGCAAAAAGCTGATCGACTCTACCAAGCTCTATGATCCAGCCGAAGCCATCGAGCTGGTGAAGCAGACCGCTAAGGCCAAGTTCGATGAAACCATCGAGCTGTCCATCCGTTTAGGCGTTGACCCCCGGCACGCTGACCAGCAGGTTCGCGGTACCGTGGTGCTGCCCCACGGCACCGGCAAAAAGGTGCGCGTGCTGGTGTTCGCTAAGGGCGATAAGGCCAAGGAAGCGGAAGCCGCCGGTGCTGACTTCGTCGGCGACGCCGATCTGGTGGCCAAGATCCAGAGCGAAAACTGGTTCGGCTTTGACGTTTGCGTTGCGACCCCCGATATGATGGGTACCATCGGCCGCATCGCCCGTCTGCTGGGCCCCAAGGGCTTGATGCCCAACCCCAAGTCCGGCACCGTGACCATGGATGTGACCAAGGCCATCCAGGAAATCAAAGCCGGTAAAGTGGAGTATCGCATCGACAAGACCGCCATCGCTCACTGCCCCATCGGCAAGATCTCCTTCGATAGCGACAAGCTGGTCGAAAACATGACCACCCTGATGGAAGCGGTGATCAAGGCGAAGCCCGCCACCGCCAAGGGCACCTACATCAAGTCGCTGTACATGAGCAGCACCATGGGCCCCGCCATCAAGGTCAACAGCCTGAAGTTCTGATAGAGCTTAAAAAGTCTCCGCCGGTTCATCCGGCGGGGATTTTTTCATTTTGGGCCTTGCAAAATGCACTTTTCTGTGATATAATCTTTCTGTTCGTGGGATTATAGCTCAGTTGGTTAGAGCGCCACGTTGACATCGTGGAGGTCATAGGTTCGAGCCCTACTAATCCCATTACAGAAAAGGCATCCCTCGTGGATGCCTTTTCTGTAATGAAATAGCACGGTTCGATCCCATTACCGAAACGATCGTGGAGGCGCGGAGCCTGCCGCCGCCTGTGGCGGAAGCAGGCAGGCGGAAGCGTGGTGAGCAGGAGGAATTTCCGGGCAACCCCTGATTGCGAAGGAAAGCTCCCCTGCGAACCTGACCGAGCGAAGCGAGACCATAGGTTCGAGCCCGACAAAATAAGCGGCGCCCAGTGGGCGATGCAGCGAGGCGGAGGCCCAATGACGCACAGAGCGCGGCAGCCAGCGCTTGCCGCTGGCTGCCGGGCGACAATGCCGAATTGTGGACATAGGTTCGAGCCCTACTAATCCCAACTGGAAACAGCATCGGGGGAGGTGATTCGGTTGACGCGGTATATTCTCTATAATGATGACGCGCCTGTGGCGGCGTTCTCTGTCCATCATTCCGTTATTGCCGAGTTCATCCCGCAAAAGACGGAACTGCTTCCCATGCAGATTCGCCATGCCTCGGCGGAGGGCTTTACTTCCTGGCTCCGGGAACGCGCCGTTGACCTGAACAGCGTGCAGCACCGGAATTTGATGAACGAGCTGTACGGCACCAGGGATAAAACGGCCCTTGCGCTTCGGACGCACATGTTCAGCATATCCGACACTTTCACCTGCTTTGAGGAAGGAACGTTTACCCCCCGGCTCCGGCTCTGCCAGCCGGAGGATCAGAACGCGGTGAGCGATTTTATTCTGCTTTCCAGCGATACCAGCCTGCGAGACCTTCGGACGGCCACCCCCAACGCTTCCACGGACGGCAGCTTTACCAAGACGTGGAAATTTGAAGAAGGGGACTGGTGGCTGTACAAGCTGCAATCCACCGCCGCCACGGAAGCGGAGGTGGAAATCAGCCGGGTTCTTCGGCGCATTGGCTGGGACGCGGCGGAATACGCCTATGCGGGCCGTTCCCGCAAGCGCGTACGTTCCCGCAATTTCCTGAACCCCCACGAATTTTTTGAACCCTATGATTCCTTCCGCTTCCGCTTTGATGACCCCAGCGACGACGACGCGGCGATTTATCAAAACCTTGCTTCCCTGGGAAGCGATTTTGAACAAGCCTGGAAGCGCATCCTGCTGGCCGACGCCCTGTTTGCCAACACAGACCGGCATATGCGGAACTTCGGCGTGATTCGGTCTTCCACGACGGGGGATGTGCTGCGCCTGGCCCCCAACTTCGACAACAATCAGGCATACCTTGCCAACCCCGGCGGCGCTTTCTCCCCGGCGATGCTGAACCTGTACATGAAGCAGGCGGACAGCCAGGATATGGCTAATCTGAAAGAACTGAACGAGGAACTGAAAGCGCATCCGTACTTAAAACAGGCATATGAGGCAAGCAAAAAGTATCTGTAACCATTGCACGGCGTGCCTGTTCCATGCTATAATCAAAGCGAAAGAAGGCCGGGAATATGCCCACATCTGACATGATCCGAAAAGCTGTATATCAGGCGGAGGCGTAATATCCTGTCAAGCATGTGGAGCTGTTCGGTTCTTATTGCGAGGACTGATTACTGATTGAAGTGTAGGAGGAAACTATGGCTCTTATCTCTTGCCCGGAATGCAAAACGCCCAACGTTTCATCAACGGCTGAAAGCTGTCCCTGCTGCGGATATAACATCAAGGCGCATTTCGCTCAATTGGAACGCAATCGGAAATATGCCGCTGACAGGCAAAGGGTGGAAGAACTCAGGCGACAGCAGGCTGCGGAGAGGGCAAAACCTTCCCACGGTCTTCGCAATATGTTTTTGATCGTCGCCGGGATATTGCTTCTGGTGGTCGTCCTCTGGAACACCATACCAGCACGAAACTATAAGTATACTTGCTATTATTGCGGAAAGGGAATCGACGCATACTATTTGCATGATAATCATTATGCCTGCAATTCATGCCATAGAACCCTGGAAGAACTAAAGTACAAATAACCAACGAATAAGCGGCAGGAGAACGCATAAAAGCTGTGCGTTCTTTTTTGTGTATGGCTTCCAAAAACATGAAAACATGTGCTATAATCAAAGCAACTTCATTCACAAGAACGGAGGACAATCCATGCCGAAAAGAATCCTTTGCTGGGCCTTGGCTATGATGCTGATGATGGGAGGCTGTGTTGCCATGGGGGAGAACGTATATTTTTCTAACGCGGAGCAGACGGAATGGTATCAGGACATGCTGAAGGACGGCATGATGTCCTTAGGGAACAACAGGCGGCTGAAGGACGCGATCCGGCGGGCGCAGGCGGGGGAGGAAATCACCCTCGCCACCATCGGCGGCTCCATTACGGAGGGCGCGGGGGCGAAAACATATCAGGAATGTTACGCTTCCCGTTTCGCCCAGGGTTTCGCGGCCCGGTACGGCGCGGGGGACGGCAGCAACGTGAAGTTCATCAACGCCGGGGTGGGCGGCACGCCCTCCACCTTCGGCCTCATGCGCTATCAGCGGGATATCGTGGATCGGGTGCAGGACGCCGACGGCCTGCCCGATCTGGTGATCGTGGAATTTTCCGTCAACGATTATCAGGAACCCACCGGGCACCGGTGCTTTGAATCGCTGGTGAAAACCATCCTGTCCCAGCCCAACGACCCGGCGGTGATTTTGCTGTTCGCGGTGTTCAAAACCGGGTTCAATTTGCAGGACGAGCTGAAAAAGGTGGGCGAAGTATACGACCTGATGATGGTGTCCGTCAAGGACGCCGCTTACCCCCACGTGGGCAAGGAATGGACGGCGGAGGAATTCTTCTTTGACGAATACCACCCCACCTCCTTCGGCCACGGCATCATGGCGGACTGCCTGCTGGCGGCGGTGGAGGCGGCCAACGCCCAGGAAACCAGTGAAAAGGACATCGATTTGGACGTGGAACCGGCCTACGGCACGGATTATATGGGCCTGATCACCCTGTACGGCGACGGGAACTGGCCGGACACTGTGACCGTCGAGCGGGGAGGCTTTGCCCATGACGATACCCAGTCTTATTCCAATCTGCCCATCGGCCGGGTGTGCGGGCAAAACTTCTGCCACTTTGAAACCGATGCCGCGGAACCCCTGCGGGTGACGGGCAAGTTCAAAAAGCTGCTCATCGCCTGGCGCGCCACGTCCGAGGCCCGGTTCGGCACGGCGGAAATCGTGGTGGACGGCAAGGTGAAGCGCACGCTCACCGGCGGGGACGGCAAATGGGGCCAAAGCGAAGTAGTCATGATCTGGGACAGCCGCACCGAGGCGGAGGATCACGTGCTGGAAATCCGCATGGCGGAGGGGGCGGAGAACAAGCGGTTTACGATTACCGCTATCGGGATCGTGCAGTAAATCCGTCACAACCGTGCACGGAATGTCGGGACAGGGGCCCGTGAAGGTGGTACAATGATCACGCCAAGAGCAAAGGAGGCGGGCGCGATGCAGGGATGGATCGAAGGGTTTCAGGCGTCCATCGACTTCATGGAGCAGCACCTGACGGAGCCGCTGGACATGGAAAGAATCGCCGGCAAGGCTCTGCTGTCGCCCTTCTACTATCAGCGGATGTTCGGGGCGCTGTGCGGCATGACGGTGGGGGAGTACGTCCGTTCCCGCCGGATGACGCTGGCTGCCCAGGAGCTGGCGGCAGGACAGATCAAGGTGATCGACGCGGCGCTGAAATACGGCTACGATTCGCCGGACAGCTTCGCCAAGGCTTTCCAGCGGTTCCACGGCGTCACGCCGTCCCAGGCCCGGGAAAGCGGCGCGCCCCTGCGCTCCTTTGCTCCCATGCATATCAAAATCTCAATGGAGGGTGGAAAAATGTTGGAGTACAGCATCGTGGAAAAGGCCCCGTTCACCGTGGTGGGCATGAAGCGCCGGTTCAATTCCGAGACCAGCTACCAGGAGGTGCCCAAGTTCTGGACGGAATGGATGCAGGATAAGGATAAGAAGCTCATGGGCATGTTCGGCCTGTGTACCGACGAAAACGGCAAGGAATTCGACTACTGGATCGCCGACCTGTACGAACCCTGGAAGGATGTGCCAGACGGGTGCGAAACCCGGGTGATCCCCGGCGGGCTGTGGGCGCAGTTCCCGTGCCGGGGGCCACTGGTGGAGAGCTTGCAGCGCGTGAACACCCAGATTTGGAGCGAATGGCTGCCCAGCCTGAAAGGATATTCCCTGGCGGGCAACTACAGCCTGGAATTCTATATGCCCCCGGCCGAAAAGCCGGAGGACAATGTGAACTATATCTGGATCCCGCTGAAAAAGGACGAAGCATCCGCGGCAGGATAAATATAAAGGCTCAATGCAAAAGTATGTGGGGGAAACCGCTCTTTCAGGGTGACACTGTCAGCAACCAACAGGATTTGATGCACCTATCCCCGAGCCAGTGGTGATGCCTGAGCCTGAGCCTGTGATGCCCGAGCCTGAGCCAATAC
>JAFSKN010000021.1 GCA_017448975.1 Clostridia bacterium
CTGTTATCGGTGGTCAGGACGGCCACCACTTCACCGTTTCCTTCTCCGTTGTGCGAGGGCAAGCCGGATACGCGGGTGATCGTAAACTCCGCGTCCGGCAGCAGCGTTTTGGTCAGCTCATCTTTCTTCGTAATTTGGATTTTCCCCCGGATGGGCTGGTTGTCCGCGTTCATGCGGGTTGTTACGTCAGAAAACACTTCACATTCCACACAGTATAGATCGTTGATATAGCCAGTGGGGTTGGCTCGTTCTTTGACCGTGTATTTCCCCTTGGGGATCGGTTCAGACACCGCCACGCCATCCGCGTCGGTGGTCATGGTGGTGATGATCTTCCCTTCCTGGAGAATATCGAACACAACGCCAGCAATCGGATAGCCGTCCAACCTGTCCGTTTTCACGAGCCGAATCCAGCCCTTGGAGGGTTCGTTTTCACATTCCACCTCATAGGTTTTCTCGTTCTCCGTTCCCGTTACCGTGTAGGTGAAGCCGTTATCCACATAATGCTCCGGCACCGTGGTTTCCTTCACTTCATACACGCCCCAGGTGAGAAGATCGGAGATTGCTTCGCCGTTGGCATCGGTGGTCAGGGTGGCGACAACCTCTCCATTGCCCGCGCCGTTATGTGAGGGCAAGCCGGTTTTCCGGGCAAACGTAAATACAGCACCCGGCAGCGGTTCACCAGTCAATTCATCCGTTTTGATGATCTTCACCCTGAATTGGATGGGCATGTTGTCGGCGATCAATTCCGTGGTTTCTTGGGACTTGACCGCACAATCCAGAGAAACCAGCTCGTCTGTATACCCTTGGGGGTTCTCCCGCTCTTTCACGGTATACTGCCCTTTGAGCAGGGCTTCCGATTTCGCTATGCCATCCGCGCCGGTGGTCATAGAAGAAACAAGGTTCTCTCCCTGGTAAATGTCGAATACGACCCCAGCAATGGGCGTACCGTCCAGCCTATCCGTTTTGGTTAGGCGAATCCAGCCCTTCATGGGTTCGTTTTCTACGGTCAGGGTGTAGTTTTTTTCGTTTTCCGTGCCGGTGACGGTTTCGGAATAATGGTTGTCAATGAAGTTCACAGGCACCTTCGTTTCCGTCACTTCATATTTACCCCATGTGAGCAAGCCGGTGATGGCTTCGCCGTTGGCGTCTGTTACCAGAGTGGCAACAGTTTCACCGTCGCCCGCGCCGCCATGGGAGGGGAGGCCGGAAATGCGCTTCACGGAAAACTCCGCACCTAACAGCGGTTCATGGGTCAGCGCGTCCGTTTTCAGAATACGGATTCTGAATTGAATGGGCGTGTTTTTCGCCGTCAATTCGGTCACCTCATCTGATCTTACGATGCAATCCTGGGTGAACATCGTCGCCACATAACCTTCGGGCACATCATGCTCCTTCACGGTATACGCGCCTTTGGGCAGGGGATCGGACACGGCTACGCCGTTTTCGCTCGTTTTCATGCTGCCGATCAGCGTTTCGCCCTGATATATGTCAAAAGTCACGCCGCTGATCGGTGTTCCGTCCAGGGCGTCCGTCTTGGTCAGGCGAATTTGGCCCATGATAGGCGTATTTTCCACCCGGATTTCGTAAACCTTTTCGTTCTCCGTGCCTTTGACTGTGGTGGAAAAAGCGCTTTCCGTATAGTGCGCGGGCGTTTTCGTTTCGGTAACTGTGTATTCGCCATATCGCAGCAGGCCGCTGACAGCCTCGCCCCTGCCATCCGTGGTCAGGGTGGCGACAGACTGGCCTGTGGCTTTGCTGGTGATGGTGAACTCCGCGCCAGCCAGCGGTTCATGGGTCAGGCCATCGGTTTTGATGATTTTCACCCTGAACTGAATAGGCTGATTCTGCACCTTCAATTCGGTGATTTCGCTGGATTTGACGGTGCAATCCAGAGAGGCAAGCGCGCCGGTATAACCGGCAGGCAGCGCGTGTTCCTTCACAGTATAATTTCCCTTGGGCAAGTCCCTGGAAACGGCAATGCCCGCTTCATTGGTGGTCATGCTGCCGATCAGCGTGTTGCCCTGATAAATGTCAAAGACCACGCCGGAAATGGGGCTGCCGTCCAGCTTGTCCGTTTTTATCACACGGATGCCGCCCGCCATGGGCTGATTCTCCGCTTCGATCACATAGGTTTTCCCGTGTTCTGTGCCGTTGATGGTGGCGGTAAAGCTGGAATCCACATAGTTGGCAGGCACTTTGGTTTCCCTGATCTCATATTCACCATACCGCAGCAGGCCACTGGTGGCTTCGCCTTGGGTATTGGTGGTCAGGGTGGCGGTAACAGCGCCAGTTGCCTTATTTGTGATGGTGAACTGCGCTCCGGCCAATGGTTCATGGGTCAGGGCATCCGTTTTAATGATCTTCACGGTGAACTGAACCGGCTGATTGTCCGCGTTCAGATCGGTTATCTCCCCGGATTTGACTGTACAATCCAGACTGACCAGATTGCCAGTATAGCCGGTAGGCAAGGCCCGTTCTCGCACGATATAACTTCCTTTGGGCAGATCTACGAATACAGCCACGCCGGATGCGTTGGTGGTCATGGTGCCCACAAGGGTGCTGCCCTGGTAGATGTCGAAAATGACGCCTGCAATGGGGCTTCCGTCTGCTTTATCCGTTTTGGTGATACGGATGCCGCCCTGCATGGGGCTGTTTTCGGCTTCGATCACATAGGTTTTCCCATGTTCCGTGCCGTTGACTGTTACAGAAAAACCACTGTCAATATAGCCGCTGGGAACGGTGCTTTCCGTAACGTCATATAAGCCATAGGGCAGTAGTCCGGTGATGGCTTCGCCCTGGGCATTGGTGGTGAGGGTGGCAACAACTGTGCCGGTTCCCCGCTGCTTCACCGTGAATCCCGCGCCGGAAAGCGGCTGATTCGTCTGCGCGTCCGTTTTAATGACTTTGATTCGCACTTGAATCGGGGTGTTTTCGGCAGTCAAGGACGTGATCTGCTCGGCCTTTACCTCACAGGAAAGGGTAACAAGATCAGCCACATAGCCCGTGGGTACGCTGCGCTCTTTGACCGTGTAGCTCCCTTTGGTCAGCGCCTCGGAAATGGCGATACCGTTGGCATTGGTGGTCATACTGCTCACCAAGGTCGTGCCTCGGTAAATATCGAACACGATACCAGCCAAACCCTGGCCCGTCACACTGTCCGTTTTGATGATCCGAATCCAGCCTTGGGTCGGTTCAGGGGTAGGCGTAGGTGTCACATAGGGAGTAGCCGTGGGCGGCACATATGGTGTAACTGTGGGCGGCACATACGGGGTGGCTGTGGGCGGTACATAGGGCGTAGCCGTGGGCGGTACATAGGGTGTAGCCGTAGGCGGCACATACGGGGTAGCCGTAGGCGGCACATAGGGTGTAGCTGTAGGCGGCACATAAGGAGTTGCGGTCGGTGTAGGCGTTGGTGTAGGTGTCGGCACCGGTGTGGGTGTCGCTGTGGGCGTCGGAGCGGAAGTAATGAAAATCATATCCTGGTAGTAGTTGCGATTCTCCTTGTGATACGCAATCCACAAGTCATAGCCGCTGTCAAAGGAAGCGCTCTTTGCGCTGGCGACGATGCTATCCAGTTCCGCCCGCAATTCGTCGGTGGACAGGGTGCATCGGGAACCGGCTTTCAAATCACGGGAGGGGAAGGACTGCCCCAGGTAAATCCAGATGGCCTGTTGCTTGATGGCGTAATCCTGATTACTGGAATCTGGCACATTGATCATAATCCATTGCAAGCCCGCGTCGGTGCCTGCTTCCAAGTTGCCGTCCCGTCCGCTTGTGGAAGATTTACTGACTTGAATACAAAACGCGGTATATTCTGTGCCATTGACCGTTACCCAATGCCGGGCAATGGAATTTGATTGACTGCCGTTATTTTGGAGGAGAATGCCATTGATATTGCTGCTTTCCTTGCCCAGCCGGACATCCTCGTTCCCGGTCAGGTTGGAAGCGGATTTGACAGCGTTCAGGGACGCGCCGCGCACAGACGAACGGAGAACAGGAGAAATGATTTCCTCCGTGGTTTCGTTCTGTACTTCTTCATCTTCCGTCAGTTCATCGTATTCGTCCGCTGCGCTCTGGTCAGGATCAGAGGCCAAAGCAGCGTCAGCAAAATCAGATTCATCGTCCGCATTGATTTCAGACCCCCATTCGTTATTCCAGACGTCGTTTTCCGATGTGATTGTGGCGTATCCCGCGACGGCAAAGGCGTACAGCGTCCCCGCCTCCGTATCCGCCCAATCCCACCAATACATATCGGTATAAGCGTCTACTTCCTCATCGGTCAGCACTTCATCCTTCAAGCTGTGGAGAGAAACATAACCAGTGAACAGTTCGTCTCCGATAAACCAAACCTCTACACTTTCCGTGCCCTGATCCTGATATTCCGTCGCCAGCAGGATCGCGTCTTCCTCGGTGAGAAGGAAGAAGGGGTCTTCGGCGCGGTTCGGATGAT
The DNA here is from genome assembly GCA_017448975.1 of Clostridia bacterium. Lineage (GTDB taxonomy): Bacteria > Bacillota > Clostridia > Christensenellales > Aristaeellaceae > RUG563. Next base: position 4,451 of record JAFSKN010000021.1, read on the forward strand.
CGTACACTTTGGTTTCGCCCTTGGTGAGGACGTAAGCGTATCCGTACAGATCAATGGTTTCTTTCAGGGTAAGAATGGGAGAATCAAGGGAAGGTTCTTCATTTTCCGGTTCTTCCCAGGTTTCCCATTCATCCGGCTGCTCCTCGTCAAACAAGAAGGGATCATCCTCTGTCTCGTCGGATTCTTCGCCGGAGGAATCGGCGTTATTGTCCCATTCCTCCCAAGCGTTTTCATTCTCCGAATCGGAAGCGTCGTCGCCGCTGAAATCATCCCAATCAGGGATGACAATGGCGTCGGATGCGCTTACGACTGTGCCGGAATAGTCTTCATTGCCGGTTTCTTCATCATACCATTCTGCGTATGCGGGAATGGGCAGGGAAGAAAAGAGCATAAGCAGAGTCAGGAGAAGGGAAATGATTTGCTTGTGTTTCATGTTTTTTCATCTGCTCCTTTTTGATTTTTATGATTCACTGCTTCACGGCCATCACAATCAGCCGCCCATCTGGATTGTGAAAGTCTCGGTCGCAGGTAATCAGCGTGAGAATATGATCTTCCTCGGTTACTTCTACCCCCGTATCAAAAAGGGACGCGGCCTTGGCCCGATTGACAAAGCTCAGAAAACTCTGATCGCTGTCAAAGGATGCCGTGGAAGCGTCCCAATCTGTGCTTTTTATGTTGATAACGGCGAAGATGGTATACTCGCCCAAATCATAGAGGGTATCGAAGTAAAGCGTTTTGTGAGTTTCGTAGAAGCTTTTCTTCTTGTACGACATGAGGGGCTGGAACATATTGCCGCCGCTTGTGGTGATGTGATGCCCATACACGGCGATGTTTTTGCCAGGTGTCTTGTAATCCGTTTTCCCCAGGGAAAAGAGTGTTCCGATCTTGCTCTCTTTCCCGGAAAAAGTATGGGTCAGGTAGTAATCCACACGGTCTGTCCATACCACGGGATAGTTGATCTTCGTGCCGGGTATTTTCAGCCACGCCACAAAATCGCCGTTCTGTGCTTTGCAGGCTTCCAGGTCAACCCCCGTTTTCCCGATTCGGGGAGTAGGCGCGGGAGACGGTGTAGGGGTAGGCGTCGGCGCGGCGGTGACGATCACCGGCGCGGGTGTTTCTGTGGCGGGCGGTTCTGTTGGCGCTTCGGTGGATGTCTGTGGCAGACTGGACGGCGCGGGCGAAGCCTGATCCTGTTCCGGTTTCTGGTCTATTCCGGCAGGGACCGGAGGGGAACTGTTGCCTGTGGGTTTTCCTGTTTCCCTTGCTTTGGGAGGCTTTGTTTCCTGTGGCTCCCTGCCGACAGACTGTGCCGTTGACTTTTCCTTTTGTTCATTGTCCGTCTGTTCCGTGCCGCTTTCTTCCCCTGGAATCACGATGATGATCGTTCCCTGGGTCGTCTGCTGCTCACCGACAGGTGTTCCACCCGAATCATCATGCGGACCAGCTTCCAACCCTTTCTCCATGGTTTCGTTCACTTGGCCAGGTGCAGCCGTTGGCCGTTCCTGGCCGGTTTCCGCCGCCTCGGTGTTTTCATTGCCCGTGTCAGGGACGGGAAGCAACTCTTGAACTTCGTATTCATCCCCGGTTTCCGTTTCTTCGGAGACCTGCACCTGTTCAACCAGGACGGCGTATTCCTCCATATCTTGCTGGATTTCCTCATCCTGCGCAACAATCGACCAGCTGATCAGCGCTAACCCGGTCATCAGCAGCACAGACAGGAACAGAACATTCAGCTTTCTCCGCATTGATTCCCTCGATTCGTTTGATTTCACGTTTAACCTCCTCCCAATATTCAGCGCTTGCCGCCTCCATCTCAAGATCGAGCGACGCCTGCTCCTCCTTCTGCTTGTCCAACTTCGCGTCAAAGAAAGCGTCATGCCGCACCTTCGCGTCCATGTGATTGCTCATGGTCAGGGTGGCGTTGAAAATGCAGGTCATCAGATAGGCTTTGGGGTCATGGATGTTGGAGCCGTTGTTTTTCAGGTTGTGGAAAACATACTCGATGTGATGGCTGTTCACATCGAAGAACTGTTTCTTCACAAAGCCTGACGGATACAGGTCCCGTCCAAACCGGAAGCACATCCGATGGGAAGCCAATACGCCCACGATGATGCTCACCATTTCGTCCATTTGCTCCCTGCCATATTCCTCGGCCAATGCCGCATAGCCCACCTTTTTCCGCACGATTTCCAAAAGGTTCTCCGTGGGGTCGGAAGGACGATCCCCGCAGGTTTGCTCACTTCCCAACGGCCAGGGCCTCACCGGGAAAGGCCGTACATTGCCGGTCATGGGGAAAGTACCTGATTGATCGGATTGATCGGGATAGTGATCGTTATATATTTTTTTATTTTTTATTTTTGGGGTTACGGGATATGATGGGTTATTTATTGGCGGCGGATTCCCCTGTGTTGGATAAACCAAAGTTGGGTTTTCCCGAACAGGTTTTTCCTCCGCGGGCTGGGCCTGAACAGGTTCTTCCTGCCGCGAAGCGCGAGGTTCCTGGCCGCATTCCACCGGCTGCGAAGCGTGATCCGCAAGCTGGGGCTGTTCATACAGCGCGTACACGGCGCTTTCCAGCCGGCCTTTGGCGTTCCGCACACGGGAACGGATGATGTATCCCAGCGCTTCCAGTTCCTTCACGGCGTCCCGGATCGCGTCCATTCCCTCTTTGCAGATGGCCGCCAACCCCGGCAGCGAAAAATCCCAATCATTGGGCAGGGACAGAAGAACAGAAAACAGACCTTTTGCTTTCAGCGACAAGGCACGATCCTTCAGGTGGTAGTTTGCCATTACGGTGAAGTTGCCGTTTCTCTGGACGCGGTAAATTGTTAAAGCTGCCATCAGAATTCCTTCTTTCTGTTATTTCGGGGCAAAAAAATAGCCCCGACGGGCAATTTGAACATTCTCTTGTTATTTGAATGTCAATGGGCATGATACCGGCTGATTGGAAAAGGACGATGAGCTATCGCTTCTTTTCTTCGTCAGCAAACCGTTGATCCAGTTTTTCAACTGTCCAACTGGGCTTGAAGCTGCCAAGCGGAAGCATGTATGTTGAATCCTTGCCGCCGCTGTAAGAGACTGCGCAAAAGTTTTGCGCCATATCATTTTTATCCAAATAAATCACCTTCTTTCTGTTGCTCGATAACAGGGTTTATCCTCTTTCCTGGGAGTGCTTTTTTTTAAGGTATTTTTTGTACAACTCCGCCATTTTCAAAAACAGCCGCGTCACCTTTTCCTGGTTTTCCGGGGTTTTTTCCTGAAAAAATGATTTTGGAATGTATTTGAGGAATGGTTCTATGGGGAGCGTAATGACGCCCGTGATTTGCGGGCCTGATCCTCTGTTCTCTGCTCCAGCTTCCGTAGCTTGAGCAAGCGGCTTTACGATTGGCTTCGGCGGCTTTTTAACCTCGGACAGGATTTCCCGCATATTCTCCCCGGACAAATGCCCTTCCTGGCTTAATTTCTTTAGGCGCATTGCTTGAGACAAGGATGGGGTAGCCTGCTCCGCGTTCATAGCTTCCAACAGCCCTTCCTGTTCTTCCGGTTTCAGGTAAGACAGTTCCACAGCGGGCGTAAACGCTATTTTTTCCGAGTCAACCAAATCCAGGATTGGCTTGATTAAACTGTTGAGACGGATATAACGCTGCACCTGATTCCTGCTTGTTCCGGCGTCTTCGGCTATTGCTTGGTCAGCGCGGAAATTTGTCCCAACTTGGGACGAATTTTCTTTTGAGGGTCTTCCCGCTTTTCTTTGGAGCGCTTCTTTTTTCATTAGAAACGCAGCCGCCCTTTCACTGTGAAGAATGAACTCCCTTTGTAAATTGCTGTCCACCATGGCAATGGTCGCTTCATCGTCGTCCAGGTCGCGGATAATGACCGGCATCGTTTCCCTTCCAGCGATTTCTGACGCCCGTTTGCGGCGGTGTCCCGCAATGATCTCATAGCCGCCCTCTGGCCGGGGACGGACAAGACCGGGAACAAGCACGCCAAAGTCCCGGATGCTCTCCGCCGTCTTTTGCATGTGGTCATCATCCACTACCCGGAAAGGATGATTCTTGAAGGGATGCAGCTGATCCAGGGGGATTTCAACAATCGTTCCAAATGGAAAGGCTATTGGGCTGGCATCCGATGAGAATATCTCATCGTAGGAGGTCAGACTTATGTTTGTGCCGCTGCTTTTCATGGTAGATCACCTCCCGCGTCAGTTCCCGATACGCGGCAGCCACCTTCCCTTTGGGGTCATGGACGAAAATGCTTTTCCCCGCGGTGCTTATCTCAGCGGCACGGACAGACAAAGGAATATCCGTGGGGAACATGGTCAGCTTTCCGCCATAGGTATCCCGCAGCAGATTGGACATTTCTTTCGCGTAATTCGTCCGGCTGTCTACCATGGTCAGCAAAATGCCCTCGATGCTTAATCCTGGATTGATGTTCTTCTGCATCCTGTGGACGGTTTTCAAAAGCTGCTCTAACCCCTTGATGGGCAGATATTGGGCCTGAACAGGGATGATCACATTATTCGCCGCCGCCAGCGCGTTCAGCGTCATCATCCCCAGGGAGGGCATACAGTCGATCAGGATATAATCGTATGGCTTCCCGATTTCCGTCAGAATCTGCCGTAAGATCGTCTCCCGGCTGATTGCGCTGATCAGGTTTAATTCGGTGGCAGCCAGATCAATGCTTGCGGGAAGAAGGTCAACTCCTTCCGAATGATGAAGTATCCCTTCTCCTTTTTCCAGCGGTTTGTCGGTAAGCACTTTTCTGATCAGATCACTGACCGTTACCGCAAGGGTATCAGGGTGAGGATGGCCTAAACAGACGGTCAAACTTGCCTGGGGATCACTGTCAACCAAGAGTACCTTTTTCCCCTCCTGTACCAATCCAACGCCTAAATTGAAGCAGGTGGTTGTTTTTCCCACCCCGCCCTTTTGATTGGCCAGGGCGATAATCGTTTGGTTCACGCGGTTTCCTCCTTTTCCGTGAAATGAAAAAGGCGTCCAGAAAGTCGAATAACTGTCTGAACGCCGTACTGATCCGCGATTTCCGCGCGGCTTTATATGAAGTTGTGTCCGGGCTTTTCAAGATAAAACTTACGTACCGTGTATGTACTGGACAATAGGGCTCAGGCGGTTCCTTCCAGCCTGATTGCCGCTGATATTGCGCCGTGTTTGCCTGCTCATATGACGTACACCCGTTCATCCGTTCACAGGCAGGGCAGACCAGCCGCCCCTCCGGGACATACGCGCCGCAGATCACGCAGGTATCGTCCATTTTACTGCTCCTCCTGTTCTTTTTTCTTTTTTCTCCGGCATTGCCGAATCTGCTCCTGGCTTTCCTCCTTCGGTTTCCAGCCTGCTTCCCGCATTTTCTTGTCAATGAATTGGCGGCCTTTCTGTGTCCATTTCATGACCAAGCGCACCCTTTCAACCCCGTCGCATGTGCGAACATAGGTAACGGTCTTGGTATAGCCTTTCCCGACATACGGCGAATACAGAACCCAGCATCCGTCGCATTTATACTGGATATGCTTGTCATGCAGGAATTTGTTCAGCTTGCGCGCCGACCAATCATAAGTCTTGGCAATGGCTGTTGCGCTGAAAACGTCTTCCGAGTTCAGTACGCGGTCACAGTAATCCACCTTGGGCCGCATCTGCTTCACGATTTTGCTTTGTTTCTGAATCACGGCGTCCTGGTTTTTCAGCGCCTTCTTCTGCTGCATGATAATGACGGCCTGAACAGCCAATTCCTTTTGCCGCGCCTCAAGGTTTGCCGACAATTCCAGATTTCTTTCGCTGGATTCCTGCAATCGCTGCCGGTATACGCTGATCTCACGTTCAGTCGCTTCCGCTGAACGCCGCATTTCCTGCCGCATCCTTTGCTCCGCTTCCACCAGTTGTCTGCGTAGCATCCCGCATACGGGAGATTTTTCAATCAGGCAGATTTCCTTTGCCACCGTCACCGTGAACAGATGGTCGATCTTCTTTCCCGGCATCAGGACGTTATCTCCACGCCGGACATTTTTGACCAGCGTACTGTAATCACGCCCTTCACGCAATTCCAGCTTATCGCATACCCGCCTGAACCAGTGCCGGTATTCCGTCCGAATCCCCAACGCTTTATGAAGCTGGGTGCCAAGAACCCCAGGCATATTCTCCGCTTCACAGAAGCAGGGAATATTCACAAGGTCGTTCATTTCCTATTCCTCCTTTTTCTGGAAATGAAAAAAGGCGTCCAGAGGTTTTTTCTTCTCTGAACGCCTTTTATTGCGGAAGTAATTTGCTATTCATTTGTGGCAATCTTGTTCTCATCCGATTCGGCGGACGTGTTTGCTATCTGTCTGGCTTTCATTCGCCGGTTCCATTTTCTGATCCTGGAGGAAACGACCCGTCCAACTTCGCGGAATGGTATCCAAACGCCTCTGCTTCTGATTTTTTTGAAAACCCTTTGGAGAAGTGTTCGCTTTTCCTGATTTGTCATTGGCTGGTTCGTTGTCGAAGTGATGCTGTCATACACGAATCTTGCATCAGCCAGAATCCTTCTCTTTTGATTCGGGCTTAACTCACTCCATTTTTTTCTGACCTGATAGCTTCGTTTTTTCAGATCATTGGTTTTGTTCCTTTCTGCTTCCATAGATACCTCCTATGTTCAGTTCATTTTTGGCAGCATCTTCATGACCCCATCGTTTTCTCAATTAGATATACAAAAAAATAGTGTTCAGACACGGAATCTGAACACTAATCTTTCTGGATCTTCAGTTTCAATTTCCAGAAAATGTTTTGTCGCAAATAATACGGCCCTCCTTCCCGCGACGGCGTTTTGCTGCTTTTCAAGGCTGGAAAAGGGATTGAATCAGCAGCGACAAACGGATCAAACCCTTGCGGCACAAGGCTTTTCCGTTTTGTCGCAATTATACCATCAGGGCACACCTACGCCGTGGCGTCCATCCGCGCCGGGGATGATGTAAAAACAATCAGCGCGAACCTGGGCCATGCCACCGTTGCTTTTACCCTTGACAAATATGCCCACTATACGGAAGCCATGCGGCAAGATTCAGCAAGCAGGATGGAAGCGTTTATGACAGGGATTGAAAATGTCTAATGAATGACAATAAATGCAAAAGGCTTTACACGCTCAAACCCTTGAAAAATAAGGCTTCGCGGGTATTTTTGCAATAAATGCAATGAGTGTATAAGAGCAACAAAAAATCCCTTAAAAAACCCGTAAAGGGTAAAATAAAGGGTAAATGACTGTTTTTGAGCAAAGAAAAAGCCCTGAAACGCTTATGTTTCAAGGCTTTTCTTGAAGCAGGGGAAGAAGGATTCGAACCCTCAACAAAGGTTTTGGAGACCCACGTGTTACCATTACACCATTCCCCTACGCAACGGGCATATTATAACGCAAGCGAGGCGCGTTGTCAACAGTTTTTTTTGAAGGTGGACAGAACGCAGGAAACGGAGGCGCTTGCCATTTCCCGCGTGTTTTTATATAATGGGGAATGAAAAAAGCGTGAAGAATCGGGGCTTGCGTATGATTGAGCATCATGTGACCATGAACGGGATTGACGTGCTGGCGCGGTACAGTCAGCGGGCGGTAAAAGATATTTTTCTGCCGCTGCTGAGAAAACTGGCGGGCTTGCGGCAGGAAAAGGGCGGCAGGGTGCTGGCGATGCTGGCCGCCCCGCCCGGCGCGGGGAAAAGCACGCTGCTGAGTTTCCTGGAACGGTTGGCGCGGGAGAAGGGGCTTTGCGGCATCCAGGCCATCGGCATGGACGGCTTCCACAGGCGGCAGGATGATCTTTTGTCCCACGAGATTGAACGGGACGGGCAGCTGATCCCCATGGTGGCCATCAAGGGCGCGCCCGTTACTTTTGAATTGGAGCGCCTTACGGAACGGGTGAAAAGGGTGGCGGCGGGGGAGAGATGCGGCTGGCCCGTATACGACAGGCTGCTTCACAATCCGGTGGAAGACGCCCTGCGGGTGGACGGCGATATCGTGCTGCTGGAGGGCAACTATCTGCTGCTGGACATGGACGGATGGCGCGATTTGAAAACCTGTGCGGATTACACCGTTTCCATCCGTGCCGATGAAGGGCTTCTGCGGAATCGCCTGATCGAAAGGCGGATCAAAACAGGCGTGGAAAAAGACGCGGCCACCCAATTTGTGGATTTCAGCGATATGCCCAACGTGCGCCTCTGCCTGGAAAAAACGATGCCCGCCGATGTGCAGCTGGCCATCGACGGGCTGGGCGATTATCACATGATAAACATTACAGGGTGAACCGGGCAGCGTAATCCTCGTAAGCGATCTGGAAGGACAGGGACTGGGCTTCCTTGATGCGGCGCAGCCCGGCGTGGGTATCGAAAGCGTCCTCCTCCAGCTCCAGCATGGCAACAGCGATGTTGGAGCAGTGGTCGCTGACGCGCTCGATGCTGGTGAGCACATCGTTGAACACGAAGCCCTGCCGGATGGTGCAGTTGCCCTGCTGCAGGCGCTCGATGTGGCGGCGCTTGGACTCGTCGCAAAGCTGATCGATCAGTTCCTCCAGAGGTTCCACCCGGGAAGCGAGGGACAGATCGCTCTTTTCAAAGGCTTCGGTGGTCAGCCGCACGATCTCGCGCACAGCGGCGCTGAGCACGGAAAGCTCACGGGTGGCCTGATCGGAAAAATCGATTTTCTTTTCGTGGATTTCCTCGGCGCTCTGGGCGATGTTCAGGGCGTGATCCGAAATACGCTCAAAGTCCGTCAGCGTGTGCAGGTATTTGGAAACGTCCTCGTTCTGGCGGCGGGTAAGCTCCCGGCCCGTCAGCTTCACCAGATAGGAACCCAGCGCGTCCTCGTATTTGTCGCAGTCGGATTCCATCTTTTCTACTTCGGCGAACCCTTCCTTGGAATAATTGGCCGTCAGCGACAGGGCGGCGGACAGGGCTTCCCTGGCGCGCTCCGCCATATCCACGATGGTCAGGCGGCTTTGCTCCACGGCCAGGGCCGGGTGGGAAAGAAAGCGTTCCTCCAGCCGCACGGTAAGCTGATCGGCTTCCTGCGGCTTTTCTTTTACGATCAGGCGCACCAGCTTTTCCAGCGCGTCCGTGAAGGGCAGCAGCAACAGCACCATGGCAAGGCGCAGGACGGTGTTCACAAAGGCCAGGGAGAAGGGATTCATAATGGTTTTCACGAAGGGGAACTGGATGAATGCTTCCGCCAGATAGAACAGCGCCGCGCAGACGATCACGCTGATCGTGGCGGCCACCAGGTATACCGCCGCCGTGCGCTTGCCGTCGGCGTTGGCGCCCAGGGCGGAAAGCAGCACGGGAAACGCCGCGCCGATGGCGACGCCCATGAGCAGGGGCAGGGCGGATTCAAAGGACATGGCCCCGGTGATGGAAAGGGCCTGCACGATACCGACGGCGGCGGAGGCGGACTGGAGAATGCCCGTAAACAGCGTGCCGGCCAGGATGCCCAGCACGGGGTTGGACAGGGTGGCCAAAGTACCGGTAAACCAGGGCTGTTTGCCCAGATCGGAAACCGCGTTGCTCATGACGCTCATGCCGAACATGAGCACCGTGAAGCCCATCAGGATATCGCCCAAATGCTGCTGTTCCTTCTTTTTGGAAAATACCCGCAGGAACACGCCGATCATGGCAACGATGCCGGTCAGGGTGGCGGTGGAAAGCAGGCTCAGGATGCCGGAGCTGCCCTCAATGTAGCTCAGGCTGATGATCCAGCCGGTGATGGAGGTGCCAAGGATGGCCCCCAGGATCACCCCGATGGCCTGGCGCAGCTTCATCATGCCCGCGTTGACGAAGCCCACCACCATCACGGACGTGGCGCAGGAGGATTGGATCACCGCCGTGACGCCCGTGCCCAGAAGCACGCCGCGAAAGGTGGTGCTGGAGAGCCGGTAAAGCACCAGCTCCAGTTGGTTTCCGGCTACGCGCTTGAGCCCGTCGCCCATGAGCGTCATGCCGAACAGGAACAGGGCGATACCGCTGCCCAAGGAAATGATCTGAGAAATGTCCATAAGCGTTCCCTTCTGTGATCAGCTTACTGTGGCGCATAAATTCGCCATGCACGATGGAGCATACGGCGGATCGTCGGGTGGATCAATCGTAAATTGTTCTTCCCTTGGCGTCGGGTACGCCGCAGAAACGGTGGAAGAAGGTGTTCAGGATATCGCACCACTCCCGGGCGTTGCTCACCTGGGCCTCCATACGCTGCCGGGCTTCCTGTCGGTCGGGTTCGGGCAGGGAGAGCTTTTCCAGTTCCCGCGCCATGGTCTTGACCTGTTCGCAGCCCTCGAAATGATCGTCGTACAGGCGCTGAATCAGGGTGCGGCCGTTCCGCATGATAAAATCATAGGGCAGGCGGTGGAAGAACAGCAGCAGATTGTCCGGGCAAGTATCCGGGGAAGCGTACAGGGCTTTCAGGGCCGGGGGATACTGGCTCAAGTAGCCGGTGCCTTTTTCGCTGCGATCGATGCCAACGGCGTTCCGATCGGCCCGGCTGTAGGTGCCCCACGCCTGGAATTCGTAGCCGTAGGGGTTGGGGCCGTAGTGGCTGTTGGGGGTGATCATCCAGCACAGGCCCAAATTGGCGGTGTACTTTTCATACACGGAACGGCTGCGAAGCAGCATAGCCGTCAGGATATTGGTTTGGCTCTCGGGCAGGCCGTAGGTGAGGGCGGCCCACATGCGGATCACCATTTCGGGGTCGCTGTCCGGGTTCCAGGCGAACAGGCCGTAGGCGAACAGGTTCAGGGCCGCGAAGGGGTGGCCCGTCCAGCAATCGTCCCGGCCCAGGTTGCTCACCGCCGCGATGGCAGACACCCGTTCCTTGCCCATCTGGTCGAAGACTTCCCGCCACAGGGGCGGCATGGCGTACAAATCGATCTGCTGGCCGGTGTATTCCTGGGCAAGCTGGTATTCGATGGCTAAGGAAGTGCGTTCCATGCCCAGCAGCAGGGGCGACAGGGGCTCCCGCACCTGGAAATCGTAGGGGCCGTGCTTCACCTGCAAAATTACGTTTTCGTCAAACGCGCCGTCTAAAGGCGTGTACAGGTCGTAGGCGGCCCGGGGACGGTCGGTTTTCGTGTCCCGCCAGTCCTGCATGCAGTTGTACACGAAAGCGCGCCACACCAGCTTCCCGCCGTAGGGGCGGATGGCCCGGGCCAGCATGTTGGCCCCCTCGGCGTGGGTGCGGCCATAGGTGTTGGGGCCGGGGCGGTGTTCGCTGTCGGCCTTCACCAGGAAGCCCGCCAAATCGGGCATGGCAGCCCAGACCCGTTTGGACGTTTCCGCCCACCAGCTTTGCACCCGCTCATCCAGGGGATCGGCGGTGCCCACGTCCTTGATGGGCTGGGAAAAATCGATGGACAGCATCAGCCGCACGCCGAAGGGACGAAGCAGGGCGGCAAAGGCGCTCACTTCCGCAAGGAATCCTTCAATCAGCTGTTGGGCGGGCTGGTGCACGTTCACGTTGTTCAGGCACAGCACGTTGACGCCCACGCTGCCCAGCATGCGCCCAAGCTGCCGGATGCGGGCGGGGTCGTAGGAGAATTTCCCGCCCTCGAACCACAGGGAACGGCCCGCGTAGCCCCTCTCGACGTCGCCGCTCATGTTGTCCCAGCAGTTCAGCATGCGCAGGGGGTAATAGGGCTTCTGAACGCCCTGGGGGAGAGCCGCCCCCGTTTCCAGGGCGAAAATCAGGGCGTACACCCCGTACAGCAGCCCCGTTTCCCCACCCCGGACGGTATAGCCGGAGGCCTTTTTCATGATTTCATAGGCTTCGCCGAGCGCGTCTTCCTTTTGAAAGGCAACGCTTTCGGATTTGTCGTCAAAATAGGATTTGGCTTCAATTTCCGCCACCGCCGAGGGGGTGTTCGCTTCCGCCGGGATGGGCTGAGGCAGCGCCCGCAGCCAGGACAGACGGTCTTTCCAGGAACTCATACGCACAATCTCCTTACGATACTTTTAAAATCGGGAAAAGTGAAAAATGGAAAGTGAAAAGTGGAATTTAATATGGCAACGGACGATAACAAAACGCTGTTAAACAAAATTTTCACTTTTCAATTTCCACTTTATTTGCAGTAGTAGGAATAATCATACCCGAAATCGGATTTTTCTTCTTCGACAGGTACGATCCGCAGGTGCACCACCGCGTTTTTGGTCAGCGTCAGGGAAAGGCGCTTGCCGTTTTCCGTATCTTCGGGCATCAGCGTTTTCCTGGCGGGCTGGGCCGCGCCGCGCAGGAAAGCGAGCTGATCTTCGGTCAAATCCGCCGGTTCGCCCATATCGTGCCAGCATTTCAGGGGATTGCAGCAGGCTTCGTCCACCCGTTCCACCATCGCCACGGCACGGCCGGAAAGGGGCAAACACAGGTCGAAGCGCTTTTCTTCATTGTCCAGGTTCCACAGCACCGCGTCAAAGCCGCCGTCCTCTGTTTTCAGGATCAGGGCGGAATCGTCCCGGTAAGCAGCGTCCCCTTTCAGCCCGGCGAAGAACGCGAAGGTCCATAGGGTGGGCTTGGGGATCAGGCCGTTGGCCATCATACCGAAGCCCCCGTGGAAGGGGCGGGAGGGAATGCCCTGCTCTTCAAATACGTCGCCAAAGGTCCAGTAGCTGTAGCCCGCCGCCACGTCGCCCAGCTGGGCCAGCAGCCCGGCGCACAGGGCGGCGTTGTAATTGGTATCGTGAATGGGGCAGAAGGGGTTATAGCTGGTGTTGAATTCGGTGATATACATGGGAAGATGCTTGTATTCCGGGTAGGAATCGATGATGTTCCGGGATTCCCGCATTTCGGCCACCAAATCCTCCGGTCTGCTCATGGCATGGTACAGGTAGCGGCCCTTCCGCTCCGGGCTTTGGCCCATGTAGGCGTGGCGGGTGACGAAATCAACGGGCAAATGTTCATCCCGGCAGAAGGTGAGGAAATCGGCGATCCACTGTTGGCTGCCCGCGCCGCCGCAGATGGCGGGGCCGCCCACCCGCATGCCGGGCAGCGCTTCCTTCACGGCCTTGACCGTGGCTTTGTACAGCTCCAAATACTTGGCCTTGTCGGCGTTTTCCCAGAAACCCGGCAAATTGGGCTCGTTCCAGATCTCGCAGGGCCAGGTTTCCACCCGTTCCCGGCCGTAACGCTTCGCCAGATGGGAAAGGGTGGCCTTGACCAGCGCCGTCCATTCGTTCATATCCTTGGGCGGGGTGGTGTGGCCCTTCCAATAGAAAATGGTCTGCTCCCCGGCAGCCAGCTTTTCCGGCATGAAGCCCAGTTCCAGGAAGGGTTCCAGGCCATTTTCCAAGTATGCGTCCATCACCCGGTCCAGGTAGGTGAAGCAGTATTCCTTATACAGCAGATTGCCCTGGTAATCCCGATGCTCCTGATAAATGCCCATCTGATCGCTGAACAGGCCGTGCCCCCGAATGTGGGAAAAATGGCACAGCTTCTGCAGGTTGCGCAGCTGATCCTGGTATTCCTTCTGCATGGCCAGGTCCAGCCTGCCGGTTCCCACGCAATAGCTGGTCAGGTTATTGAACTGCGCCTTGTCGCCCGTCCGGACGGTGATTTGCTTTTCAATCATCGTTTTCCGCCTCTTTTCCTAAATGCTGCGCAAACTTGTCCCGGTCAAACACGAAAACCTGATCCATGGGCAGTTGGGCCATGGATGTTCTGACGCCCACCCTTGCGCCCTCATCCACGGGCCGGGCGGCTTTCAGGCAGTCATCCGTCAGATATTCCATAAACCGATCCAGCTGTACCCGGCTGAACAGCTTAAACTGATGGGAGCACAGCACGTGTCCGAAGGGCAGGGCCAGCAATTGCCGCATGTTTTTTCGGTAATCCTGGACGCAGAGCGCTTCCGGGAAAAACAGCCAGGTGCAGGGGTTCCAGTCGTCGCCCGTGATCAGCAGCTCCCGTTCCGGCACGTACACCACCGCCGACCCCGGCGTGTGCCCCGGACAAAGGATGATCCGGGCCGTCAGCCCGCCCAAATCGGCTTCCGATTCATCCATCACTTCCGGCGCGGGCATGCTCGCGGAAAGGAAATCCCCTTCGTCCACGCTGATGCCCTTGTCCCGTGCGCCGTTCAGCACATGCCGCCGCCAATGGCCGTTGGTATAGGTTTCGTATACCGGAAAATCCGCTTTCGCCAAATAAACCCGGTCAAACCACCGCGCCCCCAAAGCGTGGTCGTGGTGGCCGTGGGTCAGCATGACGGATAAAGGCTTGTCCGTCAGGGTCCGCACATAGGCGGCCACGTCCTCTAAGCCGTAGCCGGTATCGATCAGCAGCGCCTGTTCCTCGCCGCACAGCAGCGTCATGCATACGCCCATGGTATCCTGAATCTGCCAGACGCCCGGCAGAATCCCGATGCTTTGAAACGCCATGCCCTTGCCTCCTGAGCCTGAAAATACAATCATATTCTACCACATTTATCCCGCGTACGCAAGAAGTACCCTGTGCGCGTTTCTTTGCGAATTGCGTATGAAGTTCCGGTGGACATAAAGCAGGTGTTATGCTATAATGTGATTACACCAAACACAGCCTGTTCATACCAGCGTCGACCTTGAAGGAATGGGGATTCAAAATGAGACAGATCCTGGTGGAAATCAACCGCAATGCTCCGGCTGCCGATCAGCTGGCGGATATTCAGAAAGCGTATGGCACAGGGAAATATAAGAATATTCTGTTCCACATTTTCAGCGGAATCGCCGATGAGGAATGGCTCGTTCAGCTTGCCCAAACAATCGAACAATGCTTCGGAACAAAGCATATCGTGGGCACCATGTCGGCAGGGGAAATCAAGGACGGCATGATGATCGAGCCGGGCGTGCTGGTCAGCGCAATCCTGTTTGAGCGCTCGGAAATCTCCATCCTGCGCATTGACGGCGTAAAAGGAAGGGAAATCGAAATCGGCAAACAGCTGAAGGAAGCCCTGGACGCCGTGCCCGACCTGAAAGCCGCCGAATTGCTGTTTCCGGGCACGGAAACGGACACGGAGCATATGTATGCCGAAATCAGCCGCTGCCGGAAAGAAATTGAAATTTTCGGCGGCTATCCCGGCGGGCACAAGCTGAATTCCCCCGAGCATTTCATTTTTGACGGCACCGGGGCCATGTATAATACCATGCTGGTGATCACCTACGCCGGGAAGGACCTGCACTTCGATATGGACAAGTCCATCGGCTGGATCTCCCTGGGCATGCCCTTCAAGGTGACCAAGGCGGAGGGAAAGCACCTGATCGAGCTGGACGGCAAGCCCGCCGCCGAGGCGTACGAAAAGTTTTTGCAGATCGACCGGAAAAAGCACAACAACGCCGAGGAAGCTTTCGAGTTTCCCTTGATGGCGGTGCAAAACGGGGAAGAGCGGCTCCGCAGCGTGGTTCACATCGAGGAGGACGGCTCCTTCTGGCTGCACGGCTTCGTCAAGGAGGGCATGAACATCTACCTGACCTACGGCGACCCCACCAATATTGTGGGGATCGTGAACGAACGCCTGGAAGCCATGCGCAGGTTCAAGCCCCAGGCCATTTTCCTGTATTCCTGCGTGGTGCGGAAAACCTTCTGGGAGGACTTCGTGGATATGGAAATGAAGCCCTTCGCCAAGCTGTGCAGCACATGCGGCTTCCATACCTGGGGCGAGATCCTGCGCAACAGCCGCACCGGCGAACTGGACGAAAACAACATCACCATGCTGTCCATCGGCATGCGGGAAGGGGACGCCCCGGCGGAAGAACTGCCGGAGGTCCGGGTGGACGACACCGTGCTGCAAGGCCAGGCGTCCGTTTTAAGACGGCTGACCCGGCTGGTTTCTACCACCATGGAGGAGCTGCAAAAAGCGCATAGCCGCCTGACCTACCTGGCCGAGCACGACGCCCTGACCGGCATCTACAACCGGGGCAAAATGGAGCATCTGATCGAAAATGCATTAAGGAAGGGCGGCACGTCCTCCCTGGTCATGATCGACCTGGATTTCTTTAAGCACGTCAACGATACCCACGGCCACGACGTGGGCGACAGCGTACTCTGCGAGCTGACCGGCATTTTTCAGAGCGCCGTTCAGGGCTACACTGGCGCGCAGATCGGCCGCTGGGGCGGCGAGGAATTTTTTATCCTGCTGCCCGAGGTGGACGAACAAAAGGCCGAAGCCTTCGCGGAAACCCTGCGCCGCACCGTGGACGCGCACGTATTCCCCACCGTGGGACATTTGACCATCAGCCAGGGCGTGATCACCGTCCACAATTATCAGGAACGGAAGCGCGTTTACATCCAGGTGGACGACGCGCTGTACAAGGCCAAGGAGGCCGGACGCAATCGCGTGGAACAGGCCCCGTCGCTTTTTGAGGGAGAGTAAAGGAAACGCAGATACAAAAAGCTGCCGCGCAAACGCACGGCAGCATTTTTGTCAAGGAAATGAATTACTTCACTTCGACCTTGGCGCCGACTTCGGCGAACTGAGCCTTCACCTTTTCGGCTTCTTCCTTGGAAACGCCTTCCTTCAGAGCCTTGGGCAGGCTTTCCACGAAATCCTTGGCTTCCTTCAGGCCCAGGCCAGAAACGACTTCGCGCACAGCCTTGATGACCTTGATCTTTTCGGAGCCGGCATCCACCAGGATGGCGTCGAATTCGGTCTGCTCTTCAGCGGGGGCAGCAGCAGCAGCGGGAGCACCGCCGGCAACGGCGATAGCGCCGGTCACGCCGAATTTTTCCTTCAGCGCGTCAACCAGTTCGTTGACTTCCATGAGAGACATTTTCTCAATGGCTTCGATGATTTCGGTAACGGACATTTTATTTTCCTCCATTTTTATGCGGTCGTTTGAGTGTTTTTTACGCGGCGTTCAGGCCGCATTGCGTTTTAGGCGGCCTGCTTCTTTTCGGCGATTTCGCCCAGAACAGCCACCAAAGAAGACATGGGGCTCATCAGGCAGCCAACCAGGGTCGCCATGAGTTCGTCCTTGCCGGGCATCTTGGACAGCTTGATCATGGTCTTTTCGTCCGCAGCCTTGTTTTCAAAGATACCGCCGGTGATCTTGAGGGATTCCAGCTTGTTCTTTTCGATGAACTGGGCCACAGCTTTGGGGCCGGACACAGGATCCTTCTTGCTGAAAACGAACGCGTTGGGGCCGTTCAGCAGATCGTCCATGCCGCTGACGCCAACCTGTTCCAGGGCCAGCTTCACCAGCCGGTTCTTGAACACGCAGTAATCCACGTCGCTTTCACGGCACTGGCGGCGCAGGTTGGTGTCCTGTTCCACGGTGAGGCCGGAGTAGGCAACGATGGTCACGGATTCGGCGTTTTTCAGCTTTTCCACGATCTGGGCTACCTTTTCCACCTTCATGTCGCGATTCTTGCTCATTTTTCTGTTACACCTCCTCAATGGCTCGGAATAAAAGAAAACCCTTGCGCCAACGCAAGGGAGAGCATACAAAATACTTTCCGTTGCGCCTCGGCTGGCGGGACAAAGTCCTTTTACACGCTTTCGCGCACCGGCTGTCTCTGGCACAGGCTCTTTTAAAGCCAGAAAATATAATACCACAATCCGCCCTTCCTGTCAACACCCGATTTTGAAAAATTTGCTTGACTTCCGGCTGAACCGCCGTTATAATAGGTATCGTCGCGAGTGTGTTGGAATAGGCAGACAACCGAGACTTAAAATCTTGTGCCCTCTGGGCGTGCGGGTTCGACCCCCGCCACTCGCACCACAAAAGGCCGCTGAAAGGCGGCTTTTTTGTTGAAAAAATTGTTGACATACAAGGGTTTCTGTGATAAAATTCATCGGTAAGCCGCTCGGGAGGGGCTATTAAATGCGCTTTAGCGCTGCCCCATGGCGAAAGCGCCACCCTTTCCCTCCGTGGAAGCCCGGCGAGTAATAAAAGGAGGTGCTGCTGAATGTACGCGATTATTGCGACTGGCGGCAAACAGTACCGTGTGTCCGAGGGTGACACCATCTACATCGAAAAGCTCGAAAACGAAGTGGGCGACATCGTTTCCTTCCCCGTCCTGATGCTCTCCGGCGAAACCATCGAAGTGGGTTCTCCCTTCGTCACCGGCGCCAGCGTCACCGGCAAGATCGTTCGTCACGGCAAGGGCGAAAAGATCAGGATCCTCAAGTACAAGAGCAAGAAGAACTACCGCCGCAAGGCTGGCCACCGTCAGCCCTTCACCCAGGTGGAAATCACCGGTATCAACGCCTGATTTCATGATCCGCGTCACGCTGCATCGCAAAGGCGATCTGATCACGGGGTTTGAGTGCAGGGGCCACGCAGGGTATGCCGAAGCGGGCAGCGACATCGTGTGCGCCGCCGTTTCCATCCTCACCACCACCTGCGCAAACGCCTTGGAATCCGTGGCGGGGCTTACGCCGAAGGTGAAAGCGGCCCCCGGAAAAATGATCCTCGCCCTGCCGGAAGGCGGCGGCCACGACGCCCAGGTGATCCTGAAAACCATGCGCCAGGGTCTTAGCGACCTTCAGGACGCTTATCCTGACTATCTTCTTCTCAAAGAAAACGAAGCATTGGAGGAAACAAATCATGTTGAAGCTTAATCTTCAGCTTTTCGCCCATAAAAAAGGTATGGGTTCCACCCGGAACGGCCGTGACAGCGAAAGCAAGCGCCTTGGGCCCAAGCGCGCCGACGGTCAGTTCGTACTGGCTGGCAACATCCTGGTTCGTCAGCGCGGCACCAAGATCCTGCCCGGCCTGAACGTGGGCATCGGCAAGGACGACACCCTGTTCGCCAAGGCGGACGGCGTGATGAAGTTTGAACGCAAGGGCAAGTTCAAGAAACAGGTCAGCGTTCATCCCGTTGCCGCTGAAACCCCGGTACAGTAACAAAGGGTAAGAAAAGGGCCGCTTCGCCGCAAAACGCGAAGGGGCCTTTTTCTATACTTTGGATTGTCATTGTTCAATCGAACCAGAAAAAGGGATAAGAACAGAGTTGAGAGCGGAGAGTTGAGATTTGGTTTTGTCCAATACATTCATTGGACGGAATATATGAACTTTCTATATCTCAACTCTCAACTCTTCACTCTCCACTCTCTCCGGCACCTTGATTCAATCTTTTTTGAAGGGGTAATAACTTATGTCTGAACCCTCTCTGCTTTCCCTGGAAACGGAACGCCTGCGCCTGCGGCCCTTCACGGAAGCGGATCGGCCCCTGATCCTGCGCATCGCCTCCGACCCGGACACCACCAAATATCTGTTCTTCTGGGGCCGCATCGGGTCCACGCCGGAATCGGACGCCCGGCGCTATTTGGAATACGCCCTGGGCAGATGGCGGGAAACGCCCATCCGCGCCTGGGAGTACTGCGTCACCTTGAAGGAAACCGGGGAAGCCATCGGCCAGGGCAGCGTGGAATGGTGGCAGGATTTCCCCGGTGCGGCGGAAATCGGCTGGATCCTGCTGCCGGAACACCGGGGGAAAGGGTATGCCACCGAAATGGGCAGGGAGCTGATGCGCGCGGCCTTTGAGGCGCTGGGCGCGAAAAGTGTCATTTCCCACTGCGACGACCGGAACGCGGCGTCCTATCATGTGATGGAGCGCCTCGGCATGAAACTGGACGGCGTCGAAAAGGGCGCGCGCCCGGCCAAAAACGTGGGGGAAACCAACGGCGACGAACGCACCTATGCCCTGTCCAGAGAGGAATGGCAGCTGCAAAAGGCCTGGGCGGAATACCATACCTATGCCTGCCATTTTGAGGATTTCGCCGCCCTGCCGCCCCTGACCGACGGGCGCGTTTCCCTGCGGGTGGAGAAACTGTCGCCCGCCGATCCCGTGAAGCGCTACGTGCCTGCTTACCAGTTTCAGATCGTGGTGAACGGCCAGCCCGTGGGCCACGTCAGCCTGCGCATCGGCTATCCGGATTCCCTGCTCTACGGCGGCCAAATCGGGTATGGCGTGGACGCGCCTTACCGGAGCCAGGGTTACGCCGGGGCCGCCTGCCGCCTGCTGTTCCCCGTCATGCGGGCCCACGGCATGCGCACCGCACTCATTACCAACGAAACGGGAAACGCTTCTTCCCGCCGGGTCTGTGAAAAGCTCGGCGCGCGCTTCCTGTGCCGCATCGACGTGCCCAAGGACAACGAAATGTATTCCAAGGGCTCCCGATGGGTGAACGTTTTCGCACTGGACGCAGATTGACGGGGGTATTGGGGGCTCTCCGCCCCCAAACCCCTGACCAGGGACGTGACGCCCCTGGACCCCACACCTGCGGAATGAGTTTGCTTCGCTAAACAGGCAGTTTCCCGCTGTTGCTTGGAAGAAGTGGACCAACTTGCCATCTTTATGCTTCTGGCCCGGCGGCTGCAAGCCGCCAGCCCGGATGCTTTGCATCCGGGAAAAGCCGGGGAAAATCCTATTGGGGAAAGCTCGCTTTCCCCCAAGGGATTATTCCCCGGCTTTTTGGGCCAGAAGCTATCAAACTTTTGTAAACCCCAACGCGGCAGGCGGAAGTTGTCTGTTTATTCCATTCAAGTTTTTTCGCCTATTGGTGTCCAGAGGGGGAACCCCTCTGGCGCGGGGTCTGGGGCCGCGGAGGCCCCAGGGCCCCTATAATTCGTGCGTAAACGCGTTTACGGGCGAATATTTTCTTGC
This sequence comes from Clostridia bacterium, assembly GCA_017448975.1. Lineage (GTDB taxonomy): Bacteria > Bacillota > Clostridia > Christensenellales > Aristaeellaceae > RUG563. The sequence goes on from JAFSKN010000021.1 coordinate 25,037, forward strand.
TAACGGTCGCTTTGTGTGCTATACTTGCGTCGAAAGAAAGATTACTTTAATTGTTAAGTAAAAGAGGGGCAATATGAAGAAAAACGTAACCATGCGGGACATCGGGGCGGCGCTGGGCGTCAGCACGGTGACGATCTCCAAAGCGCTGGGCGGCAAGGAAGGCGTCAGCGACGCGGTGCGGGAAAAGATCATCGAGACCGCCCGGAAGATGGGTTATCATTATATCACGCCCCCGGAAAGCGCCAGCGGCGGCGCGCTGATCAGCATTCTGACGGCGGACCGGTTTTTCGCAGTACCCTCCTTTTATGCCGATATGTATCGGGCCCTGCAGCGGGAACTGAACGAAGCGGGCATGTTAGGGGCCCTGGAGATCGTTTCGGAGCAGGAGGAGCGGGAACAGACGCTGCCCGCCGCCGCCGCCCTCCGGCGGGCGGACGGCTTCGTGCTGCTGGGGCAGTTTCAAATGGATTACGTCACCGCTATTTTGGAAACGGGCTGCCCTGTGGTGCTGCTGGATTTCAGCTTAGACGGCCCTGACGTGGACGCCGTGGTCAGTGACGGCCAAACCGGCTGCTACCAGCTGACGCGCTATCTGATCGCCCACGGGCACAAGAACATTGGCTTTGTGGGCAACGTGCACCGCACCACCAGCATTATGGACCGGTACAGCGGATATTTGCGGGCCATGTCCCTGGCCAATCTGCCGGTGCGGGAGCATTGGATCATCCCCGACATGCTGGACAACGTGAATTACCTGGACGATTTTCCCCTGCCCGAACCCATGCCCACCGCCCTGGTGTGCAACAACGACATGCTGGCCTATCGGATCATTGCGGCGCTGGAAAAGAAGGGCTACCGTGTGCCGGAGGACGTATCCGTGACCGGGTTCGATAACTGCGCCTACGGCGGCGACGCGCGGCCCATCACCACCTACGCCGTGGATCAGCAGCGCATGGCCCAGGAAACGGTGCGGCGGCTGCAAACCCGCATGCGGGAGGGCATGGAAGGCCCTCTGCGCACTTCGGTGGGCGGCTGGCTGGTGGAACGGGATTCTGTGATGGATTTGAACACGGGCAAACGGTGCGGTGCGCCTGATCCTGAAAAATAAAAAACGCTTTTCCTTTTGCCACCGAAGCGGAATTCCTTCGGTGGTGTTTTTTTAAAAATTTACTTAAATTATAAAGTAAATATTGACTTAAATAAAGAATGGGTTTATAATGCTCCCGACGCGGTGCAAAGAGGCGCTGCGGCCATAAAACACAAGGATGAAGCACTGAAGGAGGAAACCTCTGATGAGCAAGGTTCAGATTCTTTCCGGCGGCAGCCTGCCCCAGATTCCCTGGCAGGATCGCCCGGCGAATGACAGCCATGACGCGCCGGTTTGGCGTTACAGCGAAAACCCCATCATTACCCGCAATCCCGTTCCCGGTGTGGCCCGCGTGTTCAACAGCGCAGTGGCGCCTTGGAAGGACGGTTTTATCGCCGTGTTTCGGGGGGAGCAGGTGAACGGCATTCCCCACGTGTACCAGGGCACCAGCAAGGACGGCATCCATTGGCAGATCGACCCGGAAAAGGTTCCTTTTACCAATGACGCGGGGGAAAGCTTTCTGCCGCCCTATGCCTATGACCCCAGACTGGTCAAGGTGGAGGATACTTATTACGCTATTTGGTGCCAGGACTTTTACGGCGCGTCCATCGGCATGGCAAAAACCCGGGATTTCAAAACCTTCACCCGGCTGGAGAACCCCTTTATCCCCTTCAACCGCAACGCGGTGCTGTTTCCCCGCAGGGTGAACGGCCATTATCTGCTCCTGTCCCGGCCCAGCGACAGCGGCCACACGCCCTTCGGCGATATTTGGCTCAGCCGCAGCCCGGACATGAAATTCTGGGGCATGCACCGGCATGTGATGAGCGCGGGCTCTTCCTGGTGGGAATCGGTGAAGATCGGCAGCGGCGCCGCGCCCATCGAAACCAGCGAAGGATGGCTGCTGTTTTATCACGGCGCGTCCAGCACCTGCAACGGATTTGTTTATTCCTTCGGCGCGGCGATCCTGGACATCGACGAGCCCAGCATCGTGAAGTACCGGTGCGAAAATTTTCTGCTGACCCCGGAGGAATGCTATGAGGAACGGGGCTTCGTGCCCAACGTGTGCTTTCCCTGCGCCGCCCTTACGGACGCCGATACGGGCCGCATCGCCATTTATTACGGCGCGGCGGACACTTATCTTGGCCTGGCGTTTACCCGGGTGGACGAGCTGGTGGACTATATCAAGGCTCACAGCGTGCTGCGCGCTTCGGATCGGGAATTGGGCATCCTGTAAAGCGTGGATACGGCGAACGCTGAAACTGACGCGTTCATCATCTAAAACGAGAACTCTGTTTTTACAGGGGTCTCGTTTTGATTTCCATCCCGAAGCGGCTGGTTTCCCGAACAAAAATGAAAGAAGCCTTGTTCATCAAGGCTTCTCTCTGTAGTGCGGTCGACGGGACTTGAACCCGTACTCGGTTAAGAACACGCCCCTCAAACGTGCGCGTATGCCAATTCCGCCACGACCGCATGGGATGCTGCAAACAGCGTCTATTATTATACCCAAACCGGGGAAGATTGTCAACCGTTTTTCTGGAAATCGTAAAAAAGTCTCGCCAAACCCGATATATACATCGCCCGGAGGCTGAGACCGGATCTCAACCTCCGGGTTGTACATTCATCCTGATTCAAAAGGGAAGGGGCGGATGCGGTCTTCGGATTACTGCTCCAGGAATTCTTTTATGGCGGCGATATTGGCCTCTTTATTCACCAAATGGCCTTTTGTTCCGGCAACAATATCATAAGGCTCTGTCGCTTCCAAGGGAAGAACCATGAACTGCAGGGATTCAAAGAGGTCTACGCCCTGACGTGCAGCCTGATAAGCGACCCGCGCCAACGCGATGGAAATGGAATGGATCGAATCCTCCGAAAGATTGTTGAAGGACTTCTGGAAGATGGGATCCATCTGCTGGCGGATGAATTGATAATCATCCTCCGTCATGTCGTCCAGGTTGATCGCGCGGCCATTGGGTTGTACGGGCGTGCCGCTTTCGTTGGTGTAGAATGTCACGTGCTGGCCGATGACCTTGCCAACGCTGTCGAACAGGCTGGCGATGACCTTGGCATCCCGCGTGCAGCAATTGTACACGGAATCATACTGCAGCCAACCAAAGCCTACTGCCTGCAAACCGTTCAGTTTGGTGTTGGGTCCAAAATCCGTCAAATAATATTCCTCGGCCAGCATATCCACGAGGGTCTGGCTCAGGAATCCGCTGCCAACCTGCGCCTGCAGGGCAGATTTCTTGGAGGCTACCATACCGTTCAGCGCGTTGCGCTCCGCACGGGAAATATCCACGTATACGCCGCCGTATTCATCAATCAGACTGGCAAGATTTAAATAGTTCAGCGACATATAATACTCGATATTTGTGCCGAAATTCGCGTTGAAGACCTTCACACATTCTTCCGGTCCATTGTTTCGGTACGGCATTTCCAGCTTCTGAGGCACATCATAGCCTTCATAGTCAACGAACGTATCCCAGGTAAACATGATCAGGCGGATCTTGCCAATGACAGGATTCATGGCGACGAGCATCAGCGTGTTTCCCACGTTGCCCTTGTTGTTGTTCATGCCCTCATTGCAGATCAGCAGGAAATTCACCCACTCGCTGTCGTTTCCCGAATCTTCCGCCAGCGCAAATACCGGCAGGAGGCACAGGGCAAGAACAAGCGCTGTAAACTTGTGGATCAAGGATTTTATCGTATGGGGGAGCCGGTTTATCGTCCTTTTCATGAAGTTGATCCTCCTTAAAAATATAAACGAAAATATCGTGCTGGCACGTGCGCTGCATGTCCGCGTCCATCAGCGGTATCCGTTTGCCATGATGGCCGCGGTTAAAGGAAGCTGCGTTTTTGCATAACGAACCGCAATTTATTCTACCACGAAATCCTGAATTGTCAATTATTCCAAACCTGTTTGTTTTCCGGGCAACGAAAAAGGCGTGCCGCCAATGAATGAACAGCACGCCCTTTGCAAGGGATTTGTGTTGGTTGATTGACTGTCGTTGCTTTCTCAGAGCTTCTGAATGATGGCGTACGGGCCCACAATCGCCAGTGTTACGACAAAGGCGCCGTCAACGATTTTGATGGGGATGATGTAGATGTCACCGTTTGTGGGGTCGATTTGCATGACAAAATAATTGGACACAGTATCCTCGGTAACACCAGCCATCGCATTAGCGTCCAGCGTTACCTCAACATTCACCTCTTTGCCAGCATACGTCTCTTGGGTACCATTCTGTACTTCGAGAGCGCTGAAGGTGGTGACAAAGGAACAGCTGGCGAGGCTGCCGGTGTCGAAACCCTCGGGAACTTTCTTGATTGTCAGTCCATTGCTATTCGCGACATCGGCGGGCGTCAGAGATACTTCGCTATCCGGATTGTTGACAACGGTAACCACATCCGCCACGGCTTTAGTGTAGGTGCTCGGATCGGCTTCTTCAGTAGTCAAGGTCAGGTTCGCTTCCCCGCCAATAGTCACTACCTCTTCGATCTTCGGCGCATCATTGACGATGCTGGGATTGGCCAGCGCGGGAACCGTGGTGATGGCGATGAGCGCGATCACGCAGAGCATTGCAAGAGTCTTTTTCATGATTGTCTCCTCCTGATTGAATAGAATGATTTATTTATCAAAGCACGAACAGCTGTTCATGCAGTGACATCAGTTTACAGGCCGGGCGGCTGTTACTGTTCAATATAGAACAGATCAACCACCAGTTTTTTGACCTGGCTCAAATCCGGGTAAAACTCGTCGTATTTCGGGCCGACTACGTTTTGCCCTTCCAAGGTGTAGTAATTGCTGTTCCCAAATTGCAGGTTCTTCAATTTCTTTGTCAAATTGAGGTAACTGCTTCTGGTGATGCTCGTGTTGGCGATTTTTTCCGCCTGCATGATCTTATCCCATGCCTCGGATGAATTTGCGGTCAGATAGTCTGTCAGTTTGCCGGCAACAGCCTCGATATAAGCGCGCTGCCGCTCCATACGGCCTACGTTGGACAGATCCTTTCCCGTATCTCTTGAGCGAATGAACGTTTCAAGATTCGAGCCGTCAATGACCACTGTCTCACCCTCGACAAAGCCCTCATCGGCAATGTCGTTGTTGGGGACGGTCACCTCCACCGGGCCGATGATATCGGCAATGACGGGAATGGACGCGCGGCTCGTGACGACATAACTTCTGACCGGGACATTGCAGAGCAGATCTGAAATGGCTTCGCACAGATTCATCCCGCTCACCCTGCCGCCTTCTCCGTAGGCATAGGCAAAACCCAAATGATCCGTAAACACCCCGCGGTCTTTTCCATCCAGCGTGTACTTATGGATGCCCGTCATCGTGTCGCGGCTCAGGGCAATAATGCTCATCCGATGATGGTACTCGTCCAGCACGATCACGGAGATGCTGTCCGCCAGCGGGGCATTTGCATATTTGCTGGATACCGTCAAACTGCCGTCGGCGTCAACACCGGCATACACGATCGTTGTAATTCTCTCGTTATAGCGGTACTTTTTGCCCTCGTACACGATCTCTCTGTATCCGAGGCCGACGTCCACCTCATTGCCTACTTCCACGGGCTGGGCATCCTGGGTCCGAAAGTGCAGATACAGCCCCAGCACCGCGAAAGCGATCACGCATACCGCAATGATCACGAATTTCCATCGTGAACGGCGGGGGAAATGCCCGCGTTTTCCTTGTCTCTCCTTCGCTGCCATAATCGACTCCCTTCATGGGGGATCAAACGATCAAACATCATGGGTTGAGCGGCTGTTATTACGATTTATTGTTCTTTTTGCCGCCCCTTCTGCCGTTTGCTTTTTTTTCTTTCTCCTCCTTTACTTCGCCGTAGCCATAGCCGTATTTTTGGCCGTAGCCGTAACCGTATTTACTGCCATAACCGTACCCGTATCTATGGCCATAGCCATAACCGTAGCCATACCCGTAAACGCCTTTATGGTGCCCCGCCTTGTTGAGCACGACCCCCAGCGTCTTTACATTGGCATAGTTCAACTGCTGTACGGCGTGCATGGACTGACGGCGGTCGGAAACGCCGCTTTCCACAACCAGAACCGTGCCGTCGCACTCCTTGGCGATCAGCAAGCCGTCAATAACGGCGTTCACAGGCGGCGTATCAACGATAATGTAATCATACTGGCCGCGAAGCCACCGAAGCAGAGAACGAAACAGTTCCCCGGAAAACAGCTCGCTGGGATTCGGCGCGATGGAACCGGAAAACAGAATATCGAGAAACGGATCCTGCGTGCCCCAGATGGCGTCCTGAATCCCGATCTCTCCGCACAGATATTCCGTGAGCCCGTAGATATAGCCATTTTGCTTTACCTGATAGCGGCTCAAAATGGCGCTGTTGCGAATATCACAGTCCAGGAAGAGGGTGCGCTTGCCCAGCGCCGCGTAGCTCTTGGCCAGACGGAAAGACACGGACGATTTCCCTTCATGGATCAGCGCGCTGGTGATGCAGATCGTTTTCATATCGTAGCCGCTGAGCTGGATATTGCCTCGCAGGGTATTGATGGCCTCATTTACCAGGAAAGGAACATCGGGAATCGTCAATTCTACCGTCCGGCGCTCCGAGGCATTCGTATCATTATAATACTGATTATCCACGAAAACTAATCCCCTTCACCTTATTTGTCATGTTCCGCAGCATCCGAGAAATAGGGCACCGCGGTAAGCAGCGGCAGCTTCAGATATTTCTTGACGTCTTCCTCGGTTTTTATGGTGGTATCCATCAGACCTGATATCGTGATGATGGCTGACACCAGCACGACCCCCAACACAGCGCCGACCGCGATATACATTTTCTTGCTTGGCGTGATGTCTTCCACAGCCTCTGCCTCGGAGTAATCAATGATGGTGGGTTCGCTGGTGCCGACGACCTGGAAGATGCGTTCAATACTCACGTTCAGCAGCTCGTTGGCGATGATCCGGCAGCTGTCTTCATTGCCCGCGGTCACAGACGTATGGATGATGTGCGTCCCTGAAGGATTGCTGACAGTGATCATGTTCCCAAGCTGTTTGTAATTAATGTCCAGCTTCAGTTCGCTGATCACCTTGTTCAGAACAGCGCGGCTGGTAACGATGGCTTTGTAGTCTTCGGTCAAAGCCGAGCCCAGCTGCAAATCCGAAAGGGAAATCACCGAGTCGGTGTTGGTGATGTACATTTCCGTCGAAGCCCTGTATTTCGGATGGATCCAAAGGGTGTAAAACGTCATCGCGATGATGACGCCCAGCACCGCGCCCACCGCCAGCAGCTTCCAGTTCCGTAAAAGGGTAAAAAACAGCTCGACTAAGTCGATCTCCACCGCGTCTGAAGGCTGCGTGTTCAGGCTGTTTGTTACCGCGTTCCGCTCGGCCGGAGTCAGTTGTTTACTCTGTTCCATATGTGCGTCTATCCCCTCCGCGCGTTGCTTCCGCGCTTTCCTTTGCGTTTTTTGGGAATCTCATCGATCTCGAAGTCTCAGCATGTTTACATTGCGAATCAGGATGGCGTCGCTCGTTTCCTTCGGGATGTTTTTCAGCATCCATTCCACCGCCTGGCCGGCGTGGAGCGGCCTGAAATCCATCCCGTGGGTATCGCTTCCCAAGAAATCAACGAACCCATCCCTGAGCTGCTTCCGCCATGGATTGGGATGAAACAGGATGCCCCTGTCCAGCAGCCGGTCAAAGTTCATTTGGAAGAACGCGCCGTTTGTTCTCAATTCCTTCAGGCGATCCGGGTGCTGATGAAGGCATTGATAGCGTTCGTAATGGGCCAGGATGGGCCTGAATCCGCCGCCTCGCATCTTCCGTACGGCACCCACAATGGAAGAATACAGCGTATCCGGCTCAAACTCGATCAGCACAAAGTCCGTTCCGGCCATGGTCAGCACATTTCCGGCTTCGATTTGCTCCAGCAGGCCGCTGTAGTAATAACATTCGTGGCCGGGATCGAGCTGAATGTCAATTCCTTCCTGAACGGCGCACTGCCTTACTTCCTGCAAAACATACAACACCTGTTCGGCGGGAACGACATAACGACCGGGATGAAAGTGGGGCGTGACGATCATTCGGCCGATGCCCTGGCGCTGCGCTTCCCTCAGCACGGCCATCGTATCTTCCATGGTCTCCGGGCCGTCGTCAACGCCCGGCAGCACATGGCAGTGGATGTCCACGATGTTCATCATATCAGTTTACCGTCCGTTTGCCGCGATCCGATTTACCTGCCGGTACACGGGCTTTGCCATTCGCCGAGGAAGCGCGTGCTCCGTAATAAAATACCCGGCCGCGCGTCCCGCGGTCTTAACGCCGGATAACACCCGGATATCTTACCGGATAATAATAGCACATTGTCAAAAAAAATGCAATTATAAAATTTGCGTTAAAAATTGAGAAAAAGTATACAAAATTAACAATTGCAAAATAAATTGACAAAACATCCAAATAGATTGAAAGAATAAATTATTAAGAAATTATTACAAAATTTAAATAATTTTGAAGCGTGTTCAGGATTTGACGGATGGAAAATGTTATGCTATAATAAACCGTTAATTCCGATTTAATTCCTATGGGAGGTAATATGTATGTCCGGACATTCCAAATGGCACAATATTCAGGCGAAAAAGGGAAAGACCGACGCCGCCCGCGGCAAGATTTTCACCAAGATCGGGCGTGAAATCGCCATCGCCGTGCGCGAAGGCGGGGCCAATCCCGAATCCAACAGCAAACTGAAGGATATCATCGCCAAGGCCAAGGCCAATAATATGCCCAACGACAATATCCAGCGCAGCATCAAAAAGGCCGCGGGCGAGGGCACGGGCGCGACCTATGAAGAAATCACCTATGAAGGCTACGCGCCGGGCGGCGTGGCGATCATCGCCCAGATCGTGACCGATAACCGCAACCGCACCTCCAGCGACGTGCGCCACATTTTTGATAAAAACGGCGGCTCCCTGGGCACGCCTGGCAGCGTGAGCTATATGTTCGACCATAAGGGCGTGATCGTGATCGAGCGGGAGCCCGGCATGGACGAAGACGAAATGATGATGACCGTGCTGGACGCCGGGGCGGAAGACATGAAGGTGCTGGACGACGTGTTTGAAATCTACACCGCGCCCAACGATTTCTCCGCCGTTCGTGAAGCGCTTGAAAAAGCGGGCTATGCTTTCATTTCCGCCGATAAGCAGATGATCCCGCAAAACACCGTGGCCCTGCCCGATGAAGACACGCTGAACAAGGTGCAGAAGCTGCTGGATATGCTGGACGATAACGACGACGTGACCGAAGTGTACCATAACGCCGAACTGCCCGAGGAAGAGGAAGAAGAATAATATCCTCTTCCGTCCGCTGGCGCGAAAGGGAAGAAGCATGCGCGTAATTGCTGTCAGAATGGCGGGAATGCTCCTTTGCATGTGCGCTGTTCTGCTGATCAGCGCGCATGCTTCTTTTGCTGACGACATGACCCTGACCGAAGCCTATTTCACCCAGCCGGAAACGTATTCCGGCATGGTGGAGGTGCCGGGCAAAGGCATGATGCGCTATTACGCCCAAAACGATCCCCTCTGGGGCGCGCTGACCTACGAGCGCGCCGAAGGCTCCGCCGCCCGGCCTTTCCGGGACGGGGGCTGCGGTCCCACCGCAGGGGCCATGGCGGTAGCCAATCTGCTGTCGGAGGAGGAATTGCCCCGCATCGCGGCGGCGGCCAAAAAAGAGTATTCCCTGTGCCCCTGTTCGCTGAATAGGGGCAAGTGCACCCACTATCACGCCCGGTATGTGCTCACGTCCCAGCGGGATTTCGTCCGCTTCCTGCCCCTGGTTTTCGGGGATTTCGCCACGGGCAACAACACGGCGGGTGTGCACAGCCGGGGAGACGCCAAGGGCACGGGCACGGGTTTTCTGTATGAAATCGCCAAGGTCTACGGCCTGACGGTCACGGCTACGGCGAACTATGACGAGGCTGTCCGGGCGCTGCAAAGCGGCGATACGGTGGTGGGCCATGCCTCCAGGGGCGGCGCGCTGACCAATACGGGGCACTACGTGCTCTTGGCCCACATCGACAGGCAGCGGCTGTATATCCTGGATCCCCTGTGCCGCACCGATTATTCGGATTACGCGGGCGGCAAAAAAATCGAAATCCTCCAGCCCGGCCTGATCGCCCTGGCCCACGAAAACGTGGGAGTGGCCAATATCGGGGTGTACATGATCTTTCACCGGGCTCAGTAAAAGAACCTGACTGCCTCGCCAGGTTCTATTTTTTTTCGGTTATTTCGCCCAAAAGTATGCCGGGGCGGGACAGCGCCGCTTCGCACAATGCCTTTTCTTCGATCAAACCCCGCCGGGTCATGCCGTCCGGGGCAAGCACCAGAACGATGTGATACTTGCCGGGGCTGAGCCTCCGCAGCAGCGTGGCCACGGGCATGTTTTCCCCGGCGGCTATCGCTTCCACCGGCAAGGCGGCGCGGTTCTCTATCTTTTGACGGCGAGCGATGAGCGCGGTCACGTACCGGGCTGTACAGCGGCGTCTGTCCGCCATCGACACATAGACCAGATACAGGCCGCAGAAGGCGGGGGAGAGGATCAGCTTTCCCTGGAAGGCAAAGTACAGGGAAACGGCGCAAAGCAGGATGCCCAAGGCTTCGGCGGCGCAAACCAGCGCCCGTTGGATTGCGCTTTCCGGGAAAAACCTGCGAAGGACAGCGCTTGCCATATGCCCGCCGTCCAGGGGCAGCACGGGCAGCAGGTTGAACAGCAGCAGCAACAGATTGGCCTTGGCAAAGGACGCGCAAAAGGAAAAGGACGCCGCGCCGGAAGTAAAAAGCGCCGGAGCCGTCAGGCACCCCATGAGACTGAAAAGCGGCCCGAAACAGGCCAGCAGGAACCGCTTGCCAACCGTCAGCGCGTCCGGGTTTTCCAGGGCGATGACGCCGCCTAAGGGCGTGATTTCCACATCCGAAACACGCGCGCCGAAGAGCTTCGCCATTGTCAGGTGCCCGCATTCGTGCAGCAGCAGGGCGCACAGGGCGGAAAGCACGCGGGAAACGCCGCCGATTCCGGCGATCAGCCACAGCAGCGGCAGCAGCGGATGCAGCCGCAGGCGGGTGTGACCGATACGGAACGTCACGGCGCGCTCCCAGCCCGGTCAGTGATCAGATCGGTGGGATCAATGGCGCGCCCGGCCCGGCGCACCTCAACGATCACGCCATCCGGCAGCGCCTGCCCCAAACATGTGTTGACCGAAACGATATCTCCTTCTGAAACGGCAACGGACGACAGGGCATAATACATGGTTTCCAGCCCGTCGTCATGGCGCACCCGCAGAATGTATTCTTCGTCTGACCCGTGATACACGCTCATGACCTGCCCCGCCGCCACGGCAAACACCCGTTTGTCCGTACCTTCATAGCCTAAATAAGGCTCCTCCGCGCTCCAGGCATGGGAAAGGAAACCGAAGCAGGGCGCGGTCAGCTCCGCGTCCGGGGCCGTCTCAAAGAACACCGCCACGGTTTCCGGCAGGAAGCTGCCCACGAAGCTGATTTTGCCCAAATGATCGTCCCATTCCCCGTCGATCATCTGCCGCACCGCCGTCAGCACCGTGCCGCCGGAGGGCAGCTCCGCGTTCCGCATAGCCGCCACCGTGATCAACAGCAGCCCGGCCAGGGCTACATTGCGGACCAACCGTTCCCCCCATCGGGGCTGATCGGATGGGAAATGGGTGATTTCCGGCTGTTCCTGTGGGATTGCCCCCTCCACACGCTTGATCATGACCGTCGCCTCCTGTCGGTTCATCCTATGCGGAGAAATGCGGGAACATGATAAAATCTTGGGGCGGCAATTGCATTTTACCGCAACATATGGTATATTATTGCGGTATAAAATGGATTGGAGGCACAGGACAGGCATGAGCGAAGCGCTGAAACAGGTGGACATTTTCACGGACGGGGCCTGCTCCGGCAATCCGGGTCCCGGCGGCTGGGCGGCGATCCTGCGGTACGGCCAACACGAAATGGAAATCAGCGGCAGCATGCCCCAGACCACCAACAACCGCATGGAGGTGTTCGCGGTGATCAGCGGCCTGGGCAAGCTGAAAACCCGATGCCAGGTGAGCGTGTACTCCGATTCTTCCTATTTAATAAACGCTTTCAACGAGCACTGGCTGGACAACTGGCAGCGCCGGGGCTGGAAAACCGCCGAGGGCAAGCCGGTGGAAAATCAGGATCTGTGGCGGCTGCTGTTGCTGACGATCAGCAAAAAGGGCCATGAAGTCACCTTCCACAAGGTCAAGGGCCATTCCGATCACCCGGAAAATAATCGCTGCGACGCCCTGGCCCGGGCGGCCATTCAGCAGTATCTGACCCGCAACCCTGACCTGGGCGACCCGGAAAAGCTGAATATCCAGCACTCGTAAACCATAACCGGCGGGAATAAAACCTGCCGGTTTTTATATAAAAATATCCACGCAGCGTGTGCATGGATTGATAGATAGAAAGGATAGCCTTTTGCGGTTTTCTCGGAAAGGGGTCTGGGGGAAACCGCTCTTGTCCCACAAAGAGCGGTTTCCCCCAGAAAATAAGAATTACGTTTAGCCCAACAATTCCTTTACAAGTGCGGCAATCTGCGCCTTGTTTTCTTCTTTCACGGTTGATTTGAGGGTGACGGTGTTTTCGCAGAGGGCGATATCCTTCATCTGCTCCAGATAGGCTTTCATGCACTTGGCGGCCATGGGGGCCCAGGAGCCGTTTTCGATGAGGGCCACTTTGCGCTTTTGGAAAGCCTTGGCTTTCAGGTGCAGCAGGAAGTCTTCCATCTTGGGGAAGAAATTGCCGTCGTAGGTGGAGCAGGCCAGCAGCAGCTTGTCGTATTTAAAGGCTTCCGAAAGGGCGAAGGCCATATCGTCCCGGGCCAGATCCACCACGGTGACCTTCACGCCCTGTTCCCTGATAAGGTCCGCCGCCAGCTTTGCGGCCTTGGCGGTGTTGCCGTGGAGGGAACCGAAAGCCACCAGCACGCCCGCTTCCTCGGGGGCGTAGCTGCTCCAGGTCTGATATTTGTTCACATATTCGGACAAATCGCCGGTGAGCACCGGGCCGTGCAGGGGGCAGATGGCCGCGATGTCGAGAGCCGCCGCTTTTTTCAGCAGCGTGGAAACGGGAGAGCCGTATTTGCCCACGATATTGAAATAATACCGCCGGGCCTCGGGAAGCCAGGGATCGGTTTTCGGGTTGCCGAAGGTGCCGAAAGCGTCGGCGGAGAACAGCACCTTTTCGCTGCACTCATAGGAAAGCATCACTTCGGGCCAGTGCACCATGGGGGCGGTGATGAACTTGAGGGTGTGCGCGCCCAGGGCAAGGGTGTCGTTTTCCTTCACGGCCACGGCGCGGGCAGTCAGCGCGGCGTCCACGAACTGGGGCAGCATGGAAAGGGCCTTCACGGTCATCACCAGCTTCATGTCAGGATACTTTTCCGCTATGGCCTGGATGCTGCCGCTGTGGTCGGGCTCTAAGTGGGCGATCACCAGATAATCCGGCGCTTTGCCGTTCAGGGCCGCTTCCACGTTTAAAAGCCATTCCCCGGTCTTCCGCGCGTCCACGGAATCCATCACGGCAATCTTTTCATCAAAAATGATATAAGAATTGTAGGATACGCCCGTGGGGACGGCGTACTGTCCCTCAAACAGATCAATATCCCCATCGTAAACTCCAACGTATTGTATGCTATCGGTAATCTTCATTGAATTGCCGTCCTCCTTTGTTTTTCCGTGCGGCGATACAGCCGGACAAAAAAAGTATATCACATTTGGGAGAAAAAGAGAAGTATTTTTCAATATACGAATCATATTTTTTGAATCATGAAAAAAGTTCGGGAAAACGGCGAAAAAAACGAGATTGTGCCGATTTTTTGATTGCGCGGGTGTTTTTTTTATGCGATAATGAAGCCGCTTCAAGGGGAAAAGCCCGCGAAGAACACCGCCGACGCAACCAAAGGAGGAATGCGCAATGCAGAACAATGTACGCCCCGAAACCATGGAACGGATCACCACCCCCGCCCTGGCCCAGGCTTTCATTCAGGAACAATTGGCCGCCCTCAAAGCCCAGGTGGGAAACAAAAAGGTGCTGCTGGCCCTGTCCGGCGGCGTGGATTCCTCCGTTGTGGCCGCGCTGCTCATCAAGGCCATCGGCCAGAACCTGGTCTGCGTGCACGTGAACCACGGCCTGCTCCGCAAGGGCGAGCCCGAGCAGGTGATCCAGGTGTTCCGCAACGAAATGAACGCCAACCTGATCTATGTGGACGCGGTAGACCGGTTCCTGGACAAGCTGGCGGGCGTCAGCGATCCCGAACAGAAGCGCAAGATCATCGGCGCGGAATTTATCCGCGTGTTCGAGGAAGAAGCCCGCAAGCAGGAGGGCATCGAATTCTTAGCCCAGGGCACCATTTATCCCGACATCCTGGAAAGCGGCCCCGTCAAGGCCCATCATAACGTGGGCGGCCTGCCCGAAGACCTGAAATTTGAGCTGGTGGAGCCCCTCAAGTTCCTCTTCAAGGATGAAGTGCGCGTGGTGGGCCACGAATTGGGCCTGCCGGACGGCATGGTGTACCGTCAGCCCTTCCCCGGCCCGGGCTTAGGCGTGCGCTGTGTGGGCGCCATCACCCGGGACCGCCTGGAGGCCGTCCGCGAAAGCGACGCCATCCTGCGGGAAGAATTCGCCAAGAACGGCCTGGAGGGCAAGGTGTGGCAGTATTTCACCATCGTGCCCGATTTCAAAACCGTGGGCGTCAAGGACAATAAGCGCTGCTTTGAGTGGCCCGTGGTGCTCCGCGCCGTCAACACCCGCGACGCCATGACCGCCACCGTGGAGGACGTGCCCTTCGCCCTCCTCCAGCACATCACCCAGCGCATCACCGCCGAAGTCCCCGGCGTCAACCGCGTCCTGTTCGATTTGACGCCCAAGCCCACCGGGACCATCGAATGGGAATGATTTCGGAGGCAAGCGGTGCGGAGAGGGTTTCTTCGCACCGCTTCATCTCACCGGTATCTCGATAAAGCGGAAGCTTTTGCTGTTACTCGATTCGAAATGCCATGTATCCTAAAGATGGGAACCCTTAACGTATAATACGAATGAGATACTTTCATTAAGAAGGGTAAGACAAGAAGCAGCATGGGCAGACAACTTTAGGAAAACCGGCGATATACGCACCACGCGGTGCATACATTGCCGGTTTTATAAGTCTGCCTGTTTTTTCCTCTCCGACATATTCTTCGCGATCACGGAGACACCTGTTCCTCATTCTCGTGGATGGTATTCCGCAACGCTATTTTCGTTGCGATATCCTCTCATTCTCACAGATCATCCAGTTCGGGCAGTTCCGGAGTATCGTCTTCCTCAAAGGTTTCTTTTCCCAGCTCGGTGATTTTGGTTTTCCCGGCTTCGCCATACTGATATAACTGATCAAAAAACTCGATAGCGGCGCGGATTTTCGTGCGCAGCAGATAACCGCCTGATTCGGTGGCGGCATAGATAGCTTCCGGGGATACGGCGGGATGCCAGTCATAAGCCCGACCGTGGAAATCCTGGATGCTCATGAGCACATGCAAAATCTCGTCTTTGGTCAGCGGGACCAGCTCCGGCGCGCCGAGAATGGCGTTCAGGGTGGCGCTGGCGGCTTTCAAGTTGACGGGATCGTCCGCGAACACGGAGGAAACATTTTCTGTTTCATGCTTTTTTTCAATCACATCCTCCGTATAGGACGCGCTGAACGCGAAGAGGCTGAACACGTTTTCCATCCGGGGATTGGGCTGCAAAAATGCCTGCATTTCCCGATAGCCTTTTGCCCGTGCTTTTTTTCCAAGACGGCCCATGAGCTCCGCTTCATCAAACAGCAGCACCCAGCCGCCGCAGCCAAGCTGCCGGAACAAATGGCTCATGAAGCAGAAATAGTCCATGGCGTGCTTCGTTTTGCTGAAATTCTGATTGAATTTGGCAGGCGTGCCGGTGATGCGGCGATAGCTTTTTTTGATCACCGCGCCGGAAACGAAATCCCCCTCCAGGTCGTTCAGGAAAGCGGAACGTTCTTCTTCCTCCTGGGTGCCCAGCATGGCTTTCAACAGGAAATACAGCTTATCTGTCTCCAATTCCTTGGCAGCGTAGGCCATCAATTCATTGGCCACGCTGCTGCCCTGGGTCATTTCTTCCAGCTTTGCCCGGAAGCCGGGCTGTTGAGCGCCGGGCAGATAGGTGTTGGCAATCAGCTTCTGGTATAGCAGCCAGGGCTTATCCATGGGTGTTTCTTTGCCCAGTGATACATAGGACACGGCCATATTTTCAGAGGACGCCATATTAAATACAGTGTTGAGCAAATGGGTTTTCCCTTCGCCGTACCGCCCGGTAAAGATCATGCCGCTGGAGCAGCCCGTTTCCCGTACATCGTCCAGCCGGGAGCGGATTTTTTTCAGCATGGCAGGTCGGGCTTCGGAAAAGTATTCCCCTACGGCGCGGGAAGGAACACCCGAACGCAGGGCTTCGATCACATGCCTGGCATTGAAATCAAACACGGGTTTCCCCTCCTTCCACCAAAGCGCGGTTCATGAGATACGGAAGCCCCAGTCCGCCAAATTCCGCCCGATCCTTGATCTCTTTTGCCTGTTCCCGGTTCAGAGGCGTCAGTTCCTTTTCCGCGTCCACCAGCGCAAAAGCAAGTTTTTGTGACATTTCACACAATATATCTTCATTGTACATTTCATCGGCGTAACGATCCAGGTCTATGATGTCCGCGAAGCGGTTGAACCGGGTGGAAACCACCTCGTTCTGAACGCGCATCCACAGCGCCTGATAGGATTTCATGCCGTAACTGTCGTCGTCCATCAGTTCCCGGCGGAAGCAGAGCAGGAACATCACGTTCCGCATACTGTCGATATCGTCGATCAACTGACGGATGCTTTCGTAGGTATCCTCCCGGCGCAGCTTGGTATAGCGGACGGCGTCGCCGGGCGCGCGGTTCAGCAGCGTTTCCATATCGTCGATCACAATCATCAGGCTCTTGTAACCTGCCAAACGTACTACTTCGCATAAGGAACGCAGCAGATGCCGGGCGTTGTATTTGGTGATGCCGGCGGCTGAAAGGCCCAATGCCCGCATCTGGGAAAGCTTTACGGACTTATCGCCATGCAGATAACCCAATATCAGCTCCCGGTTGGCGTTTTCCAGCAGGGGATGACCCAGCAGGCCGCCCGTCAGTAATTGACAGCAGCCCGCGAACGTGTTATCCAGCCGGGGATTCCTCGAAAAATATCTCCGCAGAGTGGCGCGGATCTCGCCCTTGGACAGCGGGTCGCCCTCGCCGCGCTCCGCCAGATAGTCCATCAGGCTTTTTCCTGGCACAATGGCGTCGGGATCATAGCCCATTTCCCGGATGATTTGATTTGCGCAGCCTGAAAGCACCCGTTCCATATCGCACTGACGGAGGATTTCCAGGTAGATTTCTCGGAAATCGTGAAGCCAGACATTTTTTGCCGAAAAGGACACGGTCAGAAAGCCCGCCGTCTCCGCCTCTTTCAGCATAACCTGAGCGAAATGGGTTTTTCCGCAGCCCGGGCGTCCGGTAACGCATTTGATTTTGCTGCCGCCCGCCGGAATATAGGTTTGCAGATATTGTTCGTTCAGAAAACCGGACAAAGAATCCAGGCCCACGGTGATCTCATCCAGCAGTTCGTTTTGATTCGGGGCTTGGCCTTGCAGCAGGCGCTCGAGTCCCGCCGCCCTGCTTTCGTTCTGTGCTGACATGGAGCCGCCCTCCTTGAAATGTTATTCGTTTCCGCTGTTCAAAGACCGCAAGGTGCTGATAAAGGATTCCACCCCGGCACGGCTCAGCACGCGGATGCCGCTGGCTCCGTCCCGGCTGGTGCCGAAAGCGTACTGCGCGCCGTTTTTTGTTACCCAGGCGTCGGGGCCTTCCTCATATAGCCGAGCCAGATCAAAAGCGAACGCCTGCATATCGTAATCCTTCCGGGCGCGGGCCATAGGCACCATACTCTTATAAATTTTATTCAGAGCCTGGGTGCTGCCAATACGTGCGCCGGAACGCAGGCAGGTGATTTCATAGGCGTCCGAAAGCTCGCTCATAAAGGCTGCTGCCTTGAAAGGCGCGGCGTACAGCTTGGCCTGACCCGCCCGGATCAAATCCGCCACGTAAGCCGGACGGCAGCTGGGAGCCTTTTTCCGGTCGATATAAACTTCCCCCGCGTGTTCCTCGTCGCTGAGAACACGCACCTTGTAGGGAAACATTTCATACACGCCCTTTTCACCTTTCACATCAATGCCCTTGCCCGCGCAGGCATCCAGCAGTTGGCGGGTAAAATCTCCGTCTATAAAATAGGCTTTTGTATCAAAGCCGTTTACTTCCGCATCCATAACCGCGGCGCGGGCTTTCAATTGTTCCACCGCATCGGCCAAAGCGGAAAGGCCCTTTTTCACTTCATTCAGGTTACCCATTTCGGTATTCTTTTGAATGGCCTTTTGCAGTTTAGCCACCGTAGCTGCTGATTCCTTTAAGCTTTTATCCATTGCCTGCAATGTATTGAATAGTTCTTCGTAATTCTGCATTTCTTTCGTTTCCTTTCACATTTGATGATTGCGGTTCGCCTGAACAATGCAAACACGATAATTATAGCCTGTCTTTCCGAAAGTGGCAAGGGTTTTGCTTGTGGAATTATTGAAAAATATGGTATAATAACAAGCGAACTGGCCCGCAGGGACAGTTGCGCGTCTCGGCGGGCCCCGTCAGGGCAGCACGCCGAGCGTTATGGTAAAATGATGAGGAAATTTGCCGAAGGCAAATTAACCGCGTCGGCGGCTCCCGAAGAGAAAGACGCCGACCATCATGGCATATTGTATAGGAAAATACGAAAAATCAAGGAGGCTTCCCGTGCAGCTTTACGATTGGCAGAAAAAATGCCTGCGTGCCTGGGAGAAGAACGACCGCATCGGCATTGCCAGGGTGGTGACCGGCGCGGGAAAAACGGTATTGGCGCTGGAAGCTGTTCGGCGGATGAGGGAACAATTCCCTGATCTGTCCGTCAAAATCGTGGTCCCCACGATTCCGCTTGCCTACCAATGGAAAAGCGCGCTGCTTCAGGATGCCATAACCGGAGATGATCTGCCCGGTTTCTATGGCGGAGGCAAACGGGACGATCCCGATAATCGGGTCATGATTTATATCGTCAATTCAGCCCGAGATGCATTATCCACACATATTAAAAAGGAATTGGCCCAAAAGCATCATGTGCTGCTGATCTGTGATGAATGCCATCATTACGCCAGCCCGCAGAACCGCCGTATCTTTGATTTTCTTACACCGGAAATTGCCGCAGGAAGCCTGTATGCATGCATGGGTCTGTCCGCCACGCCTTTTCAAACGGAAAATGACGCGGCGCTTACCCAGGCGCTGGGCCCTGAAATCTATCATTACAGCTTTGATGAAGCGGTGCGGGAGGATATTCTTTCCCCCTTTTCTGTGTGCGAAGTATCCGCTTCCTTTGCACCGGAAGAATTGGCGGAGTACAGCCGATTGAGCGCGGAAATCGGCGTTCTTCTGGCAAAGCTGTATCAGGAGCATCCCAGCCTGGAAAGGTTAGAAAAGCATAAGTTTTTGCGTACCGTGTCCCATTTGGCCCATGAAGCGGATATGGAGCCGGAAGACCCGGCCGCCGCTTTCCTGCTGAAAACCTACCAACGGAAGGAAATCAGCGTGCTGGCTTCCTCCCGCGTTCAATGCGGCCTGGCAATCCTGGAAAGGCTCCGGCCGACGGATCGGATCATTATTTTCTGTGAACGGATCATACAGGCGGAAGAAATGGCAAGGCTCCTGCGCCGCAGTTATGGAAACATCTGTATTTTGTATCATTCCGGCATGACGAAGGAAGCCAGAGAACGAAACCTGCTTTTATTCCGGGAAAACAGTGCCCGGGTGCTGGTTTCCTGCCGCTGTTTAGACGAGGGGATCGACGTGCCGGACGCCAACATCGGCATCGTACTCAGCGGCTCCGCCGTAGAAAGGCAGCATATCCAGCGCATGGGACGGCTGATCCGCCGGGCGGAAGGCAAGGACGCGGCCTGCCTGTATCATATTTCCATCCGGGAAGCCGCCGAGGATTCCGCTTTCTTTCCCGGTTTGAACCAAATGGAAAAGTTTTCCCTGCGGTACTATCCCGCGGAAAAGGATTTCTCCAATGACCTGTACGAATATATTGCATCCACCCTGCTGAACAGCGCAAAGGCGCATGGACTGACCGGACCCGCCTTGTGCGAGTTGCGCGCCTGCCTCATGGAGGGCATGATCCACGCCGATTGCCTGCTGCCGGAAAGCGTAATAGGAAAATGTATTCAAACTGCAACGGCCACGCATGAAAAAAATTATTGGCGGTTGATGTTGAAAGTGCATCAGGAATTCTCCAAACAGAATAAAACTTCTTCCTGATTACAATTATTTTTGATCTTCATATCCTTGTTCCTTCGCTTTTTTGCCAGCACTCTCTCAATTGCTGCCCTTATTGTATCTTGATCACATTCCAATATCTCTGGACGTATTTTGCCAATCGCATCCGAAAACATCCATGTCCCAATATCCACCCCATTCTTAGAAAATAGATTCGTCTATGTCTTCCATAACATCTGTACTAAGAGGATCTCCTTCTCCAGTAATTTAACACTTGGAGTCTTTTTTCTCTCTCTTTAAATCATACCAGAAGGAATACTACGCCGCCCATCCTGACAAGCTGGCAGAGAGACGCGAGAAAAACAGGATTGCGGAGAAGGCTCGCAGGGAACGGAAGAAGGCCGAGAGGCTGGCGGCACTGGCAACACAGGCATGAAAACGCAAAATCGGGAGGGGCTGCGGTGAGCGCGGCCTTTTCTCTTTGCGTGGACTACGATTCTCCTTCAGAGCGAATAGGAAAGCAGGTCGATTGAAGCGATCAAGAAAGCAGGCCGGTAGAACCGGTCAACAACAGGCCAATGGCCGGAAACGGAGCGTGTGATGATGAATTTCCCGAACAAAGAAACTGTTGAAAAACTGAGGAGCGCATACCCCGTGGGCTGCCGCATCGTGCTCGATTCTATGGATGACTCCTTTGTTCACATCCCAGTCGGAACGCAGGCGACCGTAACAGGCGTGGATGACGCCGGGAATGTGATGTGTGCCTGGGACTGCGGTAGTTCCCTCTCCCTTGCCTACGGCGCTGACCAGGCGCATAAGATCAGCACAGAGGATGAAGCGAAGGAGACCCTGGACTGGTACGGAAGGCATCAGCCGGAGGAGAATACTCGCTGTCCACGTTGCGGTGAGATGATGTGGGGACCGAAGGAGCGTCACGCCCTGAGCCGCTATGCCACCATCACCGTCTGCGACCGATGCGGAAGCGAGGAGGGGCTGGAATGTGCAGGGATGGTTGAAAAGATGCCGCTGGTGAAGTGGTGCGCGATTGCGCTGCCTTCCGTCGGCGGCGGAGCGTGGAGGCGATGAAGCTGTAATGCTTGCCCACTGAGCAGCGATCCGACTGTGTAAGGGACTTACACACACATGGAAACCTGCTCGGTGGGCTGCTTTAAAACTGGATAGGTTTTTCTTGAGTTTCCGCAGAATACAAGACAAGGAACAAAAACGCCAAAGAGAGAAGGACGCGCGGTGGAATGATGCAATAGCCGAAAAGAAAATCGGTAAAGAAATGGTTCGAGGGGACGACGAACAGACATCCGAAGCAAGGAACGGATGCCTGTTCGGATATCGACACAGGTAAAATCAGGCTGTCAGGAAAGAGAGCTGTTTGAATTTCTGTCTGATTGGTTTAAACCAACTCTTGCAGCCCTCGTGGGCCGCGTCCAGGATACGCGCGATTCCTGCGGCAATGCGATAACCGAAGAAGAAAACTTTCATTTTGATAGGATCAGCGGCTTCCCAAATGTTCAGGTAAATTTGAGAGCTGCTCGGCTTCATAGAGACAAAGGCCAGATATGCCATACAGATAGTGATGTAGAAATTCAGGGCATTGATGGCAGACAGGCTGCGAACCCGGAAGTTTTCAAAATCGAAAACGGTTTTCTTACATCGGAAGTATTCCTCGATTCTCCATCTGGAGAAGTAGCACTGGGCAATCCTTGTGACGTCATCCTTGGATGCTAAAGAAATATTGGTTGCCAGCATCATGGGATGCTCTGTAATTCCGTAAACCAATACCAGCCAGACGGGCTTTCTGGAAGCTGTAATCTGAACCTTCACATGGGACAGATATGCCGTGTGGTCACTGTTGTGGTATCGAAGGTTTATTTTGATTTTACCCTTGCGCCGATCCCGTAGTTCGGTAACAGGCGTCCATTTGCCATGATACAGTACTTTTCGCTTTGCCGTCAGCCGTATCACATAATCCTGCCGCAGATCATCCATTTTGAGGAACATTTTGTTGTCGTCGTAGCCTCGATCCATGACGAAAGTCGCTTTTCCCAGGAGTTTCACACTCTGTTCGATGGCCTCAAAAGTCACTGTGTTCGCGGAGATATAGTCCTTTTCCGATGAAGAATGAATCCGTGAAAATATGCTGACTGGCTGTTTGCTCCGTGTGATGGCTACGGCTTCCGTCACGTGATAGCCCTTTTTGTAAACGCTTTTCTTGTCCGTACTCTCCGAGCCATCACGGACGATGCCCAGCGCTTCAAACTTGTATCCTTCCGGTTTGACAACGTCACTGTCGTCAATCAGTACAACCGGCTTTTCTTCCACCCACTCCCGAACCAAACGCCGGTAACTTTCCTGCGCGATCTAGGGTACACCCTCTTTCAGGTGTCGAGCCAATCGTTCCACCGCGTTCACTTTCTTGGTCTCTTCGTGCAGTTCGTCTACAATACTGGTCAACAGGCAACTCCCCGACGCCAGCATCCCGTATGTCATATCAGCCGCAAATTTTTGTTCAGGCCGTTCCATCTTCCCAAATATTCTTTTCCCAAATTCTATAATTGACCGTTTCATTGTGTAGGTTTTTGTGGTAGAATGTTTTTTGAGAGGTCTCCTTTCGACTGTTTAGTGAGAATTTTGTTTCGCACCTTAATTCTACCACTTTTTGTCGAAGGTTTCCTCTCTTTTTTTCTTCTCCGTTCGGCGCCGTTCGGCGCTATACGAAAACTCAAGAGTGTGAAGCCATTGACAGAATCGCGGATTCGGTATATAATGATCACATCGTTTTGTATGGCAAGTATAGCATAGGAGGCGGGAAATGTTCAAAGGACTGAAGCACATTGTTGTACCCAGCAAAAACAAGACGTTACAAGTCACACCCCGGCCAGACTTAAGGCATACACAGGGCTCCTGAGCGGAGTACTTTTGGGGGTCGGAGCGAAGGCGTCCTGTGTATGCCGAGAGGCTGCCCGGGGTGTGATTTGTAACAGGGTCTTCGATTCCGCCCTATACATCATTATTCGTTCTTTACTCAAATTTGTTTATGTGCTACAATGGTTGAGAACGTGTTGGAACAAGCTTTTGCCTGCATGATTGTCAATGTTTTTTGTAATGGTATAGAACAGGAGGAAGATGGTATTGAAGAAGTTTGTTTTGGGATTATTGTTTGTGCTGTTGTTTTCCTTAACGGCTCATGCTGACGCAGCCA
>JAFSKN010000022.1 GCA_017448975.1 Clostridia bacterium
ACGCAGCATCTCATTGAACCGCCAGGGCCGGGCCAGCAGATTGCGCAGGATCAGCAGTTTCCACTTATTCCCGATGAGCTGAACAGTGGTGGCAACCGGGCAATCCGGGAGTTCTTCTTTCGTCAACATATGCAGCACCTCTGATTGAATGTACATTCATTATTGAATGTTACAATCATTATATCATACTATAGCTTGATGGTCAATCTACATTCATTTATCATACTGTAAAACTGTAAAGCTGTAAAGCCCGTTAGATATATATTACAGGAACCCGGTTATTCCTTTTGCATCCCTGTAAGGTTTTCACTACGGATGCTTTCCTGCGGTCTGTTACAGATCTGGTAGGTGCAACTGGTCATTTTGCGTATCATATGCTATACTTTTGCTGTAATCAAATCTTCAGTTCAGCTTCAATCTTTCTTCAATCTTACCGAGTATCATAGGCGTGTAAGGCGGTGATGACATGCGGATTCTGTTGGCGGAAGACGAAAAGAGGATGGCAGCGGCACTTGTGGCCCTGTTGAAACAGGAAAAATACGACGTGGATCACGTGGAAGACGGAGCATCCGCGCTGACGGCGCTGGAGAGCGGCGTGTATGATATTGCTGTGCTTGACGTGATGATGCCGGAGATGAACGGGTTTGAAGCCGCCCGGAAAGCAAGGAGCGGCGGTGTAAAAACGCCGATTCTGATGCTGACGGCAAAAAGCCAGCTGGAGGATAAAGTAACCGGACTGGACAGCGGAGCGGATGATTATCTGACCAAACCCTTCCAGACAAAGGAACTGTTGGCACGGCTGCGTGCGTTGGGACGGCGAAGCGCGAGCTTCCAGGATGGGAATCTCCATTTTGGAAATCTGACGCTGGACACATCAAAAGCAACGCTTACCTGTGAACAGATGGGGCAGTTCGTGCGGCTCAGCGAGAAAGAGTTACGTATTCTGGAATACATGTTCAGCAACCAGGGCCAGATCATGACAAGGGAGCAGCTTGCCGTAAAGATCTGGGGATTTGACAATGAAGCTGAGTATAACAACGTGGAAGTGTACATGTCCTTTACGCGAAAGAAGCTTGCCTTTGTCGGCTCGAATGTTGAGATCAAAGCTGTTCGCGGCCTGGGATATGAATTGAGGGAGAAAGATGTTTAAGCGGTCCAGAAAAAAGATCCTCCTGGCCATCATGGGGTCGCTGATCCTGTTGTTCGCCATCACGCTGTCTGTGATCCTGCTGGCCAGTTATCGGGAAATCCGGCAGGAAAACATGGCGATGCTGAAACGGCATGTGGAGCTCTATTACCTGGATGGTGAGACAGGCGGTCCGCCTGATTTGCCACCGGATGGGCTGCTGGATTTGCCCAATGCTCCAGTCTTGGAACCGCCGGGAAGACCGCCGCTGGATCAGAAGCCGGACTATCAGCTTTCCACGTTCTATTCCGTTGCCTTTGGGGAGAACGACGCCGTAGTTGCGGTGGATAAAGGAGAGAAAGAGGTTTACAGCGAGGAAGAACTGATCGGCATCGCGAAAGAAATCCTGGCCGGAAACACCGCATCCGGCCGCACCGGTGCCTTGACCTATATCGTGGACCGCAGGCCGGAATATACGCTTGTCGCCCTGATGGACAACACGGTGTCAGAGGGCAGCCTGAACACATTGCTGCACAATGTGCTGATCATCGGCAGCGTCGCCATCCTTGTGATGTTCTTCATTTCCCTGGTCCTGTCCGGACGCATCATCCGGCCGCTGGAAGAAAACGACCAGAAGCAGAAGCAGTTTATCTCCGACGCCAGCCATGAATTGAAAACACCGGTTGCCGTCATCAGCACCAATGCCGAATTGCTGTCCAGGGAGATCGGAGAAAACGAATGGCTTTCCAACATCGTGTACGAAAATGATCGAATGGGCGGACTGGTCAGGCAGCTGCTGGATCTCTCCAGAGCGGAAAATGCGGAAATTCTGATGGAGCAGGTGGATTTATCCCGCGTCGTCACAGGAGAAGCCCTCGCTCTTGAAATGCTTGCCTTTGACCACGGCCGGGTTTTCCGGACAGATATTGAAGACGGCGTCATCTTTACAGGCAACAAAACCCAGCTCACACAGCTGGTATCCATTCTGCTGGACAACGCGATCCGCCATGCCACCGGGAGTGAGATCGGGATCTCTCTGAAGCGCCAGGGGCATCACGCTGTTCTGAGCGTGGTCAATGACGGCGATGAGATCCCGCGGGACAAGCTGGAGCATCTCTTTGACCGCTTCTACCGGGTGGACGAGGCCCGGAACAGTGAAGGCCAGCACTATGGTCTCGGTCTGTCCATCGCGAAGGCTGTGGTGGAAAAGCATGGCGGCAGCATCAGCGTGTCCTGTCAGGACGGGAAGGTCAGATTCACCGCTTCCATCCCGATGAAAAAATAAAGCGTTCTTCAATCTTTCTTCAATCAACCTCCCTTACACTGACATCGCCAGCTGTGAGGGAGGTTTCCTTTTTGAGGTCAGAAAGGAATCGGCTTCTCCCGGCTGGCCAGATAAGGAGGAATTCAGAATGAAAAGATTTCTTGCGATCATGCTTGCGGCCATGTTTTTGCTGTGCAGCTCTCTGGCCGCATTTGCGGAAGATACCAACAGCAATACGAATCACCCGTCGCAAATGGGAGGCGAAGCCCCTGAAGGAATGCCCCCTGAAATGCCGGAGGGCGGATTCCCCGGCGGCCCCGGCGGCACGCCTCCTGAAAAAACCGATGGCCAGCCTGGTGGCCCGGGCAGACCCGGCGGTGCTCCCGGTCATGCGCCCGGCGGACAGCAGAGCCATGCGGAAGGACAGCTCGGATCCTGGTCGATGGGTGGTACCAACGCGGACGGCATGGAAGGTGATGACTACGCTTATGACGCCGCACTGTATGTAACGGCGGACGGGATCAACGAAGAACAGTCAGCGATTGACCGTATCACTTCCGGATCTTATGATGCGCAGTCTGCTTCCGGGATCGTGATCAGCGACAGCGAATCCGGACACAATGGCATTCTGGTGTACAACACCGATTACGCCATCTCCGACGCGGAGATCACCATGCTGTCCGACGCGGATGGCAGCGATACCTGTGACTTTTCCGGCAAAGGTACGGCGATTGCCGCCTTTGGGTCCGACGCAAACGTGACCATCACGGGCAGCACGGTCCATACGGCAGGCGTTGCCACCATGCCCATATTCACGGATGACGGCGCAACAGTAACGATCCGGTCGTCTGTGCTGCAATCGGACGGCGGCACCCTGAACAGTGATTACCTAAATACGCCCACCCAAACCCTGATGGTGGCCCCGCCCTGGATTCTGGGGATCATGGGCAACTCACGCTGCTCCAATATGATGGGCCGTGATACCACGACGAACGTCATCGACTCTGAGACCTCTGCGGGCGCGTGGGCGGTGCTGTCCACCGACGCGGGCGATGATATGTACCTGAATGTCTATAACAGCAGCCTGACGCTGAACAACGCTGACGAAAGCGCGGCTGCCGCACTTCAGGCGGATGGCGGCCAGATTAGCGAAACCTTGGACAATCCCTACACTGTAAATTACGGCTCCGGTTACGGCACCTATGTCATCGGCAGAGCTGTGGAGACCTTCGCGGGATCTGACATCAACGTGGGCACCTACGCCACCATCTTTACCGGCGGAAGCGCCACCTATACGGCGCTGGAAGCGGGTCAGGCTTATGAGCTGAAGAACCACGCCGGGGAAACCACCGCCATCTATGAAGCGCCCGAGTATAAAGTGACGACCATTCATTCCGACACCTTCGGCTTCATGGCGCATCAGAACAGCAACACCATCACCCTGGAAAAGGGTACGGTCGTGGAAAGCGGCTATGCCACCTTCCTGGTAAAAACCGGACACTCCAATCAGACGCTGACCGCTGCGATCGACGACAGCGCGATCACCAACGGCGGTGTGCTGATCCAGGTGATGGATAACGACGACGCCACCAACGGCGGCATGATGAGCGCGGACGACCCGCTGAACACGAACGGCGGCAGCCAGAACTTCAAGCCGTATCATTCAGAAGCTGTTGGTTTCAATACCGATCAGGCTTCCGCTGATGGCACTGTACAGGCTTTTACTTTTACCAACGGCGAGTATACAGGCAATATCTACAACGCCTCCGGCTCGGACGGACTGAAGGGAAACGCGCTGAAAGTCACCTTCGGCGCAGGCGCTCAGTACAGCGGAGCCATCGCTTCTACCGCTGCCATCCATGTGACCTATGACGGTTCTGTGCTGGTCAAAGAAAACGGCGGATACGCCTTTGACGACGCGGACGCTGCCGCCGCGTTCGCGGGGCAGTATCAGAACACCAGCTTCACCATCAATGAATATTGGAGTATCGGCCAGGTGGCCAATCTGGTCAACGACAATGGCGCGAACGCAGTCAACATCACACTGACGGACGACGCGGTGTGGCAGGTGACCGGCACTTCCCTGATTTCCTCCCTGACACTGCAGGATCAGGCGCAGGTCATCATCCCGGAAGGCGTTGTCCTGACGGTTGATGGAACGGTTTATACGGACTGTGTGCTGACAGCAGATTCGCTGCCGGCCGAATAACGGAGAAAAGGAGACAATTAATATGCGGAAGATTTGGATCGCATGGCTGCTGGCTTGCCTTATGGCTGTCAGCGCCTGTGCGGAAGGAACTGTTTATACGGCGGATCAGGACGATCAAAGCGCCGTGGACGTATCTGGCACCGAGAGCATCGTCATCACGGACGCGACGATCCTGAAGACCGGCGGGAACGCCTCCAGCGCGGACGCGGCCAGCTTTCGAGGCGTGAATTCCGCTGTGAGAGTGTATGATCAGGCTGCTCTGACCCTCAGCAATTCAACCATCGAAGCCACCGCGCAAAACGCCACCGGTGTTTTTGCATACGACGGAGGAACAATCAACATCTCAGACTGCACCATCACGGTGACCGGCGGAGGCGCGGGCGGTGTGCAGGTGGCAGGCGGCGGCACGCTTTACGGCCAAAACCTGACGGTAACCAGCGCCAGCAAGGCAGCGATTCGTTCCGATCGGGGCGGCGGCATTATGGTGCTGGATGGCGGCACTTATACGTCCACCGGTACCAACGGCTGCCCGGCGATCTACAGTACAGCGGAGATCACGGTACGAAACGCGGAATGCATGTCTGAACAGTCCCGGGCTGTCATCATCGAGGGCATGAACAGCGTAACCCTGGAGAACGTCACCATCGAAGGCAACGATCAATCCACCAAGACCGGCAGCATTCACGCGAACGTACTGCTCTACCAGAGCGCCTCCGGGGATGCAAAGGAAGGCACCAGCGTCTTTTCCATGACTGGCGGCACCATGACCTCCCATAGCGGCGCGATGTTCTACTGCACCAATACCGCCAGCGTCATCAACCTGAACGATGCCGTGCTGAACCTGTCCGAAGACGGGACCCTTTTCATCGTTTCCGCCGGCCGCTGGGGCAAGGATGGCCGGAACGGCGGCCGGTGTACGCTGAACGCGGAGAACCAGACACTGACCGGTTCCATCACCGTGGACAGCATCTCCATGCTCTCCATCAACATGACAGAATCGGACTTCACCGGCAGCATCAATGCGGAGCAGGAAGGCGACACTGTCCATGTGACCATGGACGAGGGCAGCAGCTGGACGCTGACCGGTGATAGCTACGTCACTTCTTTCAGTGGGGATCTGCAGAGTATCGATGCAAATGGATACCATTTGTTTGTGGACGGCACGGAGGTTTTCTGATCCGAAAACTTTCAGTATTCTTCAATCTATCTTCAATGAACGGCATGTATACTTCCATTGTCAGCAGCAAGTGATGGCATCCCGGCTGATGGTATGAAGAGACGAAAGGAGCGATCCCTATGAAGAAAATCCTCAGTATTCTGCTTGTTTTAATGATGCTGTTCTCTGTAACAGCGTTTGCTGAAAGCGGCCCCAGCGGCACACCTCCCGGAGATCCGCCTAGTGGTGAAATGGGCACACCTCCCGATGGCGCTCCCGGCAACAGTGGCTTTGGCGGCGGCACGCCTCCCGGCGGCAGCACCTCTTCCTTTGAGTACACAGCTGCCACTGAGATCATCGAAGCGGCGGAACAAGCGGGTCAGACCTATGCCTCCGATACCGTGGACGAAAGCGCCCTGATCGTCAGCACGGCGGACG
This sequence comes from Clostridia bacterium, assembly GCA_017448975.1. Classification (GTDB taxonomy): domain Bacteria; phylum Bacillota; class Clostridia; order Christensenellales; family Aristaeellaceae; genus RUG563. The sequence goes on from JAFSKN010000022.1 coordinate 6,194, forward strand.
CCGTGACCATTACCGATCCCACCGTCACCAAGACCGGTGATTCCAACGGCGGCGACAACTGCAACTTCTATGGACTGAACGCAGCGGTACTGGTGATGGGCGGCTCCACCACCACGATCACGGGCGGCACCATCGAATCCTCGGCCTCCGGCGCGAACGGCGTGTTCTGCTACGGCGGCAACGGCGCGTCCAACGGGGCTGGCGGCGACGGCACGACGGTAATCATCTCTGATACGACGATTACGACCACAGGTAACGGCTCCGGCGGCATCATGACCACGGGAGGCGGCGTCACATACGCAAACAACCTGATGGTCACTACTTTCGGCGGGTCCTCCGCGCCGATCCGCACAGACCGGGGCGGCGGCACCGTTGTGGTGGACGGCGGCACCTATACTTCCAACGGCCTGGGCTCTCCGGCGATCTACTCCACGGCGGACATCACCGTGAAGAACGCCACTCTGGTTTCCAATCTATCCGAGGGCGTGTGCATCGAGGGCATGAACTCCATCACCCTGGAAAACTGCGACATGACCGCCAACAACACGTCCATGAACGGCAATGCTACCTTCCTGGATACCATCATGATCTATCAGTCCATGAGCGGCGACGCGGACAGCGGCACATCCTCTTTCACCATGACCGGCGGCAGCCTGACCAGCCTGAGCGGGCACATGTTCCACGTCACCAACACCCACGCGGTGATCACCCTGTCCGGTGTGACGCTGAACAACGAAGGCAGCGACGTGCTGCTCTCCGTGTGCGACGACGGCTGGAGCGGTGCTTCCAATACAGCCGAGCTGGTCGCTGACGCGCAGACGCTGAGCGGCACGATCCTCGTGGGCGACAACTCCACTCTGACGCTGACGCTGCAGAACGGCTCCTCCTTTGAAGGCACGTTCAGCGGGGAGATCACGAACGCGAAGGGCAGCACGGTTTCCACCGAAATCGGTACGGTGAACGTCATCCTGGACAGCACCAGCACCTGGACACTGACAGCGGATACATACATTACTTCTTTTGAAGGCAGCATGGAGAATGTGGTCACAGGCGGCTACACGCTCTATGTCAATGGGATCGCCATGAATTGAATGAAGGAGGAAGCGCGAATGAAAAAACTGGTTGCACTGTTGTTGGCTCTGGTCCTGACAACCGTGTCCTGCGGCTGCTTCGCGGAGGAAGCAGCGTCTGTTTCTGACAAGGAGACCATTGAAGCGGCCCTGAACCTGGCCAACAATCCGGATCAGGAATGGATGTACAATTCCGGCGCTGACGCCTGGGCGCTGTCCGTGGTCATCGCGGTGACCAATCCAGTAATTGAGAATGAGGAAGGCGTCTCGGTCTGCGTGCCCGGAGCCTATGTGAAGGGCATCGACACGGATAGCGACGGCGTTGCGAATGTGACGGCGGAAACCGCCACCGGAGCTGTGAAGGGCAGCCTGGTCATTGACTATGAGACAACCGTCACCAGTACCAACGGCCAGACCTACACGGCGGCCACCGCGCCCGTGATCCTGAATACCGGCGCAGCAGGCTATGGAAATTCCAGCAACACCACCGCCGCGACCACCTATGCCGCTGAAGGCTACATCAATGTGGCCTGCGGCAACCGCGGCAAGCAGGACAGCTATACGGACGCGGAAGGCAATACCGTCTATACCGGCGACGCGCCTTCCTGCCTGGTGGACCAGAAGGCCGCGACCCGCTATGTAAAGTACAACATCCTCCTGGGCAACCTGCCGGGCAGCGTGGATTACTGGGTCTCGACCGGAGGCAGCGGCGGCGGCGCTCACGCGGCGATGTTCGCGGCGTCCTCCAACAATCCCGACTTCTATGATTACCAGATCGAAGTCGGTGCGGTGGGTGTCTATCGGAACGAGGACGGCAGTTACTGCACCACAGTGACGATCAATGGTGAAGAAGTTGAGTTGTCCGATGGCGCATGGGGCTGCGTGGCTTACAGCGCGATCACATCTCTTTATGAAGCGGACATGGCGCTGGCCATGGAGTATACTCTGAACACCAGCTTCAGTTTCAACACGGATTTTCAGCAGGCGATGGCTGGGCTCCTCTCCCAGGAATACATGGCCTACATCAACGCTCAGAACCTGACTGTTGAAGAAGCGAAGGTCGGCTTCGACCTGGATGGCGACGGGGAGCTGAACAGCACCATAGCACTGACCATCGAGTACGATGAAGAGAAGTACGCCGACACCAACGGCTACGGCGGTAGTTATCTGGATCTGTACCTTGCTGAGCTGACCGAAAACCTCCAGTGGTATGTGGAGAATCTGGATTATGCGGAGGGCTGGACATGGTTCGGCAGCGACGGTGCCGCGTTGACCGATGAAGAAGTGGCAGCCATGACCACAGTCGACAAGGCGCAGGCGTTTATCGAAGGGCGCTATGCCAAAGGCAGCTCCGGCAGCAGCATGGGCGGACCCGGCGGCGACATGAGCGGCGGCCCCGGCGGGAATCCTCCGGACGGCGGTCATGGCGGCCCCGGCGGCACGCCTCCGGATGGTATGAGCGGCGGCCCGGGCGGAAAAATGCCCTCTGACAGGACGGATTCTTCCGATCGCAGCTTTGACAATGCTGATGTTGCCGAGAACAGCAGCGGCGACGAAATGGACGTTGGCACCCCCGACGCCGGAACAACCCAGGCCGCCGGCAGCAGCACCAACTCGGTCAACTATTCCAGCTATGCGGAAATGCTGGCTGCCTATGAAGCAGACGTCGCGGAGATTCAGGAGGGTGACGCCTACGGCAAGAACATCGTAAACCTCTACAACCCGCTGAACTACATCGGCGCGGAGGGAACGGCCAATCCCACCTGGATGCGCATCGTCTGCGGCGCGAAGGAAGGCGACATCGCCATGTTCAACTCCCTGAATATGCAGATCGCCGCGCTGAACGCGGGCATCGACGCCACCATCGAATGGCAGTGGGACGGCGGTCACGTACCCAGCGAGATCCTCGGCAACAGCCTGCCCCTGTGGGTAGACATGATGTACGGCGAGTATGTCAGCGGTGCGGAAACCGTGAAACCGGCGGCTGAAACGCAGATGTCCAACGGCACCGCCGAATCCGCCGCCGGCACGGATCTCTCCGGCTGGGTGAGCATTGATGATGAAGGGAAAGTCTCCTTCAACCTGGCGGATGGCATGGCTTACCGCGCCAAGGGAGCGAGCAAGGCTGTTCCGGGCTTCGACGTCATCGACTACGGCCAGGAAGACTATGTGTTCGGCGACAGCGATACCAATGCCCGCCACTGGAGCGAATGGGTGCTGAAGGTGCTTCGGGAGAATCAGGAGGCGCTGGAGAGCCTGTTTAACAAATAAGCAATTCTGAATCCTGGAGAGTTTCTGGATTTGGTATGACTGAATGACACATAATGAAGCCGGAAGCCGCACAAGCGGTTCCGGCTTCATTGCTTTCGAGGAGGAATCGATATGAAAAAGCTTTTCATTTTTGCAATGGTCTGCTGTCTGCTGGTCGGATGCTTTACGACAGCCATGGCCGACTCCGCGTTCAGCGCAGCGCTTGATATGACGAAATGGCAATACAACGCCTCGGACGACGTTTACTGGCAGGTCGGCATTCAGTACTGCTCTGATCCTGCTGATCTGACCTATGAAACGCTTGGCGTCTTTGTCCCGGGAGGGTACATGAACGCAATCGGCAACGGAGACGGCACGTATACCTGCAGCGTTTCATCAGACGGCGAAATCAATGGATACACAGCGGAAACGGCTCCGGTCCTGTTTCCGGTCAACACACCGGGCCATAAAGCGCAGTCAGCGCCGACTGGCTATTCCAAAAACGCGGCCACTTATACGCGAGAGGGCTTCATTTATGTTGTTGCGGGTTGCCGGGGCAAGGATGCCGGTATACCCGCGGGCGTCACCGATCTGAAAGCGGCCATCCGCTATATCCGCGCAAATCTGAATGTCCTGCCCGGATGCTCAGAACGTGTCGTCGCGTATGGCCACAGCGGCGGCGGCAGCCAGACGGCGGTGCTTGGCGCAAGCGGAGACAGCACTTTGTACTTGCCATACCTGGATGCGATCGGCGCGGTTGATTCCAGTGACGCGGTCAACGCGGCCATGTGCTGGTGTCCCATTACGGGCTTTGATTCCGCGGATGAGGGACATGAATGGAGCATGGGCAACACGCGCAGTAACTTAAGTGGAGAAATGATGGAGATATCCGATGCGTTGGCCTCCGCATATGCGGAATATGTGAATCACATGGGCTTCACGAGCCCGGATGGCGAGCTTCTTTTCCTGGAAACCTCAGATGCCGGAATATACCAGGCCGGAAGCTATTATGAATATGTAAAGCGGTTCATCGAGGTTTCCCTGGAGCACTATCTGACCGACACATCCTTCCCGCTCACCGTGTCTTCGGGGAAGGGAGGCTCTTCGGCTGCATATCAGACGGCGCAGGATTATATCGACGCGCTGAACGCAAACGGAGAATGGGTGTCCTATGACGCGGAAACAGGGAAAGTGAGCATTTCAAGCATCCATGATTTCACAGCCCGCCTGAAAAGAGCTTCGAAGCCTGTCGCCGCTTTTGATAAGATCGAAGCAGGCGGGCACGAGCTGTTCAATGCAGGTGACGGCGAATGCACACATTTTGACGCCGTTCTGGCGGAAATCGTAAAAGGGACAGCGTATGAGGCGGAGTTTGCGGAGGATCTTATACGGACAGACGCGCTCGGATACTCGATGGATTACAGGCTGAGGATGTTCTCGCCCCTTTCCTGGCTCATGCCCGTCAATGAGGACTACGGAGCTTCAAAGGTCGCGGAGCATTGGCGCATACGCACCGGCATCACACAAAGTGATACGCCTCTGACGACTGAAATAAATCTGGCACTTGCGCTTCAGGCCTATGGCGTTGATACGGATTTTGAAACAGTCTGGGCTCAGGGTCACACACAGGCAGAGCGCACCGGCAAATCAGACGCTAACTTCATCGCCTGGGTCCATGATATATTCCAATAAAAAAATCTCTGCGCTTCAATGTTCCTTAAATCAACCGGCGTTAAGATGTTCCTGTCAGAAGGGAAGAGTGCACATTCCCGGATGGCGGAAGAACAACTACCAGAAGATTTAAGGAGGTAAAGATTATGAAAAAGATCCTTTCAGTGATCATGGTAATTGCGCTGCTGGCGATGTCAGCTGTCGCGCTTGCGGATGGGAATACACAGGGAGGTATACCTGGAGGTATGCCCCCGCAGGGACAGATGGGCGGTCCGATGATGGGCGGGCCCAATGGCGGAAATCGGCCGGATGGGCAGATGCCGAACGGTCAGACTCCTTCTGGAGTGAAGCCCTCTGGCGCCCCCGAACTGCCCAGCGGTGAAAAGCCCGCTGACCTGCCGGAACTGCCCAACGGTGAAAAACCCGCTGACGCCCCCGAACTGCCCAGCGGTGAAAAGCTCGCTGACCTGCCTGAGCTGCCCAATGGCGAAAAGCCCGCTGACGCTCCCGAACTGCCCAATGGCGAAAAGCCGGTAATGATCGACTTCGACGCTATGGTGACAAAGGGTGTGATCTCCCAGGAGACCTGTGACAAGATCAAGGCATATATGGCCGAGCACATGCCTGCCGGAATGCCTGGAATGAATGGACAGACACCCAATGGCGAGAAGCCGGAAGGCCTGCCTGAAATGAACGGTGAACAGCCTGCTGACGGCCAGACTCCTCCTGAGCTGCCTGATGGCGAGAAGCCTGAAGGTATGCCCGGAATGAATAGCCAGGCTCAGGAAGCGCCTACGATGAACGGGCTGCTGAAGGAACTGCTCGATGCTGAAGTAATCACTCAAGCTGAATATGACGCTCTGTCTGCTTTTCAAGCAGCCGATGCGACTTAATCTGTAATTGGAGCCGGGAGAGACGCAAATCTTTCCCGGCTCCTTAGTGAATGGAAATGAATAGGGCTCTGGATATAACAACGTCTCCGGGCTATACCTGTATCCGTCCATGTACCTTCTGCCTTACTAGAGTGTGTTTCTAAAAGTATACCCGCCTGCATCATGCAAGAAGTATGCGAATACAGGCCAGATGAACAAAGGCCAGAAAACGGTCAGCGAGCTTATCATAGCGGGTAGCGACGCGGCGAAATTCTTTCAGTTTCAAGAAAAAGGTCTCTACCAAGGCGCTCTTTTTGCCAAGGGCGTTGCCCACGACCTTGCAGATATCGTTGATCACGCCGCTGCCCACGCCCAGGATCAAATCGCAGGCGGGATCGTAATGCATGATCACGCTGCCCACCTCCCACTCCGCCGGGGCGATCTTCTGCCCCGCGCACGGGATGATATACAGCTTGCGGTCGATTCCCGCCAGTCTCAGCAGCTCGTCCACCCGCTTTCCCGCGGCTTCGTAGGTGTTTTTATCGCACACGATGAAGGGCCTTGCCAGCCCATGGCCCGCACCATGTCCGGCGCTTTCGCCACAGCTCCCGGCCCGATTTCCAGAAAATCCATGGCGCAGGCGTGATGCTTCCCGCAATCGCAGTCGAAGCCCTCCGGGCGGATCAGCTCCTGCAAGGTCATTTGATCAAAATCCGGCATCGTTTTAGCCTCCCTGTTTTCATTCGACAGAAAAATATACCATAACCGCCTGTTCCGTCAAGAATAATACGAAAATTCCCAAAGCAACGAATACGAAAATTCCCAAAGCAACGTCCCTCTTTTTTGGCGTTGCGCGGGATCACAGATACTGCGTTTGGTCTTCTCCTTTGACCCAGGTCAAAAGAAACGCTTTGGCGGATAAGGTTCGCTTTTCCGCATCGTAAGCGGGATGGAAAGAGAAAGCGTATCGTTCAAAAGCGTCCATATCCGGCGTTTCCCTCCCCGCGCATACGCACAGGCAGGCGATTTCACTGCCCCACATCCGCTGCTCGCATCCAAAGTTTTCTCCTGTCCAGGGTTCCATGGGCACGCTGCTCCACAGGCCGACGAAGCCTTTTCCCTTTCTGAGCAGCAGCCAGTTTCCTTCCCGGCGTGCTTCGTCAAAACGGCATTCGGGGCAATACAGATGAATGTAATGCAGGGGATGTTCTTCGGGAATGCGATAGATCAGGCCCAGCACCGCGCCCTGCTGCTTCAGCGCGGGGAACACGCCGTTGCCGTGCCAGTAGCCGGGACGCATGTCGCCGCCTTCGGAGGGGGAACCCGGATGATTGATGAACACCGCCGCTTCCCCGTCCAGGGCGGCGTACCAAAGATGCTGCTGATAGCCGTAAACGCCGGGCTGGAAACAGGTGGTGCCGTGGAAGCACTCGTTATAGGATTTCACAAAGGAATGGCTGGAGGGGCAGGCGTCCGGCTTCCGCGTTTCGTTTTCCCAGCGGGAGAAAGGCTCTCGGGGGATCTGCACGCTGGTCAGGCACCAGTCCTCCCGCTTTTCCAATATGATTCTGGCGTTGCCCGTGGTATAGGAAAGGGAGGCGGGCAGTGCCATTTTTTCTTTCAAATCCGCCGGGAAGCGGTAGCGGCTGGTGGCGTAAAAGCCCAGCCAGCCTTCCCCGTAATCGTAGGGCTGGGCTGGATCGGCAAGGTTCATGAGCGCCATGGCTCCCGCCGCGAAGGGGTAGAGAACGCCCCGATAGACCCGGCCTTGAGGGGCCACGACGCCGCCCTTGAAGGTATGAACGGCCAGCATGGAAAGCAGCCTGTCCGTGATTCTCGCCGCGCGGGCGGAAACGGCTTCCTCTGCGAAATCCACCACGTTGATCAGGGCCGCGAAGGTGACGCACATGTAGACGGTGCTCAAAAATTCCTCGAAGCCGTATCTTTCAACGTCGTCCAGCCAGTCCAGCACCTTGCCCCGGCCCCAGGCAGACAGCTCCTTTCCCGTCATGCGGGCCAGGGGGAAGTATTCCTCCGGGTACATTTCGCCCGCCTGCATGGCGCTTGCGTAAAACATGAGGCAGTGGTTTTCGCTCCAGAAGCACATGCCGTCGAAGCCGTCCTGATCCATCCAGTAGCGGAAATGGGTGAGCGCCTCCCGGGCGCGTTTCGCCACAGCCTCCGAAACCGGATAGTTTTTCAGATACCGGATCAGGCCGCACACCAGGAAGTCCGCGCAGTCCACCCGTTTTTCGATCAGGTTCAGGGTTTCGAGCATCAGGCGGCCGTCGTCCCTGGAGGTATCGCCCAAATATCTCCGGGCCAGCATGTTGGCGATGGGGAAGCCGAATTCCTCCCCCCGGCTCAGGCTTTCCACGTCCGCGATGCGGCGGTAGATGAGGGCCAGGTTTTCTTTATCAGAGGGAACGGGATGGATGCGGGCGGGCCTGAACTGCTCCGTGCGCTCGAAGCTGCGCTGGAGCATATGCTTTCTTTCCCCGAAGAAAAGACGAAGGACCAGGTTCGCGTGACCGTCGGGAAGATCGACGCGGGTTTGACCCGAAACGTCGCGCCATTCCTTAGGCAGATGGACGTGGGCATAGTCCGGGTCGTAATCGTTCCATGCCCAGCAGGTTCCTTCCGGGGCGGGACGGGAAAAGCGCAGGGCGTCGGGCAGCAGCTCCGCCGATTCGATGAAATCCAGGGCGGGGGCGGCATCTTCCGCTAATCTTTCGTCGGGCAGGGAGACCTGGATTTCTTCCCGGCCTTCTACAATCTGCAGGCCGACCACGCTGCGGGTGTCCCGCACGCCCAAGGCTTCGCAGGCTAAATAAATCACGTTCTTTCCGGCCCGCAGGGGCAGGGTGATTTCCGCCCGACCGACGGGCTTGTACACCGGCTGGGGAAGCCCGCCCACACGAACGCCGTTGCAATACACGTCCACCGCCGCGTAAGACCAAAGGACGGCCTCGATCTTTCTTTCATCGGGAACCGTCAGCGCCGTGGCCGCGTCAAAGGCGACGCGGCGCATATCGGCGTAAAAATTGGAAAAATTGACGAAAGCCCCATCCTTTCCGCCGCGGAAAAACCAGGGCAGACCCAGGCGGCTGTTTTCAGAGGCGGACACGTTCTCCGTCCCGCGCAGGACCGGATGCTCCGCCACGATGGAGCGAAGATACGCCTCGAAGCGAAGCTGGTTGGCGTCCCGTTCCGCGCAGGCGAAGGGGGAGACGCGCGGGCCGGAAACCATATAATAGGTGACGAAACCTTCTCTGTCCAAATGCCAAGGTGCCATATTGTCTCCTTTTACTCGTTCACATCGTACAATTTGACCGTTTCCCGCTTGTTCATGGTTCGGGGCGTTATACGGATGTTTTCCAGCTTCACCCGATCGGCGTGGCGCACCCAAATGCCGCAGGCGTCCACGTCCCCGTGGGCGTTGCTTTCCGGGTAATCGGTGAGAAATTCTTCAAATCCGGCGGGGATATGCAGGATTTCTTCATTGTCCCGGTAGGTGACCGCATAATCCCTGATATGAATATCTCGGATGGCCCTGCGGACCGGCCTGCCGCCCTTCGTTTTATCCGCATAGCCCGTGAGGATGGCGGGCAGCTCGGCGTTTTCGGCGGAAATGCCGAGGATGTTCACCCGCGCGATCTTCCCGCCCCAGTACAGGGCGGCCGGGTCTTCGCTGTAGGGTTCCTTCGCCTGATTGCGGCGGTTCAGGAGGATGTACAGGGGACATAGCACATTCTTCATGCGGATGTTTTTCACCGTCACGTCCTCCACCCCGGAGCCGTCGCAGCTTTCGATGGATATGCCGGACACGGAACCGGGGTAGATATCCGGCATGATAAAATCGCAGTTTTCCACAAGAACACCGCGGATATCGTGCCGGGTGCCTGTGCCGATCTTGAACCCGTTCATCACCGTGCATACCGTGCAGTTTCTGATTTCGATTTCTTCCGAAACCCGGTTCGTGTACACCGGATTTTTCACGCACACCCCGTCGTCCGCGCAGGAAATGAAGCAGTGGTCCACGGTGACCCGGCTGCATCCTGAAATATCCACCCCGTCCGTATTGGCCACGTGGCGGTTATCGTCGATGACCACGTTTTTGACGGTCACGCCGTCGCAGGCTTCGGGGTGCAGGGTCCAGCACATGGAATCGCGGAGGATGATATTTTCCACCCGCACCCCCCGGCACCGCAGCAGCCAGACCATGGCGCTGGGGCGGCGCAGCACGGGCTTGCCCTCCCCGTACTTATCCTCGGCGTAGCGGATGCGCTCCCGGTATTCCGTGCGGACGGAGCCGGGAACGGTGTTGATTTCCGGCGTTTTCGCCTGTTCCCGGGTGGGCAGCATAGTGATCGGAAAAGGCGTCAGAGCCGGTTTCTTCCGGGGTTCATGAACGAACCATTCCCCATTTCCGTGGATGCGGCCCCCGCCGGTGATGCTTACGTCCTCCGCGTCCACAGCCTGGATGAACGCTCCGCCGCTGGATTCCTCGCCGAAATCCTGGGTGCCCGGCACGCGGAAAACCATGTCGTCAGCGCATCGCGAGGCAGCCAGTTCCGCGTCCGGGGCGATAAACAGGGTGGTGTGGCTGTACAGCCGCACCGTGCCGGTCCTGTAGCGCCCGCCCGCTGCCAGCACCACGCCGCCCCCGGCGTCCCGGCAGGCTTCACAGGCTAGGCGGATGGGCTCCGTGTTCAGCTTATCGTCCGGCGCCGCCCCGAAATCCCGGATATCGAATACCTGCCTGCCCTCGGGCAAGGGCTGTTCTTTATCGATATATGCATGAAAAGGAATGCTCTCCAGATAATCGCCGGGATAAATGTGCCCAAGCTCGGGATACGAAATTCTTTCTTCTGGCCTCATACAAACCCTCCGAAAATACACAGCCTGCGGAAAACGCAGGCTGTGTAAGGCAAGATCACCCGCAGCCTCAATCGGCGCGACTGCCCTTCATGGGCAGATCGCTTGTTTTGGCTGATTTCACCGCCGATGAAATTCCCGCCACAGGCGGTCATCGGCGGTTCATCCTTTGACCGCGCCTGCCGTCAATCCGCCCATGAAGTAGCGGCTGAAGCAGATGAACACCACCAGGATGGGGATAATGGCGATGGTCGCGCCCGCGAACATGATGTTCCAGGCCGCCGCGCCGTCTCCCGCGTTCTTGAGCATGTTCACGCCCACGGTCAGGGGGCGCAGGTTATCATTGGTCATGGTGAACACCCGGGGCATGATGTACTCGTTCCAGCCCTGACGGAAGGACAGGATGGCGATGGTCGCCAGCACAGGCTTGAGCATGGGCAGGATGATTTGATAGTACGTCTGGAAGAAGGTGCAGCCGTCGATGCGGGCCGCTTCGTCCAGTTCCCTGGGCACGGAGTTCACATAGCCCCGGCAGAGGAAAATGTAGGTGGCCTGGCCGCCGCCGGCGGAGAACAGCACCACGGGCCAGAGGCTGGTGTGAATGTTGACGCCCACGGCCAGTTCATACAGCGGGCGCAGGGACACGGAGCCCACGTTGATGAACATGAAGGCGGTGAAGATGCCGTAAATGATTTCCTTCCCCCAGAAGTTTTTGCGGGAGAACACATAGCCCGCCATGGTGGAAATGATCAGGGACAGCACCATCACGCCCAGGGACAGGATCAGGCTGTTCTTGGTATAAACGGCGAAATTGGCCTGCTCCCAGGCGTCGATATAGTTCTGAATGATCCATTTCTGGGGAAATACGTTGGAACCGCCCAGCAGCAATTCCTGGTTCTCCTTGAAGGAACCCAAAATGACGTAAGCCACCGGGAAAATGACCACCAGCGTCATGAAGACCAGCAGCAGCCACAGCAGGCCGCGAATGGTCTTTTGCTGGGGAGAGTAAACGATCTGCGCTCTGTTCTTTGCCATATCGCTTTCCCTCCCTTACACCACGTCGTCCAGCCGCTTGGCGACCAGATTGTAGATGATGGTAACAGCGCCCACGATCACGGCCGCCATCAGGCTCAGCAGCGCGCCGTACCCGATCTGCATGCGGGCGTTGTCGGCAGTGCCGAAGATGAGCTTGAAGATGTACAGGAACATCACGTTGGTTCGGGAGCCGGGGCCGCCGTTGGTAAGTACCATGATGGCCTCGTAATCCTTGAACGCGCCGGTGATTGCCAGCATGAGCACCACTTTGAGTACCGGGGACAGCATGGGCAGGGTGATCTTGAAGAAGGTCTGCACGGCGTTGGCCCCGTCGATGCGGCTGGATTCGTACACATCCTCGGAAATGGAGGTCATACCGGTGACAAAGTACAGCATGTAGTTACCGAAGCCCGCCCACACCGACAGGATCATGACCGCCTCCATGGCAAAGCCCTGATCCATCAGCCAGTTGATAGGCGTTCCCATGAGGCCCACGGTCTGCAGGATATTGTTCAGAATGCCGTTCTGGGTGGCGAAAATGAAGGTGAAAATCATGCCTGAAATGGAGGTGGCGATGACCGTGGGCATGAAGAACGCGCCCCGGAAGAAGCTGGAGCCCCGCAGCTTTTGGTTCAGCAGCACGGCCATGATCAGCGCCAGGGGAATGATGATGATGAGCTTCCAGAAAGCGTATTCAAAGGTGGTGACCACGCTGTTCCAGAAGGTAGTATCGCTGAACATGCGGGTAAAGTTAGCGAAGCCCACGGGACGGGCCACGAAGCCATTGTAATTGTACCCGATGTAGCGGAAGATCCAAATGAAGGGGTAAATGGAGCAGATGCACAGGAAGATCAGGGAGGGGGTCAGCATCAGCCCGGCGGCCAGCCCCCCGCTTTCTTTCAGGCGCATCTTTTTATTCACAGGGCGGGGCGGACGGTTCGTGGGCCGCAGCTGCAAATGCTCCTTGTCGTAGGTGCTCACAGAAGCATAACTCCTTTCGTTTCAATGTAGAGTGAAGAGTTCAGAGTTGAGAGTGGAGAGTTGAGATGATATTATGTTTGTCGCAGTTAAACCACAAGTGTCCAACTATATAAATCTCAACTCTCAACTCTGAACTCTCAACTCTCCGCTCTCTTGTTCAATCTTCTTGAAGATATCACCAACCGAAAAGGGGGGCCCCGGAGACCGGGGCCCGGTTTCGATCAGATCAGTTGTTCAGGTATTCGGCAGTACCGGCGGAGGGATGGAGTGGATCGTAGTCCTTGATCACCAGGCGCTGCACGGAGCCGTACATGATATCGTCGTCGTAGCACTGATTGTAGCGGGTGTTCAGATCTTCGATGGCGGCGTCAATGTCCACATGACCCATGATGGCGTTCCAGAGCACGGTGCGGTAGTTGTCGCCGGTCAGGTTGATGGAGGGCACGGTGGGATACACGGATTCATAGTCCAGCAGGGAGAAGTCCGCCATGCGGCCCAGCTTGGTCTTGTCGATGATGCCGTCCATATAGGAGGAGATGGGCATGGTATAGCCGCCCTCCAGATAGCCCTTGAGGAATTCTTCACTCTGGAAGTACTTGATCACTTCCCAGGCGGCGTCCTTATTCTTGGAGGAGGAGAGCATGATATAGCCCTTATTGGGGTTGGTCTGCAGCGCGCCCTTGATTTCGCCGTCCAGGGAGGGCACGGGGGATACGCCCCATTCAAAGTCGGTGATGGGGAACTGGTTGGTGAACACGCCCGCTTCCTGAGAAGCGTTGCCCCACAGGGCGAACGCGCCGGCGGCGAACTGGGCGCGCATGTTGTCCACGCCCTGCTGGTCGGGATAGGCCACGGCCACCAGCTGACGGCCCGCTTCCAGGAAGGGCTTGTAGCCGGAGAAGTCGAACTTGCCGTTCACATAGTCATAGTAGAACACGCCGGACACCTGGGCCATCATTTCCAGCTGACGCTCGAAGGGAGAGGAGGAAGTGAAGCCGATGCCGTAGGTGGCGCCGTTGCCGTCCGCGGTGATCTTCTGGGCCATGGCGATGTAGTCGGTCAGGTTATCGGGGATGCCGTCGAAGCCAGAGGCGGCCAGCAGCGCCTTGTTGTATTCGATGCGCACGCCGGAACGCATGCCGGAGGGCACCCAGTAGATGGCGCTGCCGATGGCGTTCAGGCCCTCGAAAGCGTGGGTGAAGGGCTCGTTCACCTTCTGGTATTCTTCGTCCTTCTCGATATAGGGGCGAAGATCCACCACCGCGCCGATGTCAGCGAAGTTCTTCACGTCGATGCTCTGGCCCACCAGATCCGGCGCGGTGCCGCCCTGGTACGCCAGCAGGATGGAGTTCTCGAAGTCGTCAGTCATGATGGTCATTTTGATTTCAATGTCGTCATGCGCCGCGTTGAACTTTTCGATCATGGCGGACATGTATACTTCGTCATGACGGTCGTTGCTCCAGTAGTTCACCACGGTTTTGTCGGCCAGGGCGGGCACGGCGCCGAACGCCGTCAGCACCATCACCAGGGCCAGCAGCAGGGAAAAGCTTTTCTTCATTGGGTTTTTTCCTCCTTTTTTGTTCGCTGCGCCTGTACAGGCGCATGACTGTTCATCTCATGATACCATGTTTATGGCACGATTTCAACCATTTTTCACTATATTTCTGAAATAAAATGAATAACCCCGGGCAATCATTGCATAATCTTCCCCTTTTTTGTCAATATTTGTTAATATTATGCATGAATATTGAAAAAGCGGTTGCGCGCTGTCCATTTTCATGTTACAATCATATTTAAATTGTCGGTTTATCTCCCATTATTTCCATCATTCAAAGGGGTGTGACGTCATGAAGGAATATGTGGAAACGGTTTTGGCTCCCCGGATTCAGGGCGACGGCGGCTGGGTGGAATTCCAATCCCTGGAGGAGAACAGGCTCACCCTGATTTTCCGGGGAGAATGCTCCAAATGCCTGATCCTGAACCGCTGCACGGACTGGATCGAACAGAAAATCGAAACCGATTTGCGCAAAAAGGTGAAAGTGATCCCCATTCGCAAAAAACCCTTTTTCTGGGATCAGGACTGACGGGAGGGAAAACGGATGGCACATGTAAAAGTAGTGCGGCGCTCCATGCGGCCGGAGGAATGGACGGACCTGCGCTTTGGCTGGCTCCAGCGGGGCATATATGAAGAGAAAGAAGAAATCACCGGATGGACCATCCGGGACGCCCGACAGATTTCGGAAAACGAATACGAATACCCGGACGGCGGGGAAAGGCCCCTGAAAAACGGCGATATGTATTTCACCCCGGACGGCACCGCGTTCATCAAAGGCCGCGCCGTCATTCCCCCGCGTTTCAAGGGCCGGGACGTGTACTTTTCCCTGAAAACCGCCGCGGAAATGATCGTGAAAATCAACGGCAAGTATGTGGGCGGCATCGACCCCAACCGGGACCGGATTTTGCTGAATCCGTATATTCACAGTGATGAACTGTTTATCGAAATCGAAGCCTATAACCGTTCCAAGCCGGACGACGAGCGCAACCCCGCCTCCCTTTCCAAGCGCGGCTGCCGTCAGATTTTTGAAGGGGCGTATCTGTGCACCATCCGGGAAAACGTGCAGTCCCTGATCTATGATTATATTCTGCTCATGGACATCGCCCACAGCGAGTATTTCAACGAGGACTACCGCAGATTCCTGTTCGCGGAATTGAGCCGCGCCCTGGACAAGGTGGATTTCGATACCTGGGAGGGCGTGGACGAAGCGGCGGCACATATCGAAAGTACGATTTACGCCAACACCGATTTCAAGGGCAGCGGCGACGTGGCCCTGGTGGGCCATTCCCATTTGGACATCGCCTACTACTGGCGGCGCATCCACGCGGTGCAGAAAAATGCCCGCACGATTTTGATTCAATTGCGGCTGATGGACAAATACCCCGAGTTCCGCTATACCCATACCCAGGCCTACACCTACGAAACCCTGGAAAAATACTATCCCGAGCTGTTTGAAGAATTAAAGGAAAAAATCGCTTCGGGTCAGTTTGAGCCGGTGGGGGCCATGTACGTGGAGCCGGACTGCAACGTGCCCGCCGCCGAAAGCCTGATCCGCCAATTCCTGTACGGCCAAAAGTATTTCCGGGAAAAGTTTGGCAAAACGGTGGATAACGCCTGGCTGCCGGATGTGTTCGGCAATTCCTGGATCATGCCGCAGATATTGAAAAAATCCAAAGTGGATTACTTCGTTTCCAACAAAATGTCCACCTGGAACGACACCAACCGCTTCCCTCACAACAATTTCATCTGGAAGGGCATCGACGGAAGTGAAGTATACGCCTGCGTGCCCCCCACCCACTTCATCACCTGGAACATGCCCAGCCAGATTCAGGAGAACTGGGAAGCCTATCAGGACAAGGAAGTGGGCGGCCAAACCCTGTCCATGTACGGCTACGGCGACGGGGGCAGCGGCGTGACGGAAGAAATGCTGGAAATGGTGCGGCGCTTTTCCAAAGTGTCGGTGATGCCGAAAATTGAGCTGACCGGCGGAGCGGATTTCCTGCACAAGAATTTGAAAGATAATAAAATGCTGGCCCTGTGGGACGGGGAGCTGTACCTGGAAATGCACCGGGGCACCTTCACCACCAAATCCAACCTGAAGAAAATGAACCGGGCGCTGGAATTCAAGCTCCGAGAGGCGGAAATGTTCTGCGCTTTCGCCGCCTGGAACGGCGCGGACTATCCCGCCGAAGAACTGCGGGAATGCTGGAAAAAGCTGCTGCTGAACCAGTTCCACGATATCCTGCCCGGCTCCCACATCCATCCCGTGTACGAGGACGCCATGGCGGATTACGCGGAAATCAACCGGAAACTGGACGCGATTTTGGCACAGCACACCGTCGATTCCTGGTTCAATTCCCTACCCTTTGACCGGAATATGCTTACCTTTATTCCCGACGAAAAGGGCCCCATCCTCCGGGAAGGCGTGAAGGGCTTCTGGGCACGGCCCAACCTGCCGGGGCTCACCGCCGGAACCGTGGAAACGCTGGCAGGCGAAGAAAACTGGCTGACCGTTTCCCCGAACGGTGATGAAGGCAGTTTGTTCATTGATACGCCGCTGTACCGCCTGTGGCTGAAAAAAGACGGCAGCATCGCCAACTGGTGGGAGAAAGATGGGAGCCGTCAATGGGTAAGGGATGATCGAGGCTTTAACAAGCTGCACCTTTGGGCCGACAGCCCCGGCATGTACGACGCTTGGGACATCCTGCCCAATTACAGGGATGTGGAAATCGCTCTGCCCATCACAGAAAAAGTCCGCCTGACCTATCAGGATGGCGTTTCCGCTGAATTCACTGTGGATTTCGCCACGGAAAAGAGCGCCTGGCGCATGGTGATC
>JAFSKN010000006.1 GCA_017448975.1 Clostridia bacterium
GCAGCGCAACGAAATCGAACGCGGCCAGGTGCTGGCGAAGCCCGGCTCCATCAAGCCCCACACCCACTTCTTCGGCCAGGTGTACGTGCTGAAGAAGGAAGAGGGCGGCCGTCATACCCCCTTCTTCAACGGCTATCGTCCCCAGTTCTTCTTCCGTACCACGGACGTGACCGGCTCCATCAAGCTGCCCGAGGGCGTTGAGATGGTTATGCCCGGCGACAACGTGGAAATGGAAGTGGAGCTGATCACCCCCATCGCCATCGAAGCCGGTCTGCGCTTCGCCATCCGCGAAGGCGGCCACACCGTTGGCGCTGGCGCCGTGGTTCGCATGGTAGAATAATCTGGTCTCCCGGCTTATTCGCTCAAAAAATTCACCGTCAGGCTGGAAACAGCCTGACGGTTTCTTATTTGCTGAAAACTGGTGCGATTTGGGCTTTTTGTCCTTTTTTATCGTTTTCGTCCTTTTCATTCCTCGGATGAAACGCGGAACGGTCCGGATCCGTCGCGGGTGATGAGCATACAGTCCCCGAAGGAAAAGAAACGGTATTCTTTTTCCACTGCTTCCCGGTAGGCGTCCAATGCCTGCTTTCTGCCCAAAATGGCGGAAACCAGCATCAGCAGGGTGGATTCAGGCAGGTGGAAATTGGTGAGCAGCACGTCCGTGGCTTTCAGCGTCACGCCGGGGGTGATAAAAATGCTGGTTTCGCCCATGCCGGGATGCACGTTGCCCTTTTCGTCCGCCGCGGTTTCCAGGGTGCGCACGCTGGTGGTGCCGATGCACACGATGCGGCCGCCGTTTTTCCGGGCTGCGTTGATCTTTTCCGCCGCCTCCGGGGTGACCTCGTAGTATTCGGAGTGCATTTTGTGCTCGCTCACGTTTTCGGCTTTCACTGGGCGGAAGGTTCCCAGGCCCACGTGCAGCAGCACCGGAACAATTTCAATGCCCTTTTCCCGCACCCGGTCCATCACTTCGGGGGTGAAGTGCAGGCCGGCGGTGGGGGCGGCGGCGCTGCCCTCCTGTTTGGCGTAGATTGTCTGGTACTGGGAGGGGTCTTCCAATTTCTCGTGGATATAGGGCGGCAGGGGCATTTCGCCCAGCCTGTCCAGCAGTTCTTCAAACACGCCGTCGTAAAGGAAGGTGACGATGCGCCCGCCCGCGTCGGTGGTATCGCCGATTTGGGCCCGCAGGATGCCGCCGCCAAAGGACACCGTCACGCCCTTTTTCAGCCGCCGCCCGGGTCGCACCAGGGTTTCCCATGTATCCTTATCGATGCGCTTAAGCAGCAGCACTTCCACCGGCACGCCTGTTTCTTCCTTTTCGCCCAGCAGCCGGGCGGGGATCACTTTGGTCTGGTTGATCACCATCACGTCGCCGGGGCGCAGATAATCCGGCAGGTCACGGAAGATTTTGTCCTCCCTGAAGCCCGTATCCTTGTGAATCACCATCATGCGGGCGGCGTCACGGGGCTCCATGGGTGTTTGAGCGATGAGACGCTCCGGCAGGTCATAATAAAAATCCGAGGTTTTCATGGTCAGTTCATGCTTCCTTTGAATATTGATAAGCAATACGGGGATCGCCGTTTTCCAGATAGATGATACCGCAGCGTTTGAACCCGTGCTTCGTCACCACGTGCTGCATGGTTTTGTTGTCGTGATGGGTGTCGATGCGAATTTCGTCAATCTGGGAACGGCAGAAGTTGAAGGCTTTCGTGAACATTCCCTTGATTTGTCCGTCGCTTGCGATGCGGTGAATGGTGCCGTAGGGCTTTTGATTGGGCCATTGGCCCTCCTCGATATAAGCATAGGTGGGATCATCCCCCAGCATAAAGGCGAATACCGCGTGCACCGCGCATTTTTCTTCAATCACATACAAACGCCGCTTTTCAATATCTTCTTCCAGCAGATCCCGATGGGGATAGCCGTCATCGCCCCATTGGTGGGGGTTGCCGGATGCGGCCATATATGCGCGGGCGGCGGCATACACCCGCTCGATCATCGGTAAGTCTTCTGTTTGTGCAGCTCGTATCATGAAAAATTCTCCTCAAAAATTGAAATGGGGATAGTTACGCCATTCATCCGGCAATGCGTAATTCTCGGCATGCGCCACGGCAATGATCTTTTCGTCTCTGGTTTGTTTTTTGCGATTGAGCCAAGCAACAAAATCTTCTTCGTTATAGCAAAGGATCGGATGCTTTTGTCCCGTAACACTGTCGGTCATGTTTTTCAAAAAAGGAGATTTTGGGTTTTGAATGGCATTCAGAAACTGGCGGGCAAGCTTGTTCAAATGCAGCGCTACTTCCTCGGGAACCTGATACAGCGTCGGCTGATTGTCCGCGCTCAAAACGATATACGCCATCGGGATTCCTCCTTATTCCAGCAGGGATGTCTGCTCCACGTCCTGCTGCACCTTTTCGTTGTAATTGGCGGGAGGGGTTTTGCCCAAGTGCTCATAGGCCAGGGGCGTGCACACCCGGCCCCGGGGTGTGCGCATGATAAAGCCCAATTGCATGAGATACGGCTCGTACACGTCCTCGATGGTCACGGCGTCCTCACCGGTAACGGCGGCCAGGGTATCCAGCCCCACGGGACCGCCGCCGAACTTGTCCGTCATGGCGGACAGCACAGCCCGGTCCACCCGGTCCAGGCCAAGGGCGTCCACGTCCTGCATGTTCAGGCTGTCCCGGGCCACCTCGGCGGTGATATGGCCGTCCGCCCGCACCTGGGCGAAATCCCGCACGCGTTTCAGCAATCGGTTGGCGATTCGGGGGGTACCCCGGCTGCGGCGGGCGATTTCCATGATACCGCTCTCGTCGTAGGGCATGCCCAAAATGCTGGCGCTGCGGCCCACGATTTTAGCAAGCTCCTCCGGTGTGTACATTTCCAGCCGAAACACGATGCCGAACCGATCCCGCAGGGGCGCGGACAGGCGGCCCGCCCTGGTGGTGGCCCCCACCAGGGTAAATTTGGGCAAATCCAGCCGCATGCTCCGGGCGGTGGGGCCTTTGCCGATCATGATGTCCAGGGCGTAATCCTCCATAGCGGGGTACAGCACTTCTTCCACCGCCCTTGACAGCCGGTGGATTTCATCTATGAACAGCACGTCCCCCTGGTTCAGATTCGTTAAAATGGACGCTAAATCGCCGGGGCGCTCGATGGCTGGGCCGGAGGTGACGCGGATGTTCTGTCCCATTTCCGCAGCAACGATGCAGGCCAGGGTGGTTTTTCCCAGGCCCGGCGGGCCGTACAGCAGCATGTGATCCAGGGCGTCATGACGTTTCAGCGCCGCGCTGATATAGATTTGCAGGCTGTTTTTTACCTTTTCCTGGCCAATGTATTCTCTTAGATTGTGGGGCCGCAGGGATTGATCCAGCTCTTCGTCCTCCCTGCGCAGCCCGGTCATCACCAAACGATCATCCTGTGGCATGATAAACCTCCCTCACCTGATAAACCGAAAAGTTTCAGGAGAGTTGAAAGTTGAAAGTTGAGAGTTGAGATAAAGTTAGTTTGATAAGCCGGTATAACACCTGAAAGGATTGTTTTTGTACAAAAAAATCTCAACTCTCCACTCTCCACTCTCAACTCTGTTTTACATTCCCGCCATGTTCCGCAGCGCCAATCTGACCAGCTCGTTGGCGGAATCGCTTTGTCCCCGCACCTGGGAAACGGCTTTGGCGGCCTCGGCGGCGGTATAGCCCAGGGCTTGCAGGGCGGCAAGCGCTTCCTGTACAGCGTCCTCCTGAATCGGGGTAAAGCTGCCTGTGGACGCGGGAACAGCGCTGAAATCGCTTTCGTCCACCTTTTCCTTGAGTTCCAGGGCGATGCGCTGAGCCGTTTTTTTGCCCACGCCGGGGGCGCGGGACAGGGCGGTGATGTCCCCGGTCACAATGGCCAGGGTCAGATCCCGAAGGGGCATGGAGCCTAATATGCTCAGTGCCACCTTGGGCCCGATGCCGCTGACCGCCAGGAGTCGGGTGAACATCCGCTTTTCTTCCTGGGTGGCGAAGCCGAAAAGCTCCATGGCGTCCTCCTTGACGGACAGCACGGTGTACGCCTTCATGCTTTCACCCACGGGCGGGGTTTCCTGCAAGGTGTTCATGCTTACGTTCAGCAGATATCCCACGCCGTTCACGTCGATCACCAGGGTGTTTAGCCCCTTTTCGGCCACTTTGCCGTTCAGATACGCGTACATGGTTTTTCCTCTCTTACTTCATCAAAAACTGTTCCTTCATCCGTCCGGAGGCCGCGTGGGTCAGGGCGGCGGCCACGGCGTCGGCCGCGTCGTCCGGGCGGATGAGGGCGGGAAGGTTCAAAAGCATTTTCACCATCTGCTGCACCTGCCTTTTATCGGCGCTGCCGTAGCCCGTCACCGCCTGCTTGATCTGCATGGGGGTATATTCGTACATGGGCAGCCCACTGTCGGCGCAGGCGCACAGGGCCACGCCACGGGCGGCGGATACGTTCATGGCGGTGGTGATGTTTTTGGCGAAAAACAGTTCTTCAAATACGATTTCCTGGGGCTGATACACGGCGATCAATTCCTTGACGCCCACAAAAATATGGTGCAGACGGCGCTGGATGGGCATGTCCGGCGGGGTGATCACCGCGCCGCACTTGACCAGCTGATTTTTGCCGCCCTTCGTATCCACCACGCCCCAGCCCATGGTAGCCAGGCCGGGATCGATCCCCAAAATGCGCATAAAGCACCCCTTTCCTATACCCTGCCATTATAGAACGTATGTGCGCTTTTGTCAATTCTCACAAAAAAAGGAATTGCCGTCGGAAATAACGGCAATTCCTCCAAACGTGCATACGCTCAGCCGCCCACGCCTTTATCGATGGAAGCGCCCGTCAGCTTATTGACGATGAAGTTCACCAGCAGCACCACGATGATGATTAGCAGGTTGATGGCGTTGCCGAACTGTGCCCAGCCTTTTTCGGAGTACTGCATCAGCATCGTGGTCAGGATGGTGTTGCTTGTGGGCACCAGCAGCACGAACAGGGAAAGCTCACGCATACAGGATACCATAGGCAGCAGGTAACCGCTTAAGAAGCTGGATTTTTGAATGGGGACGATGATCCGTGCCATGCGTTTCCACCAGGGCACGCCGGTAATCACGGCAGATTCCTCGATTTCACCGGACAATTGCAGCATGGCGTTCACGCCGGAACGGGACGCGAAGGGCAGGTATTTCACCGAACCAACCAACCCCAGCAGCAGGAAGCCCCGCAGCCATGGGATTTTGCTGCTCATAGCTAAATAAATGGCGCCGAAAGCAAGAGACGGCATCAGATAGGGGAAGAAGGACAGGGAATTGACCCACGAGGAGAACCGGCTGCCCCGGCGTTTCGCCACGCCGTAGCCCACCAAAATGCCGCAGGTGCCGGCAATCAGCGAGCAGGTGGCGGCCAGGCCCAAGCTGTAGCCCAAAGCGTTCCATACCTTGGGGTTCAGCAGGATGCCCGTGGAATCGCCCTGATCCAGGCGTTCCTGCAGGTTGGTGCCGATCCAGAAATCCAATGTCATATTGCTCAGGCTGTAATCCCCGGCTTTGACGATGACGGATTCCATGGCGAAGGTGATCAGCGGCACTACGGCCACCATCACCAGGATAATGACCAGAATGATGGCTACGGGCAAGTTGGCTTTGCCCAAATTGATCTTGCTGATCTGGCCGGACTTGCCGGTTACGGTGGTGAATTGCTTGCGGCTGTTGGTCACCTTCTGGTTCAAAAGCAGGATGCCCACGCCGAACAGGATCATCACCGCCACGATGATGTACGCCTGGCCGGGATAGCTGTCCATGAGGGACTTCATCTTGGTGCTCAGCACGTAATAGCGCACGGGCGAGCCTAAGAACACGGGCACGGAATAAGCGCTCATGGAGCTGGCGAACACCAGCAGGAAGGTGGAAAGCATGGCGGGCTTTACGATGGGCAGGGTGATGTGCCAGATGATGCGGGGACGGCTGGTCCGCAGAATCGTCGCCGCTTCCTCCAGGTTGGCGTCCATGTTCCTAAGGATGCCGCCGATGAGGATGTAGGCGAAGGGCGCGTAGTGCAGCCCCAGCACCAGGGCGATGGGAAAGGCCCCGTATACGAACCATTCCGGCATATACACGCCGAACACGGCGGCCATGATGCCGTTGGAGGTTTTCAGGCCGATGTTCACGTTCTTGAAGAACGCTTCCCAGAACAGCGCCAGCGTCCAGGAGGGCATGATATAGGGGAACGTGAACACGGCGGAAACGAATTTCTTGTATTTCAGGTTGGTGCGGGTCACCAGGAAAGCCACCGTGCCGCCGAACAGGATGGCGATGACGGAGGCGGACAGGGAAACGATCAGGGTATTCAGGAAGGGCTGATAAAACTGGATCCAGCTGTAATCATTTTCCGATGTGGCAAACAGTCTTTGGAAATGGTACAGGGAAAGGGTTCCCGCCGCTTCCTTGGCGGCCCTGGCTTCGCGGCCCACGTGGATGGTGAATGTTTCCATCAGCATGGACAGCAGCGGATACAGGGTCAGCGCTGCCAGCGCGATCAGAAAAACGAGCAGGATGACGTTTGCGGGCCTGGAAAGCCAGGAGCAAACCCGGCCCCACAGCTTGCGCATTTTCACGTTTTGGGTTTTTGCCTGATCCATTCAGGGATTCCCCCTTTGGGAAGAGTAAGATTGAAAAAAAGAATCCGGCGGGACGGGCGAACCGTCCCGCCGAGAGGAAAAGCGCTGAACGCTTTTTATTTCTGGCAGTGCTGCAGAATGAAGTCTTCCACTTCAAAGTTTTCCAGAATGTAGTCCGCGTCTTCCATGACCAGGGTGTTCTTCCACACGTCGATGGTCAGATCGCCTTCGTTTACGGTGATCGCGCCGTTGGGGGAGTAAGCGCCGATGCTCTTGCCCCAGGGCTTGAAGCCTTCCTGGGTCATCAGGTATTCAATGAACAGCATGGCGGTATAAGGACGGGTGGCCTTGGTGTTCACCATGGTGTACATGGGATACATGAAGCCGGCGAAGGGTTCCACGGTGTAGCCGTTGACGGTGGCGTCGTACTGAGCCACGGTCAGGTTATCGGTGAGCACGGAGGAGGAGCGCAGCTTGCTGAGCACGAACAGGCCGATCTTGCCGGTGGCGGTGTCCTGGCTCACTTCTTCCGCGATGGTGGTATCGGATTTGCCGAAAATGACGTTGTCCAGGAATTCGGCCACCCACTTGTAACCGGCGTTCTTGTAGCTGCCCAAGTCGATGTCTTCGCCCTTCCAGGCCTTGTAGGCTTCCGCCAGCTTATCGGCCCATTCGGGCTTGGTGCACATGACCAGGAAGTTCATGTTCACTTTTTCGTTTTCGGGGTTCTTGAAGATCACGCAATCCTTCATTTCGGGGGCGGTCAGCTCCCAAACGTTCTTGATGGCAGGCACGTTATCGCCCTTGTTGTTATAGATGAAGAGCTTGTTGATATACTGATGCACCAGGGCGGGCTGCTGATCCGCTTCGTCCAGCGCATCCTTCATGGAAGCGGGCACAAAATTGATCACCAGGCCCTCGTCAATGGCGTCGGCCAGCTGGGCGCCGTCCTGGATCATTACCATATCGGCGGCGGCGCTGCCGCTTTCATTGCGCAGCTTGGTGTAGATTTCCTGATCCTTCAGGTTGGAGGGCTCGTAGGGGATATTGTACAGCGCGGCGAATTCTTCCGCGGCGGTGGAAATGCGGCTGGTGTTGCCGTAGACCACAAAGGTGCCGGTTTCGGCCAGCGCTTTTTCAACCAGTTCATCGTGGGTCATCGCCTGGCCCGCTTCCACGTCGGCGGCCACGTCGGCCAGGGCGTGAACGGCGCACAGCGCCATGATCAGCGCCAGAACGAGTGCAGCAAACTTTTTCATGATCGTACCTCCCAAAATTTTCTTTTTTATCTTCACCGCGCCACAGCGCGGGAAAGCTTCAAAAAACCTATGGCGATATCGGTATTGTCTCTTTCGTTCCCTATTATAACATTTCGGCTTTCCAAATGCAAGCCTTAACGAAGGAAAATGAAAAAACGAAAACGCCCTTCCCATCTTGGAAAGGACGTTAAAAAGATATTTCCCGTTCTTACGCTTCCTTGGCCATCTCAACCAGCTGGGCGAAGGCGGCGGCGTCGTTCACGGCCAGGTCAGCCAGCATCTTGCGGTTGACTTCGATGTTCTTCTTCTTCAGGCCGTTGATGAACGTGGAATAGCTCATGCCGCTCAGACGGGCGGCGGCGTTGATGCGGACGATCCACAGGCGGCGGAAGTCCCGCTTGCGCATTTTGCGGCCTTCATAGGCGTAGCGCAGGGAACGGCGCACCTGTTCGCTGGCGGTACGGTACTGCTTGGATTTCGCTCCCCAATAACCCTTCGCCAGCTTTAACACCTTGCGGCGTTTCTTATGGGCGTTCACAGCCCTCTTAATACGTGCCATTGATTGTTCCTCCTTAATACCAGCGATGGATTATTTGTAGGGGATCAGCTTGCGGATGGTGGCGGCTTCGGCGTTGTTCTGAAGCTGGCCGCCCGCGCGCAGATGACGGATGCGCTTGGTGGTCTTTTTGTTCAGGATATGGTTGGCGTTCATTTTCTTGTGCTTGACCTTGCCGGTCTTGGTCAGGCTAAAGCGCTTCGCGGCGCCGCGATGGGTCTTTTGCTTGGGCATGGGAAAATTCCTCCTTCCGGAAAGTTTGATTATGCCTGCTGGGCTTCTTTGGCCGCCTTGGCGGCCTTATCGGCCTTGCTGGCTTTTTCCGCTTTAGGCGCTAAAATCATGATCATGTTGCGCCCTTCGATCATGGGACGGCGTTCGACGGTGCACACGTCCTTGACGCGCTCCGCGAATTCCTGCATCACCTTCATGCCGATATCGGAATGCGCGATCTGACGGCCGCGGAAACGGATGCTAACCTTCACCTTGTCGCCGCCTTCTAAGAATTTCACGGCGTTCTTGGCTTTTACGGCCACATCGTTTTCTTCGATCGTAACGGACAGCTGCACTTCCTTGAGCGAAACGATGCGTTCCTTCTGGTTTTTGCGCATTTCTCTTTCGCGCTTGGCCTGCTCAAAGCGGTGCTTGTCGTAATCCATCAGCTTGCAGACGGGGGGCACGGCGGTGGGCACGATTTTCACCAGATCCAATTCGGCTTCCTCGGCCAGCTCCAGCGCCCTGCGGGTGGGCATGATGCCCAGCTGCGCGCCGTCCGCGCCGATCACGCGAACTTCACGATCCCGGATTTCTTCATTGATGAGCAATTCAGCGGCTATGGTCGATACACCTCCCATTCGGTTTGGCCAATAAAAATTGGCGGGTGAAACCACCCGCCAAGAACACACTTCCATCGGAAATAATGCCATGTACCCGCGCAAAACAGAATTCGCGTCGGAGAGAAGCGGGCAGCTTCTGCTTGAAACGGGATAAGTATACAGGGCCACACGGGAATTGTCAAGCGTTTTTTGGAATTTCCATAAAATTTGTTGGAGAGCTCATGGAGAGTTGAGAGTGAAGCGTTGAGAGTTGAGATTTTATATAGTCAATCCAATAGGAGGTCTCCTTTGAAAACAACAATATAAATCTCAACTCTCCACTCTTTAAACTTCACTCTCCGCTCTCAACTCTCAACTCTTCGCTCTGCACTCTGCACTCTGAAATGAAAACGGCATAGCCGACTTCTCGGCTACGCCGTTTTTTCACCGGGAACCGTAAGGTTCTCTGTGTGATTACCTGCGCTGCATGGCAGCGAAGCATTCGCTGCAATACACGGGGCGGTCTTCCCGGGGCTGGAAGGGCACCTGGGTGGGCTTGCCGCAGTTCGCGCAGATGGCGTCGTGCATTTCGCGGGGAGCGCCGTTGTTGCGGGCCGCCTTGTGGGCCTGACGGCACTCACGGCAGCGGGTGGGTTCATTCTGGAAACCCTTTTCAGCGTAGAATTCCTGTTCGCCTGCGGTAAACACGAATTCTTTGCCGCAGTCACGGCACACCAGCGTTTTGTCCTGATACATTGTTTCTGTGACCCCCTGATAAATATAGTGGATTTGATTGGCTGCGGCTGACCTGGTTTTTGACCCCACACTCGCCGGCTGGAACATTGCTCTGCGCAATCGCGCCCTCACGCCGTCCTCTCGCGCCCGAAGCGCGGCCGGACTTACTTCTAGACCGCACCATGCTCACCGGAAATTTTTTTCGGCTTACGTGGACCGTTTTGCCTGCGACTGGCATCGGCTTGCAACCACAGACCCGATTCAGCCAACCGGGTGATATTATATCGTGTTTTTACCATAAACGCAAGTATATTTCTCAAATTTTGAAAAAATCCTGCAAAAATGCCAAGATGTGTGCAGTTATGCGTCTTTGCTTTGCAGCAGCGCCCGGTATGCGGCCTCCTGACCGGCCCGGGCGCAGGCCTGGATGTCCATTCCCGAAAGCAAAGCGAGGGTAAGCCCCGCGCACAGCGCGTCGCCCGCCCCGGTAGCCGGGAGGGTGGGGAGGGGACGGGCAGGCTCGTAGCCAGCGCCGGAAGCGTCGGCGTAGTACACGCCCTCCGCCCCCAGGGAAATGAACACGTGCTTGACCCCGGCCCGGAGCAGCGCCGCCGCCGCTTTTTCGATGTTTCTTTCGCCCGTGAGCGCTTCCGCTTCCATGCGGTTGGGCTTGATGGCGGCAAGGAAAGGCAGCATATCCTTTGCCCGCGCCGCTTTGGCGCAGCTGACGGGGTCTAAGATCAGGGGAACGGAAGCGT
Organism: Clostridia bacterium; assembly: GCA_017448975.1. Classification (GTDB taxonomy): domain Bacteria; phylum Bacillota; class Clostridia; order Christensenellales; family Aristaeellaceae; genus RUG563. Next base: position 10,743 of record JAFSKN010000006.1, read on the forward strand.
GCGCCGCGATGTAGGAAAGCGTGTCACAGGACAGGTTAGCGTCCAGCACGCAGGCGTCGGATTGGTTCAGCGCTTCCATCCTGCTTTCCATGGCTTCCGGCGTCAACCGTTCCATGGCGGACATATCGTTGACCGCCAGCACCATATCGCCCTTATCGTCATGGATGCACAGATAGCAGGGAGCGGGGCAGGGGGTGGCAACGGAAAGGGAAAGATCGATGCCCGATTCCCGGCACAGGCGCGAAAGCATCCCCGCCCGTTCGTCGCAGCCCAAAGCGGTGATCAGACGCACATGGGCCCCCGCTTCGGAAAGCCGCGCGGCGATATTGCGCCCCACGCCGCCGGGGCGCAGGGTGATTTTGCCGGGGGTGGAATCACGCGCCAGCAGCGGCACGTCCGGCGTCGCCAGCAGGTCCAGATTCATGCCGCCCACCACAGTCACCGTGCAAGACCGGCCGTTCCCGTTTTCCATCATCTTATTCATCGTCCTGCTCCAGCAGATCAGCCGCTTCGCTGAGCTTTTTGAGGGCCTCGTCCATTTTGCGCACGTCGTCCCGGATGTCGGCGTTTTCCTTTTCATCCAGCAGTTCCTGGGCTTCGTCCCGGATATCTTCCAGGTCGGCCATCAGGTCGTTCAATCCTTCGGCAATATCCGCCATATCGGCCCGGTAGCCCGTGGGGATCTTGATTTTCATGACACCAAAGCGCCTCCATTGCGTTCTAAGATAGCCTGATTATACGGCATTCCCGGCGTGATTTCAAGGAGATGCGCAAAACGATCAAAAAATCCTTGCGTTTCCCGCCGCCGCTGGCTATACGATAATATGTTTGGGCTTCTCTCCTTCGGGAGGGAGGCGCTTTCATTACAACAATAAAAAGATATTAAGCTCCTTCGCCTGCTGCTCCGCTGGTGCTCCGCAGCGCCCAGGATGACTGCCAGGGGGGATTAATATCTGTAACGGACGCAGGACCAAGCAACATAAAAGACCCCTAACAATGTCATCCTGAGCAACGTGGAGCGAGAGCGGAACGGTAAGCGAAGGATCATTCGTAACAATTTTGTAATGCTTACGTTCGCCCGGTTTTTTATTGTTTCCCTATGGAAAATCGTCTTTGCCAGTGGTATAATAAGATGAATAACCTAATCGGAAAGCGCCTTTCCGGGTACGGCTGAAAGATCTGAGGTGTACGACGTGAACAGTGAAAAGGGATTGCAGACGCATTTATCCCCTGTGGGAGCCTGGGCCTTTTCTGTGGGCACCTGCATCGGCTGGGGTTCCCTTGTGGTCACCGCCAGCACCTACTTAAAGCAGGCCGGTCCTCTTGGAAGCGCGCTGGGGCTGGCTGTGGGAGCGCTGGTGATGCTGATGATCGGCCGGTGTTACGCCTACATGATCCAGTGCTACCCGGAAGCGGGCGGCGCGTATGCTTTCACCCGGGAAGTGTTCGGCTACGATCAGGCTTTTTTGACGGCATGGTTCCTGGCCATGACATATTTTGCCATTCTGTGGGCCAATGCCACATCCCTGCCGCTGTTCAGCAGAATCTTTTTGGGCGGTATCTTCCGCGTGGGAAAACTGTATACGCTTTTCGGTTATGACGTTTACTTAGGCGAAGCGCTTTTGTCCATGGCGGCCATGGTGCTGGCGGGGCTTCTTTTGACGCGGTTCAAAAAAGCGGCCAATCTGCTCATGACCGTTCTCGTTTTCCTGTTTATCGCCGGGATCCTGATCGTTTTTATCGGTTCCCTGGCGGGAGGAGAACGCGGCTTTGAACCGGCTTATGCGCCGGATGCCTCCGCGCTGTCCCAAATCGTGAATATCGCCGTGATTTCGCCCTGGGCGTTTATCGGCTTTGAGTGCATTTCCCACGGCACCGAGGAATATGCCTTCGACCGGAAGAAGACCCGTAAGGTATTGCTGATTTCCGTCCTGACCACCCTGGCGGTGTATGGGATGATCACCCTGCTGTCCGTTACGGCCTATCCGCCCGAATACGAAAACTGGCTGGCCTACATTCATGATCTGGACAGCCTGGAAGGCATCAAAGCGCTGCCCGCCTTTTATGTGGCGGACCGGTATTTGGGCGGCTTTGGCGTGACGATGCTGATGCTGTCGCTGCTTTCGCTGGTGATCACCAGCCTGATCGGCAATATCATCACCTTAAGCCGCCTTGCCTACGCCCTGGCCAGGGATCGCGTTTTGCCTTCGAGATTCGCCAAGGTAAACGACAGGGGCATCCCGGCCAACGCGGTGCTGCTGGTGGTTGGCTTTTCCTTCTTCGTCCCGCTGGTGGGGCGCACGGCCATCGGCTGGATCGTGGACGTGACCACCATCGGCGCCACGCTGATTTACGGCTTCGTTTCCGCCGCCGCCGCGCGGAGCGCCAAAAAAGTGGGCGATAAGCGGGAAATGTGGCTTGGACGAATCAGTTTAGCCATCATGGTGGCGTTCGGCCTGTACTTCCTGCTGCCAAACCTGATAACCAAAGGTTCCCTGATGAAGGAAACTTATTTACTGTTCATCGTGTGGAGCGTGCTGGGCTTTGTGTTTTTCCGGTGGCTCCTGCGCCGGGACAGGGAAAAGCGCTTCGGCGCTTCCATCGTTGTATGGGTGTCGATCCTGGCCCTGGTATTGCTTGTTTCTCTGATCTGGATGCGGCAGTCCATGATCGCCTCCAATGAAAAAATGGTGTCGAATATTCAGGCATATTACAGCCAGCCGGATATGGACGGAGCGCGGAGGGAAGACAGCCGCTTTATCGCCGAGCAGGCAGCCATCGAGCAGGCGGAGGATACGCGCACCGTTTTGCTGGCGACGGGGATGTTTGCTTTTGCCATGGCGATCATGCTCACCAATCATTCCTATTTGAACAAGCGCTCCCGGGAAAACGAGCGGCTTGCCATTATCGACCCGCTGACGGGCGTGAAAAACAAGCACGCCTATCTGACCGAGCAAAGCAAATTGGACGCCGCCATCAGCGAAAAACGCGCCGGTGAGTTCGCCATCGTGGTGTGCGACGTGAACAACCTGAAAAAGGTGAACGATACATTGGGCCACAAGGCGGGCGACGAGTATATTCGCGACGCCTGCAGGATGGTGTGCGAAATTTTCCAGCACAGTCCCGTATACCGGGTGGGCGGCGATGAATTCGCTGTGATCATACGGGGCCGGGATTATTTGATCCGCAAGGAACTGATGATAGCGCTGCACGAGCGTTCGGTGGATCATACCCGAAACGGCGGCGCGGTGGTTTCCGGCGGTCTTTCGGAATTTGCTCCCGGCACGGACGCCAACGCGCACAGCATTTTTGAACGGGCCGATCAATTGATGTACGAGGAAAAGAAACTGCTCAAATGCCTGGATTCCGATGCCCAAGAGGATACGGATGAGGTTGAAGATCGGTTCCTGTCGGAAATCGGTCAGAATGAAGCGATCCTGAACGTAAAGCGGTACGTGCTGATCGCGGAAGATGAAATCGTCAGCCGCCTGATGTTAGGCAACTCCCTGGAACAAGATTATGAAATCCTCTACGCCGGCGACGGTCTGGAAGCGCTGGAGCAGATCATGCTGCATAAAAATGACCTGGCCCTGGTGCTGCTCGATCTGCAGATGCCCCGCATGAGCGGGGTGGAGGTGCTTAAAACCCTGAAATCCGAACCGGACACCCAGAATATTCCCATTCTTGTGCTGACATCCGATCAGAGCATGGAAGCGGCCTGTTTGCGGATGGGCGCGATGAACTTTATTTCCAAGCCCTATCCTGACGCGGAAATCATTCTGGCCCGCGTGAACAAATGCATCGAACTTTCGGAAAACCGCAAAATCATTCAGTCCACAGCCCGCGACAGCCTGACCAATCTGTTCAATATCGATTACTTCCTGCGCTATGTGAATCTGTTTGATCAGCATTACGGCGATAAGGCCATGGACGCCATCGTGCTGGACGTGAATCATTTCCACATGATCAACGAACGGCACGGCAGGCAGTACGGCAACACCGTGCTGCGCGGCATCGGCGAAAGGATTCGCGCCATCGCCCGGGATATTGGCGGCGTGGGCTGCCGCCAGGGGGCCGATACTTTCCTGATTTACTGCCCCCATCAGGAGGACTGCACCGAGATTCTGGAAAAGGCGTCGGCAGGCGCGGGCGACGGCGAAAACACACCCAACCGCGTGCGCATGCGCCTTGGGGTGTATGCCTGCGTCGATAAAAAGCTGGATATCGAGCACCGGTTCGACTATGCCAAGGCCGCTGCCGATTCCGTGAAAAACAGCTATATCAAATCCATCGGCGTGTACGACGCTGAGATGCACCGGGCGGAGGTCATGAAAAACCGGCTGGTGGAGGATTTCAGGCCTTCCATTGAACAGAACCGCTTCCTGGTCTATTATCAGCCCAAGTTCGATATCCGGCCCGAAAAGCCGCTGCTTTGCAGCGCGGAAGCCTTGGTTCGGTGGGATCATCCCGAATTTGGCCTCATCGGGCCCGCGGAATTCATTCCGATCTTAGAGGAAAACGGCCTGATCTTTGAGTTGGACAAATACGTTTGGCGCAAAGTGGCGAACCAGATCCGTGCATGGAAGGAACAGTACGGGTTTTCAGTGCCGGTATCCGTCAATGTTTCCCGCATCGATACGCTCACGCCCGACCTGAAAGCCATCTTCCTGGAAATCCTCAAATCCTGCCAGCTGTCGGTGGAGGACCTTGCCCTGGAAATCACCGAATCCGCCTATGCCGGGGATTCGGAGCAGGTGATTTCCAGCGTGAAGGAGCTGCGGGGAATGGGCTTCCGCATCGAAATGGACGATTTCGGCACCGGATATTCCTCCCTGGGCATGCTCACCACGCTTCCCATCGTGGCGGTCAAGCTGGATATGAGCTTTATCCAAAACGCCTTTGGCGAAAAGCGGGATATGCGGCTCATTGAAATGGTGATCGATATAGCGGATTATCTTCATAATCCCGTCGTCGCCGAGGGAGTTGAAACAGAGGAGCAGTATTTGGCGCTCAAAGCCATGGGCTGCGATTTGGTGCAGGGCTTCTACTTCTCCAAGCCTGTGCCGCCGGAAGCCTTTGCCCGTTTCCTGATCGAGCGTGCGAAGCAGACGGCCCAAGTGCCCGCGGAAGAGAAAACAGCTGATATGCTCATTCCCAAGATGCTCACAAGCAATTTTGAACGCATATTCTATATTGATCTGCTGACGGGGCATTACCTGGAGTTCTTTACCGACAGCATGGGCGGATTTGAAATCCATCCCGACGGCAAGGATTTCTTCCGGGATATGCAGGAAAAGCTGCTGAAGGACGTGGCGGAAAAGGATAAAACCGCCGTTGCGGACGCCTTGACCCGGGACAGCCTGAAAAACTGGGCCGTGCGGGAAGAAAAGCTCAGTCTGTCTTTCCGCAGCGTGACCAACGGCCGGGAAAAACGGTACGATCTGCAAACGATCAAAACCCGCAGCAGCGGCGCCCGGCATATCGCGATCGGTATTCGCCCCGAGGAACAGAGCGGCGCGTGAAAAAAGGAAGCGTGAATTGGGGAAGAAAGGGCAGGCTTTTGCATGGGACATAAAAAACTCAGCTTTACAACGCGGTTTGTGCTGGTATTCGGCGTTTTGCTGCTGGCCGCCAACATTCTGCTGGGCGTGGTGATCCTTCAGCAGTCCGAATCGGCCATGAAATCGCTGATCAACAAGAACATGCTGGACATCGTCAACACCGCCGCCGGTTTTCTGGACGGCGACGCATTGGGCGCGCTCACGGAGGACGACGTGGGCGGCGACGTGTTCAACGACCTGCTGCAGAAGCTGGCCGTTTTCCAAAGCAACGTGGATATTCATTTCATTTACGCCGTCCGGCAGATGGACGAAGATACCTTTGTGTTCACCGTGGACCCGGACCCTGTGGAACCGGCGGAGTTCGGCGAGGAAATCGTGGTCACGGAGGGCATCAAAAAAGCGGGCAAGGGCGTCGCTGCCGTGGACGACGCGCCCATGGCGGACCGCTGGGGAAACTTTTACAGCGCGTACTGCCCCGTGTTTGATTCCGAGGGTAAGGTGGCGGGCATCGTCGGCATTGATTTCGACGCGGAATGGTATGAAGAACTGGTCAGAAAACACACGCTGGCCATCACCGTCGAAACGATCCTTTCCGTTACCATTGGCGGGGCGGTCATTTTTATCATTGCCAATGGCGTCCGAAAGCGGTTCAGGGATTTGAACAGCGGATTGGTCCGGCTGTCCGCCAGCGTGGATCATCTGATGCGGCAGATAGGCGCCATGTCCGGCGGCGAAGAAAAGGCGGTCGAGGAACCCCAGGACGAACTGGAAGTGCTGGATCTCAAAATTCAGACCATGCAGAGTGATATGACGGTGTACCTCGAATACCTGCAAAAGCAGGCGTACACCGATTCGCTCACCCGGGTTGGAAGCTCCACGGCCTATCATGAGCTGGCGCAGAAGCTGGAGGAAGCGATTCAGCATGGCAGCGCCGCTTTCTCCCTGATCATTTTTGACGTAAACAGCCTGAAAAAGATCAACGATGAATTCGGCCACGAAAACGGCGACTATATAATCAAAGGCGCGGCGGAAGTGATTTCCAAGGTCTTTGGCGCCGATCATACCTTCCGCATCGGCGGCGACGAATTCGCCGTGGTGAAGGACCGCGCGTGCAGCCAGGACCTGGACCGGGTGGACGCGGAGATTGCCGCGTTCAACAGGCGGGAAAAGGGGAGCAGCACAGTGCTTTCCGTTTCCAAAGGGCTGGCCCATTTTGAGCCCGGCAAGGATCATGCTTTTAAAGAAGTGTTTGCCCGGGCGGATATGATCATGTATGAACAAAAGAAAAAGTATTATCAAACGGTGGGAAACCGGCGTTCAGAATGATTTTCCGCCATTGCTGAAAGCCGTGAAACAGGGAAGCTCATGGCCCCTGATTTCACGGTTTTTTCTTTTTTTGCTTCTCCCGGAAGAAAACGGGCCGCTGTTTCGTTAAATGGACGAACACAAACGCGTTTTGAAGTACGCACCCGGGGAGGCGAAAGACCATTGAAGCACAAAGGCATCAAAGCGGCGGCGATGATCCTGCTGCTGATTCTTCTTCCTGTTCAGGCTTTGGGTTACAGCACATTGAAAAGAGGCATGAAGGGCAATGAAGTGGCGGCCATGCAGAGGGCGCTGCAATCCTTGGGCTATTCCATTGAAACGGACGGAAAATTCGGCCCCGCCACTGAGGCCGTGGTGAAATCCTTTCAGCAGCGGTACGGCCTGAAAGCGGACGGCAAGGCGGGGGATAAAACGCTGACTCTGCTGTATACGCTGGTTCCAAACCAAGGGCAGATCGCCAATCCCACCGCCGCGCCCGCGCCAACGGCTGTTCCGGTTGGAAACGCTATGCAGGCGATGGTGGTCACCACCGGTGGGTCCCTGAACCTGCGCGCGTCCGCCAGCAGCAGCGGAAAGGTGATTGCTCAAATCCCTTACGGCATGTGGATCACGGTGTATACAAAGGGGCTTCAATGGTCGCTGGTTGCCTATAACGGACAGGTCGGCTATGTCATGACCCAGTATTTATCCTTCGGCACGGCGGCGATAACACCGGTTCCCACCGCCGTTCCAACGGCGCAGCCCTATATTCCCAGCGGATCGATAGCCTATGTATCCACCTCCGGCGGGTCGCTGAATCTGCGCAAAACGCCCTCTTCCTCCGCCAAGGTGCTGCTGAAAATCCCCAACGGTATGGCGGTGCAGCTGGTAAACAGGGGCAGCAACTGGTGCGCCGTCACATACCAGGGCACGCCGGGCTACGTGATGACCTCCTTCCTGCGTATTCCCGAATCGGCGGTCACCGCCGTTCCGACGTTGGTGCCCACTGCCGCGCCGGTCATCGCCGGGCAAACCGCCGTCGTTACCACCACCGGCGGCAGCCTGAACCTGCGGGAATTTGCCAGGAGCAACGCAAAAATCCTGCTCACCATCCCCAACGGGACCGCGATTACGGTGACAGAACGGGGCAGCATCTGGTGCACCGCGTATTATCAGGGCTTGCGTGGCTATGTGATGACCGCCTATCTCCGTTTCCCTTCCGATCCCGCGCCCGCCCAGACGCCGGCACCGACACCCGCGCCCACGGCAGCGCCCGCGTCTCCAAGCGTTTCTGTGGGTACGGCGCTGGTGACCACCTCCGGCGGCAGCGTGAACATGCGGGCTCAGGCTTCCTCCAGCGCCAAGGTGCTTTTGTCCGTTCCCAACGCGGCCATCCTGACCGTTCACGCCAAGGGTACGGATTGGACCGCCGTTACGTATAAAGGAACCTTTGGGTATATCATGACCCAATATATCACCATGCTGAACGCCGGGGCCGAAGAGGATGGAAACAGCGAGGAGGAAGACCCCTCCGTTTATAAACGAACGCTGAAAAAAGGCATGTCCGGCGAGGACGTGACCTGGCTGCAGACCCGGCTGACCGAGCTGGGCTATTCGCTGCAAATCACCCATCTGTACGACGACGCCACGTTCAGCGCCGTGAAGGCCTTCCAGTCGCAGAACGGCCTGGAGGCCGACGGGCTCGCCGGGCAGCAGACCTTCGTGATGCTGAAAAGCGAAAACGCCCGCCGGGCGCAGGATCAGGCGCTGAACTATGCCACGCTGCGCATTGACCAAACCGGCAGCGAGGTCAAACAGCTTCAAACCGATTTGAAAGCCCTGGGCTACGCTGTCACGATCAATGGCACCTACGATACGGACACCCATAACGCCGTGGTGGCGTTTCAGCAGCGGAACGGGCTGGTGATCAGCGGCATTGCCGACGCGCTGACCCGCCAGGTGATCCACGGGGGAAAGGGGAAACCCTATTCCACGCCTGTGGAAACGCTTCCCGCCAACGAAGGCTGGATGGCGAGCCCTTCCGTCAGCCAAATCAAGCTGCTGCATTGGCAGAATGAAATCAAGCCCAACGTGAAAGCGGGGCAGTCCTTTACTGTGCTGGACCCCAACACCAATTTGAGCTGGAAGCTGGTGTTTTATTCCCTGGGCCGCCACGCGGACAGCCAGCCCGCCTCCTGGCGTGATACGCAGATCATGAACCGGTCCTTCGGCAACACTTCCTGGACGATCCATCCGGTGTATGTGCTGCTTCCCTCCGGCCAATGGACCATGGCCACCATGCATAACCGGCCCCATCTGTACGGATCCATCACCAACAACGGCTTTGGCGGCCACCTGTGCGTCCATTTCCTGCGGGATATGGCGGAAGCGCAAAAAAACGATCCCAAATATGGTGTGAATAACCAGATCACCCTGCGCAGCGCCTGGAAAGCGCTGACCGGGGAAACGGTGGATTGAACACGCGGAACGGGAATTGCTTTGAACGGACAATTCCCGTTTTTCATGCGCTTTTTGAAATGTTTTCAGCCGAATGCTTTCCATTTGGGCTTTTATATGTTATAATTCTTCTTGAACGCGGCGCTATATCAGCCGTGAAAAACAGAACCGGTGCCGGATAAAGTGGGGGGATGCGGATGAAGCACGATGATATGGCGCGTCTGCTGGAAGCGATCCTGTCCTTGAAGACCAAGGAAGAATTGGAGCATTTTTTTGAAGATTTGTGCACCATACAGGAAATCAACAGCCTGGTGCAGCGCTTTGACGTGGCCCTGCAGCTGGATCAGGGGCTGACCTATGCCCAAATCGCCAATATCACCCATGCCAGCACCGCCACCATCAGCCGCGTGAACCGCAGCCTGGTATACGGCGCGGAGGGCTATAAGCTGGCCATCGGGCGGATGCGCAAAACAGAAAAAGAGGATATATGATGGATTTGACCGCCTTAAACCCCATGCAGCGGAAAGCCGCAGAAACGCTGGAAGGGCCCGTATTGATTCTGGCTGGCGCTGGCAGCGGCAAAACGCGCACGCTCACCTACCGCATCGCGAACCTGATTGACCATGGCGTGCAGCCATGGCATATTCTTGCGCTCACCTTTACCAATAAAGCGGCCCGGGAGATGCGGGAACGGGTGGAAAAGCTGGTGGGCGCGGACGCCCAGGAGATGTGGCTGGGCACCTTCCATTCCATCTGCGTGCGCATCCTGCGCCGGGACATCGAAAAGCTGGGCTATCAGCGCTCCTTTACCATTTACGACGACGACGATCAGCTCCGCGTCATCAAGGACGGCCTGAAAGCCCTGAACTTGGATGAAAACCGCATATCGCCCAAGGAGATCAGGAACAAGATTTCCGACGCGAAAAACAAAATGCTCACCCCGGACGAATGGTTCCGGGATTCGGCAAGGGATTACCAGTGCCAGCAGATCCACGACGTTTTTTCCTACTATGAAGAAAGGCTGCGCGCCGCCAACGCCCTGGATTTTGACGATCTGCTGCTGCGCACCCTGCAATTGTTTGTGGATCATCCGCCGGTGCTGGATTATTACCGTTCCCGCTTCCAGTATGTGCACGTGGACGAATACCAGGACACCAACGCCGCCCAGTATACCTTTGTGCGCCTGCTCACCCAGGAAAGCCGCAACCTGTGCGTGGTGGGGGACGACGATCAATCCATTTACGGCTGGCGCGGGGCGGATATCCGCAACATCCTGGACTTTGAACAGGATTTCCCGGACACCCAGGTGATCAAGCTGGAGCAAAATTACCGTTCCACCTCCAACATCCTGGACGCCGCCAATCAGGTGATCGCCCACAACTTCGGCCGCAAGGAAAAAGCCCTGTGGACGGACGCGGGGGAAGGGGAAAAAATTCACCTGTACAGCGCGGGGGACGAGCGGGAGGAAGCGGCCTGGATCTGCGAGCGGGTGCGCAGGCTGCGCCAAATGGACGTGCCCTATTCCCAGATCGCCGTGCTGTACCGCATGCACGCTCAGAGCCGCGTGATCGAAGAAATGTTCACACGGGCGGGGATCCCTTATAAGATTTTCGGCGGCACCCGGTTCTATGACCGGAAAGAAATTAGGGACGCGCTGGCTTACCTTCGCGTGATCGTCAATCCCGCCGACGACGTATCGCTGACCCGCATCATCAACACGCCCAAGCGCTCCATCGGGGATTCCACCGTGGCCGTTCTGCAGGAGCACGCCCGTCAGGAGGAACTGCCCCTGTATTCCGTTTTGAACGACCCGCCGGAAAGCCTCTCCTCCCGGCCTCGGAAATGCATTGCCGACTTTGCCCTGCTGCTCATGAAGCTCACCGCCATGAAGGATGTGCTTTCCCTTTCCGAGCTGGTGGAAACGGTGCTCAAGGACACGGGGCTGCGGGCGCAGTTTGAAATCGAGGGCAGCGACGAAGCCAAAACACGGCTGGAAAACCTGGATGAATTTGCCGGCGCGGCCAAGGAATTTGAAAACCAGAGCCAGGATAAGACCCTGGAAGCGTTTTTGGAAAACGTGGCCCTGGTGACCGACCTGGACCAGCAGGAGAACGCGCCCCAGTACGTGACCCTGATGACGCTGCACAGCGCCAAGGGCCTGGAATACGACGCGGTGTTCATGGCCGGTATGGAGGAGGGCATTTTCCCCTCCATGCGCACGGCCATGGACGAAAAAAAGTTAGAGGAAGAACGCAGGCTGTGCTACGTGGGCATCACCCGGGCCCGGCAGCGGCTGTACCTTTCCTTCGCCCGGCGGCGCATGATCTTCAATCAGATCACCCACAACCCGCCCTCGCTCTTCCTGAAAGAAATCCCCAGCCGCTTGCTGATCGACGAATGGGCCGAGGCTGCCCGGAAGAATTTTGCCCCCGATCCGCCCAAGGCCGCCCCCGTTTCCAGGAAGGACAAACCCAGGAACCTGAGTTTCGGCACGCCCGGCATGGTGGCAGGCGCCAGGGGAGCGCTGAACATACCCGGCGTACAGAAGGGTTTCGTGCCCTCCGCCGCCTCCAGCCTGTCCGGCAGCGTCATGAACAGGCTGTTTAAGCCCGGCGACCGCGTGCTGCACCGAAAATTCGGGGAAGGAACGGTGCAGGCGGTGAAGGGCAGCGGCGCGGACGCCCGGATCATGATCGCTTTTACCGCCTACGGCACGAAGGAATTTTCGCTGTCCATCGCGCCCATCGTCAAAATTGAAGACTGAATGAAAGCGCAGGGGCCAGGAAGTTTGGCCCCTGCTTCGATATCGGAGGAATGACCATGGAACAGTTCACGGATATGCGCAGCCTGGTGGATTACCTGAACAAAACGGCTCACGCCTATTATGTGCTGGATAATCCCATCATTTCGGATAAAGAATGGGACGCGCTGTATAATCAATTGCTGACGATGGAAAAGGAAACGGGCACGGTGCTGCCTGATTCTCCCTCTATCCGGGTGGGAGGCGAACCGCTGGCCGCTTTCCGCCAGCACCGCCATCTTTCCCGGCTGTGGAGCATGGACAAAGCCCAGAGCGAGGAAGAACTGAACGCCTGGTTCGACCGGACGGAAAAGCTGTGGGAACAGGACGGCACTTTGCCGCCGCTCACCTACGGCATCGAATATAAATTCGACGGATTGACCCTGAACCTGACCTACGACCAGGGAATGCTTGTGGAGGCCGCCACACGTGGCAACGGCGAGGTGGGGGAGGCCATCCTGCCCCAGGCCCGGACGGTGAAGGACGTTCCCCTGTCGATTCCCTGGAAGGGAAAGATCGAGGTGCAGGGCGAATGCATCATGCGGCTGAGCGCCCTGGAAAAATACAATCAAACGGCCCAGGAGCCCCTGAAAAACGCCCGCAACGCCGCCGCCGGGGCCTTGCGCAACTTAGACCCCGCCGTCACGGCCAGCCGCAACCTGTCCGCCTTTTTCTATCAGGTGGGCACCATTGATCATCCTCCTTTTTCCGATCAGGTCGGCATGATAAGCTTTCTGAAAGAGCAAGGCTTCCCGGTCAGCCCCTATTTTCAGGTGGCTGAAAACAGGAAAAAGGCGCTGGAGCTGATCCGGGAGATCGAAGAAAAGCGGCCTTCCCTGGATTTTCTTATTGACGGGGCCGTGATCAAGGTGATGGATCAGCGCACCCGGCAGATGATGGGGTACACCGATAAATTCCCCCGCTGGGCCGTGGCCTATAAATTCGCGGCGGAGGAAGCCACCGCCACTCTGGAAAAGGTCACCTGGGAGCTGGGCCGCACGGGAAAACTGACGCCGCTGGCCCACGTATCGCCGGTGGAGTTCGCGGGGGTCACCGTGAAAAAAGCCACGCTTAACAATATGGGGGATATCCAGCGCAAGGGCGTCACTTTAGGCTGCACCGTATGGATCCGCCGTTCCAACGACGTGATTCCCGAAATCATGGGCAAGGTGGACGACGGCGTGGAGGGCACGCAAATCCTGCCGCCCGAAAAGTGTCCTGCCTGCGGCGGGCCGCTCACCTGGCGGGGGGCGCATCTGTTCTGCCTGAACCGGGAAAGCTGCCGCCCCCAGGCGGTGGCGCGGCTTGCTCATTTCGCCTCCCGGGACGCCATGGATATTACCGGCTTTTCCGAAAAGACCGCCGATCTGCTGTACGATAAATTGGGCGTCCGGGACGCCGCCGACCTGTATCACCTGACCGCCGACCAATTGCAGGCCCTGGAAGGCTTCCAGGATAAGCGGTCCCAGAACCTGATCGACGCCCTGGAAGCCAGCAAGCACTGTCCCCTGTCCAGATTCCTTTTAGCCATTGGCATTCCCAACATCGGCCGCCGCACGGCCAGGGATCTGTCCGCCGCCTTTGCCACCTTAGAGGGCGTGATGAAAGCGGACATGGACGCGCTGCTTGCCATCGACGAGGTGGGGGAGATCGTAGCCCAAAGCGTGATCGATTTCTTTTCCTTCCCGGAAAACCAGCGGATGATCCAGCGGCTGCTTGCCGCCGGAGTTGCCCCGCAAATGGAAGCCAAAACAGAGGGCGGTTCCCTGAACGGCATGATCCTTGTGGTCACCGGCACCCTGCCCACCCTTTCCCGGCAGCAGGCGGAAAACCTGATCCGGGAGCACGGCGGCACCGCTTCCTCCTCCGTCAGCCGGAAAACCAATTATGTGGTGGCGGGGGAAAACGCCGGAAGCAAGCTCACCAAAGCCCAGACCCTGGGCATACCGGTCATCAACGAAGAAGAATTGCTGCGGATGGCCCAATTAGACTGAATTGGTATTCCTATCAAAAACACTTGACAGGCCTTTATTTCCCTGTATAATTTGTAGAAGAAGGCTTGCGGAAAAATGTTTTTACTGTCGAAAAAGCCTTTTGAAAGGGGAGAAGCGGGACTTGATCAGAACGGGCGCATGCCGCGTGGAGCATTGGAGCGATAAGACCATGAGCGTGATGCGGGAGCGGCAGCTGGAAGCGTGCCAGGACAGGCTGTACCGCTGCCCTGCCAACGGCATATTTGATGAATTGTGCGAGGACGAAGTGCGGACCCTTTACGCTTTTTCTTATTACGCGAAAGAACTGCGGCGCAAAACGCCCAGCCAGCAGGAACTGCGTGAAACCGTGCTGCGGAATGTGGCGCTGGAAGCCTGCTATCTGTCGCCGGGCGAAGATAATCTCGTCAAGCGCATCCTGCGGGGCGGGGGAGAAGCGTTTCTGGACGATTGGGATGAAATCAGCGCCGCAGAAGCCCTGATTTCCCGGCTGTGGTGCTCGCTCCAGATCGAGGACGAGGATTATGCCCGGCTGGTGCTGGCCCCGGAGCTTGCGGAACCTATCACTCAGGCCATGCTGGCTCCCCAGTATACGCGCATTCGGGAACAGCTTTTCGCCTTTGACGCAACCCTGCACAGCCTGCTGTATTTATCCGGCTTCCTGCACGCCTCCGTGCCGATGACCCAGTTCCTGCTGCAAAAAAAGAAGGAATCGGACGGGCAAACGTCCCTGATGATCGGCCGGTATCTGCGGGCCGCTTTCGATTACACCGAAACGGCGGATGGGGAAATGCTGCTGCTGCATCCCGGCCTGGCCGACCCGGAGCACCTTTTATCCAGTCTTTCCAAACTGCCGCCCATTGAAATTCAATTGACCCGTGAAATGATGTTAGGAGGCATGAACGGCATCCTGGCCGAAGAAGTGGCTTCCTGCGAAGCCATGCGGGGCGTGTTGGTGGGCGCTGTGCGGCCCGAATACGATGAAGAAGAAGTGCTGGAGGACCTGCGCATGATGGCGAAGCAGGGGGCCAGCATCTTAGAAATGCGGGAAGTGCTGGAATCCATGCTGTGCGTGCTGCCCACGCCCCGCATGCTGAACACCCTGCGGCAGCTTCATTTACATACCGTGCGGTGGATGGGCATGGCCCCGGCGGTCGTCAACTGATGAACGTTTACGACGCCGTCGTTCCCGCCTGCGCGGAGGGTATGCAGGTCGTCCGGTATATTCAGCAGGCCATGCCGCTGCTGCCCGCCCACGCGGTGCGGGACGCTTTTTCCCGCCGGGACGTGAAAATGGACGGAAAGCGCGTGGGAAGGGATGAAACCGTTGTTCCCGGCGCGCGGATCAAGCTTTTTTCCAGCTTTACCGTGGAAATCCCCGTGATTTACGAGGATGAAGCCGTTCTCTTGCTCAATAAGCCCGCCGGGATCAACTGTGACGAGGATAGCTGGGGCGGCATGACGGTGCTTTCCCTGATGACGCGGCGGGCCGGGGGAGACTGCCGGCCCCGATTATGCCACCGGCTGGATAATCCCACCAGCGGCCTGCTGCTGCTTTGCAAGGACGACGCAAGCGAAGCGCTGCTGCGGGATATGTTTGAGCAAAGGAAGCTCACGAAGATTTATCAATGCCTGGTCAAGGGGGAGATGCGCCCCCGTGAGGCGGTCAAAGAAGCGTTTCTGGTAAAAAACAGCCGGGAAGCGACCGTTCGCGTTGTCACCCACGAAACGCCCGGCGCGCTGCCCATCGCCACCCAGTATGAAACATTAGATTTCGACGGGAGAGTTTCCCGCCTGCGGGTCCATCTGCTGACCGGGCGCACCCATCAAATTCGGGCGCATATGAGCTTTCTTTCCCATCCGATCTTGGGCGATGACAAGTACGGAGACCGGAATTTCAATAAAGCCATGAAAACAAACGGCCTCAAGCTCTGCGCCACGGAACTGACGCTGTGCCCGGAAGGCAGGCTGTCCTATTTGCGGGATCGGCATTTTATGATCCAGCCGCCGTTTTAAAAAGGAGAATAATTTCATGCCGCCCATCAAGCTGATTGCGACGGATATTGACGGAACACTATTGAACGCCCAGGGCGTTATTACGGAAAGAAGCCTGCGGGCCATCCGCGCCGCACAGGAAAAAGGAATCACGGTGGCCATCGCTACCGGGCGATTTCCGGAAAACGCCTTTTTGCTGCTGGAAGATTACGGCCTGCGCATGCCCATTATCGGTGTGAACGGAGCCAGGATCGTGGATGAAAACCTGCGGGAAATTTCCTGCCATCCCATGGCTCCGGAAGCCGTTCAGGGAACAATCAACGTACTGATGAACGCGGGTTCGGACTTTTTTGTTTTCGGCGATCATGCCATTTGTACGGCCACGGCACAGCGGAAGCATCATTCGGAATTATCCCAGGGGGACAGGATGAGAAAATTGGGCTTCCGGTATTATCACGGCAAGGAAGAAGTAAAGGACATCGTTCGGCAGCATGCGGTATACAAGTTCTTTGTCTGCGATAACGTGCCTTTGCCCATCGTCCGGAAGGAGCTGGCTTCCGTGCCCGGTATCGACCTGACGCAGTCCTGGTTCAACAATATCGAAATCATGCCAGCGGGTATTGATAAGGGCCAGGGTGTGCGGGATTTGGCGGCGTCCCTGGGCCTTTCCATGGATCAGGTGATGACCCTGGGCGATCAGGACAACGATATTCCCATACTGAAAGCCGCAGGCCGGGGCATCGCCATGGGAAACGCCAGCGAAGAAACCAAAGCCGCCGCCCGGTTCGTTACCGCCTCCTACGCGGAGGAAGGGTTCGCCAAGGCGCTGGAAACATACGCGCTGTAAAGAAAAACGCCTCCGTTCCCCGATATTGGGAATCGAAAGCGTTTTATATAGAAATACGATCAGATGCTTCTTTCTTTGCCCATGAAGCAGCAGGCCAGGGTGCCGGGGCCGCAGTGCGCGCCGATGACGGGGCCTACCGTCTGGATGCGGATATCCTTGATAGCGGGGATATGCTGACGCAGCATCCTTTCCAGCGTCTTGGCTTCTTCCTCTACGTCGGCTTGCATAATGATGACCGTTTGATCCTCGGGATGCTCGATGTATTCCGCCGTGCGGTCCACAATGGTGCGCAGCGCTTTTTTCCGGCCCTGTACCTTTTCCGCCGGATCCAGCTTGCCGCCCTTGCCCATGCAGATGATGGGCTTGATATCCAGCATGGAGCCGAAGAACGCGCTGGTGGAGGAAATGCGCCCGCCCCGGGCCAGGTATTTCAGATCGCCCACTGTCAGCCAGGCGTGGGCGCGCATGCGGTTATCCAGCACCCATTTTTCCACTTCTTCCATGGATTTGCCCTGTAAATACAGGTCGTGCGCGCCGATGATCAGCAGCGACATGGGGGCGGAAATGCTCAGAGTGTCCACGACAGTAAATTTCCGGTCCGGATATTTCTGGAGCAGCTGTTCCCGCGCTTCAAAAATGTTGTTGATGGTGGAGCTCATTTGGGAGGAAAAAGCGATGAAAAGCAAATCTTTTTCCTTTAAAATGGGCTCAAAATATTCGAGATAAGCGTCCGTGGGCAGGCAGGATGTGCTGGGCGTCGCGCCCTGACGCATCCGATCAAACAAATCCTTTTCCACACCGCTGCGGCCGTTATCGTCAAAGTATTCCTGACCGTCCAATGAATAAGGCATACGGACGACCGGGATTTTGCGTTCATCCGCGATAGAATACAGCAGATCGCTGTCACTGTCCGTCATGAATACATAATCCTGGGGCATAGGGGAGTCCCTCCTTCGTTTGTTCGTGAACCATCCTCATTATACAGGTTTTAAACTCAAAAATCAATATATTCACAGAATTTCAGAATGATCTATCGGCCGTTATTATATAGCCGTTTTATCATTTTGACCGCCAGAAAAAAGAAAACACATAAGGGTACGTCACTGCAAACCATGCGCGAACACCAGGGGGAGAAACGCTTAATTAGGGCTCCTTTAGATAAAACTATTCGCAAAAGAAAACTTTTACGAATAGTTATGGACAGAAAACGCCGGATATGGTATACTGACAGCGCAACCCACGGACTTAGCACCTGCTTAACCACAGAATCATCAGCCTCTCTCAACTCTCAACTCTCAACTCTGAACTTAAAGGATTGCGAGGAATTCATTTTGAAAGAAACGCTCAGTTATCACGATCAGGCTTCCATCCGCCGCATGGATCGGGTGCGCGAGCTTGAAAAAGAATTGCCCATGGCCTGCACGGATTTTTTCCGTTCCGTTGCCCAAACCACCAGTCCCCTGACGCGGCTGGCCTACGCTTACGACTTTAGGCTGTTCTTTCAATACCTGACACGGGAAAATCCTTTCTTTGCCGACGTGGAACCCCGATTCTTTACGGACAGGCATTTGAAGATGATTCAGAAACGGGATATCATCGGCTATCAGGAATATTTGATGCAATATTATGTGACGGACGAGGAATCCGGCGAATCCAGCGCGGTGCGGAACCATGAACTTGGCATCATGCGAAAGCTGTGTTCGCTGCGTTCTTTGTTCGATTACATGTATAAAAATGGGATAATTGATGCCAATATCACCACGCTGGTGGAGCTTCCAAAGCTGCACGATAAGCCCATTCTGCGTTTGGAGCCGGACGAAATGCAGAAGATGCTGGACGCTGTATCCTCCGGCGACGGCCTGACGGACCGGCAGCAGAAATATTTGAGCTTCACCCGGAGCCGGGACATCGCCATGCTGCTGCTGTTCCTCGGCACGGGCATCCGCGTCAGCGAATGCGTGGGACTGGATGTGGACGACCTGGATTTTGAAATGAACGCTTTTCTGGTCACCCGCAAGGGCGGCGATCAAAGCATCCTGTATTTTCCCGATCAGGTGGCGGAGGCGCTGCGGGCGTACCTTACTGAACGCGCCAGGATTCAGCCGCTTGAGGGCCACGAAAACGCCCTGTTTCTTTCCATGCAGAAGCGCCGCATGACCCAGCGGGCCGTGGAAAACATGGTGAAAAAATACGCGCTGGTCGCCGCGCCGCTGAAAAAACGCATCAGCCCTCACAAGCTGCGCAGCACCTTCGGCACCAATCTTTACCAGGAAACCGGCGATATTTATTTGGTGGCCGACGTGCTGGGACATGCCGATGTGAACACCACCCGCCGCCATTATGCCGCTATGTCCGACTTGAACAAGCGCAAGGCTTCCCGCCTGGTGCCGCTGCCGAGCACCGAACCAAACGATCAGGACTGAGGCGCATCCGGCTTTTTGCCGTCCTCGGGCACGATCACCTGATCGATCAGAATGGAACGGAACATCTGATCGCCGTTTACGCATTTCATGCAGTTATCGCAAATTTTGTTGGGATCCAGATCGCAGCGGTCGCATTCGCCGCAGTCGATGCATTCCCGGTCATAAAGTACGCATTGTTTCATAAACCTTTCCCCCGTTTTTTCGTTTTCTGCCTGTTCTTCTCTTGCCAAACACTTGTTTGCCTGTTATAATCAATTTGTAATTCTTCCATGAAAGACGGTGTTTCGCTATGCCCAGGCGTCCCAACGGCGATACGCAGCAGCGTATTTTGGAATACATCGAAAAATACATCGACGAAAACGGCTTCCCGCCCTCCGTGCGCGAAATCGGCCTGGCGGTGGATTTGAAATCCACGTCCACCGTGCACGGCCATTTGAACCGCCTGGAAAAGAAGGGCTTGCTGCACAGGGAAGCCATGAAGCCCCGCACCATTGTGAAAAAGGAAGAAAAGCCCGCCATGGTGAAGGTGCCGCTGCTTGGCAAGGTGGCCGCCGGCACACCCATTTTGGCGGAGGAAAACGCCGAGGGCTTTATGACCCTGCCCGAAGAAATGGCCGGCAGCGGCGATCATTTCATTCTGGAAATCCGGGGCGACAGCATGATCATGGCGGGCATCATGAACGGCGACTACGTGGTGGTCAAGCGCCAGCAGACCGCCCAGAACGGCGAAATCATCATTGCCATGATCGACGACGAAGCTACCTGCAAGCGCTATTTCAAGGAGCCGGACCGTATCCGTCTCCAGCCGGAAAATCCCCGCATGCGCCCCTTTTATGCCCGGTCCGTGACCATCGTTGGCAAGGTGGTGGCGGTATACCGGATTTATAACGGAAACTATAAGCTTACACGATAATAGCTTTAGAGAGTTGAGAACGGAGAGTTGAGATGAGTATTGTGGTCACACTATGTAAATCTCAACTCTAAACTCTCCACTCTTATTATGAAGTACAAACGCCCCGGACAGTTCCGCCGGGACGTTTTCTCTTTTGTACATGTGACAAAGCGCGGCCTGTAAGCCGGGTTCTGTTGAAAATGGCCATCTATCTAAACGCGATGTCGCCAGCGCGCTTGAGCGGTACTGCGGGAACAGGACGGGCCGCCCTATGCGTTCCCTACACCTTGCACCGGATGGGGTTTACATGACGGCACAGTCGCCAGGCCGCCGGTGCGCTCTTACCGCACCTTTCCACCCTTACCGGGGTTTCCCCCGGCGGTATCTCTCTGTTGCACTCGCCTTGGAGTCGCCTCCACCTGCCGTTAGCAGGCATCCTTGCCCTGCGGTGCCCGGACTTTCCTCACGCCCTTGCGGGCCCGCGGCCATTCAGCCGCCTTTGTCACGGGGACATTATACCGCACTTGAAGAAGTACGTCAATCTTATTGTTTCCAATGATTCAATTGGGAAAGCGCCTGATCGTACTGGGCGCGCCGGTCCTGCTCCGTCCGTTCCTCCGGATTGGGCATATGAGCGATCAGAAAGTCCAGCAAATCGTCTTTCTTTTCATACGTGTATTGACCGTCTGTATAGCACCATTTGCAGTATTCTTCATTGAAATCGCCGTCCGGTTCCCGGCTGATCACGTCGTCCTCGTACAGGGGCATGCCGCAGCATTGGCAGAACAGCTGACGGGGCGAACCCAGCAGCGTGTTGATGGACGCGTCCAGCGTTTTGGACAGCAGCTTCAAGGTGTCCGTATTGGGCTGGGTCTCCCCTGTCTCCCAGCGGCTGACGGCCTGACGGCTGACCAGCACCTGATCCGCCAATTGTTCCTGGGTAAAGCCCTTTTTTTCGCGCAATGTTTTCAGAATATCCTTCGTTTCCATTTTTCTTCGCAGCTCCTTTCGTTTCTATATACTCATTATATCCCGTTTACAGAAAACCGCAAGCAACGCGCTGTTGCTTTTTAAAAGTAATCGCCGATGGACGCTGCATCCATCGGCGTAAAATATGCGGTTATACGATGATCAAAAGCCTGCCGCAGGTTTCACATTCCACCAGTTCCCCGGCCTTGACCTTGCGGGAAACGGAAGACGGCAGCGACATGTTGCACCCCCCGCACTGATCCCCGTACAGGGCGGCCAGCGGCGGCACGCTGTGCTTCTTGATGTCCCGGTAGCGCTCCATAAAGCTGGGTTCGATGGGCTTGGCCTTTTCGGCGGCGGCGGCTTTCAGGGCTTCCAGCTCCTGATCCTTTTCCTTTTTCTCGTCGTCGTAGGAGAGCTTCAGCTTGTCGAACTCACTCTTGGCCTTGGCGGCGCGGACGCGCACGTCGTGCTGCAGGCGTTCCCTGTCTCCCGCGTCCTTGCGGATGCGCTTGATTTCCTGCTCGTAGGCGGTCAGGTTGTTCTGGAAACGCTTGGCGTCGTTCATGAACTGTTGCACTTCCTCGCTGGACTTGGGCGGATCGCTTTCCAATTTGGCGTGCAGGTTATGCAGCTGCTCGTCGGTCATTTTGATGGCGTCCTTCAGCGCTTCCAAACGATCCTGCATGGCGGATACTTCGCTTTCGATGCGCTTCATGGTGTTTTGCTGTTCGGCGTAATAATCGCGGTATTTTACCAGCTTTTGCCTGACAGGAGAGCGTTTGATGGCAGCTTCCAGCTTATCCACTTCCACGTCTGCTTTCTGATATTCCCATAATAGATGCAATTGATCCATTTTTGGCCCTCCTTCTATATCCCTTAGACGCTGCCAAAGGGCGCGCATTGAGACGGGTAAACCCGTACATTACATTGTACATCATTCAGGCGCTTTTGTAAATACTCCGCCAAAAAAGGCACCAAAGGCGCTTCCGTGCCGTAATGGCCCCCATCGAACAGCACAAAATCGCTCATGGAGGCGGCCAAGGCGTTGTGGTGGCGCACCTCTCCCGTAAGTAACGCCTGCGCACCAAGTGCCTTGGCTTCCTGCCAATCGCCGTCGTCCGCGCCGCCCGCGATGGCCAGAGTGGAAATCAGGCTGCCGCCGTCCCCATAACAGCGAACCGGGAAGGAAAGGGCACGGGCGATCTTCCCTTCTAATGCTTCCGCTTTCACGGGTTTTTCAAACTCGCCCAAAAAGAGATAGTTTGTTTCTTTCCGCACATTTTGCAGACCAAGCAGCCGCGCGCAGCTTGCGCTGCCGCTCAGTTCCGTCTGATCCAAATTGGTATGGGCGGCGATCAGGGAAAGATGGGAGCGCACCATTTCGCACAGGATGCGGCCCTCCGCGTCCTCTTCCAGCAGGTTTTTCCGGGGATGGAAAAGCAGCGGATGATGGGTCACGATGAGCTCCGCGCCCAGCTCCTTTGCTTCCCGCACCACATCCAAAGTGCAGTCCAGCGCCACCAGGATTTTGGTCACTTCCGCGTCCCGGCGGCCAATGATCGCCCCCACGTTGTCGTAGCTTTCCGCCGTTTCCGCAGGCGCGACTTCATTCAGAACGTTTTCAATCCATCCCACAGTTGCAAACACGGCCGTATTCCTCCTTGAGCCAAGTCCATTCCCGTTTTCCTTCTTCCGTGCGCTTCTTGGAAGCGATGCCCAAGCGCCAGCAAAGATACTCCTTGTAATGCTCAGGCGCGCTTTCCATGAGACGGGGGCCCAAAAGCAGCTCCTTTTCCCCCAAGCGTTCCCTGCCGGGCACAGCCCGAAGCACCACGTAAAACCGTCCGGCGGCAAGCGCGATTTCTTCCCGGTCGATGCGGTAATTCAGGTCCGTCAGCGTTTTCCGCAAAAGCTGCACGTCCGTATGGGCGGACAGGATCAGGGACGCGCCTTGCAGCTTTTCAGCGCCGCTTTGTAAGATCGCGCAAAGGGTGTGCCCCCCCATGCCCAGCACGGCGATGGCATCCGCCCGCTGCGGCAGCACGGAAAGGCCGTCGCCTACGAAGAAATCCGCCCGTTCGGACATTTCTTGTCCGGCGATCAGATTCCTGGCCTTTTGCAGGGACGGGGCGCTGATATCGGTCACGCACATGCGCTGGCATTTTCCGCTTAAAAGCAGATAACAAGATAACCGCCCGTGATCGGCGCCGATATCGGCGCCGTATGCACAGGCGGGGAAAAGAGCGGCAGCCCGGGATAAACGGTCATCCAATACAAACGGCTGCTTCATCAGTCCAAATAATCCTTCAGTTTTTTGCTGCGGCTGGGATGGCGAAGCTTGCGCAGGGCCTTGGCCTCGATCTGGCGGATGCGCTCGCGGGTGACCTGGAATTCCTTGCCCACTTCTTCCAGGGTGCGCTGGTGGCCGTCGTCCAGGCCAAAGCGCAGGCGAAGCACCTTTTCTTCCCGGGGCGTCAGGGTTTCCAGCACGTCCCAGAGCTGCTCCTTCATCAGGGCGTGGGACGCGGCCTCGGCGGGGGCCAGGGCGGTTTCATCTTCCAGGAAGTCGCCCAAATGGCTATCCTCTTCCTCGCCGATGGGGGTTTCCAGGGAAACGGGCTCCTGGGCGATCTTAATGATTTCCCGCACCTTGGTTTCGCTGATGCCCATGGCCTTGGCGATTTCATCGGGGGTGGGCTCGCGGCCGTATTCCTGGAGCAATTGGCGGGAAACGCGGATCAGCTTGTTGATGGTTTCCACCATATGCACGGGGATGCGGATGGTGCGCGCCTGATCGGCGATGGCGCGGGTGATGGCCTGGCGGATCCACCAGGTGGCGTAGGTGGAAAATTTGTAGCCCTTGCGGTAATCGAATTTTTCAACGGCCTTGATCAGGCCCAAATTGCCCTCCTGAATCAGATCCAGGAACAGCATGCCGCGGCCCACGTAGCGCTTGGCGATGGAAACCACCAGGCGCAGGTTCGCTTCCGCCAGCTTTTTCTTGGCTTCCTCGTCGCCCTGCTCCATGCGCTGGGCGATTTCGATTTCCTCCTCCGCTGTCAGCAGGGGCACCCGGCCGATTTCTTTCAGATACATGCGAACGGGATCGTCGATGCTGATCCCTTCGGGCATCAAATCCAAATCCTCGGGCAGAGGTTCCGGCTGCTGAACGACCCCTTCGGCGTCGCGGGTAACGGAAACGCCCATGGCCTCAAAGGTTTCCAAAATACTGTCAAATTGCTCGGGATCGATTTCATAGGACGCCAGTTTGGAAATGATTTCGTCGTAGGTCAGTACGCCCTTGCTTTTGCCCAGTTCATACAGTTCGTTCAGCTTGGCCTGCTTCGCGTCCATCTGTGTGCTCAATGGCTCCACTCCTCTCTTCCTGTCAGCGCCCCTGCTGTCTCAGCCGAGCCAATTCTTTGGTAAGCGCCGCCACTTCCCTCAGCGCTTCCCCCTGTTTATCAGCCGTTTCGGCGGTCTTCATCAGTTCGGTCATTTGGTTGATTTCCTGCTGTATACGCTGTATCTGCAAATTGCGCAGGCAATCCGCGGCGATTTGCGCGGCGTGGTCCTTGTCCGTATCGGTCAGCAGGGAAAAAGCTTCGCCCGCTGCTTCCCGCACTTCGGCGCTCAGGTTTTCGTCCCCCATGATATCGGCGGGCGTGCGTCCGTTCAGCAGGTGCTTTGCCGCTTCACGGAGGCCGGGATGCAAGAAATCCGTTTCCTTTACCATGTCCCTGGGCACCGCTCCTGCGGCCAATAAACCCAGCAGCGTTTGTTCCGTGCGGAACCCCTCTGAAACGCGGCCGCGTTTTGGTTGTGATTTTTCCCGGTTTTCGGCAAAATTATTCTGGCTTGGCGCTTCCGGGGCGGAAACGCCGATTTGGGCCACCAGTACATCCCGGGAAAAACCGGTCTGCACGCTGAGCAGCTCCAAATAGTTTTCCACGTCCACGGGGTCGCGCACCTTGCGGAGCAGCTCCGCGCAGCCCTTGGCGTATTCGGTGCGTCCCTCCTGGGTTTCCAGGTCGCAGCGCAGGCGAAGGCGCTGCATGCGGAAGGCGGTGGGCGTCATGGGCCGAAGCGCCTGAAAGGCGTCCAATCCCCGCTGACGAATGAATTCATCCGGGTCCAGCCCGTCGGGGAAATACAGCACCTTGGCGGGCACGTCCTCCGCTTCCAAGATTTCCAGGCCCCGCTCGATGGCGTGCTGGCCCGCCTCGTCCCCATCGTAACCCAAATGCACTTCCGGCGCGAACCGTTTCAGCAGACGCGCCTGCTCGTTGGTCAGGGCGGTGCCCAGGGTCGCCACCGCGCCGACGACGCCCGCCTGGCTGATCGCCACCACATCCATGTATCCTTCCACCAGCAGCACCCGTTTCAGGTCCCGCTGTTTCCGGATCAGGTTGATGGCGTATACGCCCTTTCGCTTGTTGAACACCGGCGTATCGGCGGTGTTCAGGTACTTGGGCTTTACGTCGGTCATGGCGCGTCCGCCAAAGCCCAGCACGTTTCCGTACTGGTCGATAATGGGAAACATGGCGCGGCTGCGGAACATATCGTAGGCGCTTTCGCTTTTCACCACGGTAAGACCGGCTAAATTCAGTTCTTCCCGGGTGTAGCCTTTTTCGGTGAGATAATTCGTCAGGCTGTCCCACTGATCCGCCGAAGCGCCCAAGCCGAACCGGCGGATGATGCCGTCGTCCAGGCCGCGGCCGTGCAGGTAATCCAGCACGCGCTTGCCTTCCGGCTTCCACAGCAATTCATGATAAAACCGCGCCGCTTCCCGGTTGGCGTTCAGCAGCCTTTCTCTTTGGCTGCGGCGTTTTTCATAGTCGGGATCGTCCCGGACCTCCGGCAGCGTCATATGAATGCGATCCGCCAGGAGCTTTACGGCGTCCATATAGGAGAGCCGTTCCATCTCCATCACGAACTGCACCACGTTGCCGCCCGCCTTGCAGCCGAAGCAGTAATACAGGTTCAGCTCGGGATTGACGGAAAAAGAGGCGGTTTTTTCATGATGGAAAGGACACAGCCCCCAGTAGCGGCGGCCGTCCTTTTTCAACGGAAGGTAAGCGGACACGACGGAAACGATATCCGTTCTGGCATACAGCTCGTCCATCCATGCCGATGGGATGCGTCCCGCCAACCCGTGTCCCCTCCCTTTCTTTCCGTTTCATGTGCTATCATTCGATGCGAAATGCGGATTTCCTGCCGAAAATGATAATTTTCGCGTTCAAATTACCGGAAACGAAACGGGAATGAACAAATTCTGATAGGTCCTGATGGCGTAGCGGTCCGACATGCAGGCCAGAAAATCCGTCACCGCCCGTTCGGTGCCGTCCCGGTAGGAAATCTGCACGTATTCCAGGGGCATTTTGCTGGGATGCTCCATAAAGTATTCAAACAGGGCGACGATCACATGATCGCATTTTTCTTCCTCGGCCTGCCGCCATTCATCCAGATATACGTGATCGAACAGGAAGGAGCGCAGTTCGTCGCTGGCATGCTGGATGGGCGCGCTCATTTTCAGGTGTTCCTGTCCCGCGCTTTCCCGCACGATGTCCGAAATCATGGTATCGATCCGTTGGCCGTGGGTTTCCCCCAGCACGCGCAGCAAATCCTGGGGGATTTCAAAATCCCGGAGCACCCCCGCCCGGATGGCGTCGTCGATGTCGTGGTTGATATAGGCGATGCGGTCCGCCCGCGCCACGCACTCCCCTTCCAAGGTTTCGGGCTTCTGCTTTCCCGAATGTTTCAGGATGCCGTCCCGCACTTCCCAGGTCAGGTTCAGCCCTTCGCTGCCTTCCAGCACTTCCACCACCCGCAGGCTCTGTTCGTTGTGGCGGAAGCCGCCGCTGGTCAGGCGGTTCAGGGAACGTTCCCCGCTGTGGCCGAAGGGCGTATGCCCCAGGTCGTGCCCCAAGGCGATGGCTTCGGTCAAATCCTCGTTGAGCTTCAGCGCCCGGGCGATCGTCCGGGCTACCTGGGAAACCTCCAAGGTGTGGGTCAGGCGGGTGCGGAAATGATCCCCCTCCGGCGCGATAAACACCTGGGTTTTGAATTTCAGGCGGCGGAAGCTCTTGCAGTGCAGGATGCGATCCCGATCCCGCTGAAATTCCGTGCGAAGGGGGCAGGGCGTCATGGGCCTTTCCCTTCCCCTGGTATCCGCGCTGCATACGGCAAAGGGTGACAGGTATTCCCGTTCCCGCGCCTCTATTTCTTCCCGGATGGTCATGGAGCACACTTCCTCCCCTCTTGATGTAAATATACAACGGCACATGCCGTATTTCCTTTATTTATTTCCATTTTTGCATGTTTTTTGGCAATTTTGTTTTTTCGTGCAAAGAAAAAAGGCCCGGATCGCTCCGGGCCCCGGGGAAACAGAGGAAGATTATTTGCAGTATTCGATGGCGCTTTCCGCCGCGATGCGGCCGAAGATCACGATATCGGCCACAGCGTTGCCGCCGAGACGGTTGCCGCCGTGTACGCCGCCGGTGACTTCGCCAGCCGCGAACAGGCCGGGGATCACGTCGCCGTTGGTATTGATCACCTGGGCGCTGGTATTGATCTTCACGCCGCCCATGGTGTGATGGATGCCGGGAGCGATCTGGATGGCGTAATAGGGCGGAGTGGTCAGATTGTTGTCCATACCGGTGGTGCGGCCGAAAGCGGCGTCGTTCTGGGTGGCAACCGCTTCGTTCCACTCATTCAGGGTCATGGCCAGGAAATAGGGATAAATATCCAGCTTCCGGGCCAGCTCTTCGATGGTGTCCGCCTGCACGGTCAGGCCGTTCTTCACGTATTTTTCGATGGCTTTCAGGTTGTCCCGCAGATGCTGGTCGAAAATGATGTAGGCATATTGGCCTTCCTGGGCCAGCTCGGCGGCGGAAACCGCGTCGCGGGTCAGCAGTTCATTGGTGAAGCGGTGGCCGCTCTGGTTCACCTGGATAGCGCCGTCGCCGCGCACCGATTCGGTAATCAGCATGGACGTGGTCTGTTCCACGGTGGGATGCAGCTGGATCTGTTCGATATCCACCAGGGCAGCGCCCACGGCCTGGGCCATCACGATGCCGTCGCCGGTAGCGCCGGGAGCGTTGGTGGTCACGGTGCCTTTCAGGTCGGGCCGGTACTGGGTGTACATGTCTTCATTGGCGCCGAAGCCGCCGGTGGCCAGAATGACCGCCTTGGCCTTGATGGTGTAGTTGGCGTCCTTGCCTTCGGCTTTCACGCCGGCGATCTTGCCGTCTTCCATGATGAGCTCGGTGGCCTTGGTATTCAGCATTACTTCAACGCCCAGTTCCTTGAGCTTTTCAGAGAACTTGTCCACCAGATAGTTGCCCACGGCGCTGCCGTCTGCGGGCGCATGGATGCGGTTGGTGGAAGCGCCGCCGGAGAAGGAAATCTTGGGCAGGTCAGCGCCGATGGTATCCAGCCATTCGATAGCGCCCGCGGACTGTTCCGCCATGGTGCGCACCAGGTCGGGATCGTTCAGGTTGTGGCCGCCGGTCATGGTGTCGGAAATGAACAGCTCCACGGAGTCCTGAATGCCCTGTTCCTTCTGGTAGTGGGTTTCAGCGGCGTTCATACCGCCGGTAGCCTTGGTGGTGTTGCCGCCCACATAAGGCATTTTTTCCAGGATTACGAACTGTTTGCCCGCCTGATGGGCCATGATGGCGGCAACCATGCCAGCGCCGCCTGCGCCCACGATGACGATTTCGGTTTCGAGGGTCTTTTCTTCCTTGGCAGCGCCCTCGGCGGCCACGCGCTTGTGAGCGTCCAGGTAAGCGATATCAGCGCCCGCTTTTTCCAGAGCTTCCGTGGCGGCGGCGATGATCGCCGTGCTGGTGACCGTGGCGCCGGACAGCATATCCACATTGGGCGTCTGCGCCTTGAGGATTTCCTCCGGCAGGGTCTGGATGGCTACGCCGCCCAAGGCCGGAGTTTCAGCATCGCCCGTAACGGTCACGTCGGTGATTTCCGTTTCGGAAACGGTCACGGAAACCTTCACCGCGCCGCCAAAGCCCTTTCCCTCCGCTTCGTAGGTGCCAGGCGTAAACAGAGCCCCCTCGGCAAACGCGCTGACTGAGAACAGCAGCATCATCAGCGCCAGAACCAAGCTGATCAGTTTGGACATACGCTTCCCTCCATTTTTAGCTGCAAAGAGCTTTTGATGGATTTATTGTACCATAATCTAAATAGGTTGGCAATGCGTCGGAAAAGAAAAATATCCTTTTTGATCTGTTTTTTTCCGTTCAAGCCATGGCGAATAGAAAACTGCGGTCTGTTTTTGCAATTATAGACCAAATTTTGCAAAAACAGGCTGCTTTCTATATTTTTATTAGCTTATCAAATGGGACGATGTCTGACGCAGGGCTTCCATACCGGCGCGGATGGCGGAAAGGTCGTTTTCTTCCATTTTATCCGGCTGCTTGCGGAATACCAGCTTCCGCAGGGCGTTCACTTCGTCCTTGATCTGCTTCTTTTCGGCCTTGTCCAACTGCTTGCCCTTTTCATCCAGGGCTTTTTCCACATCGTTGATCAGCTGCTGGGCTTCATGCATGATGGTCAGCGAATCCCTGCGCACCTGATCCTGGGCGGCGTACTGCTCGGCGTCGCGAATGGCGGCGTTGATTTCCGCGTCGCTCATTTTATCGTTGGCGGTGATGGTGATGCCCTGCTCCTTGCCGGTGTCCATATCCTTGGCGGACACGCGCAGGATGCCATTGGTGTCAATATCGAAGGTCACTTCGATCTGGGGCACCCCCGCCGGGGCCATTTTGATGCCCTTCAGCTTGAATTTGCCAATGGTTTTATTGTCCGCCGCCATGGGCCGTTCCCCCTGCAGCACGTGGATTTCCACGCTGGTCTGGAAGGGTGCGGCGGTAGTAAAGATTTGAGAATAATGGACGGGCAGGGTGGAATTGCGTTCCACCAGCCGGGTGGCCACGCCGCCCACCGTTTCGATGGACAGGGACAGGGGCGTCACGTCCAGCAGCAGAATGCCCTTATTCACGGATAGTGCCTTGGAGCCGGACAGGGTATCCCCCTGGATGGCAGCGCCCTGGGCTACGCACTCGTCTGGGTTGATGCTCTTGCTGGGTTCCTTGCCCGTGAGCTGGCGCACCTTCTGCTGTACGGCGGGGATGCGGGTGGAGCCGCCCACCAGCAGCACGCGGCCCAGCTCCGAGGCGGCAATGCCCGCGTCGTTCAGGGCGGCCTGCACCGGCCCGGCGGTGCGCTCCACCAAATCCCGGGTCAGGTCGTTGAATTTGCTCCGGGTCAGCGTCAGGTCCAGGTGCACGGGCGCGCCGCCCTGCTGCGTGATATAGGGCAAGGTGATTTGCGCCGTTTCCGCCGCCGAAAGCTCCTTCTTGGCCTGTTCCGCCGCTTCCTTGACCCGCGCCAGGGCGACAAGGTCGTTCCTTAAATTGATATGCTGGGTGCGGGACGCTTCTTCGCAGATCCAGCCCACCACACGCTCGTCAAAATCGTCGCCGCCTAAGTGATTGTCGCCGGAGGTTGCCAGCACCTCGATCACGCTTTCCCCGATCTCGATCACCGATACGTCGAAGGTGCCGCCGCCCAAATCGTACACCATCACCTTTTGTGCCGTGCCGGTATTCAGGCCGTAAGCCAGGGCGGCGCTGGTGGGCTCGTTGATGATGCGTTTCACGTTCAGCCCGGCAATTTTTCCCGCGTCCTTGGTGGCCTGGCGCTGAATATCGTTAAAGTACGCGGGCACCGTGATCACGGCTTCGGTGACCGGTTCTCCCAAATAACTTTCCGCGTCGGCCCGCAATATGCGC
>JAFSKN010000077.1 GCA_017448975.1 Clostridia bacterium
GCGTCCTTTCATGCATCACCGGGAACCAACTTCCTTTTCCCTTTCAAGCGGCTTCCGGGTAAGAGGTCCAGGAGGTGAAACCTCCTGGTGCAGGTGCGCGAGGGCCGCACAGGCCCTCGCTTCCTTGTGACTTAAAGCGTTTTTTCGCATCAACTGAATTATTCCGTGGCGCTGTAATATTCATCAAACACGGCTTTGTGCAGGGCTTTGAACAGGTCTTCCCGTTTCATGCCGGCGGCCTGTCCGTTCACCTGGCAGGCCCGGCTGCAGGGAGCGGTGGAGCTGGAAGTAATGATTTCATCGGCTGCCATGAGCTCGTCCACGGTGAAGGGGGTTTCGTCCACCGGGATGCCGAGGCGTTTGCAGGCGGCAATCAGGTGCGCCCGGGCGATGCCCGCTAAGATCAGATTGTCCGTAGGCGCGGTGCGGAAAACGCCGTCCCGGATGATGTGCACGTTGCTGTGGGAACATTCCGTCACCCGTCCGCCGGTTCGGTACAGCACGCATTCGTAGCAGCCCGCCTGCTTGGCCTTTTCAGCGGCCATGACGGAGGGGATCAGGTTCAGGGTTTTGATATCGCAATGGAGGAACCGGATATCTTCGTCGGTGATCAGGCTGATCGGCTCGCTGCCGGGATTGATTTCCTTGGGCCGAAGGGTCACCCACAGGTTGGCCGGGCCCTCCGGGAAAGCGTGGCCCCGGGGGCCGCTGCCCCGCGTCACCTGCCAGTAAGCCATCAGATTGCCGGTGTCCATTTTCTTCGCCAAATCGTTCAGCAGGGTTTTCAGCGCGTCCTTGCCCATGGGCACGGTGATTTCCAGCTTGGCCGCGCTGCGGAACAGCCGGTCAATGTGTTCGTCCAAGGCAAAATAATGAAATTTACGCACCATGGCCGCTTCGTACACCCCGTCCCCGAACCAGCAGGCCCGGTCGTTCATGGGTACGGTCATTTCGTTCAGTTCACCGATTGTGCCGTTGTAATAACCTAATTCCTTCATAGAGCCCTCCTTCTATACTGAAAGTGGAAAGTGGAAAGTGGAATTTTATATGGTTCGCGATCATTGCGGGCACGCATGGTGCTAACCATTCATATTTCAGCTTTTCACTTTTCACTTTCCACTTTTTCCGTCAAGTATTCCCGCAGGCTCGGCACCCTGCTTCCGTCCCTCGCGGTGTCCGGCTCCGCGTGCCACAGGGACTGCAAAATGGCTTCCTCGGCGCATTCCCCCGCCGCGCGGAAGGGGATGTTCATTTTCTCCTCTCGCAGCACCGTCTGAGCAAGGAAGCTGTCGCCCCGGCTTTCCGGTCTGGCGGTGGTGAAGCCCACGGCGATTTCCCCGCTGCCGTGGCCGATATAGGACCCCAGCCGTGCCATGCCCACCGACGTGCGCCGCAGCACGCGCCGGAGCTGCCTTGCGGACAGGGGCAGATCGGTGGCTGCGATGAGGATGATGCTGCCCTGATCCGATTCCGCCAGCCCTTCCGGCAGGCACGCGGCCCGGAAATCCGCCGACGCGCCGTAATTGCTTTGCACCAGCACGCCCAAAGTGAAGGTCCGTCCGTCGATTTCCATGAGCCGGGAGGAGGAGCCGATGCCGCCCTTCATGCCGTAGCAGGTGGTGCCCCGGCCCGCGCCCACCGCGCCCTGGGCAAAATCTGCCGACGCGGAGGCGATGGCCGCCCGCACCTCCTTTTCCCCGATGGGCCGCCGCGCGATATCGCTCAAGCGGCTGTCGTTGCATTCGCACACCACGGGGTTCACGGAGGTGAGCGATACGCCGTCCTTGGCGCACAGTTCGATCATATAGGAAACCAGCGCGTCGTGCACCTTGCCCACATTCAGGGTGTTGGTCAGGGCGATGGGCGTTTCCAGGGTGCCCAGTTCGTCTACCTGCACCAGGCCCAGCGTTTTGCCGTAACCGTTGAACACCTGGGAGGCGGCCGTCAGCTTTTCCAAAAAAGGATTGGCGGGAGGCGGCAGCACCACCGTCACCCCGGTATGGCACGCGGCGACGTCCACCGTACAGTGGCCCACCCGCACCCCCGGCACGTCCGTGATCAGGTTTCTTTTTCCGTGGGGCAGGCTGCCCACACGCATGTTCATACCAACGCCTCCATTTTATAGAATCCGTTAAGTATTTCGCGGCGGGCCTCCGCTTTCCTGCATGAAAACCGTATTTTTTCGGCATACGGCGGCGCCGGCGCACATACACTGCAAATGAAAAAAAGCCGCCATACAAATGCGGCTTTTTTCAGGAACAGGTCAGATTTCCTTTTTCAGCTGCTCCAAACAGTTCCGGCAGATCAGTTTGTCCTTATAATGGATCACATCCCGGGCGTCGTTGCAGAAGATACAGGCGGGATGGTATTTTTTCAGGATGATCTTTTCATCCTCCACAAAGATTTCCAATGTATCCCGCAGCCCGATATCCAGGGTCCGGCGCAGCTCAATGGGGATCACGATGCGCCCCAAATCGTCAAGTTTTCTTACAACGCCAGTGGATTTCATAGGGTTCCCCTCCTCAAATGATTTGTGAATTCGCTTGTTGTAAATTTCATTGTACAGAGTGTCGTTTTTCTTGTCAAGCGAAAAACAGCATGTTTTTTCCTTTTTTGACAATAAACGACAAATGACTTTAATTTGACAGTTTTTTCGTTATGAAGCTGAAGTAGGAGAGGATCGGATGCTGCAAATACTGTTTGGAGGCATGATGGGCCTGTCGCTGCTGTACGGTCTGGCGACCGGCCAGGGGGAGCAAGTTGCGGCGGCCATGCTCAGCGGAGCGGAGGAAGCCGTGCAGGCAGCCGTGGCAATGGCGGGCGCCTTTGCCTTTTTCTGCGGGATGACCGCCATCCTGCGCCGGGCCGGAGCGATCCAGGCCCTGGGCAAGCGGCTGTCGCCCCTGCTTTCCCGCCTGTTGGGACCGGAGCTGCCCCCGGACGCCCTGGAACCGGTGCTGCTGAACCTGAGCGCCAACCTGCTGGGTCTTGGCAACGCGGCTACGCCCATGGGCATCGAAGCGGCCCGGCGCATGGGCGGGAACGGCGAAAAAGCCAGCAATGCCCTGTGCCTGTTTCTGGTCATCAATTCATCCTCGGTGCAATTGCTGCCCACCACGGTGATTGCCCTGCGGGCGGCGGAGGGGTCGGTCAGCCCCGGAAGCGTCACCCTGCCCGCCCTGGCTGCCACGGCGATTTCCACATTGGTGGGCGTGGCTGCCTGCAAGCTCGCGGAGGCGCGGCCATGGGGCTGATCCTGCCGCTGTTTCTGCTGCTTTGTTTGGGCGCGGGGGCTCTGCGCCGGGTGCCGGTGTACGACGTTTTTCTGGAGGGCGCGAAGGAAGGGCTGAAAACCGCCTGGCGCATTCTGCCCGCTCTGGTGGCTATGCTGTGCGCCATCCGCGCCTTTTCCGCCTGCGGCCTGCTGGACGCCCTGTGCGGAGTGCTTTCCCCCGCCGCCGCCCTGGCGCGGCTGCCCCGGGAAACACTGCCCCTCATGCTGCTGCGCCCCGTCAGCGGCTCCGCCTCCTTGGCCATGCTGAAAAGCATCCTGCACACCTGCGGCCCGGACAGCCGTGCGGGGATGGTGGCCAGCGTGATGATGGGCAGCAGCGAAACCGTCTTCTATACCTGCGGGGTCTACCTCGCCGCCGCGGGCGTAAAAAAATCCCGCCACACCGTTCCCTGCGCGCTGCTGGCCTGGCTGGCGGGCAGCATCGCTGCGGGATGGCTGGCGGCGGGGTAAAAGGGTATTTCATGACGAGATTTGAAGAACACTTTAAGTTACAAAGGAGACCGGCGGGGCTTTGCCCCGCACCCCACAAGGGGGATGATCCCCCTTGACCCCGCTCCAGGCGAAGAGGCATGTATGGATTTGTCAAGCAAACGCCGCCTGCTGCTTCGTAATTA
>JAFSKN010000023.1 GCA_017448975.1 Clostridia bacterium
CCCAATCCCAGCAGCGCCTGCCCCGCCCAATGGCAAGGGCCAAAGGAACCGTCCTCATGCACACAGGGAGAAAGAAAGCTTTGGCTGCCGATAACGATAACAAGCGAAAGTATCAGAATAATGATTCCCGGAACAATTTGTTTTTTCATGAACATCCTCCCCTTATGGCTTTCTCGGAAGGGGGTCTGGGGGAAACCGCTCTTTCACCCTGAAAGAGCGGTTTCCCCCAGAAAATCCTCCGTTACTTCCCAAAATTCTCGTTAATGACCTCACGGGCCACTTTGCCATGCTCCAGCACAATGGTGCGCTGGGCCGCTTCGGCTACCTCCGGGTCGTGGGTAACGACGATGAGGGTGGTGCCTTCCCTGTGCAGCTGAGCAAAAAGCGCCAGCACGATGTTTTCGTTGGCCTCGTCCAGGTTGCCGGTGGGTTCGTCGGCCAGGATGAGTTCAGGATGGTTGATCAGCGCCCGGGCCACGCAGACGCGCTGCTGCTCGCCGCCGGAAAGCTGGCTGGGCAGGTGCCGGGCGCGTTCCCGAAGGCCCACCCGTTCCAGCGCTTCCAGCGCCTCTTTTTCATCGGGCATGGAATGATAGTATTGGGATACCATCACGTTTTCCACAGCCGTCAGGTAGTTGACCATGTGGAACTGCTGGAAAATCAGGCCGATCTTGTCCCTGCGGATGTCGGTGAGATGCTTGCTGCTCTCCTTGGATATATCCACCCCGTCCAGCAGCACTTCGCCGGAGGTGGGCTTATCCATACAGCCGATAATGTTCATCATGGTGCTTTTGCCGCTGCCGCTGGGGCCCATGATCGCCACCCATTCGCCTTTGTCCACATGGATGCTCACGTTGTCCAGGGCCTTTAATTCGCCATAGATTTTGGAGACATTTTTGATTTCAAGCAGGCTCATACAGTCATTCTCCTTTCAGTACAAGGGCCGGATCAATCGCCACAGCGCGCTTGATAGGCAGCAGGCAGGATACGGCAGCAATCAGCATGGATACGATCACCGCCGCGGGCAAAAGCAGGGGCTGGAAGGTAATGGACGAACCAAACACATTCACGCTCACCACCTGGGCGAACACGAATCCCAGGACAGCCCCCATCACGCCGCCAAGCAGCCCTAAAAACAGGCCCTCACCCAAGAATTCCGCACGGATGGAACCGTCCGACGCGCCAAGCGCCTTGCGCAGACCGATTTCACGCCTGCGCTCGGAAACAACGGCCATCATGGTCGTAGAAACGCAGATCATGGTGAGCAAAAGCACCACCAACGTCACCAGGAACACCAGCGCCGTCAGCTTTTCCAGCACGGACGCTTCGGAACGCGCCACCCGTTTCACAAGCCTCGCGCTGACGCTGGCGCTGTTTTCAGCAATTGCGCCGGCGTAGGCTTCCAATTGATCCACACTGGCGGATACGGAAAGCTCCGCCACGTCCAGCTGATCCGAGTCGGTCATCATTTCCATGTCTTTCAGGGACAGGAACACATAGCTTTCTTCCTCGCCGCCTGTGGTCAGGATGCCGGTGACGGTAAAGTTCAGGGTCTTTGGCTGAACGGAAGCCGACCCTTCTGTGGCTTTGTTCAGCGCGTCCACCACGGCTGAAGAGGTGACTGTGGCCCCGGAAAGCGCGTCCACATCTTCGCCCAGGGATAAGGGCAGGCTTTTCCCGATGAATTGATTCAAAAACGATTCGTCATCCGGGATGCGCCCGCCATATTCCGGGGTCTGGGTGGAAGCGTCCACGGTCAGGGAGGCTATGCCTGCGTTTTCATCCAATACGGCTGTGACATAAACGACCCCGCCGCCAAAACCCTCCGCTTTGCCGGACAGGGACGCGCCGGGCACGCGGCTTTCCTCCGGGGTTTTGCCGGCGGCGTTGTTTGTGGGCTGCCAGGTCAGCTCCATGGTGGAGCCCACTTTCACGCCAATGGTATCGGCGATTTCTTTGCCCACCAGCACCTGACGGGTTTCCGACGGGTACGCCCCTTCCACGCTGAAATAGGGGCTGGTCTTCACGATCTGGGAAAAATCAGTCCCGGCAGCGGTGAAGGACTGCTGGCGGGTGGTCATATCAAGCCGAACGTAACGGTAGGGGGCCGCGCCTACCAGCACGTCCGCAGGGATCGCCTGCAGGGCTTCCGAAAGATTTTGGCTGTTCAGTTCCGCGCCGTCCTTGGGCAGAAGCAGCATGTTCGCGCCGTAGGAACGGAACTGCGCGCCCATCTGCCGGGGCACGTCCACATAGATGGTCACCAGTCCTGCCAGGATCGTCGCGCCGATGCCGATGGACAGCAGCGCGATCAGCATGCGGGAGCGGCGACGCAGCAGCGATGCCGTAATCATTCGCAGAAACATTCTTCGTTTGGTCATTCTTTTCCCTCCGTGAATAGAGGATGTATTGGGGGCTTCTTCAGCTCCCAAACCCCTAAACGTTTCCTGTTCAATGGCCTCCATGCAATACCTCGGCAGGCCGCAGCCGCAGAATCTGCCGAATGGCGGGCAGACTTCCTGCAATCGTAACCAGTGCAATCAAACCGGCCACGATAGGCGCAACCTTGGGGTTCATATCGATGGACGAACCAAAGACACTGTGGCCGATCAGCTGCGCGAACCCGAAACCCAGGAAATACCCGGCTCCAAAGCCTGCAAGAGCGGTAATCAATATCTCCGTCATGACCACACCGGTAATGGAATGATCCCTTGCGCCGATGGCTTTGAGCAAGCCGATTTCCTGGCTGCGCTCCATGACGGAGGCGGTGACCAGGTTGGAAATGCCCAGCGCCGAACCGATGAGGCTCAGGGCTGTGATCAGGATCATGAGCAATTTGGTCTTATCCAGAATGGTGCCTTCGCTTTCGGCCACCTTCCGAACGGCGCTTGCGACAGAGCCGGTAATGACCTCCTGAATCTGATAGCAGATGGCGCTGACGTAGGCCGTGCAGTACCAGGTTTCATAGTCCCTGGAGGACAGGGCGGCTGGGTTTCTGGCTGCCCGGCGGGCCAGCTCGTTATCCGGGGTGGTGAGGGCGGAAACCTCAATGGAAGCCACCTTGTTTTCCCGGTCGGTCATCGCTTGAACCAAATCCAGCGTGGCAAAGATTTGTTCGTCCTCGTCGCCGCCCGCGTCATAAATGCCAACGATGGTAACGTCCCTTTCCCCGTGGGAAGCGGAAATGCGCACCGTGTCGCCCGCGTGCCAGCCCATTTTCTGCGCAAGCAGCGCTCCCACCATGATTTCAGAAGCCGCGTCGCCGTCCTTTTCATCCAGCCAGCGGCCTTCGGTCACGTCCCACCAGGAACGCATCCCCACCACGCCCGCGTCTAAGCTTTCGCCGGTGGGCAGGTCCAGGTGATGATTGAACCAGGTGCCCGTCATTTTCACGTTTGAACCTTCCGGCAATGTGACAGAAGCGTCCAGGAAGGGTGTAAAGTCCACGATATTGAAGGCCCAGAAGATGGTTTTGAGCTTTCCCAATTCGTCCTCCCGCAGATAAGCCGTGTTCAGTTCCCCTCCTTCTCCCACGTCGTAAATATCGGAGAGAAGGGAGGAATCCTTGGGCTTTACCACGATGTTGGCCCCATAGTTTTTCAGTTCCTTGTTGACCTTTTCTTCCACGCCCAGCACCACGTTGAGCATCCCTGTGGCCAGGGACGCGCCCAGCGCGATGGTCAGCGCGATCAAAAGCATTTTGCCCTTCTGATGAAAGAGCACGCCGCGGATCATACGAAACAGCATGGTTTTTATCCTTTCCGGGGGAAACCGCTCTTTGGAGGCCAAAGAATGGTTTCCCCCTTGGCCGCATCCTCAATCGTCGCAACTCCGCTTCATGCGGAGATTGCTCGTTTCGGATGATCTCACCGCCGATGAGATTCCCGCCACAGGCGGTCATCGGCGGTTCGTCCCCTTCCAAGAAAGCCATATGGGGAAATTGATTCTTTGGCTAAACCAGCTTGTTTCTCCCTGTTTATCGGAATTCTTTTTCACCGGCGATAATATCGCTCAGCTTGAAAACAAGGTTCCCATCTTTTACTTCATAAGGCATGGGAATCGGATTGCAGCCGCCCTTGAAGCCGATGGTATTGATGTTCATGACCACGTCGCACCGTTTGCAGATGATCTGCCCGCTACGCTCGAAGTAACCCGCG
Source organism: Clostridia bacterium (assembly GCA_017448975.1). Taxonomy (GTDB): domain Bacteria; phylum Bacillota; class Clostridia; order Christensenellales; family Aristaeellaceae; genus RUG563. The sequence goes on from JAFSKN010000023.1 coordinate 4,158, forward strand.
TTGCCGCATACCTCGCAGGCGTCCAGGCCCACGCCGAAGGACGCGGAACCCGGCTTTTTTACTACGATCCAGCGGACGTTGATATTTTTCTCCGTTTTATATTCAAAGCGGTGCAGATGCCCGTCGCTGACATTTTCGATGGGCACCAGGATGACGCCCGCTTCCTGATCCACGGTATAGCTTTCCGGGGCGGATAATTCCACCTGTTTGGTATCGTTGGTTTTGACCACTGTCATGATCACTGTGCAAAGCGCCGCGCATACCAGCACGCCCGCGGCCACGCGCCGCCAGTGCCGGTTCCGGGCTTTCAGCTTGCGGTGCTGGGCGGGATTGTCGTAAGGCTCTTTGATGATCGTGCCCTGGCGGAACAGAAGCACGGCCAGCAGCACGGCGATTCCCGCCATGACCCAGATAAACAGCATGGAAAAATTCGCGGTAAACATCATCCAATCGCCGATCCAGCCATAGGCCGCGTCGGTGTATTTCACAGGCCATTTCAGCCACTTGGCCCGGTTTACCCATGGCACGAAGAAACGCCCGAAGCAGTAAACAGCGAAGGAAAGCAAGCCCGCGTTCACCATCACAGGAAGCGCTCCGTAAGGCATTATATACAGCGCGCAGCGGGAAAGCAGGCGCGAATAGACGAACAGCAGCACCAGCGCGCCCAGCCATCCGGCCATGCGCACCAGATAATAGGATGAAAGATACCCTTGCCCCATGGTGTTGAAGCTGAACGGATACAGCAGCACGCCGGGCAGGGAATAGAAAATCAGCGTTGCGGAATAAAGGGCGCCCGCAAGGCTGAGCAGCGTGCCGCCCGCTGCCGTTCTCCGGTTTTCCTTTCGGCCAAACAGGATCGTCAGCAGCAGGATCAGCAGTGTCAATGCCAGGAGCACGGCGTAGATATAATGATTCCAATGGCTGGAGATAATCAGGTTGGTATTGTATTTGACGATTGCCAGGGCGACGGAAGCGAGCACACCCACCCCCAAAGCGATCCCATGGATGATCCGTCCCCTGCGGCCAAACAGCCGGGACAGCAGGATGTGGATCAGGGCGGTCAGGGTGACAGCCAGAAACAAGTCCTGCGTCACCATCCAGAGATACTTGAACACAGCATAACCTCCGAATATTCAGAGTTCATAAACGTGCGTAATGCTGGCGCGTCCTCCCCCGCGGAAGACACGCCAGCAATCGTTTGCCTAACGGTGTATGCTAAAGGTCATACCCATTATAGCTTTCTCGGAGGGGGCCCGGGGGGAACCGCTCTTTGGCTCCAAAGAGCGGTTCCCCCGGAAATCCCCGTTTCCCCATCCTTACCACTCCTTAACGAACTTCCAGCCGGTCCAGGTAGCCACAAGAGGCTCAGTCCAGAAGCCTTCCTTGGCGTCTACGCCGGTTTCAGCGTCCACATGGAGCAGGTAGCCGTTTTCCGCGGGGCTCTTGATGTACAGAGTGATGGTATATTCGCCTTCGGGGAGGGGGATATTGTTGCCGTAGTGGGGGCCGTCGGAAGCAGCCATGGGCATCATGGAGCCGGAGTACACTTCCTTGCCGTCCTTATCCTTGATGACAAAATCAATGCTCAGGTAGGGCACCCAGCCGTCCACGGGGAAACCATAGGGATTCTCGTTGGCGGTCAGGTCCACTTCGATATGCAGGTCGCTGCCCTCCTTGGGCGTCGCGTTTTCAGCGGGAGCCATATCCACAGGCTGGAAATACACCATGGCCATGGTCATGAAGCCAACTTCCTGTTCGCCTTCCACGCCCAGTTCGTATTCATCGAAACCGGCTTCTTCTTCGGCGAGACCAAAAGCGGACATGCTCATCAGCATCATCGCGGCCAGCAGCAGGGCAAGAAACTTTTTCATGGTATAAAATCCTCCTACAAAATTTTGTATATCCTGCGCGGACTGCGCGGGGCAGCGCCGCGGGGGTATCGTTAAGACTTGGCAGCCTGTTTTTTCAGGGCGTCTATTTTGCCCCGATAATGCGCCACCAGGAACGTGATCAGCAGGATGATGGCAAGAATCAACTGCGGCAGCAGGGTTTCCAGCCAGGGATAAATACCAAAGATTTGGATCACGTCGTTTTCCGGGATGCCGGGCACATTCAGCGTCAGGTCGAACACGTTGCCCTCGGCCAGTTCCTTGATGCCGCTGCCCAGGAAGGAAACGCACATCACAGCCATCAAAATGGAAGTGGCGGTAAAGAACACCTTGATGGGCAGCTTAATGGACAGCTTGGTGATCGCCAGGTACACGAACACCAGCAGCACACAGCCCGCGCCGAACCCTGCCCATACCATGCCGGGATTGCCCTCCGACAGCATGGGCTGATAGAACAGCACCACTTCCGCCCCTTCCCGGAATACGGAGAGGAAAGCAGTGAAAGCGAGGGCAAAGGCGCTGCCCTGCTCCACAGAGCTTTGAACCTTCCCGTCGATATAACGGCTCCAGGAAGCGGCCTCCGCTTTGGAAATCATCCAGTTGCTCACATAGAACAGCACGCACACGGCAATCAAGGCGGTGATGCCTTCGATGACTTCCTGCGCCAGTCCCGCGCCTACGAAGGCCTGCTTGGCCCAGGCCAATACAGCGGCGGCAGCGAAGCTGGCAATCACGCCGCATACCGCGCCGATGTAGACGCTTTTCAGACTCCTGCCGTTGCCGCTCTTGGTCAGGTAGGCGATGATTGCGGCAATGACCAGAATGGCTTCCAGCCCTTCGCGCACGATGATGCCGAATGCGCCAAAGAACGTGAGCAGCCGGGGATCAGATTGCTTGGTTTCTTCCACCGCTTCCGCATTTGCCGTATTTGTTTCCGCCGCAGGGGCAGCTTTTGCTTCCGCTTCCTGATTGTCCAGCGTTTTCGCCAGCTTCAGCACCAGGTTCTTCGCCCCGTCGGTGGTGGTGCGGTATTTGTTTTTCTGATATTTGGTTTCGCCGGAGGCAATGAGCGTGCGCAGATCGGAGAAATACCCGTCCATCTTCTGCCGGTCTTTCAGGGAAAGATCGGTATAAATCGTATGGCTCAGGCCGGATTCCTCATAGACGGAATAATAAGCGGTATTCAGGTTATCCAAAGCCGCCTCGAAATCCTTATCCAGATAGCCCATGTAGGCTGTGTCCAGCAGCTCCTTCACCAGCGTGGCGGCTTCATACCAATTCGCGTACTTTGCCGCGGCGTTAGGATCGGCGCTGTATTCGGGATACGGGTCGGCGGATGCCAATTCGCCCCGCTTGTAATACTTGCTTTCGCTCTGCACGCCGCCCTGCATGGACGCCAGCTTATTGCCATCCTCCCGGATCATGGCTTTCAGCTTCAAAAGAGCGCTGCGCACGGACACGATGGTTTCCCGGTCGGTATTGTCCTTTTTCACCGCGGCCTTGCAGGCGGAAAACTGCATTTCCACAGCGTTTTTACGGTTGCCGGATACATAGCTCATGGTCTGCCGCTCAAAACCGGTGGTTTCATACACCCGGAAGTAGGCGTTGCTCACATCGTTATAGGCAGTCTGAGCGTCACCGTCCAGGTAGGCTTCAAAGGCCGCGTCTAAGTATTGGTCGATCTCGTCCGCAGCGTCCGCCCAGCGGGTAGAGGCGCTCTCCTCCGCCAGAACGGAACCGGCGGGCAGCAGCATCAGCAGCAGCAAAAAACAGCAAAGCAGCCGTTTCCATCCTTGTTTTACCATAGTCTGGGACTTCCTTTCTGTTCTGACTAAACGCGCCTGCCAGGGTATCGGCGAATGACAGTTGGCATTAGGCACATCTAACCCGGCATTTATATTAGCATAATCTAACTTCCTTCGCTATTCTGATATTGACCGGTTTTTGCTTGATATTGACTGATTTGAAAAAGCCCTTGGCAAGGGAGTTAGTTTATGCTAATATATCGGTAAGCAATGACTAACCGCAGGAAAGAAGGGACATGTATGGACGAAGGAGGAATGAAGTCCGCCTCCTCTTTTCACGCAGCACATACGGGAAAGCGGCTTGTTTCCGCCGCTGAAAACTATCTTGCCCTGCACAGCGCGGAAAAGTTTTCCCTTCAGGAAATCGCCAATGCCCTGTATATCAACGGCAGCTATCTGCTGCGTGTTTACAAAGCCCACACGGGCCATACCCTTCTATGGTATCACAGCCATCTTCGCTGCGAAAAAGCGAAAGAACTGCTGACGGAAAGCGACCTGAGCATTTCAGAAATCGGCGAAAAAGTGGGCTTCGTTTCTTCCGCCCATTTTTCCCACGTATTTAGAAAGCTGACAGGAATGACTCCGTCAGCCTGGCGGCTTTCATCCACTATTCTTCCGCCGAAGGAGAGAGAATCATGATGGTCATCAGCGCCGCTATTTCATATGCTTTTGCTCCTTTCCCAGCCGTGCCCGGCGTTGGTTTTGTGGCGGATGAAATCAAAATCGCAGCAATCGCCGCCTTGGCAGAGGGTTTTGGTGCGTTTGAAATCCGTATAGGGTAAGCTGCCGAAGTTGATGACGTCGGAATGGCAGAACATGGCTCCCAGCTTCATCAGATTCCGTTCGTGGAAAATGTGCCAGTACAGGCATTCCCAGCACTCGAAATGGAAACGGTCTTTGGGGTCCTCGTCCAAATGCCAGGTATAACGCCAGTCTGCGCCGGAGCCGTGCCGGAAACCGAAGGGCAGGATTTTTTTCAGGCACATATTTCTTCATGCAAACGCTCCTTCTATCCCAGCGCCACGTCCAGCGCCATCATCAGCGTGAAGCCCGCAGCAAACATCAATACGCCGATATTGGAGTGTTCGCCCTCGCTCATTTCCGGGATCAGTTCTTCCACCACCACATACATCATGGCCCCCGCCGCAAAGCTCAGCAGATACGGCATGGCGGGCACGACCAGGGAAGACAAAAGGATGGTCAGCACCGCGGCGATAGGTTCCACCGCGCCGGACAGCACACCGTCCCGGAACGCCCTGCCCTTGCCCTTTCCCTCCGCGTGCAGCGGCATGGAAATGATGGCCCCTTCCGGGAAGTTTTGGATGGCGATCCCCAGGGAAAGGGCCAGTGCCCCGCCTGCGGTGATTTCCGCTGATCCGGACAAAAAGCCGGCATACACAACGCCCACCGCCATGCCCTCCGGGATGTTGTGCAGCGTAACGGCTAAAACCATCATGGTGGTTCGGGCCAGCCTGCTTTTCGGGCCTTCCGCCTGATTCGCGTTCATGTGCAGATGCGGGATGACGGAATCCAGCAGCAAAAGAAACAGGATGCCGCACCAGAAGCCGATCACCGCGGGCAGAAAGGAAAGCTTGCCCATGGGCTCCGCCTGCTGCATGGCGGGAATGAGCAGGCTCCAGATAGAGGCCGCCACCATCACGCCGCTGGCAAAGCCGGTCAAAGCCCGCTGAACGCCCCGGGAGAGCGACTTTTTCATGAAGAATACGCAGGCAGCCCCAGCGGACGTGCCGATAAATGGGATCAGAAGACCGATTCCTGTGTCCATGTTCATTGCATGCCACCTCGTTTTCAACTGTTTTTCTTTTCCAGCCTGATGGTTCTGGCCTTGATCAGCCGATAAACCGCAAAATAGCAAAGAGCTTCCAAAGGAAAGCCGATCAATCCAAGAAAGGACGGCCAGAAAATCGTGCTTTCAGGCAGGTGCAGGCACATGGAAAGGAGCCTTCCATGCCCTGGTTTCGTCATGCACGCCCCAGTCCAGCAGCATATCGCCCGCCAGCACCGTCAGCGCGGCGAAAATGCCCGGCTTCAGCAGATGCCGGATAGGGGGCCAATCAAGTGGTTTTTCATTTGAAGCGCGAACAATCACGTTTCATTTCCTCCCATGTGTTAGAAATAGCTAACAACCGTTCAAAAAAATAAGACGATCACGAGGGCTTTTCTACTCTTTCCCGCTTTTTTACGCCCGGCTTCTGCCGCTTTGGCTTAACCGCATCCTCCGACTTATGTTTTGCCGTCGGTTCCGTGTATAAGTTAGTAATTACTAACGCCTATATTATATTCCAAATACAGCGGAAATCAAGAGGGAAATTGAAGAAAACAAAAAAACATTCACGCAAACATTCACGCCAGCGGAAAGATTCGTATACTTTTTTTCGTGAAAGCAAAAGGAAATTCGCCTTTTTTGTCCAATATTGATATGTAACCCGGTTAGCCGGTTCTAATGAGGGGCGAGGAGGATGCGGATGAAGCTTTGCGAATTGAAGCCCGGACAGTCCGCCCGGATCGTAACGGTGGGCGGCGAAGGCGCGCTGCGTCAGCATTTTTTGGATATGGGCGTGATCCCTGGCGCGGAGGTCACGCTGATCAAATTCGCGCCCATGGGCGACCCCATGGAGCTGCGCATTCACGGGTATGAACTGACCCTGCGGCTGGCGGACGCGGAAAAAATCGGCATCGCCTTAGCGAAAACGGCGGCCGAACCGCCGCAATCAAAGGAACTGAGAAAGCGCACCGAGCACCCCGGCCTGGGCGAGGAAGGCAAATACCATCCCAAGGGCAGCGGCGATCCCCTGCCGGAGGGCACCACCCTGACCTTCGCCCTGGTGGGCAACCAGAACAGCGGCAAAACCACCCTGTTCAACCAGCTTACCGGCTCCAACCAGCACGTGGGCAATTTCCCCGGCGTGACGGTGGATCGCAAGGACGGCGTGATCCGGGGCCACAGCGATACCCGCATCACCGACCTGCCGGGCATCTATTCCATGTCCCCCTATTCCAGCGAGGAACTGGTTTCCCGGGATTTCGTGCTGGATCAGAAGCCCCGGGCCATCATCAACATCGTGGACGCCACCAACATCGAACGCAACCTGTACCTGACCATGCAGCTGCTGGAAATGAACATTCCCATGGTGGTGGCCCTGAACATGATGGACGAACTGCGTGGCAACGGCGGCACGGTGGACGTGAACGCCATGGAAGAAATGTTGGGCGTGCCCGTGGTGCCCATCGCCGCCGCCAAGAACGAGGGCGTGGACGAGCTGGTGCGCCACGCGGTGCACATCGCCAAATATCAGGAGCGCCCCGTGGAGCAGGATTTTTGCGGCGCCGACGATCACGGCGGCGCGGTGCACCGGGCGCTGCACGCGGTGGGCCATCTGATCGAGGATCACGCCAAAGACGCCGGGCTGCCCCTGCGTTTCGCGGCGGGCAAGCTGATCGAGGGCGATGCCCTGATCCTGGAGAAGCTCAAGCTGGACCAGAACGAAAAGGAAATGCTGGAACACATCGTGTTCCAGATGGAAAAGGAGAGGGGATTGGACCGCAGCGCCGCCATGGCGGACATGCGCTTTGATTTCATCCGGCGGGTGTGCTCCAACTGCGTGATCAAGCCCCACGAAAGCAAGGAACACGTGCGCAGCCGGAAGATCGACGAGGTGCTCACCGGCAAATGGACGGCCATTCCCATGTTCGTGGGCATCATGGCATTGGTGTTTTTCCTCACCTTCTTCCTGATCGGCCCCTTCTTCCAGGATCTTTTGGAGCAGGGCATCGGCGCCCTGAAAGGGATGGCCGAAAAGGGCATGGAGGCGGCCAGCGTGAACCCCGCCATTCAAAGCCTGGTGAAGGACGGCCTGTTTGAGGGCGTGGGCACCGTGGTCAGCTTCCTGCCCATCATCGTTACCCTGTTTTTCTTCCTTTCTATGCTGGAGGACAGCGGCTACATCGCCCGGGTGGCCTTCGTGATGGATAAGCTGCTGCGCCATATCGGGCTTTCCGGCCGCAGCATCGTGCCCATGCTCATCGGCTTTGGGTGTACGGTGCCCGCCGTCATGTCAACCCGCACCCTGCCCAGCGACCGGGACCGGCGTATGACCATCCTGCTGACGCCCTTCATGTCCTGCACGGCCAAGCTGCCCATTTACGGCTTTTTCGTCAACGCCTTTTTCCCGGATGTGAGCTGGCTGATCATTACGGGCCTGTATCTGCTGGGCATCCTCACCGGGGTGCTGGCGGCGTACCTGTTCAAAAGCACCCTGTTCAAGGGGGAGGCCGTGCCCTTCGTGATGGAGCTGCCCAACTACCGCTTCCCCAGCCCCCGGAACGTGATGCAGCTTCTGTGGGAAAAGGCCAAGGATTTCCTGCACCGGGCTTTCTCCGTTATTTTGGTGGCGACCATCATCGTCTGGTTCCTGCAGCGTTTTGATTTCCGCTTCAATCTGGTGGCGGATTCCCAGGAGAGCATTCTGGCCGCCGTGGCCGGCGTGCTGGCCCCGCTGCTGAGGCCCGTGGGTTTAGGCGACTGGCGCATCGTCACCTCCCTCATCAGCGGCTTCATGGCCAAGGAGAGTGTGGTTTCCGTCATGGAAATGCTGTTCCCCGGCGGCGTGGAAGCCATTGGCGCACTGGCGGCCAGCAGTATGCTGGTGTTCAGCCTGCTGTATACCCCCTGCGTGGCGGCCATCGCCGCCATCCGGCGGGAAATGGGCCGCAAATGGGCCCTGTATGTGGCGCTGTGGCAGTGCGCCGTGGCCTGGGTGTTCGCTTTGGTTGTGCGGCTGATCGGCCTGGCGCTGGGAGCGGGCTGATAATCAGTGTGGAGTCTGGAGTGCGGAGAGTGGAGTTGAAAAAGTGAAAAGCGGAAAGCGAAAATTTGAATAGGGTGCGTTATGTTTGGCGATAGTTATTGCGGACAATATAAAATTCCACTTTCCAGTAATTCATTGACAGAGGAGATTTCTTGTGAATATCTGGGATATCGTTATTCTGCTGGCGGTCGCCGCGGCTGTGGTATTGGCGCTGGTTCGGATGCGCAGGCAAAAAGCGAAGGGCTGCGGCTGCGGGTGCGGCTGTGACAGCTGTCCCGGCTGCGGACAGAAAAAGCAGTGACAATGGGCGGTTTTGTCAGGGCGTTTCTGTTCTTCAAACGCGCACATACGCTTTGATCGTGGCCATTTTGCGGATTTCGCCGTACTTGAGGGGACGAATGGTATAGGGCCCCACCGCCGCGGGGAGGATAAACGTTTCCGCGTAGTGCACGGGGAAGGGTGCAAACGCGCCCGTTGGGCTCTCCACCAGCGCTTCCTGCCCCTCCACCAGATTCAGTACGTTCAGATTGTCCCGGGTGTCATGGGCAACCGGCGCGTCAAACCAATGCCGCCGGGTTTCGATGAATTCCCGTTCGTGCAGGCCGGTGCGTTCTTCCGTCACATGAGCGTCCGCATGGAGCGTTTCCACGCGGTTGACAAGGTTCTTCATCACCCAGTCCGTGTCCCGGTTCAACTGGATGTTGTTCATACCGTGCTCTAAATGAATGGGGCGCGGCCTGCCGTCCAGGCCCAAGCGGCCCCAATCCCAGAGCTTGAAGGTGAAGATGTAGGGCGTGGCGCTGATTTCCAGCACCATGCAGTTTTTGCCGGAGCAGTGGACGGTGCCGCCGGGGATCAGAAAATGATCGTGCTTGTGGGCCGGGATGGCGTTGACGAACCGTTCCGCGTCGAATTGGCCGGTTATTTGGCTTTCCGAAAGCGCGTTTTCAAGGGCCTCCCGTTCCGTGCCGTTTTTGCAGCCCAAATAAACGCGGGTGTTTTCCCCGGCGTCCAGCAGATAATAGCTTTCGTCCTGGGTATAGTGCATGCCGAACCGATCCTGAATGTACTCGGTCAGGGGATGCACCTGCAAGCTCAGGTTGCCGCCTCCCATGGTGTCCAGCAGGTCGAAGCGGATGGGAAACTCCGCGCCGAAGCGGGCGTGGGTCTTATCGCCCAGCAGCTCCCGGGGATGGTAAAACACCAGATCAATGGCCGGAATTTCCAGCACGATGCCGCCGATTTCCAGCAGCAGGCTGTTTTCTTCCGGCACGCAGTCAAAGCTCCAGGCGTAGTTTTTCGCGTCCCGCGGCAGGCCGAACTTTTCCTTCATCCATTGGCCGCCCCAGACGCCCGGATCGAAATAGGGCTTGACCCGGAAGGGCCGCGTCACGGCGATGTCCAGGCCCCGGCGGAAAGCGGCCCCCGTCATCAGTTTGGGCCGCGTTTCGTCGTTGGTGTCCAGCACATAATCCATGCGGGCAAACAAATCCCGCTTGTGCCGGTCCAGCACCCGCCAGTCAATAAAAAAGGCGCGCTTGTACTTCCGCAGCGTATCTTCCTCAAAATTGTCATCCAGCCAATTGGCGAGACGGCCGGAACGGAACCGCAATTGGATTTCCCACCGGGCCATATCCGCGTACACTAAAATATCCGGCGGGCACAGGTGCGCCGCGCCTACGCCGAATACAAGCACGAGGCCTCGCGCCCGGGCGATTGCCCCGCGCAGGGCTTCTGTTTTTTGGGGCTCAAAAAAATCCGCCAGCCGGTGATGGGACATGACTCCGAACACCCGGTCGTCCGTGATGTTGTAACGCAGCATGTCCAGCGCTTTTTCCTTGCTGACCTGCGCGTCGGAAGCGCAGAACACCGCGTCGGGCCGGAGCAGCGCCGTAAGCGCTGCCAGCGTTTCCTTTTCCCATACGCCGTGATAACAGTCCACGCACAGCACCGTTTTGTCCGCGCCCCGCGCCCGGACCGCGGCCCGGAGTTCCTCGACGATGGCTTCCCAGCCCGCCCGGGCATAGGCCGTTTCGTCTGAGTCTACATGGATCTGGGGAAATAAATCATAATTGCTCTGAAAACGCATGTTTACCTCATTTCAAATAGGCTGGAAAGCCCCAGCGCCACCGACGCTTCCGGGTTTTCCGCCGCCGCGACGCGCACATGGCCCCAGGTGGTCCAGCAGTACCGATCCAAATGCGCCTGGATGGCTGTCCGCAGTCCATTGATGCGGGAAGCGCCGCCGCTGAAAACCAGCACCTGGGGATCGTAGGCGTGCACTAAATTGGCCGCGCCGGTGCAGAGCGCCCGGCACACGCCGTCAAAAACGTCTTTGCATACCGCGTCGCCCGCGTCACAGCCCGCCGCCAGCGCGCGGTAATCGATGCGCTCCGCGCCGCGCAGAACGCTTTGCTCAAAACCCGGGTGCTCCCGGGAAAGGCCTTGCAGCGCCCAGGTGCCCGCATACGCCTCCAGGCAGCCCACATTGCCGCAGGTGCACTTTCGCGGCTGTTCGTGGGCGATGGCGATGTGCCCGCCCATAATGCCCATGGCGCCGTGCTTCCCCGTCAGCAGGCGGCCCTGGGACCAGGCCGCCGTGCCCACGCCGGTGCCCACCATCAGCAGCGCCCCGCTGTCAAAACCCCGGCCCGCGCCGTAGGTCATTTCCCCGCAGAGGGCAGCGGCGGCGTCGTTGATCATAAGCAGTTCCAGCCCAAAGCGCTTCTTGGCCCAGCGCGAAAAATCGGTCTCCGCCGCGTCCGTGTATTTGTCGTTGATGCACAGCACCCGCTGATTTTGCATGTCCACGATGCCGGGATAGGCAAAGCCCACGCCCTTGCAGCGGTCGATCCCGGCCATGCCTTTGGCCTGCGCTTCAATGGCGTCCAGCACCGCGCCCATGGGAAGGCCGTGGCTGATGGGGAAGACCTTCAGTTCCTTCACGCGGCCCGCGTCCACAATGCCCAGCTTGACCCTGGAGCCGCCCAAATCGATGCCCAGTATGTCCATATCCATTCTCCGCAGATACGAAATCGGTTTCCTGTCGCAGTTCAAATTATCCCGCGGCGCATGCCGGATGTCAATAGATTTTCATTCTTTTTCATAGCCAAAGGCGCTGCCGCGTTTTTTCGCGGCAGCGCCTTTGGCGCGTTATGCTATTCGGTTTCTTCGCTGAAATCCGTATCCATCGTCACTTGAAGGGTATAATCGGGATATTGCTTTTGCACGCTTTCGCAGACCTCCCGGTAGACTTGCCTGCGGTCCTTGGCGTCAAAGCTCACAACGATATCAAAACGCAGCGTCTTTTCCGCTTTATCCAGATAGAACCCGTGCATCTGGAGCACATCGGGGGTTGCGGTCACAAGCCGCGATACCGTTTCTCTGGCTTCCGCCGCTTCCGGGTCCCTGGTGTTGTAGGAATACACGCCGATGGCCGTCAGGATCACGTGATGCTGCTTATATACGTCCACGGCGATCCGGCGAAGCAGCTTATCCAGGTCGTCGGCGGATAAGGTATCCGGCACCTCGATGTGCACGGAGCCGTTGTAAGCGTCCGGCCCGTAATTGTGCAGCACCAGATCATACGCGCCGCTGACCTCCGGGTAGCCGTTGATCGTGGCCTTGATGTCCCGGGCAAGCTGCGCGTCTGCCCGTTCCCCTAAGATTTTGGAAAGGGTTTCGCGCAGCATCCCGATCCCTGATTTGATGATCACCGCGGCGATTACCGCGCCTAACCACGCTTCCAGGGAGATGTGGAAAATCAGATAGATACCGGCTGCCACCAGGGTGGACGCGGAAATCACGGAATCCAAAGTCGCGTCCTCCCCGGAATTGACGAGGGAATCGGAATTGACCTTTTCCCCAACGCGCTTCACATACCGGCCCAAAATAATTTTCACCAGAACCGCGACGGCCACGATAATCAGCGCGGCGGCGGAATAGTCCGGCGTTTCGGGGCTGATGATCTTTTTTACGGATTCCACGAAGGCGGTGACGCCCGCGTACAGCACCAGGATCGAAATGATCATGGCGCTCAGGTACTCGATCCTGCCGTAGCCGAAGGGATGCTTCTTATCCGGTTCTTTCCCGGCCAGCTTCGTGCCCACGATGGTGATCACGGAGCTGGCCGCGTCCGACAGGTTGTTGACGGCGTCCATCACGATGGCGATGGAATGGGCGGTCAGCCCCACGGCCGCTTTGAAGGCCGCCAGAAAAATATTGGCTAAAATCCCGATGACGCTGGTTTTGACGATCACCGCGTCACGGCTTTTCGTTCCGTTGATTTCTTCGATTTTCATGATCAGCAGCCGCCTTTCCCGCTTTAGCCCAGCAGGGCTTCCACCTGCTGCCGTTTTTCGTATAAGACGCATCCGCCCTTGTGATCGTCGTCCAGCAGATCGCCGGACTGGAGGGCGGTAAACAGGGCAGAATGCAGGGCTCCTTTCAAGCCTTTCTCCCGAACGTTCACGTCGGAATAGGGCGAGAAGGGACACGGCTCCGCGCCGCCGTGGGAATTGATGTGGAAGAATCCTCTCCCCGCCGCCAGGCACCCGCCGGAGCTCTTTTCATCACCGGGGAAGGAGACGAACACCATTTCCGGCACTTCCCTGCGCAGGCGGTCGATCTCACCGGCTAAGTATTCCCTTTCGGCGTCTCCGGGAGCCAGCTCTTTGCTTTCCTCCGTCACCGGCACGAATTCCACAAAGATGACGGCCTTGCAGCCGCGCTGGGAGAGGCTCTGAATAAAGGAATCGGAGGATACTTCTTTCAGGTTTTCCGTAGTGACCGTCACGGAGGCCCCGAAGATCAGCCCTTTCTTTTGAAAGGCGTCCATGTTGGCGATCAGCCGGTCGTAAATTCCTTTTCCGCGCCTGGCGTCCGTCACTTCCCGGTTTCCCTCGATGCTCATGATGGGGAGCAGGTTGCGGCAGCGGTCAAACAGGGAAAGATATTTGTCGTCGATGAAGGTGCCGTTGGTGAAGATGGGGAACAGGATGTTGGGGCGTTCTCCGGCGGCTTCGATAATATCCCGCCGCAGCATGGGTTCCCCGCCCGCCAGCAGAATAAAGCTGATGCCCATATCGTCCGCTTCGCTGAAAACCCGGCCCCATTCCTCGCCTGTCATCTGCGCCACGGGCTCCGCGTCCACTGTGGCGTGGTTGCACCGGGAGTAGCAGCCCGCGCAGTGGAGATTGCATTTGCTGGTAATGCTGGCGATCAGGAAGGGGGGCACGTGCTCCCCGTTCTTTTCCAGTTCCGCCCTGCGTTTGGAAGCGGCCCGGCTCGCGGCGGCAAAACGAAGCATAAAGGCGCTTTCTCTCGGGTTTTTGAGGGTGGCTTTGATGGCGTCCGCCACCACCCGTTCCACGCCTTTTGTCATGTATCCCTGTAAATCGAAGTTCTGATCCATATCAGCTCCTCCGGTTCTCTTTCTTCACCCAGCAATGCCATTTGGGGGCTTTGGGCATGGGCGTATGATTGATCAGCGCTTTGATGACCCTGCGATGGGTAAAGCAGCAGCATACCGCCAGCACGGCAACGATGATTCCGATGATTCCGCCAGTAGACATAGTACAATTCCTCCATTTCGCTCTTCATGATTGCACACTTTTTTTGCGCGCAATTGCAGTTCTTATGGCAATCAAAAACCGGGGAAATGCAATGCGTGAATCACAGTTATTCCGTTTCCACCTGTCCCTTATAGGAAGCAATCCCGCCGATGCTTTTTGCGTTCTGATACCCCATCCGCGTGAGGCGGCTCACAGCCTGCCTGCTCCTTGTGCCGCGCAGGCAGTAGATGAAAAGCGGCTTGTCCTTCGGCAGCGTCACCCGGTCGATCACGGACAACGGCGCGTTGATTGCGCCGGGAATATGGCCGGAGCGGAACTCGTCAGCTTCCCGAACGTCCACGAGAACCGCACCGGTTGTATTCCGGCATTCTTCCACCGCGTCGTTGATGTTGGTTCTGTGGAAGAAGAACATGGGTTACTTCACCAGCTCGGCAGCCACCGCCGCCCGGACTTCCTTCATATCCACGGTGGGCTCAAACCGCGCCACGACCTTGCCCTCGCGATTGATCAGGAACTTGGTGAAATTCCACTTGATATAAGCCTTGTCGCCGAACTGCTTGTTGTTCATATCGGTGAAGGTTTTCAGCGCGGCGTTTTTCACTCCCTTGCCGAAGCCGGTGAAGGGCTTTTCGGCGGCCAGCCAGGCAAACAGCGGGTCGGCGTTCTCGCCGTTCACGTCGATTTTGGCGAACTGGGGGAAGTCCGTGCCGAATTTCAGGGTGCAGAACTGATGAATTTCGTCCTCGGAGCCGGGGGCCTGATTGGCGAACTGGTTGCAGGGGAAATCCAGGATCTCCAGGCCCTGATCCTTCATTTCCTTGTACATGGCTTCCAGGGGTTCATAGTGGGGGGTAAAGCCGCAGCCGGTGGCGGTGTTGACGATGAGCAGCACCTTGCCGGCGTATTCGTTCAAAGAGACCTGATTGCCTTTCCGATCCTTCACGGTGAAATCATAAACGGTAGACATTTTGTTTTTCCTCCTTCAAATTTCTCTTTCTTCCATGTGTTTCAGCGCTTTGTAGGTGAGCGCGTACAGGGCGGCAAATTCTTCCGCCGTCAGGCCCATGCAGGCCGCGATGGCCGGGGGAATGGAAACGGCGCTTGTTTTCAGCGCCCGGCCTTTTTCCGTCAGGGTCAGGGTCAGGAGCCTTTCGTCCTCCGCCGCCCGCTGCCGGGTGAGGTATCCAGCCTGATCCAGCCTTTTCAGCACGGGGGTCAGGGTGCCGTAGTCCAAATGGGTACACGCTGCCAATTCCCGGGATGAAACATTTTCCTTTTCCCACAGCACCATCATCACGATGTATTGGGTGTAGGTGAGGTTCAGTTCCTTCAGATACGGTCCGTACTGGCGCACCAGCTCCTTGGAGCAGGCGTAAAGTGGAAAGCATACCTGATTTTGCAGTTTCAGGGCGTCATAATTGCCCTTTACTTCGGTCAAACCCGTTTCCACCTCCCGATTTGATTTCGCGCTATTTGATTGCGCAAAATTATTATAGGCGAATATACAAATCATGTCAAGGGGGAAAAAATATTTTTTTTTGCTTTAAGGCTTTTTAAAGGTTCATGGAAATAATGGGAACCGTCAAGGGGATGGAAACAGGACTTCTTGCACTGTCCATATTTTGATGGAAAGGGGAAAGCGGTAAATGAAGAAAATGCTTTTTATTCTTTTGCTGTGCCTTGCCCTGACTGCCTCCGCCATTGCGGAAACGGCGGTTTATACAGCCGAGCAGGTTGACGAAAGTGCCGTGGACGTATCCGGCGATGAACAGGCGACGCTGACGGGCGTGACCATCTTGAAAACGGGCGGAAACGCTTCCAGCGCCGACGCGGCCAGCTTCCGGGGCGTCAATACCGCCGTATCGTCCCTGTCCAACGTGACCGGCAACGGCTATCACCTGTATGTCAACGTCGAAGCGGTTTTGTAAGGGGCCTTATTCCCGAAACCAAAGAAAGGGAGGAAAGAACATGAGAAAGCTGATTTCTTTGATGGCGGCGGCAATGCTGCTGCTCACCCAGGTTCCCGCCATGGCATTGGCTGAAGCCGACGTGAACCTGAACGCCCAGAGCGGACGGCTGCTCATCAGCGAAGCGGGCACCTACACCCTGACGGGTTCCATGCGGGGCACGGTGTGGGTCGATCCCGGCAGAGGCGACGTGACGCTGATTTTGGACAACATCACCATTGATGGCGGGGAAAGCGCGGGCATCGCGGCGGTCAGCGGCGATTCCCTCACCATCATCCTGGCGAACGGCACGACCAACAGCGTGCGGGACGGCGGCAGCGATCCCACCTACAACGCGGCCATTTTCTGCGCCGTGCCCACCCGCTTTGAAGGCAATGGCCGCCTGGACGTGACCGGCAATAATCAGTTTGGCATCCGGGGGCAGAACGCCGATCTGACCTTTGTCAGCGGCTCCTATTATATCCAGGGGAAAGCTGGCAGCGTGGAAACCAGCGGACAGCTTTCGGTGCTGAACGCCGCCGTCATGGATGTAAACAGCAATCAGGCGCTGGCCGCAGCCCAACAAATGGTGGTGCAAACCGGAAACAGCGGCAAGCTGAACCTGCGGAAAGAACCCGATCAAAACAGTTACATGATCGAACAGTATGCCAACGGCACCGCCGTGACCGTGCTGGAAAATCAGGGAACCTGGAGCCGGGTGGAAGTGAACGGCAAAACGGGCTATATGATGAATCAATATCTGGCCCCGGTTCAGGGGCAGAGCGTGGAATCCGTTTCCGCAGTATCCCAACCTGTTTCCGCTGTCCCAACTATTACGCAAACCGCGTCAGACACGCCGGCTGCTCATACGCAGGCCGCGTCCGATCCCACTGTGCCGACGGCTGGAATGAATATGCCGCAGCTCGCCGATCAACAGAATCAGGCCATGAATCCGGAGGGTGAACCTCCGCAAATGCCCTCCGGTATGAACGGGCAGCCCCAGAACGGCATGAACGGCAATCTGACCGGCGGCACGGCGCTGACTTCCACCGCCGACAGTCCCGGCGAAATCGTCACCAGCACGGCGGTCAACAGCGCCGCCAGCCTGGAAGCGGATTTGGAGAACGCGGAATACATCACCGTTTCCGATGAAAACAGCCAGGTGAAGATCAGCGACAGCGGCACCTATGTGGTCACGGGCACGTCCTCCGACGGCAATATCACCGTGAAAAAAGGCACCGCGGGCGTGGTGCTGGTGCTGGAGGATCTGGACCTTACCAGCACCACCGGCGCGACGGTGGCTGTCAACAAGGAAGCCCAGGTGAAGATCATCATATCCGGCAGCGTTACCCTGACGGACGCCGAAAACCCCGAGGATGAAAACTCCGCCGACGAAGCGATTGCCGACGCCTTCGACGGCGCGGCCATGAAATTCAAGGCCAATTCCCAGGTGTACATCACCGGCGACGGCGTGCTGACCATCAACGGCAGCGCCAAGAACGGCATCAAGACCGGCGACGATTCCAGCCTGATCATCGACGGGGGCGTGACCGTCAATATCTCCGCCGCCAACGACGGCATCAACGGCAATTACGACGTGACGCTGCTGAACGGCAATTTCACCATTGCCGCCGGGGACGACGCCGTTCACGCCGATCATATCCTGACCGTGGGCAGTCCGGACGGAACCGGCCCCACCATCAAGATCACCGGCAGCAACGAAGGGCTGGAGGGCACGGTGGTCAACGTGTTCGGCGGGGATATTACAATTCACGCCACGGACGACGCCATCAACGCCGCCAACGGCGACGGGCTGTATGAGGGCGTGCTGGGTTATTCCTTCAACATGACCGGCGGCCGCGTGACGATCAACAGCCAGGGCGATGGCATCGACTCCAACGGCAATATCAACCTGATGGGCGGATACGCCGCCATTGCCAGCGCCTCCATGGGCGGCGAAGCGGGCATCGACTATGACGGCCAATTGTACGTGTCCGATGATTTCCAGATGAACAATCAGAGCGGCGTGGCCGGGCCGGACGGTATGCCCGGCGGCATGAACGGACAGATGGGCGGACCCATGAACGGAAATGAGCCCTTCGGCGGGCAAAGCGCTTTTGGCCCCGGCCAGAACGGCCAGCAGCCGCCCCAGTTCCCCCAGATGAATCCATAACGCAAACAAAATGGGGCTGTTTCGGGTTTTCATTCCCGAAGCAGCCCCGGTGCGCTGTATATCAATAGAGCAGGTATTCACATTCCAGCCGCCCGTTATACAGGCGGCGTTTTTGTTGGGCGCGTTTGCCGAAACAGCGCTCGAAGCCGGTGTGGGCGGTGATCACGCCCATGCGGCAGTCTGGGTGGCGGTCATACAGGGCGCGGATATCCCGGTACAGCTTTTCGCATTGCTTCCGGTCCGACAGCCTTTCCCCATAGGGGGGATTGAGCAGGAACAGGGGCGGGGCGCCGTCCCGCGTCAATTCTCTCAAATCCTTTTGGGTCACGGTGATTTTCCCGCCCAAGCCCGCCTGTTTGATGTGGCGCTTGCACAGGTCCAACGCCTGGGGGTCGATGTCGCTGCCGCAAATGGAACCGATCAGGGACGGGTCAAAGCGGCTTTCGGCCTCCTGTCGGAGCTGTGCCATCTCTTTTTTGGGGAAAAGAGGCCAGCTTTCACAGGCGAAGGAACGGGTCAGCCCCGGGGCGCGGCGGGAACGGAGATAAGCCGCTTCGATCAGCAGGGTGCCCGTGCCGCAGCAGGGGTCGTACAGGGGCACGTCCGGCTTCCAGGGGGCCATCATCACCAGGGCGGCGGCTAAGGTTTCCCGCAGGGGCGCTTCCCCGTTCCAGGTGCGGTAGCCCCGCCTGTTCAGGGCCGCGCCGCTGGTGTCCAACGTCAGGCGGGCCATATCCCCGTGAATGGAAACGTCAATGGCAAATTCGGGGCCCGTTTCCTCAAACCACTGGGTTTTATAGTGCCGTTTCAGCCGCTCCACAATGGCTTTTTTGGTGATGGCCTGGCAGTCCCGCACGCTCATGAGCTGGCTGCGGGCGCATTTGCCGCTGACGGGGAACCGGGCATTTTTGGGCAGATAATCTTCCCAGGGCAGAGAAAGCACCAATTGAAATAAATCCTCAAAGGACAGGGCTTTTCCTTCGCCCACGATCAAAAGCACCCGGTCCGCCGTGCGAAGCCACAGGTTGGCGTTGAACGCCTGGGCGGGAGTGGCGGAAAAACGGGCCCCGCCCGTTTCGCCCCTGGCTTCCAGGCCCAAGCGGTTCAGTTCCTTTTTTGCCAGCCCTTCCAGGCCGAAGGCGGCGGTGGCGACAAATTCCATATACAGCACCTCTGCATCTATTGAAGGTGATTTCAAGAACACTTTAAGTTACAAAGGAGACCGGCGGGGCTTTGCCCCGCACCCCACAAGGGGGATGATCCCCCTTGACCCCGTTCCAGGCGAAGAGGCATGTATGGATTTGTCAAGCAAACGCCGCCTGCTGCTTCGTAATTACGAAAGATAGAGGGCTTCTGGCCCATAGAAAGCCAAGGAATAATCCCGTAGGGGAAAGCTCGCTTTCCCCTCGGGATTTTC
>JAFSKN010000024.1 GCA_017448975.1 Clostridia bacterium
AAGCCCTCTATCTTTCGTAATTACGAAGCAGCAGGCGGCGTTTGCTTGACAAATCCATACATGCCTCTTCGCCTGGAGCGGGGTCAAGGGGGATCATCCCCCTTGTGGGGTGCGGGGCAAAGCCCCGCCGGTCTCCTTTGTGACTTAAAGTGTTCTTCAAACGGATACGACATTCGTTGCAAAATTTTATGGGTGACAAACCCGCGGGGTATATGATATACTGATAAAAGGCGGTTTTTCCGCACTATGCTATTGAAGGAAGGCAACCCTTGAAGAAAATGTCCAAGGCTGCCCGGAGCGGCCTGCTCAACGGGAGCATTATCGTGGTCACCCTGGCGGCGGTGCTGTATGTGAGCGCCACAGGCGGCGATATCGGCGATGCCTGGACGGCGATGCGCAGCGCGAATCCCTTATGGATTTTGGCGGCCATCGGCTCCTGGTGCGTGTTTATGACGTTCGAGGCGATGGGTCTGCATGTGTTTTTTCGCCAGCAAAAAGTGAAAATCAGGTTCAGCCTGTCCTTGCTGGTGGCACTGATCGGCAGCTTTTATTCGGCTGTCACGCCCGCGGCTACCGGCGGTCAGCCCATGCAGGTGCTGGCGCTGAAAAAGCGCCGGATCCCGGCGGGCATATCTTCTTCCGGCCTGGCGGTGAAATTTTTCACGTTCCAGACGGCGCTGCTGAGCCTTGGCGCGCTGCTGTGGATATTCAACCCGGCCGTCGTGCGGACGTGCATCGACCGGGCAAAATGGATCGTGCTGGCCGGGTTCGTGATCAACGGGCTGACGGTGGCGCTGGTGATCCTGATGGCCATTAACAAGAACATCGTGCGGGGGATCATCAATTTTTTGATTCGCGCGGGCAAAATTCTGCATTTGGTGAAAAACGCGCAGAGCCTTACTGACCGGGCGGAGGGAGCCATCGGCGATTTCCACGCTTCCGTGGATTACCTCACCCATCATCCGATCCGGCTCTTTCATCTGTATCTGATTTCCTGCCTGCAGGTGCTGGGACTCATGAGCATCGCCTACTGCATCTATCGGGCTTTGGGCATGAACCAGTATACTTACTGGGATGTGCTGACCTTGCAGTTCCTTTTGTTCATTGCCGCGTCCTTCACCCCCCTGCCCGGCGCGTCCGGGGCCCAGGAGGGCGGCTTCTATATTTTCTTTCAGCACGTGTTTCCGGCGGATAAGCTGGTGGGCGCGCTGCTGCTGTGGCGTTTTTTTACTTATTATTTTACGATGATCATCGGCGTGACTGCCGTGATCTGCGACAGCGCGTGGAGCATTCGCCACGCGGCGGGAGACAAGGCCGTTCCCCCGGTGCAAGAGAAAGAAGACGAGGAATGCCGCTGACGGACGCGGCTCAAATGATGGGAGAGATACTCCCGGAGGTGAACGTATGAAACGGATGATTTGTATTGCCCTGCTGCTGGCGCTTTGCGTTTTGCCCCTGTCCGCGCTGGCGGCCAAGAGCAAAGCCAAGACGGAAGTGAAGCTGCCCAAGGACCTGAAGCTGACCCTGACGGAGGGCAAGTTTGAAACCTACACCCAGTCCTTCCAGGGCCAGTGGGAAAGCAGCGATCCCGACGTGGCTAACGCCGAGATCGAGGTAAACACCGGCAACAAGGTCGTGCGGATCATCGGCTATAAGCCCGGGGAGGCCACATTGACCCTGACGGGCAAAAAGAGCACCGCCACCGTGCACGTTACCGTCACCCGGGATGAAACCCGGGATCGGCCCGTACCGGAGGCCATTCAGACCGTGATCGACATCGCCCTCGCCGAGTGGGAGGAAAACGGCAATCAGAACCTGACCAACGAGGTAAAAACCAACAAATACCTCAAGTGGTGGGGCGCCAAGTGCGAATGGTGCGGCGTTTTCGTTACCTACTGTATGGAAAAGGCCGGCATCCCCATGGCGGCGGAGGGCGACGAAAACAAGACCGCCAAGCTGACCCCTGGCCCCGACGGCGCGCCTTACAGCATCCGGGTGGGTGGCGTGGGCCGCTTCCGGGACGCCTTTATCAACATGGAGCGGGCCACCCGCATCCCGCGCCCCGGCTACCTGGTGATCTACGGCAACAACCCTAAGAAGGGCACGCCAACCAACCGGCATCACATCGCGCTGGTGACAGACGTGGAGGACCTGGGCGACGGTACCTGCCGGGTGTCCACCGTGGAGGGCAACTGGGATTTTGTGAACGTGAAGGAATTGAAAAAATCCAACATCGTGACCCGGTTTTGCTATGTGTACGACCCCAGAAACGTGACCTGCCAGAACATCTCTCCCGTGCCCAGGGAGGATCAGACCGATCCCGAAACCTTCAACAATTACGTGACGCATACCGACGAGCGCCCCTATTTCGTGTACATGTTCTGCCAGACCTGGTACTGATATGAAAAGTGGAAATTGAAAAGTGAAAAGTGGAGAGCTGAAAGGACAGCACTGTGTGTGGCACGATATAAAATTTCACTTTTCACTTTTCAATTCAAATCTTTTTTCGGAGAGCTAACTTCTATGACGATCGACAAATGGCTGGCCTTGGGCCAGACCGCGCTGGAGCTGGGCCTGGTGAACGCGCTGACGGTACTGGCGCTGTTTTTGAGCTATTCCATGCTGAACGTGTGCGACCTGAGCACTGACGGCTGCTTTACCTTGGGCGCGGCGGTAGGCGCGCTGGCGGCCATCGCGGGTTATCCCTGGCTGTCGCTGCCCGCGGCCATGCTGGCGGGCATGGCGTCGGGGTTCGTGACGGCTACCCTGCAAATGCGCATGGGCGTGCAGAGCCTGCTGGCGGGCATCGTGGTGAACACGGGGCTGTATTCTTTGAATATGGCGCTGACGGGCAACAAGGCCACCCTGCCCATGAACAAGACCGTCACCGTGTTCACGCTGACGAAAAACCTGCTCAAGGGCACGCCCCTGGCGGGACAGTATACCCTGATCGTGATGCTGATCGCGGTGGCGCTGGTGGTCGTGTTTTTGAGCTTTTTCCTGCGCACGAAGTTGGGCCTGGCCATCCGCGCCACGGGCAGCAACGCCGATATGGTGCGCTCCTCCTCCATCAACCCCGCTTTCACCACCACCGTGGGCCTGTGCGTTTCCAACGCGTTCACGGCCCTGTCCGGGTGTCTCATGGCCCAGCAGCAGAAGAACTATGAAGTCAACATGGGCAGCGGCATGGTCACGGTGGCGCTGGCATCTCTGCTGATCGGCGGCGTATTTTTCGGCAAGCACCGGGGCGTCACGCTTCGGGCGGTCGGCGCGGTGCTGGGCGCGTTCCTGTTCCGGCTGGTGTACGCCCTGGCCCTGCGGATGGATATGCCGGCGTTCATGCTGAAAGCCGTTTCCTCTATTATCGTCATCATCGCCATTTCCGGGCCGTACCTGCGCAGGCAGTTCCCCATGATGCTGAAAACGCTGCGGATGCGCAAGCGCGTTCCCGGCCAGGCGGAAGGGGGGAAGGGCTGATGCTGCGGCTCAACAGGATTTCCAAGACCTTCAATCCCGGCACCGTCAACGAAAAGCGGGCGCTGAAGGATCTGACCCTGCACATCCGCCAGGGGGATTTCGTTTCCATTATCGGGGCCAACGGCGCGGGAAAATCTACCCTGTTCAACCTGATCTGCGGCACGTTTTACCCGGACGCCGGGGAAGTGTATCTGGACGGGAGAAACGTGACCATGGAGGCGGATCATGTCCGCGCCCGGCAGATCGGCCGCCTGTTTCAGGACCCCAAGCTGGGCACCGCGCCGGATATGAGCATTGAGGAAAACCTGGCCCTGGCGGCGGGGAACGGGGGCTGGCTGTCCCGGGTGTCGGCGGCGGACAAGCGCGCCTTCCGGGAACGGCTGTCCCTGCTGGGCATGGGGCTGGAAGACCGGATGAAGCAGCCCGTGGGCCTTTTGTCCGGCGGCCAGCGTCAGGCGCTGACCCTGCTCATGGCGACTTACCATATCCCCAAGCTCCTTCTGCTGGACGAGCACACCGCCGCCCTGGACCCCGGCACCGCCGAAAAGGTGCTGAATCTCACCCGCAGCATCGTGGAGGATAATCATATCACCTGCCTGATGATCACCCACAACATGCAGTCCGCCCTGGACCTGGGCAACCGCACGCTCATGATGGATCAGGGCCGGGTGATTTACGACGTGACCGGCGAGGAACGGGCCAGCCTTACCATTCAGGACCTGACGGAAAAGTTCCGGACGCTCAGCGGACGCGCCCTGGATAACGATCGGATGCTGCTGGGGATCGAGAAATAGGGGCTGCTTAAGTGTCGCTGAACAGGAGAGTTGAGCGTATAGAGTTGAGAGTTGAGATTTATATAGTCGGATGATTCGGAAGTCAGTATTGGCAGACTATATATCATCTCAACGCTCAACGCCCAACTCTCCACGCTGAAAAAAGGTTCGCCCTTTTTCTTTTTTGCTCTCCTATGACACGCCCGGAAGGGTTGCCATGAAGGATGGAACGAAACGGAAGCAAAATGGGGGCTTACGCATGGTGCGGAACAGAAAAAATTTGAAAAAAAGTTGAAAATCAGGTGCAAAAATGCTTGCAATTTGCGGAGAGATCGATTATAATAGTCAAGCTGTCTGTTTAGGGATGAAGCGTTAGGTTGCTGCTCTGGCCAGAGCAGGTAACTAACGTGGACCAGTCGGGGCGCGACCCCGGCGAACGGACTCGGACCATCCCAAAGGGATGGAAGGCGACGGGCTTCCCTACAGGCTGGCGCCCCCTGCGAAGCGCCAAACCGGTGAGAGAGAAGACTCCCCCCGTCAGCCGAGAGTACGAAATCAAGGAGGAAAAAACATGGCCAGCCAGAAAATCCGCATCAAGCTCAAGGCGTACGAGCACAACCTGATCGACCAGTCCGCCGAGCGCATTGTGGAAACCGCCAAGCGCACGGGCGCCCGGGTTTCCGGTCCGATCCCGCTGCCCACCGAAAAGGAGATCGTTACGATCCTCCGCGCACCGCACAAGTACAAGGACAGCCGCGAGCAGTTTGAACGCCGCACGCACAAGCGCCTGATCGACGTGCATAACCCCAACCCCCGCACTGTGGACGCCATGATGAAGCTCGATTTGCCGGCCGGCGTCGAAATCGAAATCAAGCTGTAAGGCAGGAGGGCAATTATGAAAAAGGCAATCGTAGGCAAAAAGCTGGGCATGACCCAGATTTTCCTGCCCGACGGCCGTCTGGTTCCCGTGACGGTCATTCAGGCGGGCCCCTGCACCGTGGTGCAGAAGAAGACCACTGAAAAAGACGGCTATGAAGCTGTTCAGTTCGGCTTTGACAAGGTGCCCGAGAACCGGGCCGCCAAGCTGGTGAACAAGCCCGACGCCGGTCACTTTAAGAAAGCGGGCGTCGCCCCCATGCGCGCACTGCGGGAATTCCGCCTGGAAGACTGCTCCGGTTACGAAATCGGCCAGGAAATCAAGGCTGACATCTTTGAAGCGGGCGAAGCCGTGGACATCACCGGCATCACCAAGGGCCGCGGCTACACCGGTCCCATCTACCGCTGGAACCAGCATACCGGCCCCATGGCCCACGGTTCCAAGTATCACCGCGGCGTGGGTTCCATGAGCGCCAACTCCGATCCTTCCCGCGTGTTCAAGAACAA
Source organism: Clostridia bacterium (assembly GCA_017448975.1). GTDB lineage: Bacteria > Bacillota > Clostridia > Christensenellales > Aristaeellaceae > RUG563. The sequence continues at coordinate 5,634 of JAFSKN010000024.1, forward strand.
GCACATGGCCGGTCATTACGGCGTGGAACGGGTCACCGTCCAGAACCTGTCCGTTGTGCAGGTGGACGCCGAACGGAGCCTGCTGCTGGTTCACGGCGCGGTTCCTGGCCCCAAGGAAGGCCTGCTGCTCATCCGCAATTCCTGCAAGGCCTGATGAAGGAGGAAACAGACAATGCCTAACATCGATGTGCTCGACATGCAGGGCAAGAAAGTGGGCAGCATGGAGCTGAGCGAAGAAGTGTTCGCCGCTCCCATCAACGTCCCCGCCATGCATTTGGTCGTTCGCTCCATTTTAGCCAATAAGCGCCAGGGCACCCAGAGCGCCCTGACCCGCGGCATGGTTCGCGGCGGCGGCCGGAAAATCTATCGCCAGAAGGGCACCGGCAATGCTCGCCACCATGGCAACCGCGCTCCCCAGTTCCGTCACGGCGGCGTGGTGTTCGCGCCCCAGCCCCGGGATTATGTCATCAACGTGCCCAAGAAGGTTCGCCGCCTGGCCATGAAGAGCGCGCTCACCAGCAAGCTGAATGAAGGCGCTATCGTGGTGGTTGACCAGATCAAGCTGGCCGACGCCAAGACCAAGCTGATGGCGCAGGTCATCAAGGCCCTGGGCGCTGAAGACCAGAAGGCTCTGCTGGTTCTTTCCGGCCGCGACGAAAGCGTCATCCGCGCCAGCAAGAACATCCCCACCGTTAAGGACGCTTACGTGAACACCATCAATGTGTATGACCTGCTGAACGCCGATAAGATCATCGTGCTCAAAGGGGCCATGCAGGACATCCAGGAGGTGTACGCATGAAAAATCCCCATGACGTCATCCTGCGCCCCGTCCTGACTGAAAAGGGCTACGACGGCATCGCGGACAAGCGGTACGTGTTTGAAGTGGCCATGGACGCCAACAAGATCGAAATCAAAAAGGCGCTGGAAAAAGTATTTCCTACTATTAAAGTAGCGCGGGTGAACACCCTGCGCACCCTGGGCAAAATGAAGCGCCAGGGCGTGCACCAGGGCCGCACCCCCGAAGTGAAGAAAGCCTATGTGATCCTGACGGAAGATTCCAAGCCCATCGAATTCTTCGAGGGCATGGTGTAAGGGAGGAGAAGCCAAATGGCCATTCGAGTTTATAAGCCCACTTCCTCCGCCCGCCGCTTTATGTCGGTGCTGACGTTCGAGGAAATCACCAAAAAGACCCCTGAAAAGAGCCTGACCGAATACCTGAAAAAGCACGCGGGCCGCAACAAGCAGGGCAAGATCACCGTTCGCCACCAGGGCGGCGGAAACAAGATCAAGTACCGCATCATCGATTTCAAACGGGATAAGAAAGATGTGCCCGCCAAAGTGGCCGCTATCGAATACGATCCCAACCGCAGCGCCTTCATCGCCCTGCTGCACTATGTGGACGGCGAAAAGCGCTACATCCTGGCTCCCCTGGATCTGAAGGTGGGCGACACCGTGATGGCTGGCGAAAACGCTGACATCAAACCCGGCAACGCCCTGCCCATGGCCAACATCCCCGTTGGTACCCTGATCCACAACATCGAAATCAAGCCCGGCAAGGGCGGCCAGCTGGTCCGGTCCGCCGGCGCTTACGCCCAGCTCATGGGTAAAGAAAACAATTACGCCCAGGTGCGTATGCCCTCCGGCGAATTCCGCAAGATCCCCATGAATGCCATGGCCACCATCGGCACCGTGGGCAATACCGACCACAGCAACGTGCGCATCGGCAAGGCCGGCCGCACCCGCCACATGGGCATCCGCCCCACCGTCCGCGGCGTGGTCATGAACCCCTGCGACCATCCTCACGGCGGCGGCGAAGGCAAGAGCCCCGTTGGCATGCCCGCCCCTGTTACCCCCTGGGGCAAGCCCGCTCTGGGCCTGAAGACCCGCAAGCACAAGAAGTATTCCAATAACCTCATCGTAAAGCGTGCCGGTAAGTAAGCAGGCGCGGACAGGAAGGAGGAAACCTCATGAGCCGTTCCGTAAAGAAAGGCCCGTTTGTACAGGAAGCGCTTTATAAGCGCGTTGTCGATATGAACAAGACCGGCGCCAAGCAGGTGCTCAAGACCTGGAGCCGCGCCTCCACCATCTTCCCCGAATTTGTGGGCCACACCATCGCGGTGCACGATGGCCGCAAGCATGTGCCGGTGTACATCACCGAGGACATGGTGGGTCATAAGCTGGGCGAGTTTGCCCCCACCCGCACATTCCGCGGCCACGCGGGCGAAAAGGCCACTGGCCGTAAGTAAGGGAAGGAGAGAAAAAAAGATGGCTACTCGTACCCGTGAAAAGGGCGCGCTGCGGGCTCAAGCCCGCGACAAGCGGCCCCAGGCGCACGCCAAGCACATCCGCCTGTCCTCCCGCAAGGCCAAGATCGTTCTCGATCTGATTCGCGGCAAGGATGTGGATCAGGCGCTCGCCATTCTGCAGTTTACCCCCAAGGCTGCTTCTCCCGTGATCGCGAAGGTGCTTTCTTCCGCCATCGCCAACGCGGTGAACAACCAGGATCTGGATCGCAGCACCCTGTATGTTGCCGAGTGCTACGCCAACCCCGGCCCGACCCTCAAGCGCTATGTAGCCCGCAGCCGCGGCAGCGCTTCCCCCATGCTCAAGCGCACCTGCCACATCAGCGTGGTGCTCGACCAGAAGAAGTAAAGGGAGGATCAAAATGGGTCAGAAAGTTAATCCCCATGGCGCTCGTGTTGGCGTGATCTATGATTGGAGCACCCGCTGGTACGCCGGGAAAAAAGAATTTGCCGATAACCTGAACGAAGACTTCCGTCTTCGCAAAATGCTCAAAGAGCAGTATTATTCCGCCGGGATCAGCCGCATCGACATCGAGCGCAGCGCTTCCCGCATGACCGTCACCATGTTCGTCAGCCGTCCCGGCATGATCATCGGCACCCGTGGCAAGGGCCCCGAAGCCGCCAGCAACGGCATGACCATCGATAAGCTCCGCGCCAACGTGGAAAAGATGGTGGGCCACGCTGTGAACGTGCGCGTCATGGACGTGCGCAGCCCGGAAACCGACGCTCAGCTGATCGCCGAAAACATCGCGCAGCAGCTGCAGAACCGCATCGCCTTCCGCCGCGCTATGAAGCAGAGCATCCAGCGCGCCATGAAGCCCAACGGAAAGGGCTCCGAACCCGCCAAGGGCGTGAAGGTCGCTATCTCCGGCCGCCTGGGCGGCGCGGATATCGCCCGCACCGAGCACTATCATGAGGGCTCCATCCCCCTGCAGACCCTGCGCGCCAACATCGACTACGGCTTTGCCGAAGCCAAGACCACTTATGGCCGTCTGGGCGTGAAGGTTTGGGTATACAAGGGACAGATCCTGCCTAAGGCCAAGAAGCCCGCGCAGCCCGCTCCCGCGACCGAAGGAGGCAAGTAATCCTATGCTGATGCCGAAAAGAGTCAAGCACCGCAAGCAGTTCCGCGGCCGGATGAAGGGCGCGGCGCATCGCGGCAATTTCATCGCCAACGGCGATATCGGCCTGATGGCCATGGAGCCCTGCTGGGTCACCTCTCAGCAGATCGAAGCCGCCCGTATCGCGCTCACCCGTTATACCAAGCGCGGCGGCCAGGTTTGGATCAAGATCTTCCCCGACAAGCCCGTTACCGAAAAGCCGGCTGAAACCCGCATGGGTTCCGGTAAAGGTACGCCCGAATACTGGGTGGCCGTGGTCAAGCCCGGCCGGGTGCTGTTTGAAATCGGCGGCATCGAAGAGACCGTGGCCCGCGAGGCCCTGCGTCTGGCTGCCGGCAAGCTGCCTTTGAAAACCAAGATTGTGAAGCGTGAAGACGCTCCCAATCCCAACGATATTGAAGCGGGTGGTGAAAGCAAATGAAGGCCAAGGAATTCGCAGCCATGAAGCCTGAGGAATTGACCGCGAAGATCGCCGAGCTCAAGGAAGAGCTCTTCAACCTTCGTTTCCGGCTTGCCACCGGTCAGCTCGAAAACACCATGCAGATCGCTGCCGTGAAGCGCGATATCGCCCGTGCGATGACCGTGCAGACCCAGCAGCAGCGCAAGGCGTGACCGATAAGCCGTGAAAGGAGTCAATACCATGTCTGAAGTAAGAGGCATCCGCAAGACCCGCGTTGGCGTGGTCGTCAGCGATAAAATGGACAAGACCTGCGTGGTCAGCCTGTCCACCCGCGTGCGTCACCCCCTGTACGGCAAGTTCATCACCCGCACCAGCAAGATCAAGGTGCACGATGAAGAAAACGCCTGCGGCATCGGCGACACTGTGCGCGTTATGGAATGCCGTCCGCTGAGCAAGGATAAGCATTGGCGGCTGGTGGAAATCATCGAAAAGGCGAAATAACGCCGGCATCGCTCCGTTTGCAGAACAGTGATCGGAGCGGTTGAAGAAGCATCCGACCTCTCATGGGGGCATTGAGCACCCACCATGAATGAGGAACCTATAAAGGAGGAAACCCCTATGATTCAGCCGCAAACGCGACTCAAGGTAGCCGATAACTCCGGCGCCAAGGAAATCATGTGCATCCGCGTGCTGGGTGGGTCCTTCCGGCGTACCGGCTCCATCGGCGATGTGATCGTCGCCAGCGTGAAGACCGCTACCCCCGGTGGCCAGGTGAAAAAGGGCGACGTGGTGAAGGCCGTTATCGTCCGCGTTCATCAGCCCCAGCGCCGCCCCGACGGCAGCTACATCAAGTTTGATGACAACGCCGCCGTGATCATCGGCAACGACAAAATGCCCCGCGGCACCCGCATCTTTGGGCCGGTGGCCCGCGAGCTGCGCGAGAAGGACTACATGAAGATCGTGTCCCTCGCCCCCGAAGTGCTGTAAGGAGGACAATGAAATGTTTGTAAAATCCAAGGATCAGGTCGTTGTCATCTCCGGCAAAGACAAGGGAACCAAGGGCAAGGTGCTCACCGCGGCCCCCAAGACCGGCAAGGTCGTGGTGGAAGGCGTGGCCATGGTGACCAAGCACCAGAAATCCCGCCAGCAGGGCCAGCCCGGCGGCATCATCAAGAAGGAAGCCTTCATTGACGCCAGCAACGTGATGGTCATCTGCCCCAAGTGCGGCAAAGCCACCCGCATCGCCCACAAGACTGTGGAAGTGACCGGCAAGGATGGCAAGACCGAGAAGAAGAACGTCCGCATCTGCAAAAAGTGCGGCGCCGAAATCGACTGATAAGGAGGACACAGGAAAATGGCTACCCGTATTAAGGAAAAGTACCTGGCCGAAGCTGTGCCTGCCTTGCAGCAGAAGTTCGGCTATAAGAACGTCATGGAAATTCCCCGGCTGGAAAAGGTCATCATCAACATGGGCCTGGGCGACTGCAAAGATAACGCGAAAGCCCTGGAATCCGCCGTTGCCGAACTGACCCAGATCGCCGGCCAGAAGCCCCTGGTGACCAAGGCCAAGAAGAGCGTGGCTAACTTCAAGCTGCGCCAGGGCATGAACGTGGGCGCGAAGGTCACCCTCCGCGGCGCGCGCATGGAAGAATTCATGGATAAGCTGGTCAACATCGCCCTGCCCCGCGTTCGCGACTTCCGCGGCGTGAGCACCAAGGCTTTCGATGGCCGCGGCAACTATGCCCTGGGCATCAAGGAACAGCTGATCTTCCCCGAAATCGATTACGATAAGGTTGAAAAGATCCGCGGCATGGAAATGATTTTCGTCACCACCGCCAAGACCGACGAAGAGGCCAAGGAGCTGCTGCGGCTGCTGGGCATGCCCTTTGCGGCGCAGTAAGGGAGGAGAAGTAAAATGGCAAAGACCAGTATGAAGATCCGTCAGGCGCGGCCTGCCAAGTTCTCTACCCGCGCTTACACCCGCTGCCGTCTGTGCGGCCGGCCCCACTCCGTCCTCCGCCGGTATGGCATCTGCCGTATCTGCTTCCGCGAATTGGCTTACAAGGGCCAGATCCCCGGCGTGCGCAAAGCGAGCTGGTAAGTGTAAGGAGGTAAAATCATGGTTGTCAATGATCCCATTGCCGATATGCTCACCCGCATCCGCAACGCGCAGATCGCCCGTCACGACAGCGTGGTGATCCCCGCCAGCAACATCAAGAAGGCCATCGCCAAGATCCTTCTGGACGAGGGTTACATCAAGTCGGTTGAAAACATCGCGGACGGCCTGCAGGGCAGCATCAAGATCGGTCTGAAATATCTTGAAAAGAAACAGCCCGTTATCGTGGGCCTCAAGCGCATCTCCAAGCCCGGCCTGCGGGTGTACGCCACCTGCGAAGAACTGCCCAAGGTTCTGGGCGGCCTGGGCATCGCCATCGTTTCCACTTCCAAGGGCCTGATGACCGATAAGCAGGCGCGGAAGGAAAACATGGGCGGCGAAGTGCTCTGCTACATCTGGTAATCGAAATCGTCAGGAGGTAAAAACACTATGTCTCGTATCGGAAGGCTCCCGATTGCCGTTCCCGCGGGCGTGACGGTTACCATCGATGATAACAATCTGGTTACCGTGAAAGGTCCTAAGGGCACGCTGTCCCAGCAGATCAGTCCCGATATCAGCGTGAAGCTGGAAAACAATGAAATCAAGGTTGCCCGTCCCAGCGACGATAAGCAGCACCGCGCCTGGCACGGCCTGTACCGCGCCCTGATCCACAACATGGTGGTGGGCGTGACCGAAGGCTTCTCCAAGACCCTGGAAATGGTGGGCACCGGTTATCGCGCCGCCGCTGAAAACAACGGCAAGACGCTGAACATCGCCATCGGCTTCTCTCACCCCGTGATTCTGCAGGCCGAGGAAAACATCAGCTATGAAACGCCCGTGCAGACCAAGATCGTGGTCAAGGGCATCGACAAGCAGCAGGTCGGCCGCATTGCCGCCGATATCCGCGCCATCCGTAAGCCGGAACCCTATCTGGGCAAGGGCATCAAGTACGAAGGCGAGCATATCCGCCGCAAGGAAGGCAAGGCCGGTAAGAAGTAAGAAAGGGAGTGAACGCAAATGTTCAATAAGCGCGACCGTAATGAAGTGCGCGTGATCCGTCACGCCCGCGTCCGCAAAAAGATCAGCGGCACCCCCGAAATGCCGCGCCTGTGCGTGTACCGCAGCAATAAGAGCATTTATGCGCAGGTCATCGACGATACCAAGGGCGTGACCCTGGTATCCGCCTCCACACTGGACCCCGCCATCAAGGGCCAGCTGGACGACAAGAGCAAGACCGGCGCTTCCGAACTGGTGGGCAAGCTGGTGGCCGAACGCGCCATCGCCGCCGGTATCAAGGACGTCGTGTTCGACCGCGGCGGTTATCTGTACACCGGCCGTGTGGCCGCTCTGGCCGCAGCCGCCCGTGAAGCCGGGCTGAACTTCTAAGGGGAGGGAAAGAGAAAATGCCTATGAATGAAAACGATCGTCAGAACGACCGTCAGAACGACCGGCAGGATCGTCCCTTCGAGCGCCGTGACCGTCGGGAACGCCGGGATCGGGAAGAGCCCGTCAGCGAATGGAAAGAACGCCTGGTTGCCCTGAACCGCGTGACCAAGGTTGTTAAGGGCGGTAAGAACTTCCGCTTCGCCGCGCTGGTCGTGGTCGGCAACGAAAAGGGCCAGGTCGGCGCCGCTATCGGCAAGGCCAAGGAAGTGCCCGAAGCCATCCGCAAGGCCAAGGAAGCCGCCATGAAGCATCTGGTTACCGTGCCCTTTGAAGGCACCACCATTCCCCATGCCATCGACGGCCTGTACGGCACCGCCAAAGTGGTGCTGCTGCCCGCCGAAGAAGGCGCTGGCGTTATCGCCGGCGGCGGCGCCCGCGCTGTGCTGGAACTGGCCGGCGTGAAGGACATCCGTACCAAGACCTTCGGCACCAACAACCGCATCAACACCGTGAAAGCCACCCTGGAAGGTCTCAAGGGCCTGCGCAACGCCGAAACCGTTGCCAAGATGCGCGGCAAAGCGGTGGAAGATATCTTAGGCTAAGGAGGAAATGGAAAGATGAAACTGAAGATCACCCTGACCAAATCCCCCATCGCCTCCCTGAAGGTACATAAGGACACCGTGGCCGCCCTGGGCCTGCGCAAAGTGGGCATGACGGTGGTCAAAGAAGACAATCCCTGCATCCGTGGCCAGATCTTCCGTGTGAAGCATATGGTCAAGGTAGAGGAAGTAAACGAATAATAAGGGAGGATCCACCCATGAAATTGCATGAGTTGCAGCCGGCCATCGGCTCGACGACTGCCCCGAAGCGCCTCGGTCGAGGCGTAGGCTCTCAGCTGGGCAAAACCTCCGGTAAAGGCCACAAGGGCGCCAAGGCGCGCTCCGGCGGCGGCAAGCGCCCCGGATTTGAAGGCGGCCAGATGCCTCTGACCCGCCGCATCCCCAAGCGCGGCTTTACCAATATCTTCTCCAAGGAATACGCCACCGTGAACGTGTCCGCCCTCAACGTGTTTGAGGATGGCGCCACCGTGACCGCCGAAGCGCTGACCGATGCGGGCCTGATCAAAAAGGTCCTGGACGGCGTGAAGGTGCTGGGCGGCGGCGAGCTGACCAAAAAGCTCACCGTATCCGTGGACAAGGTAACCGAGTCTGCGAAGCAGAAGATCGAAGCGATTGGCGGGAAAGTTGAGGTGAAGTAACGATGTGGGAGACCCTGCGAAATGTTTGGCGGGTTCCTGAGCTCCGGAAAAAGGTGCTCTACACGTTCTTCATGCTGCTGATTTACCGTCTGGTCAGCGTCATTCCCGCGCCTGGCATCGATGTGGCCCAGGTTCAGAGCGCCATGAGCCAGTATGATATGCTGGGTCTGGTGAACATGATGACCGGCAACGCCTTCTCCCAGATGACCATTATGGCCATGGGTATTTCTCCTTACATCAACGCCAGCATCATTATGCAGCTGCTCACCATCGCCATTCCGGCGCTGGAGCGGCTGCAGAAGGACGGCGGCGAAGAGGGCAAGCAGAAGATCAACCGGATCACCCGTTATGTTACCGTGGGTCTGGCCGCCCTGCAGGCTATCGGCATCATCGCCGGTCTGGGCGCCATCAAGTCCACCTATAAGAACTTCTTTGGTTATGCTACCATCGGTATCATCATGGCTGGCGGCACTGCCCTGGCTATGTGGATCGGTGAGAGGATCACCAAGAACGGTATCGGCAACGGCATCTCCCTGCTGATCTTTGCCGGCATTATCTCCAACCTGTTCAACGGCATCGTGAGCACCACCGCCGGTATCTTCAACGGTACCGCCACCGTGGGCAACCTGGCCGTGATCCTGCTGACCACCGTGATCATCCTGGTGGTCGTCACCTTCGTGGATATGGCTGAACGCCGCATCCCGGTCATGTACGCCAAGCGCGTGGTGGGCCGGAAGATGTACGGCGGCCAGAGCACCCATATCCCGCTGAAACTGCTGAGCGTCGGCGTGCTGCCCCTGATCTTCGCCTACTCCTTCATGGCGTTCCCGGGCACCATCTTTGCCATGTTCGGCACCAGCAGCGGCGCGTACAAGTGGTGGAGCACCTACATGAATCAGACCAGCTTCTGGTACATGTTCGTTTGCGCCCTGCTGATCATCGCGTTCAGCTACTTCTACACCTCCATCACCTTCAATCCTGAGGATATCGCCAAGAATATCCAGCAGCAGGGCGGTCATATCCCCGGTATCCGTACCGGCAGCAAGACCGTGGAATTCCTCAAGCGGACTTCTAACCGCCTGACCCTGTTCGCCGCCCTGTTCCTGGCCATCCTGTCCACCATCCCCTCCGTGCTGACGGTGTGGCAGCAGGTATCGATCCCCTTCGGCGCGTCTTCTATCCTGATCGCCGTGAGCGTGGCTATCGAAACCGTGCGCCAGGTGGAGAGCCAGCTGGTGATGCGCAACTACAAAGGCTTCCTGGGCTGATATAATTCACCCAAGGAATGTGCGGAATGTCTCCCCGGATGGGGGCGAACAGCTCTCTCCGGGGTGACATTCCACTCTTGTGTCTAAGGGGTACAGATTTTCGTACCATCCATCGGGGATAAACCACTCTGGAAAAGGTCAAAAGCAATTCCTTTATGGCTTTCTCGGAAGGGGACGAACCGCGGACAACCGCCGATGGCGGAAATATTGTCCGCGGTGAGATCAGCCGAAACGAGCAATGTCCGCAGTGCGGACTTGCGACGATTGAGGCTGCGGCATAAGGGGAAACGCTCTTAGCCAGGCGGCTCTGACGCCTGGCGCGATCTGAGCAAGGAAGGGGAAAACCGACAGCACGGGCAAGCGCCGAAGGCGTCGCGGGCCGTGCGAAGTAACATCAAAGAGCGGTTTCCCCCAGAAATATAATCTTACAAAAGGAGGCGCTGATATGAACCTGATTTTCTTAGGACCTCCCGGCGCAGGCAAAGGCACCCATGCGCAGCTTCTGATGAACGAACTGGGCATTCCCCAGATTTCCACCGGCGATATGCTCCGTCAGGCGATGAAAGCGGGCACCGAAATGGGGCTTGCGGCCAAGCGGTATATCGAAGCGGGCGAACTGGTGCCAGATGAAGTGGTCATCGGCATCGTGAAGGACCGCTTGCAGGCGGATGACTGCAAGAAGGGCTATATCCTGGACGGGTTCCCCCGGACGGTGAAGCAGGCGGAAGCGCTGGACGGATTCGCCCATATCGACGTGGCACTGAATATCGCCCTGGACGATGAAGTGATCGTGAAGCGCCTCAGCGGGCGGCGCGTGTGCTTAAAGTGCGGCGCGACGTACCATATCAGCACCCTGAATGGGAAGGAAGACTGCGCGGTGTGCGGCGAAAAGCTGGTGCAGCGCAAGGATGACGCCCCTGAAACGGTGCAGAACCGCCTGAGCGTGTACGCGGCGCAGACGGCTCCCCTGATCGATTACTATCAGAAGAAGGGCATCCTGCGTACTGTGGAGTGCCCGCCCACCGCTACGGTGCAGGAAAACTACGCCATGGTGCGGGAGACACTGGGTTTGAAATGATTAGTATCAAAAACCCTATCCAACTGGCAAAGATGCGCAGCGCGGGGCACCTGCTCCATGATGTGCTGGCGGTGACGAAGGAAATCATCCGCCCCGGCATGACCACCATGGACATCAACGCTTTTGTGGACGAACACATCCGCAAGGGCGGAGGCATCCCCACGGAGCTGGGATACTGCGGGTATCCCGCGTCGATCTGCGCGTCCATCGACGATGAAGTGGTGCACGGCATCCCCTCGCCCCATGTGGAATTGAAGGAAGGCTCCATCATTTCCATTGACGTGACGCTGGCCCTGGACGGCTGGCAGGCGGACAGCTGCTTTACCGCGCCGGTGGGCAAGATCAGCGCGGAAAAACAGCGCCTGATGGAAGTAACGGAAGCATGCTTCTGGCTGGGCGTGCGCAAGGCAGTGAACGGCAACCGCATCGGCGACATCAGCGCCGCTGTGCAGAACCATGCGGAAGCAAACGGCTACGGCGTGGTGCGGGACCTGACGGGCCACGGCATCGGCAAGGAGATGCATGAGGATCCTTCCGTGCCCAATTTCGGCGCACCGGGCCACGGCCCCCGGATCCGTCCGGGGATGACGTTCTGCGTGGAACCTATGATCGCCATGGGGCGCTGGCAGGTGCATCAGCTGAGCGACGGCTGGACCATGGTGACCAACGACCACAGCCCCGCGGCCCATTATGAGCATACCATCGCGGTCACACCCAGGGGCCTTCCCGAAATTTTGACGCTTCCGGGCTTCAAATGGAAGGAGGAAGAAGCTTGAAACCATCCATTTTGCCGGGAATCGTAGTTTTTTCCAAAAAAGGGCGTGACAAAGGCAGGTACTTTGTGGTATTATATACGTTGGACGCCGAATTTGTGATGATGGGCGACGGGGAGACCCGAAAAATCGGCCATCTGAAGAAAAAAAGGCGTAAGCATCTGACGGCCTGCCCCTGGGAGTTCCCCGAAATCGTGGAAAAATACCAGGCCGGGCAATTGATGGACAGCGATATCCGCAAGGTGCTTTACCCCATCGCGAACCAAGCAAGGGGCGTGAATACGCCCGAAGAAAGCAGGGAGGGTTAATCCGCTTTGTCCAAGGACGATGTCATCGAAATGGAAGGCAAGGTCATTGAGGCGCTGCCCAATGCCATGTTCCAGGTAGAACTGCCCAACGGGCACCGCATCATGGCCCATATCTCCGGCAAGATGCGCATGAATTTCATCCGCATTTACCCGGGAGACAAGGTCACCATCGAGCTCTCCCCCTACGACCTGACCCGCGGCCGCATCACGTGGCGCAGCAAGAATTGATTCCATACCCTAAGGAGGTTGAACCCCAATGAAAGTCCGTCCTTCTGTAAAGCCCATTTGCGAAAAGTGCAAGATCATCAAGCGCAAGGGCCGCGTGATGGTTATTTGCGAAAACCCCAAGCATAAGCAGCGTCAGGGCTGACCCACCCATGGCGCTATGGGAGCGCCGTCCAGGACGCCTTGGAATGGAGTGGAGAGTAGAGAGTTGAGATATTATATTGATTGACAAAATAATCTCAACTCTAAACTCTCAACTCTCTGAAAAGACATCGTGGACGGCGTTCCCGCGGCCGCCGGGCCCCGTAAAAAGGGCCTGAGATGCGAAGAAAGCGCGGCGAACGCGCTTAGTGCGGCCACAAGAAACCCTGTCGACAAGCCTGTGTGGGCGGCTGCCTCTTCGGAAAACGAAGGGGACCATGCATGCTGTCACATAAACACTCCGCCTGGGTTGCGGGCGGAAAGAACGGCGTATCAGCGCCGTCAGCGCGAGAAACCGTTTTCCTTCGGGATCAAGTGATCTACGCCTTGACCCTCAAAGAAAGCGGCCTCATTCCCACCACAGAATCATTTGGAGGTGTAACCAACACATGGCACGTATTGCGGGTGTTGACCTGCCCCGAGAAAAGCGCGTCGAGGTTGGCTTGACCTACATCTTCGGCATCGGCCCGACGGTGAGCAAGCAGATCCTCGAAGTTACCGAAGTAAATCCCGATACCCGGGTCAAGGACCTGAGCGAATCGGACGTGAGCAAGCTGCGCGAATACATCGAACATCACCTGAAGGTGGAAGGCGATCTGCGCCGCGAAGTCTCCCTGAATATCAAGCGTCTGGTGGAAATCGGCTGCTACCGCGGCGTCCGCCATCGCCGCAACCTGCCCGTGCGCGGCCAGAACACCAAGCAGAATGCCCGCACCCGGAAGGGTCCCAAGCGCACCGTAGGCGGCAAGAAGAAGTCTTAAGCATTTAAGCGCCGGGCAAGCTGCCCAGCGTAAGCAGCAAGCGGTTCTTATCCGGGACCGCGATCATCCAAAAGGACGCCCCGAAAGGGGTTCGGAGGGATAGAAGAATGGCTCCTAAAAAAACAGCGCTGAAGAAGGTTTCGCGCAAGCGCCGTGAAAAGAAGCTCGTAGAGCGCGGCGTGGCGCACATCCGTTCTTCCTTCAATAATACGATCGTAACCATCACTGACGTGCAGGGCAACGCCCTGTCCTGGGCTTCCGCCGGCGGCATGGGTTTCCGCGGCAACAAGAAGTCCACCCCCTTCGCCGCTCAGATGGCCGCCGAAACGGCTGCCAAGGCCAGCCAGGAATTCGGCCTCAAGTCTGTGGACGTGCTGGTGAAAGGCCCCGGCTCCGGCCGTGAAGCCGCTATCCGCGCCCTGCAGACCGCCGGTCTGGATGTGACCATGATCAAGGACGTGACGCCCATTCCTCACAATGGCTGCCGTCCGCCCAAGCGTCGCCGCGTGTAATTGAAGGAGGAATACAGGAATGGCAAACAATAAGCAGCCGATCGCCCGGAGATGCCGTGCTCTTGACATTTCTCCGGCCGTTATGGGCTATGCCAACAAGAAGTCCACTCGGAATCCCGGCGGCACCCGCCGGAAGAAGGTTTCCGAATATGGCGCTCAGTTAAAGGAAAAGCAGAAGGTGCGCTTCATCTATGGCGTGCTGGAAAAGCAGTTCCGTCACTACTATGACACCGCTTCCAACATGAAGGGCGTTACCGGCGAAAACATGCTGGTGCTCCTGGAATGCCGTCTGGACAACGTGGTGTATCGTCTGGGACTGGCCAAGACCCGCCGCATGGCGCGTCAGGTTGTGGGCCACGGCCACATCCGCGTGAACGGCAAAAAGGTGGATATCCCCTCCTATCAGGTGAAGAAGGGCGATGTGATCACCCTGCGTGAACGGTCCACCCAGATCGAGGCCTTTAAGGCTCTGCGGGAAGGTACCAGCGTGCTCACCCCCAAGTGGCTCACCTTTGACGCTCCGAATCTCACCGGCACCGTGAACGAGCTGCCCACCCGGGCCGACATCGATTACGAAGTGCAGGAGAACATGATCGTTGAATTCTATAGCCGCTGATCCTGTTCTGACCGTACGATGCAGTCCCACACGACCGTATCCATAAGGAGGGTTGGATCCAGTGATTGTCGAAATCGAAAAAGCGCATATCGACTGTACCGAAATGGCGGCAAACAATACCTATGGCCGGTTTGTCATCGAGCCGCTTGAACGCGGCTTCGGCCATACCCTGGGCAACGCGCTGCGTCGGGTGCTGATCAATTCGCTCCCCGGCGCCGCCGTGACCAGCGTGAGCATTGATGGCGTGCAGCATGAGTTTTCCACCGTGCCGGGCGTGAAAGAGGACGTTTCCGAACTGATCCTCAACTTGAAGGAGCTTGCCCTGAAACTGTATACCGATCAGGTCAAGATGCTGGAAATCAACGCTCAGGGCCCCTGCGAGCTGACCGCCGCGGATATCCGGGCGGACGACGAAGTGGAAATCGTGAATCCCGATCTGCATATCGCTACCTTAGGCGAGGGCGCCAAGCTGCATATGTGGCTCAGCCTGGACCGGGGCCGCGGCTATGTTTCTTCCGATAAGAACAAGACCGCCCAGATGCCCATCGGCGTGATTCCCATCGATTCCATTTATACGCCCATCCGCAAAGTAAATTACGTGGTGGAGGATACCCGCGTAGGCCAGATTACGGACTACGATAAGCTCACGCTGGAAGTGTGGACGGACGGCTCCGTGGCTCCCGATGAAGCCATTGCCATGTCTGCCCGCATCCTGACCGAGCAGCTCTCCCTCTTCGTGGGCCTTACGGATCAGACCATGCCTGTCAGCGCGTCTGAACCCGAGGACGACAAGATGGAGAAAGTGATGGAGATGACCATTGAAGATCTGGACCTCTCCGTCCGTGCCTATAACTGCCTCAAGCGCGCCGGGATCAACACCGTGGCCGAACTGGTTCAGCGGAACCAGGAGGACATGATGAAGGTGCGCAACTTGGGCAAAAAGAGTCTGGAAGAAGTCGAGCAGAAGCTGCAGGCACTGGGCCTGGGTCTGCGCCCGACCGAAGAGTGATAGGAGGAAATCCCCATGGCAACAGAGCGCAAGCTGGGCCGTACCGCGAGCCAGCGCAAGGCGATGCTGCGGAACCTGACCACCAATCTTCTGTGGTACGGCCGCATCGAAACCACCGAAGCCAAGGCCAAGGAAGTGCGCAGCATCGTGGATAAAATGATCACCCTCGCCATCCGCGAGTATGATAAGACCGTCGATGTGGAAAAGGAATTCTACAACGACAAGAAGCAGATCGTGAAGCAGACCTTCACCAACGACCTGCCTTCCAAGCTGCACGCCCGCCGCCTGATGATGGCTTACCTGTACGACATCAAGGAAACCAAAAAGGACGACGAGAGCAAGAAGGACTATAAGGAGCGCACCAAGGACAACAAGCATCCCGTGGTGGAAAAGCTGTTCCGCGAATATGGCCCCAAGTATCGCGCCCGCAATCAGGAAAAGAACTGCGCCGGTGGCTACACCCGCATTTATAAGCTGGGCCCCCGTCGCGGCGACGCGGCCGAAATGGTCATTATCGAATTGGTGTAAGCCAATCGTCCATACAAAAAAGCAGGCTGTGGTTTCATGGCCTGCTTTTACGTAGGCGGTCGGCCTCGCATTTCCTTCGATCCGGCCTGCGCGTGCATTGGTCACAATCTGTTGGGAAGGGTTTGCTGAAAGATGAAAAAAAGCCTGCTTTGCCTGTTCCTGGCCCTGGCGCTCGTTTTTTCGGCGTTTTCGGCCAGCACCCCGGTTCGGGCGGAAACCGTGCAGAAAATCGGCGTGTGCGTGGGCCGCATGAGCGATGAGGAAACGAAAGCCTTCTGCGAAATGCTGCGGACGTATTTTGCGGGCCTGGAAACCGGCGATATCAAATACGAGCTGTTCTTTGCGGATGCCGAGGGGAAACCGGAGCAGCAGAAAGCACACATCGAAAGCCTGCTGAAACAGAAGCTGAAATTGATCGTGATCGATTTCCTGGACAGCGCTGTGGTGGAGGCCGTGACCGAAACCCTCGCGTCGTCAGGCACCCCCGCGCTGCTCTTTGGCCGTCAGATGATCGTGCGCAGCGGAAACGAATATACGGCCCACAGCAGCGTGGACGCGCTGCTGAACCGAATCAAGGGCTGCTGCGTGGGCGGCGATCTGCGCCAGGCCAGCCTGAGACAGGGAGAGATCCTGGCAGCCAGGCCGCACCACGGCGATACGAATCAGGACGGCGTGATCCATTACGTGATCATCCGGGACGACGCCCCCCTCGCCGAATCCCGCCAGCGCACCGATCTGTCCCTGCGGGCGATCGGCAACGCCGGGCTGGAGGCCGTGTGCTTAGCCGACCGCAGCGGCGTGGCGGATCGGACCCAGGCAAAAGCCGTCTGCGAAAAGCTGCTCCAGGATTTCGGCACGCAGATCGAGGCAATTATCTGCACCCATGACGAAATCGCCATCGGCGCGGCCCAGGCGGTCCAGCAGGCGGGCGAGGAGGCGAACCCCGCTGTCTGTGTGCTGGGCATGGACGGAACAGAGGAAGCCATTCGGCTGGTCCGGCAGAAGAAAATCACGGGCACCGTGGTCATTGATGAAAGCGCTCAGGAGCGCATGGCCCAGGAAGCGATCCAAAAAATCCTGGACGGCGAAGAAATCCAGAAGTATTACTGGACGGAATACCAGATCGTCACCAGAACGTATACGGCGGCCCCAGCTGCGGAAAACTGAACCCGTTCAGCAAAAAATCAGCCGAACGCTGTCAAAAGCGCCGGCTGATTTTTATACGAAAGCGTTCTGTTCCGGGTCGTAGTGGTAATCGATGGCGGCCAGCACGGCCTCGATTTCTTTGCGGTTACAGTCCATATCCTCGCACAGGCTGTCCAGGCTGGAAAACCGGTCCCGCAGCTTCATGTTGACCACGCTCAGCAGCATGAAAGGGTCCTGGGGCAAACAGGCCATGACGCAATCACCTCTCCTGTTCCTGGCACTGATGCTTATTATACCAGAAGCCCTCTTTCCGCGCAATTACCCAAATCGGCTGGCCAAAGGCAAAAATGTCAAAAAAGCTGTGAAAAAGAGGCGCGGAACCGAGAAAAAAGCATTGACAAAAACGGCGGTTTGACGGTATAATAGCATTCGGTCACGATTGGAGTGATGTGCTTGCTGCTGGACATTTCCCGCGCTCTGCGCGCACCGGGGGAGGAAATTCCCTTCCTGCATCGTGACGCCATTCCGCCGCAGGTGATCTTCGGTGAAACGGTGGCGTTTTCCGATGTGAGCCTGTCCGGTTTTCTGACCTCGGTGGAGGATCATCTTCGCGTCTGGGGCACGCTGCACGCGGTGGCGCACGGCCATTGCGCGGGGTGCTTACAACCGGTGGATTATCCGGTGGAGGTTCCCTTCGATGAAACCTTCATCCGCGTAACCGCCCGCAATCCCCGGCCGGAAGAAGAAAGCCCCGAGGAAGAGGAGTGGTATTATGAGGGCTCCAAAGTGGAGCTTTCCCATCTTGCGCTGACGCTGGCGCTGCTGGATCTGCCCATTCGCTTTGAATGCGGCGACGATTGCCCGGTGCTCACCCGGCTTCACGCGGAAGATGATGAAACAACGCATGCTTGCCAGAAGGACATGCCCGACCAGCATCCTTTTTCGGCATTGCAGCAATTGCTGACAAAGGATCAGGAGGTGTAATTATGGCTCTGCCCAAAGGAAAAGTATCCAAGGCCCGCGGCCGTTCCCGTCGCGCGAACTGGAAGCTGGAGCTTCCCGCTATCGTGGAATGCAAACAGTGCCACCAGATGAAGCTGGCGCACCGCGTGTGCAAGCATTGCGGCTATTACGATGGCAAGCAGGTCATCGTGATGGACGAAGAAAAGAAGAACGCGTAAGCTGTTCCGCCGAAAAGATGCCTGGACGGGCATTTTTTCGTAAGAATGGGTTTTACAGCATTGCCCGAAGAACGGAAGGAGTACGCTTTTCCCTTCTCCCAAAGAGAGGTGGCCCATGGCTGAAAGGCTGCCGGAGAAAGCAAGCGGAAGGTCGTCCGGGAGGGCGGCGGGTGAACAAAGTAGCCCGTTCGGGTGCGCCCGATATAGCGTCAAGAGGCGGCAATCCTGGATTGCCGCGAAGCAAGGTGGTACCACGGGTCAATCCGTCCTTCGGGAGGGGTTGGCCCGTGTTTTGTTACTGCTCAGCCTTCGGCTTCACAGTAACGCGCGGGCGGGTATTGCATACCCCCCGCGTGCCCCCCGCACGGTTTTTCCTCTCGCTTCGCTCCCGGGCGGAAAAACCGCAAGGTAGAAAAATTTCTTTCAGTCGTCTACGCTCCTTACAGAAATTTTTCGTCCTCCCGGCGTACACGCCGCCGGTGCGGATTTCAGTCAAGGGAAGTGCCCCTTGACAATTCCCCTCCCGAGAAGCCGAGCATTTAACCGTTGTTTATCACGAACCAAGAAATAACAATGAACCCCAAATATCCCGAAGCGGTTTTCCCAGGAATAAAGGAGGATTTACCATGTCCGAAATGTTTACCATGGAAAAAACCTACAACCCCCAGGCCATCGAGAAGGAAACCTATGAAAAATGGGAAGCCTCCGGGGCTTTCGCGCCGAAGATCGATAAGAGCAAGAAGCCCTTCACCATCGTGATGCCGCCGCCCAACGTGACGGGCCAGCTGCACATGGGCCACGCCATGGACGCAACCCTGCAGGACGCCCTGATCCGCTATCACCGCATGAAGGGCGACCCCACCCTGTGGCTGCCCGGCACCGACCACGCCTCCATCGCCACCGAGGTGAAGGTGGTGGAAAAGCTGCGGAGCGAAGGGCTGACCAAGGAAAAGTTAGGCCGGGAAGGCTTTTTGGAGCACGCCTGGGCCTGGAAGCGGGAATACGGCGGCCGCATCACCCGCCAGCTTCGCCGTATGGGCGCGAGCTGCGATTGGAACCGGGAACGCTTCACCATGGACGAGGGCTGCTCCAAAGCCGTGCGGGAAGTGTTCGTGCGGCTGTATGAAAAGGGCCTGATTTACCGGGGTTATCGCCTGGTGAACTGGTGCCCCTGCTGCGAAACCGCCATGTCTGACGTGGAAGTGGAATATGAGGAAAAGGACGGCAACTTCTGGCATCTGCTCTATCCCGTGAAGGAAACGGGGGAGACCCTGGAACTGGCCACCACCCGCCCCGAAACCATGTTGGGCGATACCGCCGTGGCTATCAATCCGGCCGATCCCCGGTATGCCCACCTGCACGGCTGCCACGTGATCCTGCCCCTGGTGAACAAGGAGATCCCCATTGTGTGCGACGAGCACGCCGATATGGAAAAGGGCACCGGCGTGGTGAAGATCACCCCCGCCCACGACCCCAACGACTTTGAAGTGGGCCAGCGCCATAACCTGCCCATCGTGCGGGTGTTCACCTACGACGGCCATATGACCGGCGCGGCGGAAGCCGAAGAAGACGAAAACGTGCTCGACTGCGGCAAATACGCGGGCATGACCATGGCGGAAGCGCGGAAAGCCATCGTGGAAGATCTCACCGAAATGGGCCTGCTCAAATCCATTGAGCCCCTCAAGCATGAGGTGGGCACCTGCTACCGCTGCCATACCGTGATCGAGCCCATGATGAGCAGGCAATGGTATGTGAAGATGGAGCCCTTGGCAAAGCCCGCGCTGGAAGCGGTGAAGCGGGGCGACACCAAGTTCATTCCCGACCGTTTCTCCAAGATTTACTATAACTGGATGGAAAACACCCGCGACTGGTGCATCAGCCGCCAGCTCTGGTGGGGCCACCGCATCCCCGCCTGGTACTGCGAGGACTGCGGCCATACCATCGTGAGCCGGGAAGACCCCACCGCCTGCCCCAAGTGCGGCTGCAAAACCCTTTCCCAGGACGAAGACGTGCTGGACACCTGGTTCTCCTCCGCCCTGTGGCCCTTCTCCACCTTAGGCTGGCCGGACAACACGGAAGACCTGAAATATTTCTATCCCACCACCACCCTGGTGACGGGCTACGACATCATTTTCTTCTGGGTGGCCCGCATGATCTTCTCCGGCATCGAGAACATGGGCCAAACGCCCTTTGAAAACGTGGTCATTCACGGTCTGGTGCGGGACGCCCTGGGCCGGAAAATGAGCAAGAGCTTAGGCAACGGCGTGGACCCCTTGGAGGTCATCGACCAGTACGGCGCTGACGCCCTGCGCTTCTCCCTGGTGATGGGCATTTCTCCCGGCAACGATACCCGCTATTCCACGGAAAAGGTGGAAATGGCCCGGAACTTTGCCAACAAGGTGTGGAACGCTTCCCGCTTCGTGCTCATGAATTTAGACGGACAGGAAACCCTGGACGGCAAGGAACTGACCCTGCCTGACCGCTGGATTTTGAGCAAATACAACGAGGCCGTGCGCCAGATCAGCAAGAATTTCGAGGAAGCGGAATACGGCTTGGCCGCCCAGAAGATTTACGATTTCACCTGGAGCGAGTTCTGTGACTGGTACATCGAATTGGCCAAGGGCGGATTGCTTGGGGACGACCTGAACCGCAAGGCCGCCGTGCGCGCCGTGCTGCAAACGGTGCTGTCGGGCTTGCTGCGCCTGCTGCATCCCTTCATGCCTTTCCTGACGGAAGAAGTGTACAAGAACCTGCCCGGCGAAGAAGACGCCTCCTGCATGCTGGCCGATTGGCCCAAGGCGCTGGAAGCCTATGACTTCCCCGCCGAAGCCGCCCGCATGGAGGGCATCATGGATATGATCCGATCCATCCGCAACCTGCGCGCTGGCATGAACGTGCAGCCCTCCCACAAGGCCCATCTCATGGTTCGCCCCGCCGAAGGCTGGCAGAACGCCTTTGAGGGCACGGAGGTGTACTTTGCCCGTCTGGCCAGCGTGAGCGCCCTGGAAATGCTGGACAAGGACGCACAGATCACCGGCAAAACCGTCAGCGCCGTGTGCGCAGCGGGGGAATACTTCATCCCCCTGGGCGAGCTGGTGGACTTTGAAAAGGAAAAAGCCCGCCTCAATAAGGAACGGGACAACCTGATGAAGGAAATCGCCCGGGCCGAAGGCAAGCTGAACAACCCCGGCTTCGTCAGCAAGGCCCCCGCCAACCTGGTGGCCGCCGAAAAGGAAAAGCTGGAAAAGAATAAGGAAATGCTGACCGCCCTGGAAGCGCGCATCGCGGAACTGGGGTAAGAACCAAAGTAATACAAGCGTAGCTGGGGGAAACCGCTCTTTGGTGCCCAAAGAGCGGTTTCCCCCAGACCCCTTTCCGAGAAAGGCGATAATTGGAAATACTATGGACAAGCAAATGCTGAAAATGGGAAAATCTGAAACAAGTCTGAATAATCAGGAAGGAAGTAATCACATTACTTGTCATCGTACATTGCAAGAACGTGCGGAAGCATATGATGGCGAACTCCATCTATTCGACGAATTGAATTGGGGCGAACCTGTTGGTGACGAAGTTTGGTAAAAGCAACCAGATAGAAGGAGACACTATGGCTTTTCATCATATTCCCGTGCTTCTGAACGAGGTGCTGGAGGCCCTGAATCCTCAGCCGGGGGAGGTTTATGCCGACGGCACCTTAGGCGGCGGGGGACACAGCGGGGAAATCTTAAAGCGCATGGGGGAAACGGGCACGCTCTACGGCATCGACCGGGACGAAGCGGCCATTGCCGCCGCGACGGAACGGCTTAAAATCTACCCCGGCTTTCACGCCGTCCACGGCAATTTCCATGACGTGAAGGAGCTGCTGCAGGGGGTACGTCTGAACGGCGGGCTGCTGGATTTGGGCGTGTCCTCCTTCCAGTTGGACACCCCGGACCGGGGCTTTTCCTACCACGAGGACGCGCCCCTGGACATGCGCATGGATACAAGCCGGGGCATGACGGCGGCGGAATATGTGAACACGGTCAGCGAACGGGATTTCTGTCAGGCCCTGCGGGATTACGGCGATGAAAAATGGGCGGCCCGCATCGCTCAAATTTTGATGGAAAAGCGGGCCCAGAAGCCCCTAAAAACCACCGCCGATCTGGTGGCCGTGGTGGACGCGGCCATTCCCAAGGCTGTGCGCCGCAAGGACGAGGGGCACCCCGCCCGCCGCACCTTTCAGGCCGTGCGCATCGCGGTGAACGACGAACTGGCCCCCCTGGAAAAGGCGCTGAACGACTGGGTGGATATGCTGGTTCCCGGCGGGCGGCTGTGCGTGATCACCTTTCATTCCATCGAGGATCGGATCGTGAAGCAGGCCTTCCGCAAGATGCAGAACCCCTGCACCTGCCCCCCGAAAGCGCCCATTTGTATCTGCGGCAAAAAGCCCTTGGGCAAAGCCATTGGCGGAGCCATCAAAGCAGGAGAAGACGAATTGAACGAAAACTCTCGGGCGCACAGCGCCACCTTACGGGTGTTTGAGAAAAGGACGGAGGAATGACGAAACTGGGGGAAACCGCTCTTTGCTTTCCGGGGCTGCCGCCCGGCCTACGCTGAAAATCATCCACTGGATGATTTTCCGGGCGCTTCGGCCCCAAAGATGGTTTCCCCCAGACCCCCTTCCGAAAAAGCAAGAAAAAATATATCTCTTTTGTGTTTCAGAAATGAAGCGGGAGAAATAAAAAAGATGAGTACATTATATGTGGTCGCCACCCCCATCGGCAATCTGAATGATATGAGCCCCCATGCCGTTGACACGCTGAAAAGCGTGGCCCTCATCGCGGCGGAGGATACCCGGGTCACCAAAAAGCTGACCAACCATTTCGGCATCGATACGCCGCTCATTTCCTGCCACCAGCACAACGAGAAGGGCCGCGCCCCGGAGATCGTGGAACGGATGCTGACGGAAGACATAGATGTGGCTGTGGTCACGGACGCGGGCACCCCCGCTATTTCCGACCCTGGGGTGGAGCTGGTGCGGGCGGCGGCGGACGCGGGCATTCCGGTCATCGCCGTGGCGGGGCCCACGGCCATGGCGGCGGCGGTGAGCGTCAGCGGGTTCGATTTTTCCTCCTTCACCTTTTACGGCTTCCTGCCCAGGGGCAATACGGAACTGAAAGAAAAGCTGCTGGATATCGGCCGGAAATCGGAGGGGGCCGTGTTCCACGAATCCCCCCATCGCATCAAGGCGCTGGTTTCCGCTATCCGGGACGCCCTGCCGGGGGCCCTCCTGTCCGTCAGCTGCGATTTGACCAAGCTGCACGAGCTTACCCTCCGGGGTACGCCGGACGCCATCCTTGCCGCCCTGGAAGCCAATGAAAAGAGCGAAAAGGGCGAATACTGTGTGGTGGCCGACCTGCGGAGTGTTACGCTGCCCGAGGAAAAGCCCACGGTCCAGGCGTCCCTGGAAGCCCGGCTCTTTGATCTGCTGCTGAACGGCCTATCCCTCCGGGACGCCGTTTCCGCCCTGGTGGCGGCAGGCGAAAAGAAAAACGCGGTCTACGCCGCGTCGCTTAAGGTAAAGGAATATGTAGACGTTTAAAGAACACTTTAAGTCAGCAATGAAACGAGGCAGGGGGGCTTCTTCCATCCGCAGCCTCAATCTGCGCAACTCCTTCGGAGATTGCTTGTTTCGGCTGATCTCACCGCCGATGAAATTCCCGCCACAGGCGGTCATCGGCGGTTCGTCCCCCGAAACCCCTGAACCAGGGCCGCT
>JAFSKN010000025.1 GCA_017448975.1 Clostridia bacterium
AGCTTTTTCCCTGGGATTTTCCCGGCTTTCTTGGGCCAGAAGCCCTCAAACTTTCGTATCTCCCAGCGACAGGCGGATGTTGTTTTGTTTTTTTCTATTCAAGTTGATTCGCCAGGATGGGTCCAGGGCCAAGCGGCCCTGGTTCAGGGGTTTAGGGGGCTGAAGAAGCCCCCTGCCTCGTTTCATTGCTGACTTAAAGTGTTTAATAAAGGTGTAACGATACGATTATGAAATAAGAGGAAATGCAGGCATGACCATCGACATTCTGACCATTTTCCCCGAAATGTTTGACAGCGTGCTGAACACCAGCATTTTGGGCCGCGCCCGGGAACAAGGCTTGATTACCATTGAAGCGACGGACATCCGGCCCTATTCCGCGTCCAAGCACAAGAACACCGACGATTACCCCTTCGGCGGCGGGGCGGGCATGCTCATGATGGCCCAGCCCATCGCGGACTGCATGCGGGCGGTGTGCGAAAAACGGGGCGTTCCCTGCCTGTCCAACTTAGCACCTCACGAACCCGCGCCGGTCAAGCGCATTTACCTTTCCCCCCGGGGCGTGCCCCTCACCCAAAAGCTGGCCCAGGAATTGTCCAGAGAACAGCACCTGATCCTGCTCTGCGGCCACTATGAGGGCGTGGATCAGCGGGCCCTGGACAAGTACATCGATCTGGAAATCTCCATCGGGGATTATGTACTCACCGGCGGCGAATTGGGGGCCATGGTGCTTGCCGACTGCGTGGCCCGCCTGATCCCCGGCGTGCTGGGCAGCGAGGAAAGCCCCCAGGACGAGAGCTTTTCGGACGCCGGGCTGCTGGAATACCCCCAGTATACCCGCCCCCGCACCTTCGAGGGCATGGACGTGCCCGAAGTGCTCCTGAACGGCGACCACGCCAAAATCGCCGCCTGGCGGCGGGAACAGGCCATCATCGCCACCGCCCAGCGCCGGCCCGACCTGCTGGAGAAAGCCGGGTTGACGGAGAAGGAAAGAAAAACCTACGAGGCAGGGGGATTCTCCACCCTGGTGGGGACGAAGCCCTGACATCCGCCTGTGGCGGATATTATGTCAGGGCTGAGATCAGCCGAAACGAGCAATGTCCGCATGAAGCGGACTTGCGACGATTGAGGCTGCGGAAGGGGCAAAGCCCCGCCATTCGATGCGAAATTGATTTCTTCATGGTTCTTTAGTTGACAAACGCCCTTTTCGGTGATAAAGTTGCAAACGGAATACCACGGAAAAAGGAGAGGTTGCGCCATGCAGTACGGTTATTTCGACGATGCGCGCCGGGAATATGTGATCACCCGGCCCGACACCCCCTATCCCTGGATCAACTACTTAGGCAGCGAGGATTTTTTCTCCCTGGTGAGCTGCACCTCCGGCGGCTACAGCTTCTATAAGGACGCCCGGCTGCTGCGCCTGACCCGTTACCGTTACAACAACGTGCCCACCGACGCGGGCGGACATTATTTCTATATCAACGACGAAGGCACCGTATGGAACCCCGGCTGGCAGCCCACCCAAACGCCTCTGGACAGCTACGAGTGCCGGGTGGGCACGGGCTATACCGTGATCGAGAGCAAAAAGAACGGCCTGAAAGCGAAACAGACCATTATGGTGCCCCGTGGCAAGACCGCTGAGGTCACCCGGGTGGTGCTGACCAACGAAAGCGGGGAAACCAAGCGGGTGTCCCTGTACAGCTTCGTGGAATTCTGCCTGTGGAACGCCCAGGACGACAGCACCAACTTCCAGCGCAATTTCGCCCTGGCGGAGTTCGAGTTTGAAAAGGACGGCGCGGTGCAGTACCACAAGACCGAATACCGGGAGCGCCGCAACCATTACGCCGTGTACGCCGTAAACGCCCCTGTGGACGGCTTCGATACCGATCGGGAAACCTTCTTAGGCCTGTACAACGGCTTCGGCAGGCCCGACGCCGTGCTGGAGGACAAGCCCCGCAATTCCGTGGCCCACGGCTGGGCGCCCATCGGCAGCCACTGCATCAAGCGGGAGCTGAAACCCGGCGAAAGCGTTTCCTTTATCTTTGTGCTGGGCTACTGCGAGAATCCCGACGATCAGAAGTTCGTGGCCCATGAGGTCATCAACAAGGAGCCCGCCCATAAGCTGCTGGCCGACTTCGCCACCGACGAACAGTTTGAAGCGGCCTTTGCCGAATTGAAAGCCCATTGGGACAAGCTGCTCAGCAAGTTCACCATCCAGAGCGGCAACGAGAAATTCGACCGTCAGGTGAACATGTGGAACCAGTACCAGTGCATGGTCACCTTCAATATGAGCCGTTCCGCTTCCTACTTTGAAAGCGGCATCGGCCGCGGCATGGGCTTCCGGGACTGCAGCCAGGACCTGCTGGGCTTCGTGCACCTGATCCCCGAACGCGCCCGCCAGCGCATCCTCGACATCGCCTCCACCCAGTTCCCGGACGGCAGCGCTTATCACCAGTACCAGCCCCTCACCAAGCGCGGCAATATGGACGTGGGCAGCGGCTTCAACGACGATCCCCTCTGGCTGATCTTCGGCGTGAACGCCTACATTAAGGAAACCGGCGATTTCGGCATCTTAGACGAGATGGTGGATTTCGACAACGATCCTTCCCAGGCCCAGACGCTGCTGGAGCATCTGCGCCGCTCCTTCCGCTATATCGCCAATCATAAGGGCCCCCACGGCCTGCCGCTGATTGGCCGCGCCGACTGGAACGACTGCCTGAACCTGAACTGCTTCTCCGAGCATCCCGGCGAAAGCTTCCAGACCACCGGCCCCTCCGAAGGCCCCGTGGCGGAAAGCGTGTTCATCGCGGGCATGTACGTGGGCGTGGCGGACGATTACGCCGACCTGCTGGAGCGCTGCGGCGACCATACCGAGGCCGCCTTCGTGCGCGGGGAAAAGCGGGCCATGACCGAGGCCGTTGAGCAGAACGGCTGGGACGGCGAATGGTTCCTGCGGGCCTACGACGCTTACTCCCATAAGGTGGGCAGCAACGAAAACGAAGAGGGCAAGATTTACATCGAGCCCCAGGGCATGTGCGTGATGGCGGGCATCGGCCTGAACAACGGCATGGCCCAGAAAGCCATGGACGCCACGGAAAAATACCTGCTGTTCAAGTACGGCGTGGTGATCCTGTGGCCCGCTTACAGCAAGTATCACTTAGAGCTGGGCGAAGTGAGCAGCTATCCCCAGGGCTTCAAGGAAAACGGCTCCGTGTTCTGCCACAACAACCCCTGGATCATGATCGCCCAGACCAAGCTGGGCCACGGCGACAAGGCTTTTGACCTGTACACCCGCATTGCCCCCGCCTGGGTGGAGGATCAGAAGCTGCACCGCACCGAGCCCTACGTCTACGCTCAGACGGTCAACGGCAAGGAAGCGCCCCTGCCCGGCGAAGCCCGCAACAGCTGGCTCACCGGCACCGCCGCATGGAACTTCGTGGCCGCCAGCCAGGATATTTTGGGCGTCAAGCCCGATTTCGACGGCCTGAAGATCGATCCCTGCCTGCCCGCCTGCCTGCCCGAAGTGAAGGTGCACCGCTCCTTCCGGGGCCGCGATTTCGATATCGTGATCCACAACGCAGCCGGCGGCGAAAAGGGCAAGGTGCGCGTCAGCGTCAACGGCCAGCCCATAGCGGGCCAAACCGTTTCCGTGCCCAAGACCGAAGAAACCACCCAGGTGGAAGTGTGGGTGGAATAAAACCGCATTGAAATTGCCTCCCGCGTTCGGACAGAGCGCGGGAGGCGCTTTATTACGGCCCAATACAGTTACTACTCAGCCCCCTGTGGAACCGAGAAAGAAACGGTATCGGAGGGGGATTGTCAAGGGGAACACCCCTTGACTTAAAAATCCGCAGCGGCGGCGTGTACGCCGCGAGGACGGAAAATTTCAGGCGGGAGCGAAGACGACCAGATGAAATTTTCCTACCTTGCGGTTTTTCCGCCCGGAAATTCCGTAGGAATTTTAGGAAAAACCGTGCGGGGGGCACGCGGGGGGTATGCAATACCCGCCCGCGCGTTACTACGAAGCCGCAGGCTGAGTAGTAACCCAATACAATCCCAATACATCAAAACCTATTGACTGCATGGGTATTTCATGCTATGATGCGCATGAAGAAATCAGGCGTTTGCCTGATGGTATTTCGGGGCACCCGCGCGCCGGGCGTCCCTTTTTATAAAAGCGTTATCAAAGGAGGTAAAGAGTATGAAGAAACTGGTTTCCCTGGCGCTCGTTTTTGCCCTGCTGCTTTCCCTGACCGGGCTGGCCGCGGCCGAGGATGAAAAATCCGTGAACATCGGCGTCACCAGCACCCTGACCACCCTGAAC
This sequence comes from Clostridia bacterium, assembly GCA_017448975.1. GTDB lineage: Bacteria > Bacillota > Clostridia > Christensenellales > Aristaeellaceae > RUG563. The sequence goes on from JAFSKN010000025.1 coordinate 4,322, forward strand.
CCCATGGCCTGCGACAACACGGAGATCGTGAAGTACGCGGTGTCCCTGGTGTTCCTGCCCCTGGTGGAATTGAACGCCGAACTGGAATTCGTGCCCCTGCTGGCGGAAAGCATCACCACCGAAGATAACATGACCTTCACCATCAAGCTCCAGGATGCCGCGAAGTGGAGCGACGGCCAGCCCGTTACCGCCGGCGACGTGGCCTTTACCCTGGTGCTGGGCGCCGATCCCGTATCCGCCAACGTGGCCCTGCCCCTGTACTCCGTGGAGGGCACCGACGAGGACGGCTTCATCGAATCCGGCGCCAAGGAGATCGGCGGCGTGAAGGTGATCGACGAAAAGACCCTAACCGTCACCATGAAATGGCCCACCGCCCTGTATACCTTTGAAAACAACTTTGGCCGCTACCTGTTCCCCCTGCCGGAGCACGTATTGAAGGACGTGCCCCGGGAGGACCTGCTCACCTACGCCTGGTTCAACAAGCCCGACGTGATTTCCGGCCCCTACTTCATCATCGAAGCCGATTTGCAGCACTACGTCCATTATCAGGCCAACCCGGATTACTTCTTGGGCGCGCCCAAGATCAAGTACCTGAACATCAACGTGGTGGCCGCCGCCCAGATGCTGGCGGGCCTGCGCAGCGGGGAAATCGATCTGGTGCAGCAGACCATGGGTTCCATCCCCGTGGAGGATTATGACGCCGTGCGGGCGCTGCCGGGCGTCACCGCCGTCACCGGCACCCCCATCACCAACGAATCCATCTTCATCAACACCGAAAAAGTGTCCGACGTGCGCATCCGTCAGGCCCTGCTGTACGGCATGGACCGGCAGAGCATGTTTGAAGCCCTGCTGAACGGCAACGGCGAAGTGATCGACGGCTTCCTGGTGTCCGCCTCTCCCTATTACAGCGCGGAATTGGGCGTGACTGCCTACGATCCCGAAAAGGCTGCCGCCCTCATCGCCGAAGCCAAAGCCGACGGCGCGGAAACCAACCTGACCTGGTACGTCAATTCCTCCGAAAGCACCTTCAACCAGGCCGTGGAATACTACGCCGCCATGTTTGAGGAAATGGGCCTGCACATCGACATCCGCACCGTCAGTCTGGCGGCCCTCATGGAAGTGGCCGAAAACGGCGAACACGATATCATGAGCGTGGAATATACCTACGCTCCCGTGGACCCCTATACCGACGTGGCCTGGCTGCTGGGCGGCAAGGGCAGCTGGACGGGCTACGGCACCGACGAAACCAACGTGGCCCTGAACCTGAGCCAGGAGCTGACCGACGTGGACGCCATCGCCGCCCAATACCTGATCGTGGACAAGGCCATGCAGGAAGACGTGGCCATGATCTCCGGCTGGGTCATCGCCACCTTAGGCGCGGTGAACGACCGGCTCACCGGCGTGACCCCCAACGTGTTCGGTACCTTCATCGACGTGCAGAACTGGGATATCAAATAATATTACCATTCCTTTTTCAGGGGCTGCTGTCGGCGTTTCGGCGGCGGCCCCTGAAAGGTATTTACAGGAGAAAGCGCCAAAATGAGCCATATCGAAAAGTACAGACAATATTTTACCAAGGATTTTTTGATGGGGCCCAATTCGTTCCGCCTGCTGGACGAACTGCTTCAAAGAAAGCCCTGGAACACGCCTTTCGGCCGGACGCTGGATTTGGGCTGCGGCATGGCCATGACCTCCCTTTTCCTCGCCAACGAAACGGACGCCAAACAGGTATACGCTTTTGATCTGTGGGTTTCCGCCACGGAGAATTATGCCCGCGTCCGGGAGCGTCATTTGGAGGACAAAATCATCCCCATCCACGGCGACGCCATGGATATGCCCTTTGCCCAGGGGTATTTCGATACCGCCGTCAGCGTGGACGCCTATCACTACTTCGGCTGCGGGGAAGGGATATTTTCCCAGAATGTGCTGCCGTACGTCAAAAAAGGCGGCTGCGTTCTGATCGCCGTGCCCGGCTTGAAGGAGCAGCCCCAGGGCGATTTGAAAACCCTCTTTGAGGAATGGGCGGAGGGCGACGACGCGGAGCTGTTCAAGACGCCGGACTGGTGGAAAGCGTATCTGGAAAAAGAATGTGCGGACCAGTGCGAGATCATCGTGCGGGAAGCCGCGTGCTTTGATCTGGCCTGGCAGGAGTGGTTCGATTCGGGCCATGCATACGGCGCCCGGGACAAGGAATTTCTGGATCGGGGCCTGAATCAGGTTTTAGATTTTGTGCTGATGTACGTGAGGAAGAAATAGGCCATTTTTGACTTTTATAGGAGGCTGTCCCATGCCCGCGCTGCTGAGCATCCGCGATTTGGAAATATCCTTCCGCAATGGAAAGCGGCTGACGCCCGCCGTCAGCGGCGTTTCTTTTGACGTGGGCGCGGGGGAGATCGTGACCCTGGTGGGGGAGAGCGGCAGCGGGAAAAGCGTGACCGCCCTGTCTATTCTGGGGCTGCTGGCCCGGCAGGGGAAAATCACCGGGGGCGAAATTTTGTTTGAGGGAAAGAACCTGCTTTCCCTGTCCCCGGCGGAATTGGATGCGATCCGGGGCAGGGAAATCGCCATGATCTTTCAGGACATCATGTACAGCCTGAACCCGGTGCTCACCGTCGGCAGCCAGATGACGGAGGGCATGCGCCGCCATTTGGGCTATACCAAAGAACAGGCTTGGGCGGAAAGTGTGCGGCTGCTGCGGCGCACCGGCATCCGGGATGCGGAAAGCATGATGAAAAAGTACCCCCATATGTGCTCCGGCGGCATGCGGCAGCGGGTGATGATCGCCATAGCCCTCAGCTGCAAGCCCAAATTATTGATCGCCGACGAGCCCACCACGGCCTTGGACGTGACCATTCAGTGCCAGATCATGGAGCTGCTGCGCTCCCTGCGGGAAGAAACGGGCATGGCGGTGCTGCTGATCACCCACGATATCGGCATCGTGGCGGAAATGGCGGACCGGGTGGCGGTGATGTACGCGGGCCAGTGTGTGGAGGAAGCGGACGCGGAAACTCTGCTGACCCGTCCGGCCCACGCTTACACGCGCGCTTTGATGCAGGCCGTGCCGGGGCTCCACGACGACAAAGCCCGGCGGCTGTACGCCATTCCCGGCTTCGTGCCCCAGGTGTACGGAGATATGACGGGCTGCCGCTTCGCGCCCCGCTGTCCCCACGGGCGGGAATGTCCCTGGAAGGACGACGGGCGCATGGCGGAAATCGCCCCCGGCCATCTGTCCCGCTGCCGGTGGGAGGAAGGAGGGGAGGCGGTTTGAGCAGCATGCCGGTTTTAGAGGCCAAAGGCCTGTGCAAAACCTATAAGGTATCCGGGGAAAACAGCCTGTTCGCCAAGACTTTTTCCGCAGTCAAGGACGTGTCCTTTGCCGTGTATCCCGGCGAAACCTTCGGCATCGTGGGGGAAAGCGGCTGCGGGAAATCCACCGTGGCCCGGCTGCTCATGTGCTTGGAAAAGCCCACTTCCGGGGAAGTGTACTTTCAGGGCCAGCGCACGGACAATGTACCGGAAGCCCAGCGCCGGAAGCTGCGGCCCCGATTTCAGATGGTATTCCAGGACAGCGGATCGTCCCTGAACCCCCGGAAGCGGGTGGGGGATTTGATCCGGGAGCCCATGCAGTACCATGGTTTGGGCAGCGCCAAGGAAATCGACGCAAGGGTGGAAGAACTGTTATCGCTTGTCGGTCTGCCCGCCGAAATGAAGAACCGCTATCCCCACGAGTTTTCCGGGGGACAGCGGCAGCGGATTTGCATTGCCAAAGCGCTTTCCCTGAACCCGGACGTGATCGTGCTGGACGAGCCGGTTTCCGCCCTGGACGTGTCGGTGCAGGCCCAGATCCTGAACCTCCTGCGGGACTTGCAGGAAAAGCTGAACCTGACCTATCTGTTCATCGGCCACGGCTTAGGCGCGGTGCACTATTTGAGCTCCCGCATCGCGGTGATGTACCGGGGCAGGATCGTGGAAATGGGCGGGTCAGACGCCCTGTTCGATCATCCCGCCCACCCCTACACCCGGGCCCTGCTGGACGCCGCGCCGGTGGCGGATTACGCGCTCCGGGGCCGGAACCGGGTATCCCTTTCGGGGGAAGTGGACGAGGAACCGCCTGACGGGGCCTGTCCCCTGTACGCCCGGTGCCCCTACAGGACGGAAGAATGCCTGCGCTTCAAGGGTGAAATGACCGCTGTGACCGGGGACGAAACCCATCTTTCCGTCTGCCATCGGGCATGGGAGGGATAGAAATATGTGGAAGTACATCCTGAAAAAGCTGCTGCTGGCCGTGCCCGTGCTGCTGGGCATCACCATCCTGGATTACGCCCTCATGTCTCTGGCGGGCAGCCCCCTGGATATGATGGTGGGCCCCCGCATCACCGAAGGGACCATCGCCGCCCGGGCCGCCCAATGGGGCCTGGATCAGCCCTTTTACGTGCAGTATTGGAACTGGCTGACGGAGGTGCTCCGCGGCAATTTGGGCTACGCCTACAAAAGCGGCCAGCCGGTGTCGGAGATCATCGGAAGCCACCTGGGTCCAACGCTGCTGCTCATGGGCGTTTCCATGGTGCTGGGCCTGATCATCGCCGTGCCCGGCGGCATATACAGCGCCGTGCACCGCTATCAGAAGCGGGACTACGCGGTGGTGTCCTTATCCTTCCTGTTCAGCAGCATCCCCGGCTTTTTCCTGGCTCTGATTTTCGTGTATTTCTTCACCGTGCGTTTGGGCTGGCTGCCCTCCAGCGGCATGTATACCCCCGGCGTGGGGGGCGATTTTATGGACGTGGCCCGGCACCTCGCCATGCCCGCCCTGGTGCTGGCCTTAGGCGTGGCGGGAGGCAACATCCGCTATATCCGTTCCTCCGTGCTGGAAATCTTAGAAATGGATTACCTGCGCACGGCCACCGCCAAGGGTTTGGGCCGAAAGATCGTCATTCGCAGGCACGCCCTGCGCAATGCCCTGCTGCCTATCGTCACCGTGATCGGCATGCAAATTCCCACCCTCTTTGGCGGCGCGGTGATCGTGGAGCAGATGTTTTCCTGGCCCGGTTTGGGACAGGTGACCTGGGACGCGGTATTGAGCCGCAATTATCCCGTCATCATGGGTGTGTGCCTGCTGTCCGCCGTGGTGGTGCTGGCGGCGAACCTGGTCACGGATATTCTGTACGCGCTGGTGGACCCGACGATACAGTATTAGACCGCTTTTCTATGAGATACGGAATTCTTTAGAGTTGAGAGTGAAGAGTTGAGAGTTGAGATTTTATATAGCTGTGAAAAGGAATCCAAACAGTCCACAAAACAACATATCAGACAAACTTTCTCTCAACTCTCAACTCCCAACGCTCAACTCTCCCCGCTGTTGACCCCTTTCAAGGAGGAAAAAACCGTTGTCTACACGCAAAAGCGCCAAATCCCGCCCCATCATCAAGCGGTTCTGCCATCACAAGGCGGCGGTGGTCTGCCTGGTGATTTTGGCGGTGCTCATCGGCATGGCGGCGCTGGCTCCGGTGATCGCGCCTTACGAACCCACCAAGCCCACGGGCAAGTTTTCACAGCCGCCCACGCCGGAGCATATTCTGGGAACGGATAAGATCGGCCGGGATATGTACAGCCGCATCCTGTACGCCATGCGGGTGAGCCTGCTGGTGGGCTTTCTGGCCACCCTGATTTCCACCGCCGTGGGCGTGATTCTGGGTCTGGTCAGCGGCTATTTCGGCGGGGCGGTGGATAAGGCCATCATGAGCTTTACGGACATGGTCATGTCCTTCCCCTATATCCTGCTGGTGCTGGTGGCGGCGGCCATTTTCCAGCCCGGCATGTGGAGCATCGTGCTGATTTTGGGCTTTGTGGACTGGCCCGGCGTGGCCCGGCTGGTGCGGGGCAACGTGCTTTCCCTCCGGGAAACAAACTTCATCAAAAGCGATATCGCCGCCGGTATGCCCCGGCGCTACATCCTGTTTTCGGAAATTCTGCCCAACACCGTGGCCCCGGTGCTGGTGTTCGCCACCAGCGTGTTCGCCCTGTCCATCCTGGACGAAGCGGCCCTGTCCTTCCTGGGCATGGGCGTGCAAAAGCCCACCCCCTCCTTAGGCAACATCTTGGAGGGCGCGGAATCGCTTAGCGTGCTCACCGATAAGCCCTGGCTTTGGGTGCCCGCGGGGACGGTGATTATTCTGTTGGTGGTGTGTATCAATTTTGTGGGGGACGCCCTGCGGGACTCCTTTGACCCGAGGAACGAGGAATGATTAAGAGAGTTGGGAGCTGAGAGTGGAGAGTGGAGATATGATAGTGCCTATCAATAGGCGACCACAGTTGGTCAGCTATATAAATCTCAATGCTCAACTCTCCGCTCTCCACACTATGATTTCAAAAAGAAGTGATGAAAATGAAGAATGATCTGATCTGCCAGTCCTCCGAATACGACTGCGGCCCCACCTGCCTGACCAACGCCCTGCGCTATCTGTACGAGCGGAAGGAAATTCTGCCGGGTCTGCTGAAGCAAATCTGGCTCGTGGGCAACGATACTTACTGCGAAAAGGGCTGCGTGGGCTGCCGCGGCACCTCCAAGGCGGCCATGCGCTATATGGCGGATTGGTTCAATTGTTACGCCAAGGGCTGGCGATTCCCCATCGGGGCGGAATTTCTGGAAAACGAACAGGCGGAAATCACGCCGGACGGCAGGGTGTGGCAATGCCTGCAAAAGGGCGGCTGCGCCGTTATGCGCTGCACCTCCGGGGGCATTCCCCATTACGTGCTGCTGACCGCCCTGCTGCCGGAAGGGGAAATCGGCCTCTTCGACCCCTACGCGGAAGAACCGGATTTCAAAGAGCCGGGCCGCCGGGTGGTTTACGGCAAGCCCAAGGAATATAACCGGGCCGTGCGATACGACCTGTTGAACTTGCAGGATAAAGCGGACTACGCCATGGGGGAATTGAAGGATCGGGAACTGCTTTTGATCTGGAGGACATAAAAAACCGGGAAAGCTTTTCCCGGTTCAGTATTCCCTTTTGGGTTTCTTGGAAGGGGGTCTGGGGGAAACCGTTCTTTGACCTTCAAAGAACGGTTTCCCCCAGAAAACACTTTCAATTGATCCAGGTCAGGCTTTCCCCGCCGCTTCCGCCGGGTGCAGATACCGCAAGGCTCCGCTGGATTTGAGGGCTGGCAGTACCGCGTGAAAGAAAACGGGAGCGGCCACGATAGCGGCCCCGGCGTTGATGATGGAGGCGGGGAACTTGCTGATCACTGCTGCCCAGCCATTCCCGGCGATCAGGCCGAAAATATAGGTTTTCAGCATGTACAGGGCCACATAGGTCAGCGCCCCGGCCACGGCGGAAAGCACCGTGCGGTCGATGCGCAATTTGCCCTTGCCGGTTTTGTGCATGACGGCGCCGCACACCCAGGCCATGGCGAACTTGCTCACAAAGGTAATCATGACGTTGAGAAAATCATAGCCGTTGAAAGCGTCGTACAGGGCGGAGCCCAGCCCGGCGGCGATCCCGCCCAGCCACGGCCCCAGCAGCATGCCGCCCAGCAGACACACGGCGTTGGCAAAATGCACTTTGGAGCCTAACAGCGGGAAGCGGAACAGCGTGACCACGTACACCATGGCCGCCAGCACGCCCACAAACACCAGCTCAACGACTTTGACATCCTGTTTCTTCATGGATCGTCACCTCTTTCTTGCATCCGTTTTTTTGGATTACGTGCGAAAGTATAAACCCAATTTGGCCTTGTGAAAAGTGCCAGAACAGGAGAAAAACATAAGACCAGATGGAACGGAAAAAACCGGCGTATCTGACCCTGTATGAAGCGCTGCGGCAGGAGATCACCGACGGCGTGTGGCCCTTCGGCGCGCGCCTGCCCTCCCGGCGGCAGACCGCCCGGGACCGGGGCGTGAGCGTGATCACCGTGGAACACAGCTTCGAGCTGCTCTGCCAGGAGGGCTACATCGAAGCCCGGCCCCGCAGCGGCTTTTTTGTGATTTTCCGGCCCTCGGAGGGCTTTTCTCCGGCCCCGGCGGCTTCCAGTCCGCCCGTGCGGTACGCTGCCCGGCCGGAAAACGCCTTTCCCTTCGCCACCCTGGCCCGCACCATGCGGCGGGTGCTGGCTGAATACGGGGAAAACATCCTGAACAAATCCCCCAACGCGGGCTGCGAGGAACTGCGGGGCGCCCTGTCCCGCTATCTGGCCCGGAACCGGGGCATCCGGGTGAATCCCGAGCAGATCGTCATCGGCTCCGGCGCGGAATACCTGTATGGGCTGGTGGTGGAAATGCTGGGCAGCAGCCGGGTATTCGCCATCGAATCCCCCTCCTATGAGAAAATCGAGCAGGTGTACCGGGCGCGGGGCGTAATGTGCGATCTTTTGCCCCTGGCCCGGGACGGCATCCGGTCCGACGCCCTGAAAAAGACGCAGGCCCAGGTGCTGCACATCACCCCCTACCGCAGTTTCCCAAGCGGCGTCACCGCCAGCGCTTCCAAGCGCCGGGAATACCTGCAATGGGCGGCCCGGGGGGAACGCTACATCGTGGAGGACGATTTTGAATCGGAGTTTTCCCTCCTGCGCAAGCCGGAGGAAACGGTCTTCGCCCGGGCGGAAAACCAGAACGTGATTTACCTGAACACCTTTTCCCGCACCGTGTCTCCCTCCATCCGCGTGGGCTACATGGTGCTGCCGCCCCGCTTGCTGCAATTGTTTCACGAAAAGGCGGGATTCTATTCCTGCCCCGTGCCCGCCTTTGAGCAGTATGTGCTGGCGACGCTGCTGGAAAACGGCGATTTCGAGCGCCATATCAACCGCATCCGGCGGCAGGAGCGGCGGAAGCAGGCGGATGCTTCCATGTAGCCGTTTGGTCATCATCTAAAAAACACTTTAAGTCACAAGGAAGCGAGGGCCTGTGCGGCCCTCGCGCACCTGCACCAGGAGGTTTCACCTCCTGGACCTCTTACCCGGAAGCCGCTTAAAAGGGAAAAGGAAGTTGGTTCCCGGTGATGCATGAAAGGACGCGGAAGTCTGGCTTGACGCCATTGTGCTTCTGGCCCGGCGTCCTTTGGACGCCAACCCGGATGCGAAGCATCCGGGGAAAGCCGGGAAAATCCCGAGG
>JAFSKN010000078.1 GCA_017448975.1 Clostridia bacterium
AAATATGCCAAAGGGCATATTTTCCGGGCGCTTCGGCCCCTCCCGGCGTACACGCCGCCGCTGCGGATTTTAGTCAAGGGGCGTTCCCCTTGACAATCCCCCTCCGATACCGTTTCTTTCTCGGTTCCACAGGGGGCTGAGTAGTAACTACTGATCCGCCCGTTGCGAACCGATTGAAAGCGTGATAAAATACCTTTGCATTTTGTTTCCTGATAAGGAGCGTGGCCTTTCGTGAAGGAATATATCGAAACCGTGTTGGCCCCCCGCATCCAGGGCGACGGGGGCTGGGTGGAATTTGAATCCCTGGAGGGGGACAGGCTCACCCTCGTTTTTCGGGGAGAATGCTCCAAGTGTATGATCCTGAACCGCTGTACCGCCTGGATCGAACAGAAAATCAAAGAGGACAAGGGGCAAACGGTCACTGTGATCCCTGTGCGCAAAAAGCCCTTTTTCTGGGATCGGGTCTGACGGGAGGAAAAAGCGATGGGACATGTCAAGGTAATCCGCCGCTCTATGCGGCCCGAGGAATGGACGGACCTGCGCTTCGGCTGGCTCCAGCGGGGCGTCTATGAAGAAAAAAAGGAAATCACGGAGCTGACCATCCGGGATGCCCGCCAGATTTCGGAAAACGAATATGAATTTGTGGACGGCGGGGAGAGGCCTTTAAAGAATGGGGACCTCTATTTCACCCCCGACGGCACCGCGTTCATCAAGGGCCATGCCGTCATCCCGCCGGAATTTAAGGGCCGGGACGTGTATTTTTCCCTGAAAACCGCCGCGGAAATGATCGTGAAGGTGAACGGGAAATACGTGGGCGGCATCGACCCCAACCGGGAACGCATCCTGCTGAATCCCTACATCGACAGGGACGATTTGACCATTGAAATCGAAGCCTACAACCGTTCCAAACCGGATGACGAGCGGAACGACGCCGTCATGAGCAAGCGCGGCTGCCGTCAGATTTTTGAGGGGGCCTACCTGTGCATCATCCGGGAAAACGTGCAGTCCCTGATCTATGATTTTATCCTGCTCATGGACATCGCCCACAGCGAGTATTTTAACGAGGACTACCGCAAATTCCTGTTCGCGGAGCTGAGCCGCGCCCTGGACAAGGTGGATTTCGATACCTGGGCGGGCGTGGACGAGGCGGCGGCGTACATCGAAAAAGTGATTTACGCCAACACCGATTTCAAGGGCAGCGGCGACGTGGCGCTGGTGGGCCATTCCCATCTGGACATCGCCTACTACTGGCGGCGCATCCACGCGGTGCAGAAAAATGCCCGCACGATTTTGATTCAATTGCGGCTGATGGACAAATACCCCGAGTTCCGCTACACCCACACCCAGGCCTACACCTACGAAACCCTGGAAAAATACTATCCCGACCTGTTTGAAGAATTAAAAGAAAAAATCGCTTCCAGTCAGTTCGAGCCGGTGGGGGCCATGTACGTGGAGCCGGACTGCAACGTGCCCGCCGCCGAAAGCCTGATCCGCCAATTCCTGTACGGCCAGCATTATTTCCGGAAAAAGTTCGGCAAAACGGTGGATAACGCCTGGCTGCCGGACGTGTTCGGCAATTCCTGGATCATGCCGCAGATTTTGAAAAAGAGCGGCGTGGACTACTTCGTTTCCAACAAAATGTCCACCTGGAACGACACCAACCGTTTCCCTCACAACAATTTCATCTGGAAGGGCATCGACGGAAGCGAAGTATACGCCTGCGTGCCCCCCACCCACTTCATCACCTGGAACATGCCCAGCCAGATTCAGGAAAACTGGGAAGCCTACCAGGACAAAGAGGTGGGCGGTCAAACCCTGTCCATGTACGGCTACGGCGACGGGGGCAGCGGCGTGACAGAAGAAATGCTGGAAATGGTGCGGCGCTTCCCCAAGGTGTCGGTCATGCCAAAAACCGAACTGACCGGCGGGGCGGATTTCCTGCATAAGAATTTAAAGAACAATAAAAAGTTAGCCGTATGGGACGGGGAATTGTACCTGGAAATGCACCGGGGCACTTTCACCACCAAATCCAATTTGAAAAAAATGAACCGGGCCCTGGAATTCAAACTGCGGGAGGCGGAAATGCTCTGCGCCTTCGCCGCCTGGAACGGGGCGGCCTATCCCGCCGAAGAACTGCGGGCCTGCTGGAAAAAGCTGCTGCTGAACCAGTTCCACGACATTCTGCCCGGCTCTCACATCCATCCCGTGTACGAGGACGCCATGGCGGACTACGCGGAAATCAACCGGCGGCTGGACGCGATTTTATCAAAGCACGCCGCAAATCAATACTTCAATTCCCTGCCCTTTGACCGGAATATGCTCACCTTCATTCCCGACGAAAAGGGCCCCGTCCTCCGGGAGGGCGTGAAGGGCTTCTGGGCACGGCCCAACCTGCCGGGGCTCACCGCCGGAACCGTGGAAACGCTGGCAGGCGAAGAAAACTGGCTGACCGTTTCCCCGAACGGTGATGAAGGCAGTTTGCTCATTGATACGCCGCTGTACCGCCTGTGGCTGAAAAAAGACGGCAGCATCGCCAACTGGTGGGAGAAAGATGGGAGCCGTCAATGGGTAAGGGATGATCGAGGCTTTAACAAGCTGCACCTTTGGGCCGACAATCCCGGTATGTACGACGCCTGGGACATCCTGCCCAATTACAGGGATGTGGAAATCGCTCTGCCCATCACAGAAAAAGTCCGCCTGACCTATCAGGATGGCGTTTCCGCTGAATTCACTGTGGATTTCGCCACGGAAAAGAGCGCCTGGCGCATGGTGATC
>JAFSKN010000079.1 GCA_017448975.1 Clostridia bacterium
ATAAGCCAGCACGGAGGCTTTCAGCACCTGCGCCTCCGGCATATCCACATCGATCCAGCGGCCCACCGGCACGTTACCGGGGAGCTTCACCAGCGTTTTTTCCTTTTGCCCGGCGCATTGTCCGCAATGGGCGCAGGCTTCGGGCCGTTCAAAGCAAACCTCTAATTCGCCGCCGCTGGCGGCCACCACTTTTCCGGTGCGCAGCATGATTCCGTCCTCCTTGCGCAGAAGATCGATAACAGTATACCATATCGCGCCGGGAATGAACAAAGTTCAACGTCAAATTTCATGTGTTGAATTTACGTTGAATTTTGGCTGACTTCGGCGTATCAGCGCCGGACATAGTTTTCGCAAAAAACAAATGAAGCCTTGATTCCCGCATCAATAATCCGTATAATAAGATATGAAAAGGGGGGAAGAGCAACTTATGCTGACCAGAAAAGAAGCGGAAAACTGCTGTGCTGCGCTCCGCCGGATCGTTTATCACGATGAGTCTCCCCTGTCGGTATCGGACTGGGATCGGATGCGCGGAATCATGGTTGCCCACGGCGTGGCCAGCATGGCGGACTGCGCGGACGACCCTGCGCTTCTGCCCATGCAGGATCGAAAGAAAGCCCTTGCTTACATCAGCTATAGCTTTGCTCTGTGCGAAACAGTATACCGCCTTTTTCGGGAAATGGAAAAGCGTGGAATCAAATCCGCGGTACTGAAGGGGGAGGCCGTGAACGAATGCTATCCGCCGAACGTGATGCGTGTCAGCGGAGATATTGACCTGTATCTTCCCGGCAAGCAGCGGGAGGCCTTTGGTCAGATGATGCAGGAGCTTGGTTTTCGCCTGCAGAAGGATGTATTTACGGGCCAATTGGGCGTGGATGACTATTATTCGCCAGAAGGCATCCATCTGGAGGTCCACAGCGTTTATTTCCAGCGGCTCAGCGCCTGGCAGCGGAAACTGCTGAAAGAACGCGGTTTCTTTTCCTCCGCTTTCTTTCAGCGGGTCGGGGGGTATGTAACTTTAAAACCGGAAGCGCATTTGCTCTATATGGTTTACCATGCGGATAAGCATATTATCAGCCACGGTCTCACTCTGCGGATGCTGATGGATCTGACACAGTTTGTCAACCGCTACGCGGATGAAATCGATAAAACGGCGTTTCAAACGTTCATTCGTCAATTGAAGCTGACCCGGATCACCAACGCTATTTTCTGCTACTGCGAAAAATACTTGGGCATGCGGCGGGATTTCTGGCGCAGAACGGGGCCGGGTATGGAATTTTTTTTGCGGCTGATGATGACGCCTGCTAAAGAGGAATTGCGATCTCACAATTGGGAACGGCTTTTCAGACGGCCCTATCCGTATTTTTATGAGGAATCCTGCGAAGAATCGGATCAGGAATACCAGATCCGGCACTCCTATAAACCACGGAACCTGCTGAAAAGCAAATATCATCTGTCTGTATTCGTTTTCTGGTGGTGCATCCGCTTGGTTTGGGGGTTTGATGTGGACCGCAGTAATGAAGCGGTATGATCGGAAAAGACACCCAAGACTTGAACGCTTTGATCAAAGGAAAGCGTCAATAGCCCGTCAAGCGAACGTTTTCCGGTGACAGGCCGGATGCCTCCCGAACAATATCCAGCAGCAGCGCCGCGTCCCCGGCGCTGATTTCTTTATCCAGAAACACGGTGATGGCCCCCTGCCGGGCGGCGCACAGACTGTTCGGATAACCCTTGGCAATGAGCGCGGCTTCGGCGGCCAGCTCGATTTCGTCGTTTTTCACCGTTTCCAGCAGCTGGCTTTCGGCTAATACGCGGGTTTCCGTGCTGACGCTTTCGCTCCCCACCAGAACAAGCAAAGCGTCCCGGTCCCGTTGACGGGTCTGGGCGCGCTCCTGCCGGTACGCCTCCGCCGGGGTGGGGGTGACTGTGGGCATTGGCGTTGGCAGGCTGGCGACGGCCAGGGGCAGGGCCGCGTTTTCCTGTCTCGGCGCGCCCTTGTTCAGGGTAAAAAACAGGGCGGCGGCAACGGTGACCAGCATCAGGCCGTTCCAAATCCGGTCTTTCATTTTCACGGAGACGCCTCCATGGCAAATACCTCCACTTCCCGGGCGCTGAGCCCCAGCAGCGCTTCCGCAGCACGCAGCAGTTCCAGCCGCACGGCCACGCTGCCCGCCCCCTGAGCCACGATCACCGCTCCCGCAGGCTGACGGCTGGCATTTCCAAAAGAAGAAGCGGTTTGGGCATAGGCGATGGAAATGCGCACCTCCCCCGCTCCCGCGATGCGGGACAGGGTGGCGCTGTACCGCTGCTCTTCCTCCGTCATGCCCGTTTTGCCCGAGGATGCGCCCGGCAGCAGCAGCGCCGCTGCGCAGACCGCGATCAGCAGCAGCCACACCCCGCCCTTCATGCCCTTGACCGCTTCCAGCCACTTTTTCATTCTCTCACTCATCGCAATCGTTTCCATATATAAAGAGCACTTTAAGTCACAAGGAAGCGAGGGCCTGTGCGGCCCTCGCGCACCTGCACCAGGAGGTTTCACCTCCTGGACCTCTTACCCGGAAGCCGCTTGAAAGGGAAAAGGAAGTTGGTTCCCGGTGATGCATGAAAG
>JAFSKN010000026.1 GCA_017448975.1 Clostridia bacterium
ACCGCCGATGACCGCCTGTGGCGGGAATTTCATCGGCGGTGAGATCAGCCGAAACAAGCAATCTCCGAAGGAGTTGCGCAGATTGAGGCTGCGGATGGAAGAAGCCCCCTGCCCCGTTTCATTGCTGACTTAAAGTGTTCTATAAAACGCATCAGCTGAACAGCCGGGAGGAGGCTTGCCGCTATGAGAAATCAGGATCAAAAGCACGAAAACGTATTTTCAAACCGGAATTTCCGGCTGGTGTTCCTTGGCGCGCTGGTTTCGGAGCTCGGCGCGCTGCTGTACAGTTTTGCCGTCAGCTTTTACATCCTGGAAATCAGCGGCAACAGCGCTTTCCTGCAGGGACTGTACCTGGCGCTGTGCGGGGTGTCCATGCTGATTTTTACGCCCGTCGGCGGCGTGCTGGGCGACCGCTTCAACAAAGCGAAGATCATGTATCTGTGCGATTATGTGAAGGGCGGCACCATCCTGCTGGCTGCCGCGCTCATGCTTGTTTTCCGGGAGCCGAACGCGCACATTGCGATCCTGTTCGCGCTGGGCATCTTAGGCAACGCGGTCAGCGGCGTATTCAAGCTCTGCAAGGTCACCAGCATCACCAGCATTGGCTCTCAGGGGATGATTCCGGTCGCTTCCGTGCTGGCAGGCGTGATCCTGCAGTCCCTGGGCAGCACAGCCCTGCTTGCTTTCTGCTCATTGGGTTTTTCCCTGACCGCGGTTCTGATGCTGATCAACCGGCAAGTCAGAGAAATCTGAACCCGGCGCTTTGGCTGAACAGACGCCGGAAAAGAAAAAAACCGCTCTTCAAGGGCGGATTTTTTCAGGCGTCCGTTGATGTCCAGGGGAAATCTATTACTTGCTTTCCGGTTCACGGATCAGCACCACGTCCCCCAGGCGGCGGCCGTTTTTATAGGCGGTGGAATAAATGCTGTCCTTGAAATACATCATGGAGGATTGGCCGCCGTCCAGGTTATAGGCGGAAGCGCATCCCAGCGTTTCCATATACGCCGAAAGCTCGGCCAGGGTGAGGCCGGCGTTTTTTTTGCCTTTTTCCAGCTTACTGGCGGTTTTGCGGCCATCCACCTGCACGAAGCAGTAATGCCCCGGTTCGTAATAACCGATCACCGAACGGGGATTCTTGGGCTTCACATCACTGCTGAAGGCGGTTTTGGCTTTGCCGTCTTCTGTGAGCAGACCGGGGCCGAACAGGAAGGTCTGCCAGATTTCACCCGCCTCCACACCGGCGGCAATGTCCTTCGCCACGATGTCCCCCGGTTCTAAGATCACCATTTCGCCGCTGCTGTAAAGCACGCAGAGCTCACGCTTGCGGTTGCTGGTCTTTCGCCAGATTTTCCCGTTGGCGATCACCCAGCCCGCGCTCAGGTTGGCGCTGTTGTCGCCGGTCATGGCGATGATGCTTTCGTTGGCCTTGGCGATTTTGTCGATGCGCTGGGTGTTGCCCTTAAATTTGTTGCTGGCCATCCCCCGCTGGAAAGAATTGATGGAACGCACATAGATATCGGCCACGTAGATGTCGGTGTTCAGGTATCGTTCCGAGGTGATGGAAATGCAAACGTTCGCGCTCTGGTAGCTGGAATCCGTCCATACGGGTTCATCGCCCTCCGGCAGCAGCATGCTGGGGTCGCACAGACATTCGCCGAAGGCGGTGGGGATCAGGGCAAAGCAAAGCAGCAGGCAAATCAGCGTTTTTTTCATGCGTGGGTGGTCCTTCCATATAAGAATATATAAAGCGGGCTGTCCCGCTTACCGGCGCAAACAGCCCGTCTTACAGGAAGAAGGGATTATTCCTCTTCCTCGTCCATCATCGCCACAAATTTGTCAAACACAGCCTGGGAAACAGCGTCGTCGTCCACGGAAACGTAGATATCCTCGTCGGTTTCCGGATCCTTTTCGATTTTCAGGATCAGCACTTCGCCGTCCTCGTCGTCGCTTTCTTCGTCTTCCAGCAGCATCAGCACCACGTACAGCTCGCCCTCGTGGTCGATGGTGGTCAGGTATTCAAATTGCGTGGTCACGCCGTCCTCGTCGGTCAGTTCAATGATGCCTTCGGGCAGCTCTTCTTCGGGGATGTTGTTGTTGATATCGTCTGCCATGAAAATATCCTCCAATTTATTCGTTCATGCCGTTTCCGGCAGGAGCTTCTTTTTCCTGCGCGTCCAGATAGGATTGCAGGATCACGGCGGCGGCCACCTTGTCCACGGCGCCTTTGCGGTCATCCCGCCGCATGCCGCCTTCGATCAGGGCCTGGTGGGCCGAAACGGTGGACAGCCTTTCGTCCTGAAACACGATGGGCAGCCCCGCCTTGCGCAATTGCCCGGCAAAGCCCATCACTTTTTCGGCCTGGAAGCCCACGGAACCGTCCATGTTCCGGGGCAGGCCGCACACGATGAGCGTTGCCTTTGTTTCGGCGTACAGGCGCTGAATGTGCTTTGTGTCGGGCCCCCACCCCACCCGGGTGTATACGCTGTGGGGCGTGGCGATCAGGCGCGTTTCATCGCTCACGGCGATGCCGATGCGCACGTCGCCCACGTCCAGCCCAAGAATCCGTCCGCTCATTTGTCCAGCTTGTTTTCCACATAGAAGCGCACCAGTTCTTCCAAGATCTCGTCCCGTTCCAAACGGCAGATCAGGCTTCTGGCGCTCTGGAAACTGGTGATGTATGTAGGATCGCCCGTGAGAACAAAGCCCACCAGCTGGGTGATAGGATCGTAGCCTTTGCCCTGCAGCGCGCGATAAACATGCGCAAGAATATCGGAAGCGGTCTCGCTTCCCTCCGGCAGCGGGCGCATTTTCATTGTTTCAAACCGATCAGTCACCGCGCTCCCCCCTTCTTTTTCATTATACACGATTTATGATGATCCCGCAAGGCAAAAAAACCCATAATCCCGGCAAATTTTTGTCAAAAACCGAATATATATATTATGGAAGGATTTATGTTTCTTCGGCTCCGCTTTTCCACAGCACCCGTGCAGCGCCGCGAAGGCACACATAGGCGGGAACGGCCCCCACCATGCCGGGCAGGCCGAAAAGCATCCCGCCCGCGGAAAGCAGCAGCAGCACCGAAACGGGATGCAGGCCGGTGGCTTCGCCCATCAGGCGGGGAGAAAGAAAAAAGTTTTCGATCTGCTGTACCAGCACCGTCACCCCCAGCCCCCACAGCAGGGCGTGAAAGCCCATGGGCAGGGCGAACAAGGCGATGGGCACTCCGCCGATCAGGGGCCCTATATAAGGAATAAACTCGCACGCGCCCATGAGCAGGCCCAGCACCAGCCAGGCGGGGATGCCCACGGCCAGCAGCCCCAGGGCGGTCAGCACGCCCACGGCCAGGGCCACCAGCAGCTGGCCCCGGATGTAGCCGCCCGCTTCCCGCCGCATTTCATGCAGGGCGTGGAGCGCGCGCCTGCGGTGCTTCAGGGGAATGCACAGGGACAGGCGGTAGCCGAACAATTCCCGATCCCGGAGAAAATAAAAGGAAAGCACCGGCGCCAGAAAGGCCCGGCTCAGGGCGTCGATGCCGCTGCCGATGCCCGCGACGAGCCCCGGCAGGCTTTCCCGCAGCCATTCCGTCAGCTTTTCGATCCATTGCTCCGGCGCTTCGCGTCCAAGGCCCAGGAGGCGCGCCCATTCATGGCGCACGATCCCATCCCAGATTTCCCGCACGGCGGAAAGCAGGCGCGGCGCTTCCGCGATGATCAGGGAGATTTGGGAAATCACCATGGGCGTGACCAGGCCGATCAGCCCCAGCAGCGAAAGGGTCAGCACCAAAACGGCGCATCCGGCGGCCCAGGGGCGGGAAAGCCGCGTTTCCATCCGCCTGCAAAGAGGCAGCGCCGCTGCGAACAAAAGCAGCGCCAGCAGCATCTGACCCATCAGCTTGCTCAGCGCGCCTCCCGCCAGCGCCCCAAGAACGCCCGCCGTGATGCCCACGGCCCATCGGGCCTGGCGGGATAAGCCCCGGGACGCCGGCAAAGAGGTCATATCAGCCGCTTCCTTTCCCTTACAGCATGCGCATGATTTGCCGCACATGCTTTTTCATCCGGCCCCAGCACAGTTCCCTGGAAAGCGTCCTGTGCTTCATGCCCAGCAGATAGCCCGCCATCCCGACGATCAGCAGCTTGCTCATCCTTCCCTCACCTCCTCCCGTCCGTGGGGTACGGTCACATGGCCCCAGCCGTTCCGGGACTGCACGTGATAGGCGGTGGCGTACCAGCGCCCGTCGATCAGGTCGTCCAAAGGGCCGCAGGAGATTTCCAGGGCCGCCACCCGCAGCGTTTCTTCATGCAGCAGCGCGTCGGTCACGATGCCTAAGCGCATGCCGTCCCCGTCCGATACCCGGAACAGCCGGTAATCCGCGTCCCGGGGCACCCGCCCCGCTTTCCCGCTGGCGATCACCGATATTTTGCCCACCAGGGCGATCTGCTCCCGGGGCACCCATTTGGCCCCGCGAAGGCCGCCCCGCACCACGATGCCCCGCAGCGTGCGGCCGTCCTCCGTCAGCACGCCCCGCATCACGCTGCCGATGGATTTTCCGTTCAGGATCACCGGCAGCCCCGTCATTTTTTTCAGCCCTGTCATTCTGATCACCCGGGATTATTTTGCCTGCGGCGAAGAAAAACATGCTGGAAAAAGAAAGAACAAGAACGTTTGTTCTTTTAAAATCCGAACATTCAAAGAGATATTGCTGATGATGATCTAAATAAAATATGAACGCTGAAATGAGCCAAAGAAAGGAATGTTCGGAAAAGATCTAAAGAAGCAAAAAAAGGGGAGGAAAAAGCGAAAAAGATGTTGACATAGGGGTCATGGCGTGGTATTATATCCAAGCGCTCGAAAAACGGGGCCTTGCGAGAGGGACCTGGGAGGGCGCGGGAATCTTGAAAACGATACAGAATAGAGAGAGAAACGACAGTTAATTCTGAAATGAGTTTTACTTGAGACTGTGGGGAATGGCGGAGCGAAAGCGAAGTCAGGGAGTAACCCAGAATCGCAAGTTAAAAGGATTAAACACAAGAGTTTGATCCTGGCTCAGGACGAACGCTGGCG
>JAFSKN010000080.1 GCA_017448975.1 Clostridia bacterium
GGTGCGGATTTCAGTCAAGGGTAGATCCCCTTGACAATCCCCCCTTGACGCCGGTTCTCGGTGGTTCTTCCAGGGGGGGGCTGAGTAGTAACCTCTGTTTCAAGATTCACCTTCCAAACCCCTCAGTCGGCTTCGCCGACAGCTCCCCTGATAGGGGAGCCTCAATTGCCTCCCCTGTCAGAGGAGGTGGCGCGAAGCGCCGGAGGGGTTTTCCTTGCAAAGAATTTCGTTCAAGCGTATAATATTGAAAAAAACTGAAACGACGGAGGAAAACGAAATGGAAGCGTCCCTGGGTGAAAACACCAAAAAGCTGGCCGTGATCCTGCCCGGCATCGGCTATACCTGCGACCGGCCCCTGCTGTATTACAGCGGCAAGCTGGCCCAGGGGCTGGGCTGGGAAGTGGTGCGCGTACCCTATGGCGGCTTTCCGGAAAAGGTTCGGGGCGATGCGGAAAAGATGCGTCAAAGCGCGGAGATAGCCCTGGCCCAGACGGAAGAAATGCTGCGGGGCATCGACTGGAAGCAGTACGGGCAGATCGTTTTCATTTCAAAAAGCGTGGGCACGGTGGCGGCCGTGGCCTATGCTCACGCCCACAGGCTTTCCTGCCGCCATCTTCTGTTCACGCCGGTGGAGGCCACTTTTGCCGTTCCGGTAGGAAACGCCATTGCTTTCCACGGCACCGCCGACCCCTGGGTGGCAACGGAAACGCTGACCCGCCTGTGCAGGGAGGCGGACATCCCCCTGTTTATCACGGAAAACGCCAACCATTCCCTGGAAACGGGGGACTTGGGAAAGGATATTGAAAATCTGAAAACCGTCATGACGCGGGCGGAATCGTTCCTGCGCGCCGGGGAGGAATGAAACGATGAAAATCGGCATTCTTTCGGACACCCATGATCTCCTGCGGCCCGAAGTCATCACGGCCCTGCAAGGCTGTGAAAGCATCCTCCACGCCGGAGATATCAGCAGCCCCGGCATCCTGGACAGGCTTTCCCAAATTGCCCCGGTGAAAGCGGTGCGGGGGAACAACGAAAAAGGCGGGACGGAAAGCCTGCCCCTGTTCCTGGATTTTGAGCTGGCCGGGCTGCGCGTTTTCATGACCCACAAAAAGAAGGATTTGCCCAAGGATTGCAGCGCTTACGGCCTCATGATCTGCGGCCATTCCCACCAGTACGCGGAAGCTTGGGCCGGGCATACCCTGCTTTTGAACCCCGGAAGCTGCGGCCCCCGGCGCTTTCATCAGCCCATTACCTTAGCCATTTTGGAAACGGACGGCCAGGACCTCTGCGTGACGCGCGTCGATATTCCCCACACCCCCAAGGAAACCGCGCCGAAAATCGAGTCCGGCAATATCAAAGCCCAAATCGAGCTGGTGATGAAGGAAACGCAAAAAGGCCGCGGGCCGAAAGAAATCGCCCAGCGCTCCGGCCTGGATCCCGCCCTGACGGAGCAGATCGCCCGCCTGTACGTCACCCACCCCGGCGTCACGGCGGACGGCATCATGACGAAAATGGGGCTGTGAGGCGGGAAAGGACAAGCAATTGGTTTTGTTATCGCGTTGCTCCAAAGCATAAAAATCAGTCCCAAAAGGGGCAGGACAGACGCCTGCCAACTCTACCAACAGGCGAGAGAACTTGAAATCTGCGTTATTGAATTCAGCTGTTTGGTTCCGTATAATGAGCTTGCAGAAAAAACAAATGGGGGAGGTTTTGAAAATGGAACTTGGAAAGAAAATCAAACAGCTGCGCTATAAAGCCGGATTGACGCAGGAACAGCTTGCGGAGAAGCTGAATATCGGTCCGCAGTCTGTGTCCAAATGGGAAAACGCGGTGGCGATGCCGGACATCGGCACGCTTCCTCTGCTGGCGGAAATCTTTGGAATTACAATCGACGATCTGTTCGATATTACTACCGAACAGCGCTTTAACCGCATCGAGAACAGGATGGACGCTGAAGAAGAGCTTCCACAGGATGTGTTCTGGGAATACGAAGAATTTCTGAAAGGCCAGCTTGCGTCGGAGCAGTACGCGAAGCGAGCCACGGAACTGATTGCTTATCTTTACTGGCACCGCATGAATGCGGAAGCGCAAAAAGCGGCGCGCTATGCCAAGGAAGCAATCGCCCGTGCGCCGGGAGAAAAGGGCTGCCAGTGGATATTGTGCAAAACAGCAAATCATGCTGTCTGGGATTGGAATATGGGCAACCACACCAAAGCAATCAATTTTTATCAAGCCCTGGCAGAGGCGAATCCCGACACGGCTTTGCCCTATATGTATCTTTTAGATAATCTTATCGCCGATCACCGGGCAGACGAGGCGGAACGTTGGCTGAACCGTTACTGCGGATTGGAAAAAGCGAATCCCGTTATGAAACAAGTATACCGCGCTTCCATCGCGCTTGCCCGTTTTAACGAACCCGCGGCGGACAAAATCATTGAGGGGCTGTTACTGGAACAGCCGGAAAACGACGAAGTATTATTTGAGGCGGCACAATACTATGCCGGCAAATGCAACTATGAAAAGGCCATAGACTGTTATGAGCGCGCTTTCGCGGCAGATGAAAAGCGCCCAAGATTCCAGGACGCGCTCATGGGGATCGCGGATATTTACGAGATCATGGGTGATTATGTCAACGCCGCGAAAACTTATGGCCGCATCATCGACCTGCTGGAAAACGAATGGGGTCTTTCGGAAGAAACAGATTCTTCGGTGACCGTGGCGAAAAAGGAAAGAGATCGTTTGCTTGCGAAAGCATAATCTTACAATAAATCTTCACAGCGGCGGCCTGTTTCATCAGGGGCTGATCCTGACGGTCATTGCTTTCGGGCCGGGTCAGGCAACCGGTTCGTGATTTTTCGGGTTCGTTTTTTCCCGCCTCCGCATATACTTTTTCGGAGGTGAAAACATGCTGACCTTTTTGTATTGGCTGCTCAAGGACGCGCTGTTTTTCTTCGGCATTGTGTCGGGCCGGGGCAGCTTTCCCCGGCCCCTGTCCCGGCAGGAGGAACAGGAGGCCATCGCCGCTATGCGGGCGGGGGACGAGGACGCCCGCCGGAGGCTGATCGAACACAACCTGCGCCTGGTGAGCCACATCGCCCGCAAATACACCGTGCCCGGCTATACCTTGGAAGACCTGGTTTCCGTGGGTTCCCTGGGCCTGATCAAAGCCGTGAACACCTTTAAGCCCGACGCCGGCCCCCAGCTTTCCTCTTACGCCGCCCGTTGCATTGAAAATGCTATGCCATCGCCGATGCGTTTTGCGCGGGCGAAAGTGAGGATTCTTCCAGTAAATGGCATGCGATAGCCCGAATATCGGGTAAAATGCATATCATGTGCCGCACAGAGGGAAGTCATGTGCGGTACGCTCCCTTGTATATCCTTTCCTTCCGCGTGACCGTCACCAAGAAGATATCCGAAGCGTTTTCCCTGAACCAACGTTATAGGCGCTATGAAGATATTGCTTCCATCCCCGACCGCCTCCGCTGGCGCAGGCATGAACTGGGCCTGCTTCAAAAAGAAGTCGCCGCAAAAATCGGCGTCGCCCGCGCCGTTTATTCCAGCCTGGAAACTGATGAAATGGATGCTTATGATCCGCTAATCATGGACAAGCTTGCCACGCTGTATCATATCCCCATAAACGACCTGCTGAACGATTACACCCGCTTCCTGCAAGCCGGTCAGGGACAGGCGATCTTGAATCTGCGCCAATCCTTGAACATGACCCGAGCCGAATTTGCCCAATACCTTCATACAGACATCGATAACATCACCATTTGGGAAACGGAGAAGAAACGAATCAGTAAAGAAATGTGGGAAAAATACTTCAAGTGCTTTATGGGAGATTCAACAGGCTGATCGTTACACTTCACTATCGTGCAATATGGTCATAAAATTGTACAGACGGAGGCTGAATCAAGTCTCCGTCTGTTTGCTATGCCATATTTTAATCAGGAATTACGACGATTTGTTCTTTCAAATACGTTTCCACTGCCTCCATAAATATTCCGGCGCGACGGATTTGTTCCTGCACTTCATCTTTTGAGATGATATAAGAAACGTCGTAATCCGCTTCATTACGCACTTCAAAAGCGTCTGTAATGATTCGTGAAAGGCTTTTATCAAGGATACCGGTTTTCAGGTATCGCTGCTGAAATAACGCGATCACGCCGGAATGTTTGGAGCGCTCCGGAACATCTTCCAGGATCAACACTGCCCGCATGGAATGAAAGATCGCATAATACGAACGATTGGCGGCGGCTTTATAATCGCCGATTTCTACGTTGCTGTTCGCGGTTTTCAGGCACCTGTGCGCGTTTTCCAAAAGAACAGCGGAATAATTCAGCCTGTCTTCCTGCGTCATACGGCTGGCCTCCTGTATTTGATCCCGTCCCGGACAATGTTTTCATAATACGGATGGTGTTCCGGCTGAAACGCGGCCTGCGGACGAACGCACACAGACACCACCACGTCGTGCTCCAAGGATAAATCGCTGGCGACGCCGGAAATATCCCACCGCTTCTTTTCAATTTCCGGCATGGTCAGCGGCGTGGTCAGAAAAATATCCACATCCGATTCTTCGTCATGATCCCCGCGGGCATAGGAACCGTATAAGTAGGCATCGGAAACAGGGATGATTTCAGAACAGCCCTTCACCACTTTTTCCAATATTGCCAGGGCTTCTGACTGATTACACATACGGCCATGCCTCCTTCCATTCGGTTATTTGTATTATACCGCTTTTCATCACGCATAGCAAGTCCCGTGTCCGCACCACTTTTTATATCTGCTCTGGCGTGATAATAGCCATCATCATCGCCGCCCGCTGTTATTTCACCCAAAACCGAACGAAAAGTCCATATTTCGTATAAGTATACTTATATGAAATCCCATGTTTTCGTACAAGTATACTTGTATGAAATTTCTATTTCAACCCTGATTCTTCCTGATATGGATTCAAATTTTTACATTGTGTTTTCCCGTGCGCTCTGGTATGATAAGGCCATATGGGCTGGCGAAATACGGTGATTTGCGGTTCTGTGATTCTGTACAAAGCGGAGGGTATTATGCTGAATTGGAAAGCGTGGTTTGATTCCAAAATCCTGGAAAGAGGGAAGGATTATTTTCGGGGCGGGGCGGTGCAGGATTTAGAGATCGACGAGGATGAAATCTCTGCCGTGGTGGAGGGAACGGACGAATACCAAGTAACCATTTCATTATCTGACGGTGAAATCGATGCAATGGACTGCTCCTGTCCCTATGCAGAGGAACACGAGTGCTGTAAACACATGGCCGCCGTTCTGTACGCCTATGAAGACACCTTGAAAAACAAAAAAGGCAAGGACCAGTCGGACAAAACTGAAAAGCTGACCAGGGAGAAGCTATGCGCTTTGGTGGAGAAAACGGATGTTCAGACCGTCCGGCAGTTCTTAACGGACGTGCTTTGGAATGAAGAAAAATACCGCGTGCGGTTTCAGTCCATGGTGAGCCCCGATTTCGCCAAGCAGGCTCTGGACTACGCCAAAAAGCGCCTTTCCAAGATCGAACGGAAATATGCCAGCAGCTCGGGTTATATCAATTACCGGGAGGCGCGGGCATTCACAAAGGAAGTGGAGCAGTGGATCGATGAGGAAATCGACCTGCGGATGGATCGTCACGAATACGCCGCGGCCTTTGAACTGTCCAATTTGGCGCTTTTTACTATGGCCGATGTGGACATGGATGACGGCGAATTTGGGCTGGATGTGATTGCGGAATACTGCCAGGGTGTGTGGAAGACCATGCTGGACGCCGGAGACCCGGAAATCGAAAAGGCCCTGTTTTCCTGGTTCACTTCACACATCAATGACAGCGTTCATTCTCTCATCGTGGACGCTTATGAAACCGTGCTGATGGAATACTTTGTCACGCCGGAATACCTGAAACAGAAGCTGGCCTTGTACCAAGGCAAATTGGATAAGCTGGACAAGGACGACAGTACGTATACTCGCAACAGGGCGCAGGAATACTTGCAGCGCTGCTTTTCTCTCATGCGGCAAATACGCCGCCCGGAGGAAGAAATCCAAGCCTTGCAGCAAAAATACTGGGCGCTGCCCTGCGTCCGGCAGCAATATATGGAGCAATGTGAGAAGGAACATCGGTGGGATGATTTGATCGCCGCGCTGAAAGAATCCATCGAGATAGAGAAAAGACATAAGGAAGGATACGCCGCCGGTGAATATGAATTACGCTTGAAGGAAGCCTACCGGAAAGCTGGGAAAGCGGTGGAATACAAGGCGCAGCTATGGCGGCTCATGACAGAGATCAGGCCGGGAGATCGGGATTTTTTCAAGGAATACAAAGGCATCATCCCGGAAACAGAATGGCCGGAAGAACGAGAAAAGGTCTTTTCCGCTCTGAAATCAAAAAGCTATCTGCTGCCATCCCTGTACCATGAAGAAAAGCTGTATGACCGCTTAATGCAGTATCTTCAGGAAAAGCACAATTTTGAAATGCTGCTCCGCTATGAAAAGGAATTGCTGCCGCTCTATCCCGAAGTGTATTTGGATGCGTATGTCGATAGACTGACCAGCGCCGCCCGGCATACCGCCGACCGGAAAACCTACCAGGAATGGGTGAATACCCTGCGGCATATGCGAATCATCCCCGGCGGCAAAGAAGCGGCAGAACAGATCGTGAACGAATGGAAAACGATCTACGGAAACCGTCGGGCTATGATGGAAGAACTGAAAAAGCTGGGAAAATAAGCGATGCTCAGACGACAAGCATCATGATAAAAAGCAGTGCTGTCATTTTGCGCTGCTTTTTATGAACCACTATAAGTTTTCCCATTTATGAAGGGGACTTTGCTTTCTCTATCCTTTTCTGAATATCCTGAAAGGCCAATTCATAAAATGCCTGATAATCTGCGTCGGTTTTCGGCTTGTCCTTCGTAAGGCATGGAATAAACGCCCCGTGAGCCAGCAAAAGCTTTTGCTTTACGCTGGTTTTGTCTGGTGCTTCGTAAAAATACACCCGGCTGTCGCTGAACCGTTCCCGCTGCTTCCGGCGCAGGAGCCACCAGAGATCGGTTTCGCAGGTCTCGAACCCAAAGCCAATGATGTACAAATCACCGAACAGGAACAGTTCCGGCCAGGAGATGAAGGGTTGGGGTTCCGTCACCGGTTCATTGCCGTCGTAGGACAGGGTGGCGCAGGTTTGTTCAATCTTGCTCAGCATGCGACCGTACCTGTCCGCGCCTAAAACCACCCCGCGGGGTACAGAGGCTTCCCCGTGGATATGCCAGAGCCCCACGGGGCTTCCATCGGCGTTCCGGGCCTGATATCCGCTGTGAATGCGGTAATTCACTTCTCTGGGCTGCTTGTTATTCTCTTTCCGTTCCGGGTTTAAATTAAAACGGCGTGTGGAACGAACGTTTGATTTGCTGAAATCCTGACGAGGCAGGAATGCTTTTTCCAGGCAGTAAGAATAATTGGTGGTGAAAATGTGATCCGCCCCCAGGGATGGAAGCCTGTCCAGCAGGCGATTGCTTGCGTTTTTCAGTTCCTTCAAGCCCTCAGCAAGTCGCCTTTCCTGGTCGTCTATATCCTCCCGCCGCAAATGGGCCGGAGCGGGCTGTGGGGAGGATAGCAGCTCGTAGAGCAGGGGAAACGGGATTTTCTCCATCATCCCCTCGATTTCCTTCATGAACGCTTTTTTCTGCTCGTCGGTCATGGAACCGCTATCCTGCACGGCGATTTTCTCCAGCAGTTTGTCCCACCCAATCTGTCCGCTGCTTCTCTCCAAACCGTTCCCCACCAGCACGATCTGCGGACGGCCAGAACCATAGGGGATGTGACGAAATTGAATATTCTTGGGCATAAGCAATCCTTCCTTATCCTATGCGGAGGTCAGTCGTTCCGGTGCGCTTCCTCCGCCAGAGCCAGCAGCCGTTGGGTGTCCACAGGCAGGACTTCCAACTTTTCGCGGATGCGTCTCCGGCAGGAGAAAATCAGATCCCTCGGCAGATTCGTTTGCGTTTCCGGCAGGGAAAGCAGGGCCTGATACAGCAGCATGCCGCCCGTGAGGCTGAGGCAGGCGGTTGCTCTCATCCAAAAATGATTCAATCGTTCTTCCCGGAGAAAGCCACGAAGCTCCTCCCAAATATCGTTTTTTACTTCTTCCGATACGGTGCCGGTGAGAATATGCAGAATGCAGCCCAGCAGCGCCAGGCGGTTTCCGGTGGCCCGAATCCCCGTCAGAAGGATTCTGGCGCGCTCGTCGGACAGTTCGCCCAATGCCGTGTGCTCAATATCACCCGCCATAAACGGAACCAGCGAATACACCTGCAGATAAGTGCCGCTGATATTGACTAATTGGCTGATTTTTTCAAACGCGGAGGATTCGTTTATCCCTCTGCGAGGGTATAGCACGATCCTCTCCGGCAGCTCGGATGGAAATTCGATGTCCGCACGGAGAAGTGCATCCAACGGCGTATTGGCAAATGAATGAATCGCTATGCCCTGGCCGGCATAGTCCTGAAACATCGACGGAAAAATACGCAGGCAAAAGGATTGAAAATCTCCGTCTGTCTTCATGCGGTAGGAAACGCCATACACTAAATGATTACAAAACGCTTCTTTTCCTAACGCCAGCAGGACGCGCGGAACGTTCCCCCTCAGGTCAATATGAATGCCCATACCCATGGATTTCCATAACTTTTCCTTCGTGATTTCGTCATAGTTTTCCGCCTCCAGGAGGGCTTTGGCATATTCTTCTCGCTTCCTGCACGCCTCAAAACGGGCTTCATCGTAATACGACATCACCGCTTCCGCCGATCCCGTATTCAGCCGACGGCTGATATCGGCGAGCAGCCAATGACAGGGCATGACCGTGCGCCTGAAAAACGCCTGATCTTCATCTGATAAAGCTCCATAAACCCGCAGCAACTCATCAAGGGTATGCGGGGAAGGCGCCAGGAGAAAACCGATAAACGCGGTCAGCTCCGGCAGTCCGGCGGCGGCAAATTTTTCCGGCAGGTCTTTTATTGAGGACAGTTTGGACGCGGAAGCGAAAGCCGGCCTAAATCGAATCATATGGCTTTCAAAAGCGACGCCGGCCACAAGCGCATCGTATATCGTTTCGCATGCTTCAGCAAGCGCCGCGAGAGAATGTTCCGCATGCGCAGAATCTTCCGTCGCTTTGTCGAAACGATCTCCTTCCAGGATTTTATACAGGATGACCCGATAGAAGTCGGGGCAGGAGGAAGCTTCCTTTGCTTCTGGAAAACGCGTTAAATACTCGGCGGTAAACTCTTCAATCGCTCCAATGAAATAATATTCACATGTTTTCAGCCAACGCAATAAGGTATTCATCGTCCGGTTCCCTAAGCTGCCATAATTCCAGGAACGAATGAAAAAGTAATCCGCATCCCTGGGTGGGATTACCCGGTCAGCCAGCTCCTCCAGTTGCTCCGCCGCGTATGCGTTTCCCTCCGCGGCCAGGATCCATAAAGAATGGAAAGGGGACGAATCGGCGCTCAAGCTCGCATGAACAGCGGGGATAATATATCTTTCCATCAGACTCTGTAACAGTTTTTTCGGCAAAAGGGAAATCTGCCGCATATAAGGTCTCCATTCGGAAAGCGTTTTTGTCGCTTCAATCAGGTATTTTTCCTGCTCATAGGGTCTGCGGAACAGGTTATCCACCAGCATATCCATCGCTAAATAAGAACCGGACTGGGCCGCACGATAAATTTCCGGAGAGACACTCTCGCACTCAAAGCTTTCCTCGCCGTTATTGCATTTGCAAATTCGGAAAAGTTCATGATTGATCAGCGTCCGGCTTGGGTTTTTGGCGAAATACCCCGCAACAAACAGGTACACGTTCCGCCAGTAAGCGCTGGTGGAGAGCCTTTCCAGCGTTTCCCGAAGCGCCTCCGTTTTATCGTCGTGGAAGCTGATGATCCATTCCGCGGCGAAGTATTCCTGAATGGAGCGAAGCGGGAAACGAACGACGCTTTCCTTCTCCCTTGGCACTTCTTCAAGGAACGGAAGCCGATTGATGACGGCCTGATAGAGCGCCTGTGCCTGCGAAGGCGCGTCTTCCCCGCTGTATTCTTCGTTTTCAAGGTATTTTGTGATGATTTCCCTGTAGCGGTTGACCGTCAGTTCTGCCGCCGCGTTTTCTTTTGTTTCAGATTCCGCCTGCAGCAGGAAGCCGATTTGCGAAAGCAGCGGCACGATCCAGTCATACGTCCCTTCCACCTGCGGCAGCGTGCGTTTTTCCTGTTCCCGTTTGCAGATGATTTCGCAGTAGTCGTGAAACAGGTCGTACCGCTTGGTGGGAGGCGTGCCGCCATGCTTTACCATCACCACGATGATGGAGGTGTACAAGGGGGTGGTCATGAGCTTGGCGGTCATCGGTGTTTCCAGGGCGTGGAACAGGATGCTCCGGTACTGTTCCCGCATATCGCCGTTTTTTTCGATATGCTCCAGCAGCTTTTCGATGTACGCTTTACAGCGGTCAGGGGATAAATCCTTCAGCAGGTAATGACTGAAATATTTGGGAGAGAAAGCGTCGTTATAGCCTTGGGGCCGGGAGGTGCAGACGATCAGACAATCGCATTGGGCGTCCGACAGATCCTGACTCAAAAAATGCTCAATACGGGAAAGCACCTCGTCTCGGTTGGAGGAAGCGGGCACCTCGTCCAGTCCGTCAAAGAAAAACGCCCAGGAATAAACGGACAGGAGCTCCCGCAGTTCAAATTGGCGCAGTTGCCCGTTGGTTTTCTCATTGATGCGGTTACAGATATAAGAGAGCACCGACAAATCTTCCTGCCGGTTGAGCCTTGCCGCGTAGTCTTTCAGGTTGATCATAACGGGAAAGCGTTCGCAGTCAGGCGGCGCGACCGCTTCGCCTGCTTTTCCGGTAAAATACTGATCCGCCGCCCGCACCCCTCTATTGAACCTTTTGAGAAGCGCTGCCCGGTAAATCTGGCAGATATACTGGCAGAGGGTGGACTTCCCCTGGCCCGCGTTGCCGATCAGCACGAAATGAAAGCGGGTTGCGGGACGCGGCACATCGTTCCAGCGTCCAAGCCCCATGGAGGCTTCTTCCCTGCGTTTCGTCCGGTTACCGCAGGACAGGATATAATGGGCGATGCGGTCGATTTTTTCTTCGCCGCTGTCCAGCGCTTTGGCTTCCAAATCGGTATACACATTCCGGATATTGATCTCTCTGTCCGATACGCTTCCGGCCTGCTCCAAACGCACGGCATGGTTTTCGCTGAACGTGGACTGGGCATATTCGATAAGATGAAGGAAGGGCAGGAGGCTGAGCTTCTCCAAATAGTTCATAGCTTCCTGCAGCACGAGCCCTGGCGTGATAAAGGCGGCGTAGCTGCGGGCAACGTTGGGGTTGTTATCCAGCATGGCGCGGATTTCGTCCAGACCCAGAATTAAAATATTGGGAATAATATCGGTGTACTGGCTGACATACTTCTCAGCTTTATCCCTCGTTCCGCTGTCGAGCTTGGGGGTCAGAATGATATTGGTAAAGAAAAGATACGTTTCCGGCACAAGCTCTGGCTGCGTTTCCTTTCTTTCCTGAAAGCTGTCCAGTTCCTTTTTCAGGTTATTTCGCAGCCAGGTCCAATCACCTTCTTTTCCGTCTGGGCTTTTGAATTTCATCTGCGCTACGGTATAACCTTTCGCCCGAACATCCTTCACGATTTCATGATTGGCATTCTGAATAACGGCGTCCCGTCCGCCGTCCGGGCCGTCGCCATATATAATCGTTCGCGGCCCCGCAATACCCATAAGCAGGCTTTGAATCAGTTTTTCAAAATTATCCGGGCCCAGTCGGTCCAGTTCGTATTTCATGCCGCACGCTCCTTTGTGACGAACGAAAGTGACGGTTTTCCATTTCTGCCCTGTCAGCTTCATTATACGGGAAAGAATGCCAAATTGCAACCGCGATCTGCGCAAACAATTCAGAACAGCCTTACAAGATAAGCCCGGCAATGGAACGTCTTTCATCGCCGGGTCTTATATTTCAGGCTATTATGGGCCTGATTCTTCATTCTTTGCGGTGTTCAGCACAGCATTCAATAATTCCGTTTTCTGATCGGAAGGACAATTCAATCTTTTTATTCTGTCTATTACGCTGTCAGCGTGAACCTGTGCCATGCGCTGGGCCAGCAGTTTTTTTCCTTCCTCGGATTTCGGATAATAAATGATCATGTTGATAGGAGCAGACTTGGCAATAGAGGACACCTCCCTTCCTGGTGCAATATATGCGCTCGATTCTGTTCCATATGAAGTAAAATGAGGACTTATGATCTTGTAGGGTCGTTCTTGTTTTGCTGCTGTGTTTGCTGATCCCGCAGGGCGGAATCGATCTGTGCCTGGATACGGAACAGTTCTTTCGATTTTTCCCGCTGCTTTTTCAGTTCTTCATAATCGGCGGCGTATTCAGCCGATAACCGTTCTGCTTCTTCCTTCCATGAACGGACATGCATGGTTTTATCGGAATTATCTTTCAACAGCCGATCTAATGTCCTCTTGGCTGCGAAATGAATATTGAAATCCATTTCATGGTCTTTCCTGTATTGTTCACGGCGCTTGTTGAAATGAATCTCTTTCAGTTGATCCACAACGGCTTTCGTTCGCTGATAGTTCTCAGCCGCCGCAATCAGCTCTTTCAATTCCTTTTGCCGCTTCTCATTGGCCTTCATTTTCCGGTTGAGCCCGTTGAGCTTTTCCCGGAATTGATCGGTTATAGTCTGCAAGTCATCCAGGGTGTAAAGGTCATGTTCCTCCAGATAAACAATATCCTGGGATATTTTTTTCAAGTTATTTGCCTTGGCTTTATCGGAATAGGCTCCGGCGTTTCGTTTCCTCAGATAATCCAGGAGCAGCAGAGTCAGGTTTGGGGATTTCGGTTCATTCTGTGCTGCTTTTACTGCCTTGATCCATGCCGTCAGTTCCTGAAAACGGGTAATCAGCTTTTTCAGGATGGCGTTGGCGGATTGAATCATGCGATTCAGGTTTCCTTTTTCTGTGCGGATGCCCTTCTTCTCCATGGCGCGAACTGTCGGGCCTTCATGGATCGTCGGCAGTTGATGGACTCCCTGTTCCTTATAGGATCGGTGATCAACTTTCATTGGAGCGTTTTTCTTCTCCAATTCTATGTTCACATATCGTGCCCATTCCTCCCGCCAATGTAGCAGTGTTTCCTTATGCCCCCAATCGGTAGTAGGTACAGATTTCCAGACATAGTTGCCGTTTTCATCTCTGATACGCTGGCCGTTTTTATCCAATACATAGTCACGCTTCTGCTTATTGCCCCACGTTCCGTCCGGATTCATGGGACGAATGGGACACAGCACATGAAAATGCGGGTTTGGTATGCCTCCTTTTGGGTCAGGCATATGCACCGCAAAATCGCAGATTATGCCCCTGCTGACGAATTGTTCCAGCAAGAACCGTTTCGCCAGGCCGATGTTTTCTTCCAGGGTCAGTTCGTTTTGTAAAGCAATATCATAGCTGTAAGCCAATTGTGCTTTCGGATGTTCCTCTGTTTTCTCCACAGCGTTCCAAAGCGTTTCCCGATCAGCGTACTGCCGGGGAACATGGGAAGGCAGCAGGATTTCCTTATGCACTACGCCTTTTTTCTTTGTATAGTCCGCTTCTTCGTGATAAAAATCGCTGAACAGGCATTCTCCCGTCCGGTAAGCGGCGGCAGCTAAAACGGATTGCCCGGCGGAACGTTTGATGATCCCGGCATGAAAATGATACAGGGCAATCAGCTATCGCCTCCTTCCACTTGAACGGGATGTTCCGCCTGATACGCTTCCCAAATTGCTTTTGCGCTATTGGAAGACAAAATCTTCTGCATCAACTGGTAGAAGTCAGCATCCTCTATCTCCTTTGATCCCGGCCAGATGCTTTCAATGGCCGCGCCTTTGGTAATCAGGCGGTGGGCGCGCTTGGCCCGTTCACCGCGTTTGTAGTATTCATCCAGGTTTTCCAACCGCTGAATGCGCCGGGCCAGGATGATCTTTTCCCGCTCCGCCTTGGCAATGAGCGCCTGGTTTCGTCTGTATTCCGCTATATTCTTGGGTAAATCGGTAATGTATTCGTGTGCCATCCTTACCTCCAATTTGTTATTTGTATGGTCGTATAGAAAAATCATATGGCTTTCTTGGAAGGGGGTCTGGGGGAAACCATTCTTTGGCCGCCAAAGAATGG
>JAFSKN010000027.1 GCA_017448975.1 Clostridia bacterium
CTGGGATAGGGTTGAGGGCGGATACGCGAATATCCAAGATTCCGAAACAACCGCTGGCATTGTCTGACACTCATATCAACATCGTAATGCGACTTGATATAAGAAGAAAGCGACGGCCCGTCCCATACCTTGAGATCGTGCCCTTTGGGATCGGTTTGGATGACCGTATCAATCTCCTTCAGTTGCTGGTCTGATAGTTTAGTGGGCCGTCCAGGACGTTGTTGCGGTCGAAGCGCCTCAAACCCTTTTTCGTCTACTGTTTTCACCCAGCCTGTAACAGCAGCCTTGGTATACCCTGCTGACGCTCCAACCTGGGATGCAGGAGTGCCGGAAAGAACCATATTGACTGCAAAAACGCGAAACAGATACTTTGACTCATCCGATGACGTCATTATTGCTTTACCTTGTTCCAAGAGAATTGCCGGATCGGTGCTATATTTCCTCAGATTCATGTTCTCGCCTCCCCCAAGAGGAAGTATAGCACATTCTTCTGGTTGCTGTAAAGTAAATTTAATTATGTCGTTCACTATAATAGTGGATAACGTTGCTTCTTTGAATGATATAAAGAGCGAAGCAGATCTGCGAGATTTCATTTGGAGAAATATTATTTGTTTGGAGAATCGGAAGCTTCCTTATGAAATTGATTCTCTTACGGAGATCAGGGAAATCTTCTGCTCCGTCATAGGGCTGGATTCCTTTGACGATGATTACTTCAAGACCACGGTAGAACGGATGGTGGTACTCGACACGGGCAGCATTGACTTTTATCTGAAGGACGGAACGGTCAGAAAGTTTGAAACACTAAAGCTCCGGAACAACCTGCATGAAACGACCTCTACCGATGAATTCACCGGAAAGCTCATTTGCTCCTGCTGTGGGAATGAATACCATCGTTACTGTGGACGTGGAAAATATGTGTACTGGCGCTGTGCTGGGAAATCCAAGGTCAGGACCGTGTGTGCAAATCAGGACTACGCCGACTTCAACCTTCGGAAGGTGACAGCCTACATCATGGGGACTTCTGATTTTAACAAAAACGCCTTTACCGAACAGGTTGATCACATCTCCGTGTCGGCAGATGGCTTGGAATATCATTTTAAGGACGGGAGAATTGAATCATGGCGAAAAAGATAAAAACCATACCGGCAACGCTGAATCCTTTTACTGCGACGCCGCTCGGAGAACCGGTTAAGCGCAAGGTTGCCGGATATGCCCGCGTTTCTACAGGAGACGAAGACCAGAAAAATTCCTATGAGGCTCAGCTGGATTACTACACCAACTACATCAAGAGCCGCGACGACTGGGAATTTGTTTCCGTGTACACGGATCAGGGCATAACGGGCACTTCGACCGCGCACAGGACGGGATTTAACCAGATGGTCGAGGATGCTCTGGCTGGCAAGATCACCCTGATCATCACGAAATCAGTCAGCCGATTTGCGAGAAATACGGTCGATAGCCTGTCCACCATCAGGAAACTGAAAGACAAAGGCTGCGAGGTTTTCTTTGAAGAACAGAACATCTGGACATTCGATTCTCGCGGAGAATTACTGATCAGTATCATGTCCAGCCTTGCCCAGGAGGAAAGCCGCTCCATCTCCCAGAACGTTACCTGGGGCTGGCGGAAACGGTGTGCCGACGGTAAGGTGGCCGTTCCATACGGACGGTTCATGGGCTACGACAAAGGCGAAGACGGCAATCTGGAGATCAATGAGGATCAGGCGAAGGTCATACGCAGGATTTACGCGCTGTTTTTGCAGGGCATGACGCCTTACGGCATTGCGAAAAAGCTGACCGAGGATGGCATCAAAACCCCCGGCGGCAAGGATAAATGGGGAGCCTCCGTAGTCAAAAGCATTTTGACGAACGAAAAATTCAAAGGGGATGCCCTGCTCCAGAAAACCTTCACCGTCGATTACCTGACGAAGAAGAAAAAAGTGAACGAGGGCGAAGTACCCCAATTTTACGTCGAAGGAAATCACGATGCAATCATCGATCCTGTGATTTTCGATCAGGTACAGACCGAAATGGCGAGGCGGGGAAAAGACCACAGTGGAGCACACATCTTCAGCAGCAAAATCAGATGCGCCGAGTGCGGAAGCTGGTACGGCTCCAAAGTCTGGCACAGCAATGATAAGTACCGCCGGGTGGTCTGGCAATGCAATCACAAGTTTGCCGGCGGCGAGAAATGCTCCACTCCGCACTTGACGGAACAACAAATACAGAACGCCTTCCTGACCGCTGTAAACACTGTGCTCCGTGGTCGGGAGAAAGCTATCGCCGCCTTTGAAGCGGCAAAGAACGCCGTGTTCGATACGACTGCATTGGAGGTTGAGGTTGCCGGCGCTGAAGCGGAAATGCAGACCATTTCCGATAAGCTGCAGGACCTCATCCGGGAAAACGCAACCGTTGCTCTGGATCAGGATGCTTATCGGCAGCGGTTCCAGTCAATGTCCACCCGCTTCGATGAAGCGAAAAACAGGTATGAAGGATTGCAGGCCCAGATCACTGATAAGAAAATGCGGCTGAAGGAAATCGACAGTTACATGGCGCTTTTGAAAGCGCAGGACGGTCGTGTTGAAGCCTTCAGCGAGGAACTGTGGTGCGGCATGGTGGATCAGGTAGCAGTCGGCAAAAAGATGATATTTACATTCCGTGACGGGACGGAAGTTACAGTATGATGAACCTCTTTCTTTGGCTCTCTGCTGGTGCTTAACGGCGCTGGCAGGGAGCCGCATTTTTTTGTTTTCTGCCCTGTTGTCCATACTGCCCGATCCCCATTGTGCAAATGGTAGAACATCAGATTTTCTTCAGAATTATCGAAAACAGGCGTGGACTTTCAGGCTGAAAAGAGTGATTAATGTAACACCGCCAAGGAGCGGAACACAAACCACAAGGAGGAAAACAACATGCTCACAAACGCAACCGGAAACGAAAGGAAAGCACTGGTAAAGGCCATCGCTGCCCACATCGGAGAAAAGGAAAAGTACCTGGGCGTTCCCAGCTGCGCATACAGTGTCGGCCCCTTCACGATTGCCAGAGACGGCGCTATCGACTTCGCAGGTGATACCGATCAGGAACTGATCAGGAAGCTTTGCGACGCCCTTGCTGAGGTAGGCCTTTCCGGAGCGATGCAGGACAGCGCAGAAGCCAACCAGGACAGCAAAGAGGCGGAGGCCGAGGATACGGCGCAGACCGCAGTGAAAACCGCCCAGGAAGCCGAGGATGCGCCTACGGAGCCCGAACATCCCGATGAGCCCGACACGCTCACGGTTTCCCTTCCGATGGCCGGACACACCGGCATCAGCCTGCGGAACCTTGTCTCCATGATTTACAGCAGAGGGAAGCTCATCTCTAAGGCCACAGGCGGCGAGTTCTCCTGCACTGAGGAACTGACAATCGCGCTGAAGGACGATACCTGCCTCCTGACCACAGAGAGCCTGTGCAGAGCAATCGCCAATTTTGAAGCAGAAAATGGCAAGGCACTGACCGGGCTTTCCTTCACCGAAGACAAAGTAACCTTCACCTTCCCAATGACCGAGGATGCCGAGATACTGCAAGCCTTCCAGCAACTGGCCTGCCAGATGTGCAGACTGGCAAAGGAGCAGAAACGCACCCTCGCCAAGACTGTGGATACCACAAACGAGAAGTACATCTTCCGCATTTGGCTGCTGGCTCTGGGCATGGGCGGCGACGAATTCAAAACAGCACGCCGCGTGCTTCTTTCCCCGCTCTCAGGCTCGGCCGCCTTTAAGGATCAGGCGATGGAAGACCGCTGGAAAGAAAAACAGGCGGCGAAAAGAGATGCGGCAAAGGCCGTCGCAAATCGCGATACCCTTGCAGAAAATGAAACAGAATAACCCCGGCAGAACCACCAGATCATAAGCCTTCACAGGCCAAAAAGTCTGGTGGTTTTTTATCGGATTATTATCGCTCTTAGGCGTGGACTTTAGGCTCATTCTGATCAATATATACACTACCCCAAAGCACGGAAGCCTTGAAAACACAAGCGAAAGGAGCCTACACCATGGATTACAGTACATACAGCAATGAGGAACTGGTCAGCATCATTGAGGCTGGCGATGAAGCCGCCTACGACCAGCTTTTCAGAAACCTTGCACCCATCACCCTGCATGAAGCGGAAATGTACAGGGGCAAGATGGACACCTACAGCACGGAGGATTTCCTGCAGGAAGGCAACATTGTCGTATGGGAAATCATCAGCAGAGGGAACTTCAAGAGCGGCAAATTCAGCACCTACTTCGGCGGGGCTATCCGCAACCGACTGATCCGCATATGGCGGGATTACAACCTGAAAAACCTTGTCTGCATCGGCGAGCAGGAGGATTTTCACGGGAATGTCACACGCATTCTGGTCGAAAGCGACTATGCCAAGGAGTACAGGCAGAAGAAAGCGGAACAGCAAAAACGGTGGTACGATAAGAAGAAAGCCACCCAGCCGCCGAAGGAAAAGAAGCAGCCCATGACAAAAGAAGAACGAAGCCGCCGGGTGTGCGCTTACCAGAAGGAGTACTACGCTACACATCCTGACAAACTGGCCGAGCGGCGTGAGAAGAACAGAATCGCGGAGAAAGCCCGCCGGGAGCGAAAGAAGGCTGAAAGGCTGGCAGCGCAGACTGCCCAGGCATGAACACAGACACCGAGATTGGCTGCGGAAGGTGCAGCCTTTTCTCTCTGTGTGGGCTACGATTCCTGTTGAGAGCGAATAAGGAAGCAGGCCGGAAGATCGACCGAGAAAAATTCAAAAGGAGCGAATGAAAATGAGATTTCCTGACAAAGAGACTTTGGAAGAACTGAGAAGGCAGTACCCTGTTGGATGCCGCATCGTGCTGGATGAGATGGATGACCCTTACACCAAGATCCCCATCGGATCACAGGGAGAATGCCGTGGAGTCGATGATGCTGGGAACGTGATGGTTGCCTGGGACATGGGAAGTTCGCTTTCCATCGCCTATGGAGCAGACCGTGTGCATAAGGTCAGCACGGAAGATGAAGCTGCGATTACACTGAACTGGCATGGCGCTCATCAGCTGAAAACCGACTCCCGTTGCCCACGCTGTGGGGATATGATGTTCGGCCCCACTGCCCGCCACGCTCTCAGCCGATATGCGCAGATTTATGTGTGCGACCGTTGTGGGATGGAGGAGGCACTGGAACAGGCCGAAATCATTAAGATGAAGCCATTAACAGAATGGTGCGCGGTAAAGCTTCCTTCCATCGGTGGCGGAGCATGGAGACGATAATCATATCTAGAGGAAACAGATCATGAATAGACTGACCGAGGCGCAGAAAACTGCCATAAAGGAAATGCGGGAATCAGGGCTGGGTTATAAGTCCATCGCAAAGAAACTCCTGCTTTCTCGTGATACGGTTCGCAGTTTCTGTGTGAGGAATATTGCATCAAAGACTGATGCCGAACATGATAGCCTGCCGGTTGACCACGAAAGGAGACGTGAGATCAAGACCGGGGAGACCACTTTTGTGATTACGACCGCCTACAGCGAAACTGCTACTGAAACATTGGAAAAGAAGCTGGAGAAGCTCATTCTGGACGATGCGATACGCGGTTGAACGAATTGTGTTTTTAGTACAGTGAGAATCATTACTGACGGAATTACCGGCACAAAAAAACGACTGCCAACTGAGCAGGTATCCATCTGCGTGAGATTATGACGAAGTTGGAATCCTGCTCGGTGGGCTCCATTTTCTCCATGTATTTCCGCCTTTTCAATGAACCCCCTAACCTGCGAATGAACCCTCTTGGACAGGAAAAATCATAATGTATCAAAATCGACCTTAAGAGGGACGATGGTTACACCGGCACCAACTTTGACCGTCCCGCCATGCAGGAAATGCTGAATTTGGTAGAGGCCGGGCAGGTGGGAACGATCATCGTCAAAGACATGAGCCGGTTCGGTCGGGAATACCTGCAAGTCGGCTACCACCTGGAAGTCAATTTTCCCATGAAGAACGTTCGTTTCATCGCCATCAACGATGGCGTGGATTCGGCCAGGGGACAGGACGACTTCACCCCCTTCCGGAACCTGTTCAACGATTTCTATGCCCGTGATACAAGCCGGAAGGTCCGGGCGGTTCTGAAAGCGAAGGGAACGAGCGGAGAGCACTTGAACCGTCCACCATACGGGTATTTGGAAGACCCGATGCGGAAAGGCCAGTGGATCATCGACCCGGAAACGGCCCCGGTGGTAAAGCGTATTTTCGACCTTGCGCTGGCGGGAAACGGACCGACACGGATCGCTAACATGCTGGAAAAAGATCATGTGCCCACAGCCAAGGCAATGTATGCCAAACGCCACGGAAAAGCGACGCCGCCTTTTCCGTATCATTGGGAAGATCGGTCAGTCGCGGATATCCTGGCAAGGATGGAATATACCGGTTGTACCTGCAATTTCAAGACCTATTCCAAATCCTACAAGCTGAAAAAACGCATCCCCAACCAGGTGGAAGATATGTACATCGTGGAGGATACGCAGGAAGAAATCATTCCAAAGGACCAATGGGATAGGGTTCAGGAATTGCGGAAGGAACGGCACCGCACTGTTCAACGGGCGGAGAGGGAAGGATTCTTTACCAGTATCCTTGTCTGTGCTGACTGCGGCAGCAGGATGCATTTCTGTTCCTGTAAGAGCATTGAAGGAAGGCAGGATCACTATATCTGTTCCAAGTACAAGGCAGGCAGGGGAGAATGTTCAGCGCACTACATCCGGGAATACGTCCTGCGGGACATTGTGCTGGAGCGCATCCGGGCCGTGACTTCCTATGTTCGGACGGACGCGGAAGGTTTCCAGGAAGAATGGATGCAGGCCACCCGAGACGTACAGGCCAAGAACATCCGGCAGGATCAGAAGCGGTTGGCCCAAGTAAAGAAGCGTTTGGCAGACATTGACAAACTGCTGACCCGGCTGTATGAAGATCACGTCCTTGGTTCGCTCCCGAAAGAACGCTATCAGAAAATGACTGGGGACTACGA
The DNA here is from genome assembly GCA_017448975.1 of Clostridia bacterium. Classification (GTDB taxonomy): domain Bacteria; phylum Bacillota; class Clostridia; order Christensenellales; family Aristaeellaceae; genus RUG563. The sequence goes on from JAFSKN010000027.1 coordinate 7,013, forward strand.
GACGGAGCAGGAGAACCTGAAAACGGAAATCACCGTACTGGAAGAATGGATCGAAACGCAGCAGGAGGCCAACGACAACTACGACCGATTCTATGCCCTCTTGGAAAAGTATGTGGACATTCCCATCCTGACGCCAACCATCGTGAACGAATTCATCAAAAAGATCATCATTCACGCCCCGGACAAATCCAGCGGGAAACGGAAACAAGAGATCGAGATCATCTTCAACTTTGTGGGTCAGGTAGATATTCCCGTCCTGACCGAACCGATTATTCTGGAACACAAACCCCAAGACAGGAAAACTGCGTAGCCGTCTGGTTACGCAGTCTCTCTCAAGGGTAAATGTTCCTTATGAGCGTAAACCCTCGCTTTCCCCTGGGTTTTTCCGTGGCTTTTTGGGGCCAGAAGCCATCAAGCTTTCCGTAATCCCAGCGAAACAGCCGGATTCAATCGGCTTTTTCCTGCCAAGTATCATCGGCAAGAGCAGGGTCCAGGGAGGTCACCTCCCTGGTGGAGGTTTGGAGGCAAAGCCTCCAACGTTCTTCTTGCATTGCCCGGCGCTTTGGGATATAATAAACCCGCTGTAATGCTACAGACAGAAACGAGCAAAGGGGACAAAATCACCATGAAGTTAGGCGTGGTCGGACTGCCGAACGTGGGAAAAAGCACTTTATTTAACGCCATTACGGGGGCGGGGGCCCAGGCGGCCAATTATCCTTTCTGCACCATCGAGCCCAACGCGGGCATTGTGGCGGTGCCGGACAATCGCCTGACCGTGCTGGCGGACATGTATCACCCCAAGAAGGTGACCCCCGCCACGGTGGAATTTGTGGACATCGCCGGCCTTGTGAAGGGCGCCAGCAAGGGCGAGGGCCTTGGCAACAAGTTTTTGAGCCATATCCGGGAATGCGAGGCCATCGTGCACGTGGTGCGCTGCTTCGAGGATGAAAACATCATCCACGTGGACGGCAGCGTGGACCCCGGCCGGGACATCGAAACCATCAACTTAGAACTGATCTTCGCCGATATGGAGACTGTGGCCCGGCGGGAGGACAAGGCCCGCAAGCTCATCAAGACCGGCGAAAAGAAATACGGCGAGGAAGCCGATTTGGCGGCGCGGGTCTTAAAGCACCTGGAAAGCGGCAAGCCCGCCCGCACCTGCCCCCTGAACGACGAGGAAAAGGAAACGGTGAAGGGCTGGTTCCTGCTCACCACCAAGCCGGTGATCTACGCCGCCAACATCGCGGAGGATTTAGTGGCCGAGGACGAGGACAGCATTGATTTCGTCAGGCAGGTGAAGGCCATCGCCAAGGAAGAACAGGCCGAGGTGCTGGTGATTTCCGCCCGCATCGAAGAAGAAATCGCCCAAATGGACCCCGATGAAAAGGAAGAATTTTTGCAGGAAATGGGCATCGGCCAAAGCGGCCTGGACCGGCTGATCCAGAAGTGCTATCACCTGCTGGGCCTGATCTCCTTCCTGACGGCGGGCGAGGACGAATGCCGCGCCTGGACCATCACCCGGGGCACCAAAGCGCCCCAGGCGGCGGGCAAAATCCACACCGACTTCGAGCGCGGCTTCATCCGCGCCGAGATCGTGCCCTTTGAGACCCTGCGGGATTTGGGCAGCATGAACGCCTGCAAGGAAAAGGGGCTGGTGCGTTCCGAGGGCAAGGATTACGTGATGCAGGACGGGGACGTGACCCTGTTCAGGTTCAACGTGTAAAAAATCATGATGAAAGGGAGCGCCGCCCGGCGCTCCCCTTTTTTGAATCAGTATATTACCGCAGTTCGATGCCCGGATTGTCCGCCTTGGGCAGCGCCTCAAAGGACACCAAAGCCGCGGGATAATCATAAGGATACGTCAGCGCTTCATCGAACAGCACCCATGTATTTCCCGTGTCCGGGAATACATGAACATTATAATAGATTCTGTTGTGGTAATCGCTTTCCCGCACGTCCATGCTCACGGTTTTGCCCTGATCGTCCACCTCCATGCGGTATACCCGGTAGACCTTCCGGGAATTGGCCATGGCGGTGCCGGTCAGGACGGTATGACCGGTTTCCGGGTCCAGGCTGATGACGGTACTCGCTGTCCCCAGCACCACCTTGTCCCCTTTCAGGGTTTTACGCCATAGCTGGTTTCCGTTTCCGTCATACCGGGCGATCACAAGAGGCGTAAACGTGCTGTCATCCTGATCGGCACAGGTAAAGAAGCCACCCTGGCCGTCCGGGAATACGGTATGGAGTTCCTTACCGGGTCCTTTCTGCCACACGACGGCGCCGTCCCGGATCATGAGCAGCATATAACTGCCGGATTTGAGCGATTGAGAAATCGTCGTCAGCCACCAGCCCGGCCCAGCCCGCACAGTTCTGATTGCAAAGTCGATTTCCCGGCTCACTTCGATTTGTGCTTCCAGGTTTCCGTAACCGTCGTAAAGCTTCAGCAGGGTCTGGCTTCCGTTGTCATCCAGCAGCGCGAAGCCGTCCTTCTCCACATTGTATCGCACCAGGCCGGTGACCGGGATCTCCCGACCGTTCACCAAACCTTCTTCCTCCCAATCGTAGAGGATCACGTTTCGCCGGGAGGCGTCTTCCCGCTTGCTGATATGCACCACGCCGAAAGTGCCGTCCGACCGGGGCAGAAGCTCATAATTGCCCGTGCCCTGTTCTATGCTGAGGGACCGATAAACAGCCCGATCCCGCCACCAGACCAAACCGTCTAACGCGGCACACTGGCCGGCAAGATCGTGTTCAGTCAGCATCATATAATTGTAGATCGTGCCGTGACCGCTCCGCTCCAGCGCGTAAGGCGCAAAGTCCATGGAATCCGCCCGGGCCGCCGTCATGCCCGCCAGCAAAATGAACGCCAGCAGCATCATGCACCATCTTTTCATCGGCTGATCCTCCGTTTCGGTTTTGTCAGTTCTTTGCTTCCGTCCCTTAGTGTATCTTTGTCCGTCCTTTGCCGTCAAGATGGGAATTGTAACAATTTATCCCGAAAAAAACGGCTTGCGGAGCAAAAGAAAAAACATATAATGGAACACGGAAGGAAGTGTAAGCCATGATTCACGAAACGCCCGCCACTGAAGCACAAAGTCCTGCTGCCCGGCAACCGGCGAAAGAGAAGAATGAGAATGAAACGATTTTGACAAAAAGCCTGACGGGTATTCTGCATAAGCATGATGAAACAGACGCGGCGCGTGAAGAAGCACTGCGGAGGAAGTACGAAATTTCCGATTGACGGCGAATTTACAGACCCTTGACATCTCCCCTGTTTCGCGGTATACTATGCGCAATTTCATAGAAAGCCTTGACGCAGAAAAGGTTTTCCGGGATTGCCGCCAAGCGAGCCGGGGAGGGTGCGAGCCCGGCGCGGGAAGGGAAAACCGGCCGCTGCCGAGCTGCCCGCCGGAACGTGTTTGCACCAGTAAGGCGGATCGGGTTCCTCCCGTTATCAGGATCGAGGCGGGCGCGTCTCTTCCATGATGCGCCAATTGAAGTGGTACCGCGAATTCAGTGTGTCTGTTCGTCTTCAAAACGAAAAACAGACACACTTTTATTATCTGAAAAGGAGTCTGATTCCCATGCGATCCGTAAACGCCAACGATCTGCGCGCCCTGTGGCTCAAATTCTTCCAGCAGAAGGGCCACGCCGTGATCCCCTCCGCCTCCGTCATTCCGGAAAACGACCCCACCGTGCTGTTCACCACGGCGGGCATGCATCCCCTGGTGCCCTACCTGCTGGGCCAGAAGCACCCGGCGGGCAACCGGCTCACCGACGTGCAGAAGTGCATCCGCACCGGCGATATCGACGACGTGGGCGATATGAGCCACCTGACCTTTTTTGAAATGCTGGGCAACTGGAGCTTAGGCGACTATTTCAAGAAGGAAATGATCCCCTGGAGCTGGGAATTTTTGACCAGCGAAGAATGGTTAGGCATCCCCAAGGATTCCCTGGCCTTTACCGTGTTCGAGGGCGACAAGGACGCGCCCAGGGACGAGGAAGCCGCCAACCTGTGGCGCTCCTGCGGGGTCAAGGACGATCACCTGTTCTACCTGCCCAAGGAGCACAACTGGTGGGGTCCCGCCGGGATCACCGGCCCCTGCGGCCCGGACACCGAAATGTTCATGATCGTGAAAAAGCCCTGCGGCCCCAACTGCTCCCCGGCCTGCAAGTGCGGCGCGTACCTGGAAATCTGGAACGACGTGTTCATGCAGTACAACAAGCAGGCGGACGGCAGCTTCATTCCCCTGGCCCAGCAGAACGTGGACACCGGCATGGGTTTGGAGCGCACCGTGTGCGTGCTCACCGGCAAAAAGAGCGTATACGAAACGGACATTTTTGAAAACATCTTAGCCAAGATCGCCGAGCTGTCCGGCAAATCCTACGACGCGGACGAAGCCACCACCAAGGCTTTCCGAATCATCGCCGACCATATGCGCACCGCCACCTTCATTTTGGGCGACCCCCGGGGCGTTTCTCCCTCCAACGTGGACCAAGGCTACATCCTGCGCCGCCTGATCCGCCGCGCCGTGCGCTACGCCATGCAGCTGGGCATGGAAGCGGGCTTCACCTGCGAAATCGCCCAGGTCATCATCAACCAGTACAGCGAAGTGTACCCCGAGCTCAAGGACAACGCCGCCTTCGTGCTGGAACAGTTAAAGCTGGAAGAAGACCGCTTCGCCCGCACCCTCAAGCAGGGCGAAAAGGAATTCGACAAGGTGTACAGCAACATCGTCAACACCCGGGCCCTGCTGGAAAGCATCCTTTCCGACGCCGACCCCGTGGCCTGCGCCCAGGGCCACGCCTCTACCAAGAAGCTGCGCCCCTCTCCCGACATGATGCCCATCATCGAAGCGGCGCAAAAGGGCGATCTGGACGGCCTGAAAGCGGCCATCGGCGCGCGCCTTGCCACCCTGACCACCCTGGACGGCCGCAGCGCCTTCAAGCTCTACGACACCTACGGCTTCCCCATCGAAATGACCAAGGAGCTGGCCGCCGAAAAGGGCCTGACCGTGGACGAAGCGGACTTCGCCGAGCGCTTCAAGCAGCACCAGGAAACCAGCCACGCGGGTGCGGAACAGCGCTTCAAGGGCGGCCTGGCCGACGCCAGCGAGCAGACCGCCTGCCTCCACACCGCCACCCACCTGCTTCAAGCCGCCCTGCGCAAGGTCTTAGGCGACGAAGTGCACCAGAAAGGCAGCAACATCACCGCCGAACGCCTGCGCTTTGACTTCACCTTCGGCCGCAAAATGACCCCCGAAGAACTGGTGGAAGTGGAACGCCTCGTCAACGTCGCCATCCAGGCCAAGGCCCCCGTGACCATGGAAGAAATGACCGTGGCCGAAGCCAAAGCCCAGGGCGCTATGGGCCTCTTTGAAAGCAAGTACGGCGAGCGCGTGAAGGTCTACACTATGGGTCCGTTCTCCAAGGAAATCTGCGGCGGCCCCCACGCCTCCAATACCGGCGACCTGGTTTCCTTCAAGATCCAGAAGGAAGAATCCTCCTCCGCCGGCGTGCGCCGCATCAAGGCCACCATCGGACGGCAGGCGTAAGACGAAGTTGTGACGAAAGCGGGGGAAAACCATTCTTTGGATGCCAAAGAATGGTTTTCCCCCTTCCGCAGCCTCAATCGTCGCAAGTCCGCTTCATGCGGACATTGCTCGTTTCGGCTGATCTCACCGCCGATGAAATTCCCGCCACAGGCGGTCATCGGCGGTTCGTCCCCTTCCGAGAAAGCAATAAAAAGGGCTGTCCCCATTGATGTTTGGAGACAGCCCTTGTTTTATTCCTTATTTATTCAGCCTTGGGAGCCTTGAAGCTGATCTGGGTGGCGCCGGTCATGCCGTCGGCGGACAGCAGATAGATGGGGACCACTTCGATGTGCAGGGTGGCGAACTGGCCTTCATAGCCGCCCTCGGTTTTGAAGTAAACGGTCATGCTGTAGCCAGCGTCCTTTTCCGCAGTGGTGATGGTGCGGGTGATGGTCATGCAGGCGTCAGCGGCGAAACCGCCGGTAGCGTAGTTCACGCCCTTTTCGCCGGTCAGGTTGTCGATCAGGTACAGCTCGGTCACGTTTTCGCCGGTGGTGTTGTAGATGGTGTAGGTGCCGGTGGGGTTCAGCGCGGCCTTGGCGGCGGCCAGGATGCCCTGCAGGTAACCCCAGGTATCCACGGCGGTGGCGCCCGCCACGGCGTCCACCACTTCGGCCTTGGTGTCGGCGGTGTAGCCGTTCACAAAGGCTTCCAGCTCGGCGATGGTCTTGCCGGTGGCGAAGGCTTCGATGGCGTCATAGTTGGCGGCGATTTGCACGGTGGAACCGGCCTTTTGCTTCATGTTCAGGCTGTACAGCTCGTTGTTCACGCGCTTGGAGCCCAGCACCTTGCCCTCGGGATAGCTGTCGCCGAAGCTGGCGTCGCTGTTGGGTACGCCGATGGCGGCCAGGTCTTCCCGGTCGTTGATGAACTGGAATTCGTCGATCTTGGCGGCCACGATGGTTTCATCCTGCACCACGGCGGTGATCACGGCGAAGCAGCCCGCGCCATGGGCGGCATAGTCCACCTGACCGATCTTGATTTCGCCCTCGGCAAAAGCGGAAGCGGCGGTGAGCAGCAGCATCGCGGCCAGCAGGACAGCTAAAGTTTCTTCATAATATAATCCCTCCTGTGTAATTTGGCGGGCATCTGCCCGTTTAATTTCATTATACAGGAGAACAAAAGAAATACAAGCCGCCCATTATGGCAAAATTTCGACGTTAGTTCGGTTTACCCGGCTTGTTTGATCCCAGTGAGCGATACGGCGGAGTTTCCCGCTTGCCGGGAACAAGGCTTATTTCATGGCGTCGTTCAGGAACACCGTGATCATTTCCCCGGCCTGCAGGCCGCTTTGGGCGTGTATGGGGCACAGGCCCAGCACCGTGGTGCCGGTGGGGAGCGTGGCGGTGCCGTCAACGTAAGTGTAGTGGCCGGCGCTGTTCATTCCCACCTGAGAAGCGGAGGCGACAAACAGCGGCACGTTATTGGCGTAGACCTGATAACCGGTCACCGCGTCCGCGCCGGTCTCAGACCAGGCGGCGGGGCCGGTAACGATCACGGCGATTTCCGCCGTAACGCCGTTCCTCACAGTCACGGTGGCGCTGGCGGAATAGGTACTGTTCCTGAAAACCGCGTAGTCCTGCCAATAAGCGGATGCTTTCCGGATGGCGCTGGCGGGCACGAAGCCCCGGATAGGCTGGCCGCTGCCGGTGAGCTCCACGTACACCCAATTGCCCATGGTGGAAAGCCATTTCGCCTGCTGCCCGGCGGAGAGCGTGCGGACGCGGGTCTGGCTGTTCAGGGGATCGTCGGTCAGGTAAGTGGAGGACGTGATTTCCGCGTCTTCCCAGGCGAACCGCAAAGCGCTCACGCTGGCGCTCTTGGGCAGGGAGCTTTGGTCGATGTAGCCGAAGCGCATCTGGCTGGCGGAAAGGGCGTACTGGATCAGGATATAGCCGTTTTCGCTGCCGAACACCTGGATCCAGTCGTTGGTGGAAACGGACGCCTTGCCGTTGGCCGCGCGCTCGTATTCCATACCGGGGCCGGAGTACACCGGGTATTTCTGCCCGCCGGTGAACTTGATCTTCTGGGCGGAAAGCTCCCCGGCGGGGATGGCGGGGGCCTGGGTCAGCTTGTTCCGGGCTTCCTTGAGGGTCTTGGGGAAGGCAGCGTAGCTGAAATAACGCAGGTTGGTTTCCACGGTGCCGTAGACCGTGGCCTTCGTGTGGCCCTCGTCTAAGCAGTAGGCGATAGAATCCGGGGCCAGGTAGGCTTCGTCCCAGGCGTGATTGAAGAAAACCGCCCGCACCAGGAACTGGCCGTTTTTGGCCGCTTCGGCGATCAGGACGGTGTCAGCCTGTTCCTCATCGTCTGCGCGGTAGAAGACGATTTCCAGGGCGTCGCCGTAGGTAACGGTAGTTCCGCTGGCAAATTCATGCTTTCCGTAGGTGTGGAGCAGGCTGAAGCCGCCTTCTCCCTGGGGCAGGCAGCCGTCCGTTTTCAGCCAGTAATTGTACCGATTGTTTTTATACTCGAAGCCGTACAGGGTGTTGCGGCCGTCCTTCTGAACGACGGCGAAGCAGGCGCGGCCCGCGCTGTGCTCGATCACGCAGGCGGAGGCCGCCCCGATGGTACAGCCGTTGAATTGGGAGGAAGAAAAGAATTTCTTCACTTCGTCGGGCATGCTGGCAGCTTGGACGTCCGCCCCTTCCGCTAAGGCGGGGGCGAGGGACACAAGCAGAAGCAGGCAAAGCAGCAAGGATAAAAAGCGTTTCATGAAATCCATCTCCTTTCGGTGGTTCCGCCGCCGCGGCCGTTCGGCGGCTTTCGTTCATTAAGACACGTCGGCGGATGCCGTTGTTTCATTCCGCGGAGATTTTTTCTACGGTTTTTGCAATTTTTTCAATATTTTCTAAAGAAGAATGCAGGCGCATGCTGTGGCCGTCCTGCACCCAGGCCAGGGTGACGCCCGCTTCGGTTTCTATGCGCAGGGCCACCGTTCCCTCCCATTGGACGTAGGAAACTTCGGCGTCCTCGGGCACGTCCAGCACGCGGTCATCCGCGTATTCGGTAAACGTACATTCATCCCAGGCGGCCTGCTGCCAGCCGTCGCCCCGGGTCACGGCGGGCACGCTGGCCGCGTCCAGCAAGCCCATGGGGAAGTGGGCGCCCGTCCAATCCTCCGGCAGGGCGGGAACGGGTGCGGGAGAGGGCTCGGAAGTAGGCGCAGGCGTGGGCGTGGCGGTGGGAACAGGGGTTAAAGTGGGCGTCGGCTCCGGCGTGGGGGCCGGCGTCGGCATTGAGGTGGGAGAAATAACCGGTGTTTTCTCTGAATTTTGAGTATTGGTGGGAGAAAATGGCGTATTCGTTGGAGAAATTGGAACGGCGGTGGGGAAATCCACCCAAACAGCTTCCGCGCTGGGCGATGGAGAGGGAACGGGGGAATAGTAGGGCGCCACGGTGGCACCGGAAAGCTGAACCTGGGGCACCACCGTTTCCCGGGGACTTTGCTCCAGCGTCCAATATACGGCTCCGGTCAGGATCACCAGGATGGCGGCGATTTGCAGCCATTTCCCAACGGGGGCTTGCTTTTGCGTGTTCCAGCGGATCAGGGAAAGGGCCTTGCGGCGGTGGCGGCGGTACGCTTCCTCCGCCCGATTCAGTTCCGTGCGGGTGAGACCCTGTTCCCACTGTTCCGTTTCCTCCTGGGCTAATTGGGCGCAGGCTTCCCGAAGCATCTCTTCCTCGCGTTTCATAGGCGCTCCCCCCTTTCTTTCAGCAATTGGGCTAAATGCTTCCGGGCCCGGCTCAGGTGTACCCGCACCGATACGGGCTTTATGCCCATTTCGTCGGCCATCTCCTGCTCCGTCATTTCCCGGAAATACTTCATCAGCATCAGATCCTTTTCCCGGGACGGCAGGGCGCGGATGGCCTCCTTCACGCCCTCGATGCCCGCCTGGGACAGCAGCCGGTCGTCCACGTGTCCCGCGCCCGCGATTTCATCGAACGCCGCGTCCCCCGGCAATTGCTCCCGCTTTCCCCGGTTCAGGCGGGTGATGGCGGTGTGTCTAACCGTTATGACAACATAGGAACGCAGTTTGTTGCAGTCAAAGGAGCGCAGCAGGGAAATTTTTTTCGCAAGCGAAAGCAGACTGTCGCTCACCGCGTCCTCCGCCGCCTGGCTCTGCTTCAAAACTTGCAGGGCCTGGGCGTACATCAGCCGGTGATACTGTATATACACGTTTTCCAGAAACAGCCGGTCGTCCTCGTTTTCGATCAGCAGAAACAAAAGGGGTATCAACGCCATCCCACGCCTTCTTTGGTAATCGGGTATCAACAACAAGAGTATAGAAAGGAAAAAGAAAAAAGTCAATTTGCGCCGGAAATTGTTACATTTGGAAGCGAAAGGCGCAGGTTGCGCGGGGGGAAAAACTATGGTAGAATAGGGCCGGATGAGGCGACGGGCAAAGCCCCGGCCGGCATCGAAGGAGTAACACAGATGGATGAAATCAACGCACCCAGCGTTGTATGTTTGGGCTTTTTTGACGGGGTGCACAAGGGGCACCTGTCGCTGCTGCGGGCGGCGGAGGACATCGCCCGGGATCAGGGGCTGATCGTATGCGTCCACACGTTTGACCGGGCGCCGGGGGAAAAGGATTTTGTGCTCACCACGCTGGCCGAACGGGAAGCGCTGCTCCGGGCGGCGGGGGCCGACCGGGTGGCGGTGAGCGCGTTCAACGAGGACATGCGGCGCATGTCCGGCGACGCTTTTTTCCGCAGCATCGTTTTGGGAAAACTGAACGCCCGCCACGTGGTCTGCGGCGACGATCACCGCTTCGGCTACCGGGGCGGCTGGGGCGTGAAGGAGTTGGAAACGCTGTGCCATCAGGCGGGCGTGGGGCTCACGGTGTGCCCGCCGGTTTCCCTAACCGACGGCACGCGGGTATCCAGCACCGCCATTCGCAAAGCCATTTTGGCGGGGAACGCCGTTTTGGCGGAAGAAATGCTGGATCGTCCTTTGCCGCCCACCTTGAAGCAAATTTGCGCGGAGGCAAAAAAGGGCAAGGAAACGCTTGCTTAATCGGCAAAAACAGAGTAAAATAGGTATCAGCAAATCAATTGAACAGGAGGCAAGGGTATGTACAGGAAAGTGATTGACACCGCCAAGGAAAAAATGGTGAAAACCAAGGAATTCTATCAGAAGGATATGCTGTCCCTGCGGGCGGGCCGCGCCAATCCCCAGATCTTAGACCGCATTGTGGTGGATTATTATGGCACCGCCACCCCCTTAAAGCAGATGGGCAACATCAACAGCCCCGAACCCCGCCTGCTCACCATCGCCCTGTGGGACCCCAAGGCCATCCCCCTGGTGGAAAAGGCCATTCAGAAGAGCGATTTGGGCATGAACCCCTCCAACGACGGCAAGCTCATCCGTCTGGTGGTGCCTGAATTGAACGAGGAACGCCGCAAGGAGCTCACCAAAGTGGTGCGCAAGGGCGCGGAGGAAGCCAAGGTGGCTATGCGCAACACCCGGCGCGACGCCATGGAGCAGATCAAGAAGCTCAAGAAGGATTCCCAGATCACCGAGGACGATCAGCGCAAGGCCGAGGACGAATTGCAGAAGCTGACCGACGCCCAGATCAAGGATATTGATAAGATCGCGGCGGAAAAAGAAAAGGAGATCATGGAAGTCTGATGCGGAATATTTTGGGCCGCCCGCTGGGGGAGGCCCTTTCTTCCCTTTCCCCGGACGACGCGCCGCCCCGCGTTGCGGAAACCGCCGCTCCCCGCCGGGACGGCCAAACGCGGCAGGAGGGCACGCTGCGGATCGTGGCCTGCCGGAAAGGGGTATGGATCGCGGCCCGGTTCCTTGACGCAAATCCAGAAAGGAAAAACGAAGCATGAATACATCCTCCCTTCCCCGGCACGTGGCCATCATCATGGACGGCAACGGGCGCTGGGCCAAGAAGAACGCCCTGCGGGTGGCTTTGGGCCATCGCAAGGGCGTGGAAGCCCTGCGCGCCATCATCCGCGAAAGCAGCGATATCGGCATCGAGGCCCTGTCGCTGTATGCCTTTTCCACGGAAAACTGGCGGCGCTCCCCGGAAGAGGTGGAAGCCCTGATGGGGCTGCTGCTGGAGTATTTCACCAAGGAAATCGACGAACTGGACGAAAACCGGGTGCGCATCCGCATCTTGGGCGATAAGGACGGCATGCCGGAAAAGCAGCGCCAGGCGCTGATCAACGCCGAGGAACGGACAAAAAACAACACGGGCTTAAAGCTCAATATCGCCATCAACTACGGCGCGCGGGCGGAGCTGGCCCGGGCGGCGCGTATTCTGGCCCAAAAGGCCGTCCGGGGCGAAATACGGCCCGAGGACATTACCGAACAGGCCCTGGCGGACGAGCTGTACACCAAGGGCCTGCCGGACGTGGATCTGCTGATCCGCACCAGCGGGGAAATGCGGCTGAGCAATTTCCTTTTGTACCAGTGCGCTTATGCCGAATTTGTGTTTCCCACGGTGCTTTGGCCGGACTTCGATCTGGCCGCCTATCATGAAGCGCTGGCCGCTTTTGGCAGCCGTGACCGGCGTTTTGGAGGACGGAAAACATGATCAAGCGAACGATCACGGGCCTTGCGCTGACCGCTATGCTTTTTCTCGCCCTGTGGGGCGGCGGGCTGTGGTTTGCCGTGCCCTGCGTCATCACCACCAGCCTTTCCTTCTATGAAATGATCCGGGCCACGGTGCAGGCGGGGCACGATCCCGTGCAGTGGCCCTGCTGGCTGTGCTTCGTCCTGGCCATCCCCCTGTATCACTATTACGGCAGCGTGGTGCTGATGATGCCGCTGGTGGGCGGCGCGTTCATGCTCATTTCCATGACGGTGATTTTCCGCAAGGAGCCCAAATTGGAGGACATCACGGTGTCCTGCCTGCCGCTGGTGAGCGTGCTGCTGCCCGGCATGTGCATGCTGGGCCTGCAAAAAGCGCCGGGGCAGATGAACCAATCCATGCTGCTGGCGCTGGCCTTCGGCGTGCCCCTGATGGGGGACACCATGGCCTACTTTATCGGCAGCCGCTTCGGCAAGCGGAAGCTGTGCCCCGCTGTAAGCCCCCATAAATCCATCGAGGGCGCGGCGGCGGGGCTGGCGGGCAGCGTGGTCTGGGCGCTGGCGACGGCGGGCGTTTTCTCCGCGTTCATTTCCATTCCGCCCTTGTGGCATTTCCTGGTGCTGGGCCTGCTGGGCGGCGTCGCCGGGCAGATGGGCGATCTGTTCGCGTCCCTGGTGAAGCGCCACTGCGGCATCAAGGATTTCAGCAACATTATTCCCGGCCACGGCGGCATGATGGACCGGCTGGACAGCGTATACTGGACGGCGATCATTATTTACGTGTATTACAATTTCGCCGCCAGCTCGTTCATGGCATAAGAAAGGGGCAAACCGGGTGCGGACGGCGGCGTTTTTTCTGCTGATGGCAATTTTGGATTACTGCGTCATCAGCAGCGCCCGGAAAATCCTGCTGGATTTTCTGCGGGGGGGAACCGGCAAAAAGAATTTCAGAAAGGTTTCTCAAAACCAGCGCTTTTGCCAGAAGGCGACGCTGTCCTATGTAAAGCACTACATCCGGGAGCCTTCCTTTTTCCGTCCGTTCCGCTTTTATTCCATGGCTTATTATGGGTATTGTACGCTGCTCCCCTGTAAATGGGCGCTGTGCGTGCTGGCAGCGGCCGGGATTATGCCCCTGCGGGTGACCGTGCCGGTTCTGTGCATCTATAACCTGGGATGGTTTACGCTCTTTTGCTGGGAAGCGCCCGGGAAGCGTCATTCCCGATACGCTGGAAGAAAATACCGGCAGTAAAATGAAAAGCGAGGTCGTTCGATCAGCATGAAGCGTGGTATCGCCATTTTGGGCAGCACCGGTTCCATCGGCAAACAGGCCATTGAAGTGATCGGGCTGCACCCCGACCGCTTTTTTGTAACGGCGCTTACCGCCCACAAAAACGCGGCGCTGCTGTTTGAGCAAGTGCGGGCCCTGCGGCCAAGGCTGGCGGCCCTCACCGGCGTTTCGGAGCCGGTGGAAGTGCCCGACGATCTGAAATTCTGCGAGTTTCGCTTTGGCCCCCGGGCCCTGGCGGAGGTGGCGCGGGAGGCCGAGGGCCAGGACGTGCTGGCCGCCGTGGTGGGCATGGTGGGCCTAAAATCCGTCATGGCCGCCCGGCAGGCGGGCAAGCGGGTGCTGCTGGCGAACAAGGAAACCCTGGTGGCCGGGGGCGAAATGGTGATGAACGCCTGCCCAAAGGGCACACTATTGCCTGTGGACAGCGAGCACAGCGCCATTTTCCAGTGTTTGCAGGGGGCAGGGCCGAATCCCTATGAAAGAATCCTGCTGACCGCATCCGGCGGGCCCTTCCGCACCTGGGACAAAGAGCGGGTCAAAACCGCCACGGTGGCGGAGGCGCTGGGCCATCCCACCTGGAATATGGGCGCGAAAATCACGATCGATTCGGCGTCCATGTTCAATAAGGCCCTGGAGATCATCGAGGCCAAATGGCTGTTCAACGCACGGCCCGGGCAGATTCAGGTAGTGGTGCATCCACAGAGCATCGTCCATTCCGCCGTGGAATTCAAGGACGGGGCGGTGATCGCCCAGATGGGCGTGCCGGACATGAAGCTGCCCATCCTGTACGCCATGACGTACCCGGAAAGGCTTCAAACGGGCAGCAAGCCCCTGGATTTGTTCGCCTTGGGGCAATTGACGTTCGAGCGCCCAGACCCGGAAAAGTTCCCCGCCCTGCGTATGGCGTATGAAGCGCTGAAAGCGGGCGGCGCGGCCTGCTGCGTGCTGAACGCCGCCAACGAGGAAGCCTGCTATGCTTTCCTGCGGGGAGAAATCCCCTTCGGCCGCATTTCCGAGATCGTGGAAACCGCTTTGCAGAAGCATGGCGGCCTGCCCGCCCGGGAGTTGGACGATATCGACCGTGCCGACGCGCTGGCGCGGGAGACCGCCCGGGCGCTGATGGATGGACGAAGCGGTTCGTTGATATCATAGCGAGGAACAATTTGGAGGAAACACCGTGCTTCAACAGGATCTGATCGCCTGTTTTCAGAATACGCAGCGATTGAGCCGGGAAGTGTTCAAAGAAGAAACGCGGGCTATGCAGGCGGGCACGCTGCTGTATTTTCCTGAGTATCAAGCCATAGCGCCCAAAGAAAAAAGCGCCGGACTGTCCCTGGAGGTGATGGAGGACACCACCTTTCACTGCGCCCAGCGATTTGGGAACGGAAAAACAGCCGTGCTGAATTTCGCGAACGCCTACAACCCCGGCGGCAGCGTTGCCACCGGCGTTATGGCGCAGGAGGAATGCCTGTGCCGCAGCAGCAATTTGTATTCAAGCCTTACGCTGCCCTATCTGATGCGGAATTATTACAGGCACAACAACCGCGCCACAGGCTACATGGGTACGGACGCGGTGATCTATTCGCCGGGCGTCATGGTTTTCAAATCAGACGACGCGCTGCCTGTTCCGCTTCCGGAACCGTTTTTTGTGGATGTGCTCACCTGCGCCGCGCCCTTCAACGAACCGAAAAAAGCCTTTTCGGAAAGCGCCCTGTCCAAGGTGTTTGAAGGCCGCATTCGGAACATTGTGGAGGTCGCCGCCGCCCATGACGCGGACACGCTGATCTTAGGCGCGTTCGGATGCGGCGCTTTCATGAATCCGCCGGAGACGGTGGCAAAGGCTTTTCGCCATATCCTGGCAGAGAAGGAATACCGCCGGTATTTCGGCCGGGTGATTTTCGCCATCAAGGGCGGCGGCCCGGAAAACGGCAATTATCAGGTGTTTTCCCGCGTGCTGGGCGAAACGTGATTTTTCAGGAGGTTTTATGACAGCTTTTTATGTGTTGGCCGCCATCGTGATGTTGGGCGTGATGGTGACGGTGCACGAGGCGGGGCATTTTTTTGCGGCCCGGCTGACGGGCATCCCGGTGAAGGAGTTTTCCATCGGCATGGGGCCCAAGCTCCTGTCCTGGAAGCGGAAAAAGCATGAAACCCAGTTTTCCATTCGGCTGATCCCCGCCGGGGGCTACTGCATGTTTTACGGCGAGGACGACACCGAGGGCAAGGAAGCGAAGGAGGACCCCCGTTCCATCGGCAAGTTCGCCCCCTGGCGGCGGATGGTGACCATTTTCATGGGTCCCGCCATGAATTTCGTGCTGGCGCTGATCGTGGCGGCGGTACTGTTCGGGATCGTGGGCGAGGACAAGGGTTATTTTATCGCGCCAAAGATTCTGTCCGTGGAGGCGGGGAGCCCGGCGGAACAGGCGGGCGTCCTGCCCGGAGACAGCCTGGAAACGGTGAACGGCCAAAGCGCCGTGGGCGTTACCGAGGACGGCACGGCCTGGAACCTGACTGTTCTGATCAATTCTTATGTGGAGGGCGGAGAACCGCTGACACTGGGGGTGCGCAGGGGAGAGGAACTGCTTTCCGTGCAGCTCTTGCCGCGATTCAGCGAAGCGGAAAAGCGCTATCTGATCGGCGTGAGCCTGAATCCCGGTTACGTGCCGGTGTACACTTCGGTGAGTGTGTTCCGGGCCGTGCAATTGGGCGCGGATTACTGCGTGCAGGCGGCGGGCGCCATCATCGAGGCATTGCGAAACCTGATCACCACCGGCGCGGGCCTGGATCAGACCTCCGGCCCGGTGGGCATCGTGAAGCTGATCGCCGAGGAAACGGAGAAATCCGCCGCGGAATCCGCCCTGGATGCGTTTGTCACTTATGGCCGGCTGCTGGTGCTGATCTCGGTGAACTTAGGCCTGTTCAACCTGATCCCCATCCCGGGCCTGGACGGCAGCCGCCTGGTGTTCCTGCTCATCGAGGCCATCCGCCGCAAGCCCGTGCCCCAGAAGGTGGAAGCCTATGTGCATATGGCGGGGTATGTGCTGCTGTTCGGCTTCATGATCGTGATGACGTGTAAGGATGTGCTGAATATTTTCAGGTAGCTCCATTGATTCACAAGGGAAAACAACGGAGGATAAAACTATGGGCGCAGCAAAACAGGTAAAGGCGGGCAGCGTATTGATCGGCGGCGGCGCGCCTGTTTCCATTCAATCCATGACCAATACGGACACCCGGGACGTGCCCGCCACCCTGGACCAGATCAGGCGACTTTCGGCGGCGGGGTGCGATTTGGTGCGCGTTTCGGTGTACGACCGGGCGTGCGCCGGGGCCGTGCGGACGCTGGTGGACCAGAGCCCGGTGCCGCTGGTGGCGGACATTCATTTTGACCACACGCTGGCCATCGCGTCCATGGAAAACGGCATTCACAAAATGCGCATCAACCCCGGCAATATCGGCAGCGCGGAGAAGGTGCGAAGGGTGGCGGACTGCGCCAAGATGCATCATGTGCCCATCCGCATCGGGGTCAACGCCGGTTCTCTGGAAAAGGATATTCTGGCGAAGTACGGCGGGCTCACGCCCCAGGGTATGGTGGACAGCGCCTTGGGGCATGTGAAGCTGCTGGAGGAAGCGGGCTTTGACGATATCGTGATTTCCATAAAGGCCAGCGACGTGCCCACCACCGTGGAGGCGTACCGGCTGATGAACAAGGTGTGCGATTATCCCCTGCATTTGGGCGTCACCGAAGCGGGCCTGCCGGGCCAGGGCACGGTGAAAAGCGCCATCGGCATCGGGTCGCTGCTGCTGGACGGCATCGGCGACACGGTGCGCGTATCCCTGACCAGCGACCCGGTGGACGAGCCCCGGGCGGCGCTGGAAATCCTGCGGGCCCTGGGCCTGCGCAAGGGCATCCGGTTCGTGTCCTGCCCCACCTGCGGCCGCACGCAAATCAACGTAATGGGCATCGCCCAGCGGGTGACCAAGGAATTTGCCGATATCGATTTGCCCGTCACCGTGGCGGTCATGGGCTGCGTGGTCAACGGCCCCGGAGAGGCCCGGGACGCGGACATCGCCCTGTGCGGCGGCAAGGACTGCGGCGAATTGTTCATTCACGGCAAGCCCGTGAAAAAGCTCACCGGCGATCTGGCCGAAGAATTCGTCCAGGCCGTGCGGGAATTCATCGGCAGCCTGCCCGCGTGAAAGCGGAAGGAAATCGGGGGGATACAAGGATGATAAAAAAGCTGGCGCCCGCGGCGGAAAACATTTTCATGCGGGAGGCCATCGGGGAAGCCTGCGGCGGCATCTGCCAGCACCACGGCGGCCCCTTCGGATCGGTGATCGTGAAGGACGGCGTCATCGTGGGCCGGGGACATAACCGAGTGCTCGTTGATAAAGACCCCACCTGCCACGGGGAGGTGGCGGCCATTCGGGACGCCTGCAAAAACCTGGACACCCACGACCTTTCCGGCTGCGTGCTTTATACCACCGGCGAGCCGTGCCCCATGTGCCTGTTCGCCTGCCTGTGGGCTAATATCGGTCAGGTATACTACGGCTGCACCATCGGGGATAACGCCATGATCGGCTTTCGGGACGAACGCTTTGACGACCTGACGGGCGGCAGAGAGCGATTGAAGGATTATCTCACCTGCATCGACCGGGACGCCTGCCTGGCGCTTTTTCGGGCATACCAGGATATGGAACACGATTTGTATTGAAAAAAGGTACAGAACATGACCTACGAAGAATTACTCCGCAGCGTCACCCAGGCTTTGCCCGAAACGGAGGGCAAGATCGCCATTGAGCGGGTGCGGTTTTCAAAGAGCGAAAACAAAGCCTATTTTTCCTTTCTCTCCGACGTGCTGATCGGGGAGAAGGGCTTTTTCATCATGAAAAACGCCTTAGGCAAAGCGTTCCCGGGGCTGAAATTCTCCCTGCGGGTGGCCAGCCCGTCGCTTGCGAAGGAATTTTTGACCAATCCCGATAAATATTCCGCGCCGCTGAATCATTTCCTGATCCGCCATTATCCGGCGGCGGCGTCCTGGGAGTTCGATATGCGCTGGGCACCCGGCAACGGCCGGGTCACCCTGGAAATGCCGGATGAGTTTTCCGCCCGCTACCTGGAAAAGCAGGGCGTGCGGGAGCAGCTCGCCGCTGTGATCCACGACGTGTTCCGGGTGGACACGGAAGTGGCCCTGCGGGTGTGCGGCGACGAAGAAAAGCGCTTGCAGGAATTAAAGCAGGAGCGGGCGGAGCAGGACCGGGTGGCCGCCGAGCGCGCCCAGCGGTACGAGGAAATCGCCGCCCAGGCGGCGGCCGCAGAGGAAAAGCCCAAGGAAAAGGACCCCCGCATCAAGGGCCGCGCCATCAACGATCCCCCGGTGCCCATCAAGGGCCTGACGGACGACACCGGCCTGGTGGTCATCCGGGGCAAAGTATTGTCCGCCGAGGACAAGGAAATTTCCGGCGGCGAAATGGTGCTGCTCTCCTTCCTGGTCACGGACTTTACCTCCACCATCCGCTGCAAGGCGTTCCTGCGCTATCACGCCCGCGCCCGGAAGGACGAGGAAGCGCCGCCCATTACCGATGAAGAACGGGAAGCTGTGAAAAAGGTCATCAAGGCCATCAAGCCCGGCATGGGCATCCTGGTGCGGGGCGATACCCAGTACGATAAGTTTTCCCATGAAACGGTGGTCATGGTGCGGGATATGTCCGCCTGCGACCTGCCCGTGCGCATGGACACGGCGGAGGAAAAGCGCGTCGAACTGCACCTGCACACCCAAATGAGCAACATGGACGCCGTGGCTTCCGCCACCGCCCTCATCGAACGGGCGGCCAAGTGGGGCCACGAGGCCATCGCCGTCACCGATCACGGCGTGGTGCAGGCCTTCCCCGAAGCCTTCGGCGCGGCCAAGAAAAACGGCATCAAGCTGCTGCCCGGCGTGGAAGGGTATCTCACCGACGACGACGAGGTGGTGACCGGGGACAGCGATCTGCCCATCGACACCCCCGTGATCGTGCTGGACTTTGAAACCACCGGCCTCAACACCGCCAAGGATCGCATCATCGAAATCGGCGCGGTGAAGCTCATGAACGGCCAGGTGGTGGACAGCTATGGCGAGCTCATCGACCCCGGCATGCTGCTGCCGCCCCGGATCACCGAAATCACCCACATCACCGATCAAATGCTCCGGGGCCAGCCCACCATCGCCCAGGCTATGCCCAAATTGCTTGCGTTTATGGACGGCTGCCCCATCGCCGCCCACAACGCCAAGTTCGACTGCGCCGTGCTGGACAGCGAATTGAAGCGCCTGGATCTCACCTATGACGTGCCCCATCTGGACACCCTCACCCTGGCCCGGAAGCTGTACCCCGAGCTGAAAACCCACAAGTTAGGCAGCGTGTGCAAGCGTTTGGGCGTATCCTTAAAGGACGCCCACCGGGCCGTCAACGACGCCGCCGCCACCGCCCAATGCTTAGCCCGCATGATCGACGACGCTAAAAAGAAGGGCGCGGAAAAGCTGCGGGATTTAAACGACGTGTCTACCGGCTACACCCTGGGCAATTCCTGGCACATCGTGCTGCTGGCCGCCAGCCAGGACGGCATGACCAACCTGAACCACATGATTTCGGAAAGCCACCTGAAATACTTCCGCCGCAAACCCCACATTCCGCGGGCCGTGCTGCAAAAGTACCGGAAGGACGTGATTGTGGGCAGCGCCTGCGAATCGGGGGAGCTGTTTTCCGCCATGGTGGACGGGGCCACGGACGAAAAGTTAGGCAAGATCGCCCGGTTCTATGATTATTTAGAGATTCAGCCCATCGGCAACAATGAATTCCTGATTCGGGATGGCCGGGTGGCCAGCGAGGAGGATTTAAGGGAGTACAACCGCCGCATCGTGCGCTTGGGCGAAAAGTTAGGCCTGCCGGTGTGCGCCACTGGCGACGTGCATTTCCTGGACCCGGAGGACGCGGTTTTCCGTTCCATCATCCAGGCGGGCCAGGGCTTTTCCGACGCCGACCATCAGCCGCCCCTGTACTTCAAGACCACCGACGAAATGCTGAAAGAATTCGCCTATTTGGGCAAGGAAAAAGCCTACGAGGTGGTCGTCAAAAACCCCAAGCTCATCGCCTCCCGCATCGGGGAAGTGGGCCTGTTCCCCAAGCATCCCGAGGGCAAAACCACCTTCTCCCCCTTCTGGCCCGAAGCGGAAAACGATATTAAATCCCTGACCTACGGCACCGCCCACCGGCTCTACGGAGACGAGCTGCCGGACATCGTGCAGAAGCGCATCGACAAGGAGCTCAACGCCATCGTGGGCTACGGCTACTGCACGCTCTATTCTATCGCGCAAAAACTGGTGAAAAAGTCTTTGGCCGACGGCTACGTGGTGGGCAGCCGCGGCAGCGTGGGTTCCTCCTTCGTGGCTTTCCTCACCGGCATCACGGAAATCAATTCCCTGCCCCCCCATTACCGCTGCGAGACCTGCCGCAAGGCTGATTTCGATATCCCGCCCCAGTACACCATCGGCGTGGACCTGCCCGACAAAAAATGCCCGGTCTGCGGCAATCCCCTGGTGAAGGACGGCTTTGACATCCCCTTCGAGGCGTTCCTTGGCTTCAAGGGCGACAAGGTGCCGGACATCGACCTGAACTTCTCCGGCGAATACCAGCCCACGGCCCACAACTATGTAAAAGAACTGTTTGGCCCGGAATACGTGTTCCGGGCGGGCACCATCGGCACTTTGGCGGAAAAAACGGCTTACGGCTATGTATTGAAATACTTGGAAGAACGGAATCTCACCGTGTCAGACGCGGAAAAGGAGCGCCTGGCCGCAGGCTGCGTGGGCGTCAAGCGCACCACGGGCCAGCACCCGGCGGGCATGGTGGTGCTGCCTAAGCAGTACGACATCTGCCAATTCACCGCCGTCCAGCATCCGGCCGACGACACCGAATCGGAAACCGTCACCACCCACTACGATTTCGGCTCCATGCACGATATCCTGGTGAAGCTGGACATCTTAGGCCACGACGATCCCACCATGCTGCATATGTTAGAGGAGCTCACCGGGGTGAACTTCCGCAAGATCCCCCTGGACGACAAGGGCGTCATGAGCCTCTTTTCCTCCCCCAAGGCCCTCGGCGTCACCAAGGAGGAAATCAACTGCAACACCGGCACCTTCGGTGTCCCCGAGTTCGGCACCGCCTTCGTGCGCCAGATGCTGGAGGATACCCACCCCTCCACCATGCAGGAGCTGATCCGCATTTCCGGCCTCTCCCACGGCACCGACGTGTGGCTGGGCAACGCCAAGGACCTGATCGACAAAGGCATCGTTCCCTTAAGTCAATGCCTCTGCACCCGCGAGGACATCATGAACCAGCTCATGCAGCAGGGCGTCCCCGCCAAAATGGCCTTTGATACCATGGAATTTGTGCGCAAGGGCAAGGGCTTAAAGCCCGAGATGGCCGACGCCATGCACGAGCACCACGTGCCCGCCTGGTTCGAGGAAAGCTGCCGCAAAATCAAGTACATGTTCCCCAAGGGCCACGCCGCCGCCTATGTGACCATGGCCCTGCGCGTGGCCTACTACAAGGTCTATTACCCCCAGGCATACTACGCCGCCTACTTCACCATTCGCGGCGACGGCTTCGACGCCTGCACCATGATCCTGCCCATCGAACAGCTTCGCCAGAAGCTCAAGGAAGCCTATCAGGCCGACCAGGAAAAGAAAACCACCGCCAAGGACAAG
Organism: Clostridia bacterium; assembly: GCA_017448975.1. GTDB lineage: Bacteria > Bacillota > Clostridia > Christensenellales > Aristaeellaceae > RUG563. The sequence goes on from JAFSKN010000027.1 coordinate 29,189, forward strand.
GATGCCATCACCGCCATGGAGTTGGTGCTGGAAATGATGGCCCGGGGCTACTATTTCCTGCCCGCCGACCTGTACAAGAGCGACGTGAAGCGCTTCATCCCCGAAGGCGAAAAGGGCCTGCGCGTGCCCTTCACCGCCTTGGGCGGCCTGGGCGAAGCCGCTGCCCAGGGCATCGTGGACGCCCGCAGCGATCCCTTCATCTCTGTGGAGGATCTGAAAAACCGCGGCAAGGTGTCCAGCGCCGTCCTCGACCTGCTCCGCGACCACGGCTGCCTGAAAGACCTGGCCGAAACCAACCAGGTGACGCTGTTCCAATTGTGAGGGGGGAGACGTTGGGGGCTCTCCGCCCCCAAACTCCTGACCAGGGGCATGATGCCCCTGGACCCTCACCCGGCGACATTTCATAACTGGGTATTACAGACAAGTTTCGCCTGTCGCAGAGAAAAACAAAATTCGCCGGATGTTTTGTATCCGGTCAGGCGGCTTTCAGCCGCCGGGCCAGAAACGGCATTTTTTCGTTGCCGATCATCAGTCTTTGTATTCTGTTTCGTAATAAGAAAACAGCGTACTCATAGAAATATTCATAGCGTTGGCAAGCTGCCACAGGGTTTCGATGCTGGCGTTTTTGCTGCCGGTTTCAATCATGGATAAGTGGGTGCGGCCAATGTTGGCAAGACCACTCAACACCTCCTGTGAAAGCCCTTTTTCCTTTCGGAGCCTGTGAATCAATTGGCCCATTTTTCGATAATCATATTCCATCCGCATACACCTCTTTGCGAAGTGTATATGAAGATAGACAAAAGCATGTCTACGATAGTTGACATTTGATCCAAAATAATCTATAATTCATTTTGAAGATGGTTTGCACAGAAGTATTCCCGATCTTCCAAAAATATTGAAACGTCATTGTTACCTAACTTTTGTATAAAGTCAAACCGTAGACGAAATATCGCCGACAAAAATAGGAGGTTAGACGAAATGGCATACTATTGTGGAGAATGTGTGGTTTGGGTTGGATCAAGTGATGTGGATCGATATGGGCGGAGATGGTGTTCTTATTCCCGACGTTATGAAGAATCCAATCAGAACACGTATGGATGCAAGGGCTTTGTTTACAATGGACGAACCGTTGTAACGAAGGTGTGCGAAATTCTGCATCTTTCAAAAGAACCATGGTTTGAAGCTTTTGACGCGGTCAAAGAGGCGTATGTTGTACCCCATCACATGGATTGGCTGACAAGCTACTGCAAAATTGGCCCTATGCTTGCGAAAGAAATCGAAAACGATGAAAACCCCATTCAAATTGCACAGAAAATATTGAATGATTATATGAAACCTGCAAGATCACTTTGGCAACAAGGGAAAAGTAAGCAGGCGGCAGAGCGTTACAAGAAGATGATAGCGGATTTATCTTTTTGTTATCATATCGCATGAGGCGGAAAATAAAAACATTCAGGAGGAAAGGGTTATGACTGAAGATGCGGGATTAATCATACTTGTTTTAGGATTGATTTTTATTGGGTTATATCGAATAGGCTTTTTTACAATCTTTTATAAAAAAGACAAGAAAAAGACTAATATGCCAGCCCAAGAGTTTGAGGAATCCTTAGATGGGCAAAAACAAAAAGCAATTACCAGCAAGAAAAAAGCCTACTATGAAAGAATTGAAAAAAGCAAAAGCGGGATAAAACCAGTTTTTAGCGAACGGATGGAAACATATCTACGGAGATTCTTTAATGCGATAATGTTCATAGAGGCAAGAGGGCACGGCAATGTTGTCGTTCAAAGAATTGGTGATAAAGTAAGCGTATATGCGAATTTCGATTGTGGAAGGAGTTGTATTGATGATTTAGCGTGGGAAGGCTATCTTGAAGATGAAGAATTTGAAGTGATTGGCACCAATAATGACATTTTTCAAATAAATGTTCCTGAAATCCCTTTTGAATCGTGGGAAGGCTCTATTCCTAACATCATTTTGGAGCGAATGAGGGAACCGTTACCAAACGCAACCTATTCGTTTACTGAAAACAACGCAAACAAAATAGTAATGCGATTTGAAGTTTGAGCCTTGTTAGAGAAGGCAGGGGACGGTTCGAGACCCCTGAAAAAGTAGTCAAAAAATCAAGCGGCATGGGAAAAATCAAGTGTGCGGCAGATAAAAAAACGGATAGAGAGTGTTTTTTCCAAGAAAATGGCTGAAACGCGCAAAATAGAAGCGAGAATTGCGGCAATCCTCTTCAAATTGACAGCAATTGCGGTGAATTTTGCCTGGAAAGTGACACTTCTAAGGCCCCAGCCTCTGGCCCGGGCTAACCCATGGAAGCGTTTCGAGAATTATTCTTCCTCTCTATTATCGACATTCACAAGCCATGCGAAATACATTGATGAATATCGTGCTCATATAATTCATCTTTATCCAGACAGGAGAGCATATACTGTATTCTTCATTGATGATATTACTGCCTTGGGTAACTATATAAGGACGCCCAAGGGGCTGCAAGTGCTTTATCCGCTAATGGTTAAGGACTTTATTACCACAATCTCGAAAATGACAAGCCTTGATTACGTTGTTTTGAAGTTTAAGCAAAGGATATATGAGCCACTGCTTCTCATCGTGAAAAACAAGGCAAGATACTTGGATATATTCAAACAAGAGTATTTCAATCCTGAAACAGATGCGTTTATTCAATACACGTATGAGCATGAAGGTCATATTCACAGGATGCCATAGGAAACACATGAGATGGTTCTATGTGATGATATCCGCGCTTGCGGCAATGCACATAGAACTGCTTTCAATTTTGATTAGATGGAATGTTTCCAGTTGCTCTTTCCGAAAAGAAATCTGCGTACTTCCATGACTTTATGATCCTTTTCAGGGATAATAACGTAGAAAGCACTGAAGTTCCTGACATAGATGCGGTAGTATCGATACCGTCTGTCTTTCCGGGAATGATACTGTTCAAATGCTTCCGCGTTGTGCTGTCGTTCGAGAATTGCTTCTTCCGTTGCGTCGATCAGATCAATTGCCGCCTGTGGGTTCTGGAGATGGTTGGCAATATAATCTGTGTGCTGTCTCATATCCTCATAATACTGCGGAAGATAGCGCAATTTATATGCTTGCATGGACAGACCTCCGCAAACCGGAGAAAACTTCCTCATGGGTCATGCGTTCGGCGGTATGCTCCGCCAGGTAATCCGCCTCATCCAGAGCACATTCGATATAATCCTCATATTCCGTAAGCTCGCGCATGAGCGCAATCACGATATGCAAATTCTGTTCCGGAATGTTTTTGAGCAATATTTCAGCTTGCTGTCTTTCGCTCATAATGGCGTCACCTCCCGGCTTTCTGAATCCATTGTACAGTATTTTGTGCTCCGCTGCAAGCATTTCTGATTTTTCCGAGTGAATAAGGCGTTGTAAAAAAACGATCCTCATGATAGAATAAGAAAGGATTAGCAAAGCTTTTTCAAGGAGGGATCACGATGGCGAAAGAAATCTATTCCAGGGAAGCACTTATTGCTGTCATTGCTTCCCTTTTGAAAAAGTACCATGCGGAAAGTGCCATCCTGTTTGGCTCCTATGCGCGGCACGAAGCGGACGCCCTGTCGGACATTGATTTGGTGGTCATTGGCGGGGATTCTTTTGAGCCAACCAACATATTCAGTATGGCCGAAGACCTGCATCGCGCGACAGGCAAGGCTGTTGACGTTTACGAGCTGTGCGAAATCAATCAGGACAGTGATTTTTACCGCACGATCCTCCGGGAAGGGGTGCCGATTGCCGCATGAAATATACGGATATGCAACGGATTGATCGCATTGTTACCACCACCCGCAAGCTGTTGGATTATCTGGCAGACCAAGGGATCACCAAGGAAGACGTTCTCAATCAGGAACCGCTTCGCTGGACGATCACCACGCCACTGTACAATATCGGGGAACATGCATATAACCTGACGGACGAATTCAAAGAAGCCCACGCGGATATTCCCTGGGCGAAAATTTCAGGTCTGCGGCACCGCCTGGTGCATGATTATGAGAACACGAATTGGACGTTGATTTGCGCGGTGCTGTTTGACGTGCTGCCTGGGTTTTTGCAGGAAGTAGAGAAGATTACAGAATGAACGCGAGAGGGACGGCTCGATATGCGTTGCCGCAAGTGTGGTTATCAACACATAGAGAATCGTCTCTTTACTTTCTGTTGGGAGAGGACGTTTTTGTGAAAAGAATCATCATCAAACCTTTGACCCCAGCATTGCACGCGGATTATCTTGATTTTTTCGATCATCGCGCGTTTACGGATGATAATCCCAACGGGCCGTGTTATTGCACATCCCCCAATCAGGACGAAGAAGAAATCAAACAGATGGTCGGAGCGTTTCAAATCTTTGGCGTAAAAGCTACGCTGCGAAAATACGCCGTGGACATGCTGAACAGGAACAGGATTCAAGGCTATTTGGCTTATGACGGAAACCTGCCCGTTGGATGGTGCAACGCGGCGGATATGGACAGCTATGTTGGATTCGTTCCGGATTTTGCCAGGAAGAATACCTGCGGAAAAACCGTTTCCATTGTTTGCTTTGAAATCGCGCCCCAATATCGGGGGTTGGGCATCGCTTCCGCATTGATTGACACCGTATGCAGCGACGCAAAAGCAAAGGGATATGCGGCTGTTGAAGGATATCCTAAACTTTCTGACAAACGAAATGATTTTGATTATCAAGGCCCTGTTCGCCTTTATCAAAAAGCAGGATTTGTTGAGGTGGCGAGGGAAAACGGGCAGGCGGTCATGCGAAAAGGCTTATAACAGCGGGGCCGTGTAATTCTATATAGTTAAAATCTATAACCGGTTATACAATTATAGTACAGCTCCAAGCTCTTGACACAAAAAGCCCCCATCCCTTATAATAGACCCAGTCAGCGGCGGGAGCCGGAAAGGAGTGTGCCCCATGGAACGGTGTATGATGCGAATGTCCCCGCGCGGGCACTGCCCCACGCGCTGTTTGCTTTGCGCCGCTTGACGCCCGATTTCGTTCGTTGAGCCCGCTTCGCAGCTGCGCGGAGCGGGCTTTTCCAGATAGACGGAAAACCTGAAAGGAATGCATGCATTTGTCCGAAGCGAATACCCAGGAAATCCCGGAAATCTTAGAAGCGGAAGCCCCCTGTAAGCCCCTGATTCAGGTGAAGGGCCTGCGCAAGGTGTACCAGGTGCCGGGGGGCGAAGTGGTGGCCCTGGACGGCATCGACCTGAACATTGCGCGCGGCTCCATTTACGGCATCATCGGCATGAGCGGCGCGGGGAAAAGCACCCTGATCCGCTGCCTGAACCGGCTGGACACGCCCACCGACGGCGAAATCCTCATCGACGGCCAGAATATCCTGACCATGAACGGCAAACAGCTCATGGCCATGCGCCGCAAGGTGAGCATGATCTTCCAGTCCTTCAATCTGCTGATGCAGAAAACCGTTGCCCAGAACGTGCGCTACCCCCTGGATTTGGCGGGGGTGCCCAAGGCGAAAGCCAACGTGCGGGTGAAGGAACTGCTGAAGCTGGTGGAGCTGGAAAGCAAGGCCGACGCCTATCCCATCCAGTTGTCCGGCGGCCAGCGCCAGCGCGTCGCCATCGCCCGCGCCCTGGCCAGCGACCCCGAAGTGCTGCTGTGCGACGAGGCCACCAGCGCCTTAGACCCCATGACCACCCAGTCCATCTTAGCCCTGCTCCAGGACATCAACAGGAACATGGGCATCACCGTGGTGCTCATTACCCATGAAATGGCCGTCATCCGGCAAATTTGCAACCGGGTGGCGATCTTGGACGGGGGCCGCATCGCCGAGGAAGGCACGGTGGACGACGTGTTCGTGCACACCCGCAGCGCGGCGGGCAAGCGTCTGTTCGGCATTCTGCCCGCACAGGAGGACGACGCCGTTTCCGACGTGCCCGCCCTGCGCATCGTGTTTGAGGGCGGTCAGGAGGGGATGCCCATCATCGCCGGGCTGGTGAAAAACTGCGGGGTGGACGTGAACATCCTGTCCGCCGACATCAAGCCCATCAACGGCAAGCCCTACGGCCAGATGCTGATCGAATCGCCGGATGATCCCGTGGTGAAAAATCAGGTGGTTTCGTATCTGAAAGAACAGGGCCTGACAGTCAAGGAGGTGGGGGAAGGATGAACTGGTCCCACGTTTTCTGGCAGGTGCCCTACAAGGTGTGCATGGACGGCTGGAACGGCCTGGGGGATTTCCTGTATAAGACCGTTTTCGGCTTCATCTATCAGCGCTCCTGGAAGATCCTGTGGCCCGCCTTCGGCGAAACCGTTTATATGATGCTGCTTTCCACCATTCTGTCCTACATCATTGGCCTGGCGCTGGGGGTGGTGCTGGTAGTCACCAGGAAAAACGGCATCAAGCCCATGCCCCGGCTGAATATGGTGCTGGGCACCGTCGTGAACTTCCTGCGCTCCATCCCGTTCATTATCCTTTTGGTGATGCTGCTGGATACCACCCTGGCGGTCACCGGCCGCATGACCGGCACCGTCACCATCTCCTTCCCCCTCACCATTTCCGCCTTCCCCTATGTGGCGCGCATGGTGGAAGGGAGCCTGATGGAGGTGGACGGCGGCGTGATCGAGGCCGCCAAGGCCATGGGCAGCAGCACATGGCAGATCGTTCATAAGGTGCTGCTGCCGGAGGCCAAGCCCTCCCTCATCAACGGCTTTGCCATCTGTATGACCACCATCTTGGGCTACACCACCATGGCCAGCGTGGCCGCGGGCGGCGGCCTGGGCGCTACGGCGGTGGTGTACGGCCTGTCTTACCGCCAGTACGATATCATGTATGCCGCCAGTATTTTGCTGGTGGTGCTGGTGCAGATCATCACCATGCTGGGCACGTCCCTGTCCCGCAAGCACGATCATCGCATCAGATAAAAGCGTTATTTAAGCGTAAGCTTGAATAGAATAATAAGGAGGATATTACCATGAAAAAGACTCTTGCCATCCTGCTGGCCCTGATCCTGGCGCTGGGCGCCGCGTCCGCCGTGGCGGAAACCCTGCCCATTATCGCTACCGCCAACCCCCACTATGAGATCCTTGAGCTGGTCCGGGACGACCTGGCCGCGCTGGGCTATGAACTGGAGCTGGGCGCGCCCTGCAACGACTACACCACCGAGAATCCTTCCACCGCCGCTGGCGACACCCTGGCCAACTTCTTCCAGCACATCCCCTACCTGAACCAGTACAACGCGTCTGTGGATGCGGACAAACAGCTGGTCATGGTGGTGCCCACCCATTTTGAGCCCATGGGCATCTATCCCGGCCAGAAGACCAGCCTGGAAGAACTGACGGCTGGCGACATCATCTATGTGCCCAACGATCCCGTGAACATGACCCGCGCTTTCATCCTGCTGGCGGATGCCGGTCTGGTGGGTCTACCCGAAGGCACCACCCTGGAAAGCACCGTGACCAAGTACGATATCGATAACCCCCTGGGTCTGGAATTCCAGGATGTGAACGCCGAGCTGACCCCCCGTCTGCGTGAAGGCGGCGCTTTCGCCGTCATCAACGGCAACTACGCCTCCCAGAACGGCCTGAACCCCGGCAAGGACGCCGTGTACTTTGAACAGCCCGGCTCCCAGGCTGCCGAAGCCTATGTGAACATCTTCGCCGTGCGGCCCGAAAACGCCGATGCCGATTTCGTCAAGGCCCTGGAAAAAGTCGTTTACACCCAGAAGGTGTACGACCTGATCGTGGAAAGCGGCTTCGCCCCCGTGTTCGAGGTGCCCGCTGAATAATCTTTCTTCTGTCAATTGCAAGGCCGCGTCCGTTTCGGGCGCGGCCTTTGTCAGGCAAGGATATTATGCTGTCTCTACCCGGAAATCCCGGCTCATGAGCGGCTTTTCCGCATTTTCCGCCAGGAACACCCGGAAATCGCCCGGCTCCACATGCCATTGGAAGTGGCGGTCCAGGGTGCGCATGGCCTTGGGTGAAATGGTCAGGGAAACGCGCTTTTCCTCCCCCGGCTGCAAAAACACCTTTTCAAAGGCCGCCAGGGTCATTTCCGGCTTGACGGTGGAGGCGAACAGATCCCGCAGGTACAGCTGAGGCACCGCCGCGCCAGGGCGTTTTCCCGTATTGCGCACGGTGAAGGAGGCCGTCACCGGTTCGCCGGGAGCGACGGCCTGCGCGGACAGGGCAAGATCGGAATAAGCAAATTCCGTATAGCTTAATCCGTAGCCGAAGGGGTACAGGGGCAGCCAGTCCATTTCCACATAGCGTTTTCCTCCGCCGGGGCGGCGGCTGTAATGGCAGGGGATTTGCCCCACGTGGCGTGGGAACGTAATGGGCAGATGGCCGGAAGGGTTGTGGTCGCCAAACAGGGTTTCCGCCACGGCCCAGCCCCCTTCCTCCCCGGGGAACCAGGCTTCCAGGATGGCCGGGATATGCTTTTGCTCCCAAACGGCGGTAACGGGGCGGCCCGTCTGCAGCACCAGCACCGCGGGCGTACCCGTCGCGGCCACGGCACGCACAAATTCCTCCTGCCTGCCGGGCAGGTCTAAGCTCACCCGATCCAGGTTTTCACCGCAGGTGTCCGGGCTGTCCCCCATGCACAGAATACAAACGTCCGCCTGCCGGGCCAATGCCACGGCCCGGGAAAAGTCCTCCCGTTCCTTTTGATAGCCGAACAGGACCCGGGCGCCCCGATGGTCGCTGAAAAACTCAACGCGCAGATCGTAAGCGCGGCCCGCTTCAAACGCGAAGGGAACGGTGCGGTCCCCATCGTTTTTTTCTCCCCACACGTCCAAAATCAATTGCCCGTCCACGTACAGGCGCATGCTGTCCTGCCCGCCGAAGCCGATCCAGCCCCGGAAGGTTTCATCGGGAAGCAGCTTGCCCGTCCAGGCAACGCAGAAGCAGTAGGCTTCCAGGTCGCCGTGGGGCTTGCCCATGATCCAGTTGAAATGGATCGCGGCGTCCCGCCGGGTCATAACGGGCGTGCCATCGAAAGCGTTTCCCTTGTAATAGCGCCCGGTCAGGCCCGGCTTTCCTTCTTCATCCGTAAGCCAGGCGGCGGGGAAGGGAAGGAGAGCGTCCCCTAAGATGTTACAGCCCGGATCGTAAAGCACCTGAGTCTCGGGCGAAACGGTTTTGCGGATGGCCTCCAGCACCGATACGCCCGTTTTGCCTTCCGTGGTGTAATCGCCCAGCACTGCGTGCCCGGCGCAGGGGCCCAGTACGGCGATTTTTCCGATGTTTTTGGACAGGGGCAGCAAATGGCTTTCATTTTTCAGCAGGGTCATGCTCTCCCGGGCGATTTCACGGGCCAGGTCAACGTGCTGTTCGTTATGGACGAAGCGGGCCTGCCGTTCCGTATCCACGTATGGATGCTCAAACAGCCCCAGCAGGAATTTCACCCGCAGCACCCGTCCGGCGGCCCGGCGGACGGTATTTATATCCAGCCGCCCTTCCCGCACCAGTTCCTCGATGCCGTTCTGCCATTCGTCGTGGGGGAAATCGTACAGCTGCAAATCCACCCCCGCTTCCAGCCCCATGGCGATGGCTTCCTTGCGGGTAGGCGCGAGGTAATGATTATCGTACAGCCGGGCCACCGCCGTCAGGTCGGACCGCACAAAGCCCGGCATGCCCCACTGGTCCCGCAGTACTTCGGTGAGCAGTTCGTGGTCCGCCGACACGGGCGTGCCGTCGATGGCATTGTAGGAGCACATGGCGTCCGTGGCTCCGCCATCCGCAAAGGCGGCTTCAAACACCGGCAGGCAGTCGGAAAACACCTCGTGCCGCCCCATGGCGCAGGGGGCGCAGTTCAGCCCGCCCACCGGCGCGCCGTACCCGGCGTAATGCTTGGGCTCCGCCGCGATGGCGTCGGGAGCATCCAGGGAATCCCCCTGCATGCCCCGTACCACTTCCCGGGCAAATTCCGCGCAAAGGTGGGTATCCTCGCCGTAGGATTCCTCGGTGCGCCCGTAGCGGGGATCGCGGATCAGATCCATCACGGGGCTGTAGGTTTCGTGGATGCCCATGGCCCGGGCTTCCGTGCCGATGGCCCGGCCCATGCGGCGGCCCAAATCGGGGCGGAAGGTAGCCGCTAAACCGATTTGCTGTGGAAAGGCGGTGGCCGCCCGGTGGCACAGGCCGTGAAGCGCTTCCTCGCTGAACAGGATGGGGATATGCAGGCGGGTATGCTCGACGGCGTAGCGCTGCACTTCATTGATCTGTTCCGGGGTCATGCCACGGGCTTGAATGCTGCCGGGGCTAAAGCCGCGCAGCAGCCGATCCAGCTTTTCCATATCCACGTTCGTAACGTCCCCCAGTTCGCTGCGCCGGGTGAAATCATGGCTGAAATACTGATCCGTCTGCATGATCATTTCCTTCAGGGTCATCTGATCCAGCAGCGCGTCTACCCGCGCGTCGAGTTTCCGATCCCACGTTTTCCGCATGGCGGTCCCACTCCTTTAACAGTTTTCATTTTGGATCATTCTTTGGAAATATCATATCCTATTTTGCCGGATCCTGCAAGCGTTCTGAAAAAAAGGAGCTGCGATGCGCTCGCAGCCCCATGGGGTGTATTGCTCAATATGCTTCCATATCCGTCAGGCTGCCCCGCTGGATCATGCGGTCAGCCAATTCGGCCATTTCCGCCGCGGTTTCGGGACAGCCCCGGTTCACCCAGGCGCGGATCAGCCCGGCGCAGCCGAAGACCACAAAGCTGTAATGATAATCAAAGGCGTCCTCATCCTGGCCTTTGCGCAGGGCCAGCCAGACGCTGCGGCATTTTTCCCGCACCACCTCGTTCAGCCGGTGCAGGAAATTCATATCGCCGTTGGCGCTGAGCAGCACCCGGCACATTTCCTGGTTTTCCTGAACGAAGGTGAACAGATCCAGCAGCATGGGCTTGGTCTGGGCGGTCAGGGCTTCTTCCTCGTGCCGGTCCACAATGGCGTCCAGGGCTTCAAATAAGCTGTCCTCGATTTTTTCCAGCATATCGAAAATATCTTTATAGTATAGGTAAAAGGTGCCCCGGTTCATGTCCGCCAGCTCGGTCAGTTCCTTCACCGTGATTTCCTTGGCCTGCTTTTCCTGCAAAAGCTGGGTGAGGGCCTGGGTCAGCAGCTTTTTGGTGCGGCGCACGCGCCTGTCTTCCCTTTTTTCCTGCTCCATATTTTGCCTTCTTTCTCAACAATGCGCGGCGTAAATGTCGGATATCAGCCGTACGCCCCGCCAATTGCCGCTTAACGGACGATCAATAAGCAATTTACCTATTGATTTCCACCGCGCGATATATTATAATACTCAACGTTGAGAAAGTCAACACAATGTTTGATAACTTTCAGGGAGGAGAACAAAGTGAAAGGCTTTGCCAGATGGTTGGTGCGGCACCGCGCGCTGGTGATCGTGATTTGCCTCGTGCTCATGATCCCCTCGGTACTGGGCATGGCCGCAACCAAGACCAAATACGATCTGCTTTATTATCTGCCCCAGGAGCTGGAAACGGTGCAGGGGCAGGAAATTCTGCTGCAGGATTTCGGGAAGGGCGCTTTCTCCCTGCTGATCACGGAGGGCATGCCCCTCAAAGCGCAGGAGAAAATGGAAAACGCCATCCGGGAAATCCCCCACGTGGAATCCGTGATCGGCTACGCCTCCATCACCAAGGGCGCGCTGCCGCTGGACATCATTCCCACCAACTACCGGGAGCTGTTCCAGCGGGGCGGCTGCATGCTGTCCGCCGTGTTTTTTGATTCGGGTTCCTCCGCCGAGGAAACCATGGAGGCCATCCGGCGGGTGCGGACCGTGGCGGGAGAAGGGTGCTTCGTGTCCGGCTTGTCCGCCGTGGTGACGGATACCAAGCAATTGGTGGAGGATCAGGAAGCCATCTATGTGGGCATCGCCGTGGCGCTGTGCGCCCTGGTGCTGACGCTCACCATGGATTCTTTCCTGCTGCCGCTGATTTTCCTGTGCTGCATCGGCGTTTCCATCCTGTACAACATGGGCACCAATTACTTCTTCGGGGAAATCAGCTACATCACCAAGGCCGTGGCCGCCGTGCTGCAATTGGGCGTCACCCTGGATTATTCCATTTTCCTGTGGCACAGCTATAAGGAACAGAAAGCCCTGACGGAGGATCGGGACGAAGCCATGGCCAGCGCCATCCACCTGACTTTTACCTCCATCTTAGGCTCCAGCCTGACCACGGTGGCGGGCTTTATCTCCATCTGCTTCATGAGCTTCACTTTGGGCCGGGATCTGGGCGTGGTCATGAGCAAGGGCGTCATTTTGGGCGTGCTGGGCACGGTGGTGCTGCTGCCCTGCGTGATCCGCGCCCTGGACGGAGCCATCGGGAAAACCAGCCACAAACCCCTGCTGCCCAACCTGCATTTCTTAGGCAGCTTCGTCAGCAAGCACTATAAAGCGCTGTGTGTGATTCTGGCCCTGATGATCGTTCCGGCCTTTTACGGCTACATGAACGCCCCCGTGTATTACGATATGAGCAAGGTCATGCCCCAGGAGCTCCCCTCCATCATCGCCAATAAAAAACTGGCCGAGACCTTCGATATGGCGACCACCCACCTGCTGTTGGTGGACGCCGATGTATCCCAAAAGGACGTGCGGGCCATGACGAAGGAAATGGAGCAAGTGGACGGGGTGAAGGCCGTGATCGGCATCGACAGCCTGTTAGGGGCGGGCATCCCGGAATCCATCGTGCCCAAGGACGTGCTTTCTATCATCAAAAGCGACCGGTATCAGCTCATGCTGATCAATTCCGCCTACGTGATCTCTACCGACGAGGTAAACGTCCAGATCGACGAATTGAATGGGATTTTAAAGAAGTACGATCAGGGAGGGATGCTCATCGGCGAAGCGCCCTGCACCAAGGACCTGATCGCCTGCACCGACCATGATTTCACGGTGGTCAGCCTGATTTCCATCGCCGCCATTTTCCTGATCATCCTGCTGGTGCAGAAATCCCTGACCCTGCCGGTGCTGCTGGTGGCGATCATCGAACTGGCCATTGCCGCCAACCTGTGCGTGCCCTGTTATCTGCATGAGGAACTGCCCTTCGTGGGGCCCATCCTGATTTCCACCATTCAGCTGGGCGCGACGGTGGACTACGCCATCCTGCTCACCACCCGCTACAAGCAGAACCGTCTGAACGGCATGAACAAAGGGTCGGCCGTGAACCAGGCCACCGCGTCCTCGGCTCAAAGCGTGCTGGTCAGCGGCATCGGGTTCTTCGCCGCCACTTACGGCGTGGGCCTGTATTCCAACGTGGCGATCATTTCCACCATGTGCCGCCTGATCGCCCGGGGCGCGCTGATCTCGGTGGCGGTGGTGTTGCTGCTGCTGCCCGCCGTACTGCTGCTGCTGGATAAACTGATTGTGAGGACTACCTTTGATATGAAAGCCGCAAGGTAACTGTTTGGCAGATGCAATGAGAGGGCGCTCTATGATAGAGTTGAGAGTTGAGAGTGGAGATTTATATGGTCAGTCAAATAGAATGCTCTTGTGATAAACACTATATCATCTCAACTCTCAACTCTTAACTCTCAACTCTGACATAAATGATTGAGAAAGAAGGATTACTATGAAAAAGCTGCTTGCCGCGCTGCTGGCGGCCATTCTGGCCCTGAGCTGCGCGTCCGCCTTGGGAGAAAACATCAAGCATGAACGGGTCTATATCGTGACCGGCCCCGACGGGGAGATTCGGAGCCTGACCGACAGCATCCGCCTGGAAAACAGGGACGGGCTGGAGGAAATCGCCGACGCTTCCATGCTGACAGGCATTGAAAACATGAGCGGTGGCGAAGCCTTCGCCCGGGACGGGGACGCTCTGATCTGGCAGGCCAATGGGAACGACATCGTTTACCAGGGCACGTCCGATCAGGCCCCGGCCATTCTGCCGATCATTTCCCTGACCCTGGACGGGGAAGCGATCACCGCCGAGGAACTGAAGAACAGGACCGGCGAAGCGGCGCTCACTGTTGCTTATCAGTCCAGCAGCCCGCTGCCCGCCCTGGCCGTTACCCTGCTGCCCCTGGACGATGCCGGTATGACGGACATTCAGGCGGAGAACGCCATGATCCTGTCCGAAGCGGGCCAGCGGGTGCTGGTGGGATACGCCGCGCCGGGGGTGCATGCCGATCTGGGCCTGCCGGATCACTTCACCGTTTCCTTCCATGCGGATCACGCCGACCTAAGCTGGATGATGACCCTGATTTCCGCCGATCCCATCCGTCTGGCCGCCAGGGAAATCGACGAAAGGCTGCCCCTCAATCTGCGGGACGCCCTGACCCTGGCGGAATCTCTGCTCACCGCCCTGAAAAACGGGGAAGACCTGCCCATGCAGCCGGGCCTGCAAAACATGAAAACCAACATCGTGCTGGGCCAGGTGAACGATTTTAACCATACCGTGGTCAAGCTGGACGAAAGCGCCCAGACCCTCAAAGGCGGCGCGGAGGAATTGGCAAACCGCGCCGGGGAAGCCCAGACCGAGGCCGAAACGCTGCATACGGCGCTGAACGGCTTGCAGACCGGCGGCGACGCCCTGAACGCCCAGGCCGGCGCTTTGCTTTCCGCCGATTTCCAGTCCGCCCAGGCCCAGTTGGCCGCTTTCGGCGTCACCGTGCCGGAGTTGACGGCGGAAAACTACGCCCAGGCGCTGGACGCCGCGTCCGCCGAAAAAGGCCAGGAGGCGGAGGCTGCCGCAAAGATCGCCGCCCTGAAAGTTCAATTGGAGCAGACCGTGCAGTTTGTGAACAGCCTGAAAGCCTATACCGAGGGCGCTGCCCAGGTGGTTCAGAGCGCGGATACCCTGAACGCCAGCCTCACCGCCCTCAAGGATGACGCGGCGGCGTTTCAAAAGGACGCGGAAAAGCTGCAAAAGAACGGCACCGCCAAGGTGAAATCCACGGTGCAGACCACGGAAAAGCAGCTGGCTTCCCTGGCCCTTCCTTATGTACAGCGCGATGGGCTTTATATCCTGGAGCTGTATGAGCAGACCCGGGATCAGGCCCAGAACGGGGGTTACGATCTGCGGCCCGAAGGCATGCAGGCCGTGACCGTATATGTGATCCGCACCGATTTCCAATAATCTTTCCGAAAACAGGACGCGGGCATCCGACAGTCAAGCCGGACGCCCGCGCTGTTTTTTTCCACGGCATTATGGAAAAGAAAAGAAAAATATGGTATGATGCTTTCAGAAAACGCGGGAGGGACTGCGGCATGACCATCAGAAGCATGGCGAAAACGGATTACGACGGGGTATACGCCCTGTGGATGTCCTGTAAGAATATGGGCCTCAACGACGTGGATGATTCCAGGGCGGGTATTGCCAAAGCGGCGCTGCTGGTGTTCAAGCGCAACGAAGCCGGAAACGCTTTCTGGGAAAGCCAGGGCTTTGAACTCCGGGAGGACGTGACCTACCGGAACCGGGCGCTGAAAAAGCTCACGCGGATCGATACATGAGGAGGATCACTATGGAAGAAAACTATGTACAGAAGCTGATCGGGTTCATCGGCCAAAGCCCCACCTGCTATCACGCCGTTGATACCATCCGGCGGGAATTCAATGATTATACCCTGCTGAACGAAGGGGAAAAATGGAGCCTTGCGCCGGGCGGCAAATACATCGTGATCCGCAACGGCAGCAGCGTCATCGCCTTCACCCTGCCGGAAGGGGATTGCTCCGGCTTCCAGATCGTCGCCAGCCACGCCGATTCCCCCACTTTCAAGATCAAGGAAAACGCCGAAGTGGCGGTGAGGGACAAGTATGTGCAATTGGACACGGAACGCTACGGCGGCATGATCATGTCCAGCTGGTTTGACCGGCCTTTGTCCGTGGCGGGCCGCGCCCTGGTGCGCACAGAAACGGGCGTCGCTTCCGTGCTGGTGAACCTGGACCGGGACATGTGCGTGATCCCCAACGTGGCCATCCACATGAACCGGCAGGTGAACGACGGCTACAAGTTCAATCCGGCGGTGGACACTTATCCCCTGTGGGGAACGGGAGACGCAAAGAACACCTTCCGGGCGGAAATCGCGAAAGCGGCGGCCATAGAAGAAAAGGATTTATTGGGAGCCGACCTGTTCCTGTATAACCGGATGGAGGGCAGGGTGTGGGGCGTGAAGGAAGAATTCGTTTCCGCCCCCCGGCTGGACGATCTGGAATGTGCCTTCGCCTCCGTGGAAGCCCTGAAAGCGGCCGGGCCCGGCAATCACGCCAACGTGTGCTGTGTGTTCGATAACGAAGAAGTGGGCAGCACCACCAAGCAGGGCGCGGATTCCACCTTCCTATCCGACGTGCTGCGCCGCGTCGTGCTGGCTTTAGGCCGTTCCGAGGAGGATTATTATACCCTGCTCGCGGGCAGCTTCATGCTGTCCGCCGACAACGCCCACGCCATGCACCCCAATCATCCGGAGTATTCCGATCCCCTGAACATGACGGAAATGAACAAGGGCATCGTGATCAAATTCAACGCCAACCAGAAGTATACCACCGATGGGGTCAGCGAAGCGGTGTTCCATCATATCTGCGAAAAGGCCGGGGTGCCGGTGCAGCATTACGCCAACCGGTCCGATTTAGCGGGCGGCGGCACCCTGGGCAATATTTCCGGCCGCCACGTATCCGTCAACACCCTGGATATCGGCCTGGCCCAACTGGCTATGCACAGCAGCTATGAAACCGCCGGAACCAAAGATGTGGCTTATATGATAAACGGCATGCGGGCCTTTTATGAAACCGAGATCCGCAGCTTGGGAAACGGCGCTTACGCCCTGAAATAAAAAATCATCCAACGCAAAAAACGTCCGCCAGCCGATCAACATGGGCTGGCGGGCGTTTTTGCGGTACGTCAATCTTTTCGGTTTGCCTTCATTTCCTTCTTGCGGCCGTACATCACATGATCCGCGCGCTGAAAGAGGCTGTCGATGCCGTCGTCCAATTCCGGGTCATAGAACGCCGCGCCGATGGCCGCCGACACCTTTTCCCAGGGCGGCAGGGAACCGTCATGAGCCAGGGCTTCGATTTCCGCGTTGAAGCGGGCCGCCAGTTCATCGTAATGATCGTAATCGGTGCCCCGCAGGATCACGGCGAATTCGTCGCCGCCGATGCGGAACACGGGGGAATGATCGAAGATCATGCACACCATTCGGCTCAGCTTCCTGATGGCGATATTGCCCATATCGTGGCCGTGGGTGTCGTTGATGATTTTCAGGAAATTCAGGTCAACGATGGCCAGGCCCACCTTGGTGTCCCCGTCCTTCAGCTTGACCGCTATGCGCTTCATATCGTTGTCGTAGGCCGTTTTGTTGCGGATGCCGGTGAGCGCGTCCCGGTTGGCTAATTCCTGCATGTTGGCGGCTTTTTTCTCGGCGCTGATGATGTCGGTCACATAATCGCGCATGTCCTCGGTCATTTTCACCACCGCGTCGGAAAGGGATCTGATCTCGTTATCCGTTTTCATGGAGGGCGCGTCAAAGCTCAGGGCGCTCACGTCCCGCTGGCCGTGGCTGCGGTCCGCAAAGCCCACGGCGCTCTGTTCCAGCCGCAGGATGGGCTGGGTGATGTTTCTGCGGGACCAGAACAGGAAAATGGCGATAAATACCGCGCCCGCCAGCAGGATCACCAGGATATTCACGGCGGCGTACTGCCAAACCATGCCGTTGATAAAGGAAATATCGATGTCCACCGCCAGCACGGCCACGCTGTTTCCCTTGGAATCCCGGATGGGCACGGCGCCGGTATAGTCAACGCCCCATTCCGTGGCTTCCTCAAAGTAAACGATGCCCTCGCCCTTCATGATCTCAAAAAACTGGGCGGCGGTGGCCGCGTCGAATTCGTCGTCCGAGATCCAGCCCAAATACAGATTTCCTTCCGTGTCGATATACCGGTCGTGGTACCGTTCCGCCGAAAGCACGCTCATGGTGTTGCCCGTCTCTTCGGTATTCAGGGGCAGGACGGCATAGAAATAATGGATATCATCGAAATGATCCATCATATGATCCATGAAAAGCAGCGTTTTCTTATATTGCTCGCTTTCCTCGCCCGTTTCGACGCAGGTTTTCAGATCATCCCCATTGATTTCGGACAGGGTATAGTTCAGGATAGCGTCGATATAATTGCGGTAATCCACATAGACGTAGTTTTTATACATCGTCAGATTGGCGACGCTCAGCAGCACGCACAGGGCGATGATAAACAGGACGCAGCCCACGCTGATGCTGCGGTTCAGGGGCTTTTTATGATGCTTCATGGACGAACCTCCCTCGCTGCGCGGGCTGCTTTTTTGTATGTCAAAAAAGACGGAAACGAACCAAAACCTTGCAGAATCATTATATTTTGTCCGGATGCGTTTGTCAACCGAGAACAGAATCAGTCAAAATGAATGTGACAGTAGCCGTCCGGGTGCTTTTCCAAATACTTCTGGTGGTATTCCTCGGCGGAATAGAAGTTTTGCAGGGGCTGGTTTTCCACTGCCAAGGGCTTGTCATAGCGGCGGGCAAGGTCGCGCAGGGCGGCGGCGACGGTGGGAGCGTCGGCGGGGTCGGTATAGTAAATGCCGGTGCGGTACTGGATGCCGAAATCTTCCCCCTGATGGTTCACGGCGGTGGGGTCGATCACCTGGAAATAGCGTTCCAGCAGCTCCCGCAGGGGCAGCCGGGCGGGGTCGTAGACCACCCGCACGGTTTCCGCGTGGCCCGCGCCGTGCTTCACCTGCTCGTAGGAGGGATTGGCGGCGTCGCCATTGGCATAGCCCACCTCCGTTTCCATCACGCCGTCCATGAGGTCAAAATATTTCTGGCAGCCCCAGAAGCAGCCGCCCGCCAAATAAATGGTCTTTTCCATGGGAGACAGTCCTTTCATGGCTTTTTCGATGATATGGGCGAAAGCTTCCAGCCCCTGCCGGTCCTGCTCGGAAAAACGGTCGAGCATGGGGCTGTCGATGTCCAGCACGGCGGCAACACGGCCCCGCCCGTCCCGCAGGGGAATCACGATTTCAGAGCGGGAAGCGCTGTCGCAGGCGATATGGCCGGGAAAGGCGTGCACGTCCGGCACCAGCATGGTGCGGTCTTCCCGCAGGGCCGCGCCGCATACGCCCTTTTCCCGGGGGATGCGGATGCAGGCAACCTTTCCGTGGAAGGGCCCCAGCACCAGGTCGGAGCCGTCCACGACATAAAATCCGGCCCAGTTGATGTCGGTCAGCGACGCCCACAGCAGGGCCGAAGCGTTGGCGAACAGGGCCACATACCAGCCCTCCGCCTGGGCAAGGGATTCCATTTGCTCGTTCAAAAGCGCGTAATCCACGGTCATTCCTCCAGTCCCGCCTTCTGCGCGAATAATCTTCCCGTCCGGCAGATCAGCCGCAGCTCGTCCGGAAGCAGCTCCTTGTGAAAAGCCCACACAGCCCCGTCGGTTTCAAAGCACAGGGCGCCCCGGTAGTTCAAAAGCTTGAGGCCCTCCATGAAGCGGTCCCAGTCGAGGATGCCCATGTAGGGAGCCAGGTGCTGGTCGTTTACGCCGTTGTTGTCGTGAATGTGGAAGGCCTGGATGCGGCTGCCCAGCAGGGCCATCACATCCCGGATGTTCTTGCTCACCAGCAGGGTATGGCCTGTGTCCAAACAGAAGCCGAACAGGTCTTCCCCCGCCAGCTTGTTCAGTTCGTCCACATACCGGCAGGCCGTTTCAAAGTCCGAGCAGCAGGCGGCGTAGATTTTGCCCCCATAGTGGCTGAACATGTTTTCCAGCAGTATGCGCACCCCGTATTTTTTCGCGGTGGGGATCAGCCGGGCGTAGCGATCCATATTCAGCGCCCATTCTTCCGACCGGGTCATGGCCTTGTCGTACCCGTTGAAAAAGGGATGGATCACCAGCCGGGAACAGCCGATGTACCCGCAGCCCGCGATGGTCTTTTCCAGGGCCCCCATCAGAAATTCGTTGTATTCGTCCTCCCCGGAAAGATAAGTGGGAAACAGGGCGTGAGCCTGATACGTGCAAATGCCGTATTTTTCCGCCGCGTCCTTATAGGGCTGGAAGTATTGCAGGCTTTCTTCTCCTTCCGCCTCGAAGACCGCCGGGCGGCGCTTATTTACAACATCCTGGTAACGCAGCAGCGCGTCCAGGTTCGCGTCCACCGCCTCAAAACCCGCTTCCTTGATCATTCGGTACGCGCTGTCCACGCCGAAAAGCGTGCACAGGGAGCCGGTCTGTATACCGATCATGGTCATTCTGCTTTACCTCCTAATTTCTCAATGGCAGTGATGCGCTGGCTCAATGTGGGATGGGAATATTCCAGCTTCACCAGCAGGGGCGAGGGGGCCAGTTCCCCGAAGTTCTCCCGGGTCAGCTTTTTCAGGGCCGAGATCAGCGCCTCGCCGTAGCCCTCCGCCACGGCCTGGGCGTCCGCCCGGTATTCCGCCCGGCGGGAAAGCCAGTTCACCAGCAGGCCGAACAGCGGAGCGATCAGGGCAAATTCCACGCTCATGATCAGGAACAGGGCAAAGCCGTAATTCACCCCCGGAAAACCGAAGGCGGCGAAGATGTCCGGCGTGCGCAGGGTCAGCCAGGCCAGCACGCCCAGCACAAGCATCTGCACGAAGGACAGAAGCTGGTTTTTCAGCGTGTCCTTATGCAGGCCGTGGCCCATTTCATGGGCGAACACCGCGCAGATTTCGTCGGTTGTCATGGCTTGCACCATGTTGTCGTACAGCACGATGGTTTTCATTTTGCCAAAGCCGGTAAAATAGGCGTTGGACTTGGTGGAGCGCCGGGAAGCGTCCATCACCTGGATGGCCCGCACCTTGAAGCCGTGCTTTTCCAGCAGGCCGGTCAGCTTTTCTTTCAGCTCGCCATCCTCCAAGGGCGTGAACTTGTTAAAGATTCTGCTGAGGAAGGGATAGAGAAAGGAAATACCCAGGGTAAGCAGCGTCATGGCCCCGGCGAAAACAACGATCAGCCAATCGCCGAGCCATTGGTGCGCCCCCAGCAGCAGGGAACCCACCGCCGTCATCAGCGCCAGGCTGATCAGCAGGTCCTTTAACTGGTCCAGCCAGAAGGTTTTCTTCGTGGAACGGTTGAAGCCGTACTTCTCCTCGATGCCCATGGTGTCATAGTATTCAAAAGGCAGGTCGAACACCGCGCCCACCGCGGAGAGCAGGATCACGGCCAGCATCTGCAAAAAGGCCGTATCGGGGAACAGCCGGGCAAAAGCCGCGTAGAGGTTGGGCAGGATCAGCACCAGATCCACGGCGAATCCCGCCAGGTCACTGAACGCTCCCAAACGGCACTTTTCCCCATGATAGGCCCGCCACTTTTTGTAGGTGTCCAAGTCGTATACGTCCAGCACGTTCAGAGGAATGGGGTTTTTGGCCGACCGGTATTCGATCAGCCGAAGCAGCATATGATACAGGAACACAACGGACAGGATCACGAGAGTCAACGTTTTGTACTGCATGCGCGTCTCCTTTCGGTCAGCCGCTGAAGGTCATACTGTTGCCAGCTGTCTTTTTGCTGGAATACATGGCGCTGTCCGCCTTGGCGTAGAGTGCGTCAAAGGAGGACGCGTTTTCACCCGCGTGCAGCGCGACGCCCGCGCTGACAGAAATTTTGCTTCCGCGCAATTCCGGCACGACCGTTTTATCCAGCCTTTCAAAAAGCCGATGGATAAAAAGGCGGCGGTGATATTGGCGATCAGAATCACAATAATCGCCGCGGCAATGGATTTGGCGCCCACATGCCGCAGGGTGTCTCTGATCTTCAGTCGGTCGTTCATTTTATTTTCATGCCTCAATCAGTCATACGTTTTATTTCTCAGCCGCCGTTCAAAATCTTCCTTCGGGAGCGGTTTATCGAACAGGAAGCCCTGCACCATATCGATATTGACGCTTTTCAGGAAGTTTACCTGTTCCCAGTTCTCAACGCCCTCGGTGATCACGCTCATGTTCAGCTCGTTTGCCATTTTGGCTACGTTGGATACCACCACGCTGTCGCGCTCTGTGCCCGTGTGGCCGTCGATGAACGATTTATCCAGCTTGAGCACGTCGGCGGAGAAATCCCGCAGGATATTCAGGGAGGAATAGCCGGTTCCGAAGTCGTCGATGGCCATGGCGATGGACGAAGCGTGCATATCGCTGATGAACCTTCTGAGCCTTTCGTTATCTTCCTCGCTCATGGTCTCGGTGATTTCCACCTCGATC
Source organism: Clostridia bacterium (assembly GCA_017448975.1). Lineage (GTDB taxonomy): Bacteria > Bacillota > Clostridia > Christensenellales > Aristaeellaceae > RUG563. The sequence continues at coordinate 51,390 of JAFSKN010000027.1, forward strand.
AGTTCCTTCGGAATGTTATAAGCGGTCAGGATCTTCCTGATCTTTTCGGAAAAACCGGGATCTGCCAAATTTTTGCGGGAGAAATTCGTCGATACGCGCACCGGTTCAATGCCTTCGTCCAGCCACCTGCGGATATCCTTGCATACCTGCTCGAAAATATAGAAATCCAGCATGCAAATGCTGTCGCCGGTTTCAAGCACGGGGATGAATTCGCCGGGGGTGATGGTCTTTCCGTCTCTGATCCAGCGCACCAGGGCTTCCGCGCCGGCCAGGGTCCTGTTCTTTGTGTTGACCTTGGGCTGATAGTAGGGCTGGAACTCTCCCTTTTCCAAAGCCTCGGCGAACACGGAAAGGATCTGCTTTTGACGGATGGCCCTCTTGTGCATTTCAGGCGTTGAGAACAAATAGGGCGCGTGCTTGTCGTATCTTGCCACGTTCAGCGCCGTGGAGCACCGTCCAATGATCCCCTCGCTGTCCATTTCGTCGTCGTCAATATCCAGGCAGCCCGCGATGGCCTGTAGCGTCGCCATTTCTTCCCGGCCGTTCAGGGAGGCGGGGATATCGACGCCTGAGGTCAGCTTCAGCACGGTGTCGGTCTTTTCTTTGTGCACCATGAGGATGAAAATATCTCCGGACAGGCGGCCCGCACATTCGTCATCGTCTATGAACGACAATAGAAGCTCCGCGAAGCGGATGATGATATGGTCCGCCTCCTGTTTTCCGTACTTTTTATTGATCAGCCCGAAGCTCTTCACGTTCAGATAGAACGCGTTATAGGACGTGAGCTTTCCCGCGGCCCACATTCTGTTGACGAAGGTCCTGAACCCGGCCGCGTTGGGAAGCCCGGTCATGATATCGGTTTCGGCGGCTTTCTTCACATACATATCCTTTAAATAATGGATGCAGTTTTCCTTGTGATTGAAGCCGTTGTGGATCGCTGTCGCCATTTCCGTACAGGTGTCATAGCCGCAGCAGGAGCAGTTGATGTGCCGGGAGGCTTCGTCGGTCTTGTTCATTTCAAGGAAGATGGCTTCCAGCTCTTCGGGATCGGGGACGCGCAGGGAGCATTGCGCCGACCGGTCCGTATAGGAGCGCAGATAATCTTCCAGGTTCAGGTGTTCAAACTGTCTGTTGAGGCAGGCCAGCCTGTCTTCCGGCGCGGCGTCCTTGGACCAGGCGCTGCCGGCAGTATCCTTTTCCACGGCTTCCTTGATGTTGTGAAGGTGATACAGGGAATCATCGGTCGCGGCCAGGGCCATATCGGTGCCCGTGCCGCAGATGCAGCCCTTTTCACAGTTGAGCGCGTCCACAAACAGGAACGGCGTCTTTTGGCCGCGCAGCAGTTCCTTGTTCTTTTCCAGGTAATGGAACAGCCTTTTTTCGCCTTCCACCTGACGGATGAACGCGTCGCGGCCCAGGAGCCACAGCACGTTTTCCTTGAGCCCCCCCGGCATGGGATAGATGGAACCCAAGCCGTACGCCATTTCATCCTTGTAGGGCTCACCGTACAAATCGTTTTTTTCGGCATAATCCATCAGGTGCTTGAAGGTCACGTTATAGCTGACGTACCCGTGATTGTTGGGGTCGTCGATCTCCAGCTTTTTGGCGATGCACGGGCTGATGAACGCCAGCTTGTCCGTAATGCCCAGTTCTTTTTTGGCGTAAATGGCCGCGCACATCAGCGGGCTCTGAACGGGGAACAGCCTGGGAAGCAGCTCCGGCAAATACCGCTCGATATATCCCACCACCGCCGGGCAGGGCTGGGAAATGCCGCCGGTAAAATTGTGCTTCTGGATATAATTGATATATCCCCAGGTGGTGATGTCCGCGCCGAAGGAAACGCTGATAATGCGGTTCACGCCCAGCGCTTTCAGTTTGCCTAAAACCTTTGCGCAGGTATCCGGATAATTGGCGGGAAACGCGGGAGCGACCAGCAGGGAGATTTTTTCGCCCTTTTGCAGATCGGCCAGGAAACGTTCGGTATCGTCAATAAAATCGCGGGCGTTATGCTCGCAGATATCAAAACAGGCGCCGCAGGCCACGCAAAGGCTGCCGTCAACCATGATCCTCGAATTCCCGTTTTCGTCCGGTTCCGTCGATACGCAGGCCCCGATGCAGCTGCACGCGCGGATGCACTTGTTGCAGCCGATGCACCGGTCGTTGGTGTAGACAAGCCCCTTTTCAATGTTCCTCAAACTGATCGCTCCTCATCCGGTGATAATGCACGGTGGAATGAACAACCAAAGTATACCACATTTTGCCTTTTCTGCCCAGGCCCAAATGAGAGGATGGGAGAAAAGAATCTGATGAAACGAAAGACTCATACGCTTCGGATCCTTTGAACGCTCCGAAGCGTATGAGAGAAATCAGTATGCCTGTATTGAATGGATGGCGGCAGTTACTCCGGGTCGGCCAGGGCTTCGCTTTGCCGCACCAGCACCTTCTGCTCATAGCAGGAGAAGGCGTCGTCCACCAGGGCCTTGTCCGGGGCGGGGGTGATGAAACTGACCAGGGGCACGATGACCAATCCGGCCAGCATGCAGAACGCGCCCGCGTTGATGGGGGACTGGAGCAGCGCCGGGAAGGAGGAACGGACAAACATATTCGCCAGCATCACCACGGTAGAGAACACGAAGCTGACCCAGCAGGCGATCTTGGTGGTGCGCTTCCAGTAGAGGCCGTAGAGGAAGGGGGCCAGGAACGCGCCCGCCAGCGCGCCCCAGGAAACGCCCATGAGCTGGGCGATGAAGGTGACGTTGGACTTGTACTGGATGATGGCGATGACCACGGAAATGGCGATGAAAGCCACGATCAGACCCCGCATGACCTTCACCTGCTTCTTTTCGTCCATGTCCTTGACGATGTTGTCTTTGAGGAAGTCCAAGGTCAAAGTGGAAGAAGACGCCAGAACCAGGGAGGAAAGGGTGCTCATGGAAGCGGAGAGCACCAGGATCACCACCACGGCGATCAGGATATCCGGCAAGCCGCTGAGCATGGCGGGCACCACGGCGTCAAAGCCGCCAACGGGTGTTCCCGCTTCGGTGACACCCACCGCGTCGGAGAACAGCCGGCCGAAGCCGCCCAGGAAGTAGCAGCCGCCCGCAACCACGAAAGCGAACACAGTGGAAATGATCATGCCCTTGTTGATGGAACCTTCACTCTTGATGGCGTAGAACTTCTGCACCATTTGGGGCAGGCCCCAGGTGCCTAAGGAGGTCAGGATGACCACGCCCAGCAGGTTCAGAGGATCCGGGCCGAAGAAGGAATTGAACACGCCGGGGGAGGTGGAAACGGCGGGGTCGCTGATCTGGCTCAGGCCGTCCAGGGAGGCCAGGAAGCCGCCCTTGCTGTTCAGCACCGCCGCCACCACGGCGATGATGCCGCCCAGCATGATGATGCCCTGAATGAAATCGTTGATGGCGGTGGCCATGTAGCCGCCCGCGATGACGTACACGCCGGTCAGGATGGCCATAACGATCACGCACACGGAATAGTCGATATTGAAAGCCATGCCGAACAGGCGGCTCAGGCCGTTATACAGGCTGGCGGTGTAGGGGATCAGGAAAATAAAGATAATGGCCGAGGCGCAGATTTTCAGGCTCTTGCTGCCGAAGCGCTTGCCGAAGAATTCCGGCATGGTGGCGCTGGACAGGTGCTGGGTCATGATGCGGGTGCGGCGGCCCAGCACGCCCCAGGCCATGAGGGAGCCGATCAGCGCGTTGCCAATGCCCACCCAGGTGGCGGCAATGCCGTACTTCCAGCCGAACTGGCCCGCGTAACCCACGAAAATAACGGCGGAAAAATAAGAGGTGCCGAAGGCAAAGGCGGTCAGCCACGGTCCTACCGCGCGGCCGCCCAGCACGAAGCCGTTCACATCCGTGGAATTTTTGCGGCAGTACAGGCCGATGCCCACCATCAGCCCAAAGAATACGATCAGCATCAGGATCTTGAGAATCATCTTTCGTCCTTCCTTCTCCGCGTACGCGGCGTTTGCTTTAACGGTTTAAACTTTAACGCATAAAAGCATTAAAGTCAAGAGGAAAACAAAAAAAATACAGTGAGGGAATATCGCCTTTTTTCCTGTTGCAAGTACGGCTCTTTTATGTAATAATGAAAGTGAAATAAACGTTCCCACCGGGTGATCAATCCGGCAGGTGAAAAGAAAGGAAGTACGCTATGATTTCCTGGAAAAATCTTGATATGCTGTCCGCTTACGGCAAACTGAACGAACTGAAAAACCATGTGAACCTGCAAGAAGCCATGGCCGGGGAAAAAGGGGCCCAGCGCGTGAAGGAATATGCTGTGCCCATGGCCGCGGGTCTTACCTACCATTACGCCGCCAAGCAGGTGGACGAAGATGTGCTGTCCGCCCTGCAAGCCCTGGCCGACGAAGCCCAGCTCACGGCGAAATACGAAGCGCTGTACAACGGCGCGGTGATCAACACCGGCGAAAAGCGCCTGGTGCTGCATCAGCTCACCCGCGGCCAGTTGGGCAGCGACGTAAATGCCGACCATGTAAACAAGCGGGACTTCTATGTGGCCCAACAGCAGAAAGCGGCGGCGTTCGCCAGGAAGGTACACGCGGGCGAGATCGCCAACGCGGCCGGTGAAAAGTTCACCACCGTGGTGCAGATCGGCATCGGCGGCAGCGATTTGGGCCCCCGGGCCATGTATCTGGCCCTGGAAAACTGGGCCAAGCAGAACGGGTGCTTTAAGATGGAAGCCCGGTTCATCAGCAACGTGGACCCGGATGACGCGGCCAGCGTGTTAAAGTCCATCGACCTGCCCCATTCCCTGTTCGTGCTGGTGAGCAAGTCCGGCACCACCCTGGAAACCCTCACCAACGAAGCCTTTGTGAAGGACGCCCTGAAAAACGCCGGGCTGGATCCCGCCAAGCATATGGTGGCCGTCACCAGCGAAACCAGCCCCCTGGCCAGCAGCAGCGATTATTTGGCCGCCTTCTTCATGGACGATTACATCGGCGGCCGCTATTCCTCCACCTCCTGCGTGGGCGGCGCGGTGCTGTCCCTTGCCTTTGGGCCGGAGGTGTTCGCCCGCTTCCTGAACGGCGCGGCGGAGGAAGACGCTTTGGCGAAGAATACCGACATCAAACAGAACCCCGCCATGCTGGACGCCCTCATCGGCGTGTACGAGCGCAACGTGCAGGGCTATCCCGCCACCGCCGTGCTGCCCTACTCCCAGGCCCTTTCCCGCTTCCCCGCCCATTTGCAGCAGCTGGACATGGAGAGCAACGGAAAGAGCGTCAACCGCTTCGGCGAGCCCGTTTCCTACGTGACCGGCCCCATCATTTTCGGCGAGCCCGGCACCAACGGCCAACATTCCTTCTATCAGCTTTTGCACCAGGGCACCGACATCGTGCCTTTGCAGTTCGTGGGCTTCAGCCAGAATCAGGCGGGCATGGACGTAGACATCCAGGGCAGCACCAGCCAGCAAAAGCTGTGCGCCAACGTGGCGGCCCAGATCATGGCCTTCGCCTGCGGAAAGACCGACGCCAACCCCAACAAGAATTTCGCGGGCGGACGGCCCTCCTCCATCATCATCGGCAAGCAGCTCACCCCCGAAGCCTTGGGCGCGCTGCTCAGCCACTTTGAAAACAAGGTCATGTTCCAGGGCTTTGTGTGGAACCTGAACAGCTTTGACCAGGAGGGCGTACAGCTGGGCAAGGTGCTGGCCAAGCGCGTCCTGGCCCACGATACCGACGGCGCGTTGAAAGCGTTCAGCGATCTGCTGGAAATCTGAGATACGAGGCAGGGGGCTTCTTCAGCCCCCTGAACCCCTGAACCAAGGGACTTCGTCCCCTGGACCCCACTAAATGGAATTTCTTTGCTGGGAATCATGGTGCTGCCAAGTCTTACCCAATTTGCCAAGCGGCAGCGTGAACATTGTTTTTTTGCCAAGTCAAGAAAAATACGCTATTGTGGGTCCAGGGGCGTCACGCCCCTGGTGGGGTGCGGGGCAAAGCCCCGCCGTTCTCCATTTGGAAAGGTGGCGGCCCTATGCAGTCCTTCATGTACACCATCAAGGCTCCCGTGGGAATGCACGCCCGCCAAGCGGGGATTTTGGTGAAGGAAGCGCGGCAGTACGCCTGCGCCGTTTCCGTTGCCAAGAATGAAAAAACAGCCGACGCCAAGAACATTTTGGGCCTGATGGGCTTGGGCATCCGGCAGGGCGACACGGTGAAGGTGATCTTGGAGGGCGAGGACGAGTACGCCGCCGCTGTGAAGCTGAAAGCCTTTTTCTGGACGAATTTTTAGGAGGACGAAACGCCATGCAGTATTACGTCAGCGTCGCCGCGCCCAAAGAGGGCAACGGCAGCAAGGAAACCCCCTTCCGCCGCATCAACGACGCGGCAAAGATCGCCTTGCCCGGGGATGAAATCATCGTGGCCCCCGGCATCTATCGGGAGTATGTGAACCCCCAGAACGCGGGCACGGAAGCAAACCGCATCGTGTACCGTTCGGAAACGCCCCTTGGAGCCGTGATCACCGGCGCGGAAACCCTCACCGGCTGGAAGCATTACCAGGGTACTGTGTGGGTGAACCGGGTGGACAACGGCGTGTTCGCCAGCTACAATCCCTACACCACCATGGTCTGCGGCGACTGGTATTTCGCCCCCACCGTGCGGCATACCGGCGCGGTGTTCCTGAATGACCGGATGCTGTATGAAACCGTCAGTTTAGAAGAATGTATGGCGGGCCAGCCCGACCCCTGCGCCTGGAACCAGGAGGAAGCCAAGTATCTGTGGTATACCGAGCAGGACGGCAGCGAAACCGTGCTGTACGCCAATTTCCAGGGCAAGGACCCCAACGCCGAAAAGGTGGAAATCACCGTGCGGCGCAACTGCTTCATGCCGGACAAAAACGGCGTGGGCTACATCACCGTCAGCGGCTTTAAAATCGACAAGGCGGCCACCACCTGGGCCCCGCCCGCCGCGTATCAGGACGGCATGATCGGCCCCCACTGGAGCAAGGGCTGGATCATCGAGGACTGCGAGATCAGCAACAGCAAATGCTGCGGCATTTCTTTGGGCAAATATCTCGACCCGGAAAACGACATGTATTTCTACACCAGGCACGTGAAATCCCCCACCCAGATGGAGCGGGACGCCGTGTGCCGGGGCCAGTATCACGGCTGGCTCAAGGAAAAGGTGGGCGGCCACATCATCCGCCGCTGCGAGGTACACCACTGCGAGCAGACCGGCATCGTGGGCCGCATGGGCGGCGTGTTTTCCACCATCGAGGACTGCCACATTCACCACGTCTGCAATTCCCAGCAGTTAGGCGGCGCGGAAACCGCCGGCATCAAGCTGCACGCCGCCATCGACGTGACCATCCGCCGCAACCATATCCATCACTGCATCATGGGCGTGTGGTGCGACTGGCAGGCCCAGGGCGCGCGCATTTCCCAGAACCTGATGCACGACAATATGCGGCCCGAGGGCCGGAGCCAGGCTCGGGGGGCCATGTTCAGCTGCGACGTGTTCATCGAGGTGGGCCACGGCCCCACCCTGATCGACAACAACGTGCTGCTCTCGAAAGTGTCCGTGGTCATGCCCAGCGAGGGCCTGGCCTGCGTGCATAACCTGATGCTTGGCGGCTTCGGCCTGGTGAACTCCGGCGTGGACAGCATCGTAAACGGCCAGCGGGAGCCCCGCTATACGCCTTATCACATCCGCCACCGCACGGAAGTGGCCGGGTTCATGACCATCCTCCATGGCGACGACCGGATTTACAACAACATTTTCGTGCAGCACTATCCCATTACCGACCCGGACCGCCAGCCCACCGCCAGCGATTACGAGCGGGTAGGCACCGCGCCCATGGATATTTTCCCCTCCTACGACGAATGGATTTCCCATTTCATGATGGATCGGGAGCCCGATATGGGCGCGCTGGCCACCTATCACTTCGGCCATCTGCCCGTGTGGGTGCACGGCAACGCCTACCTGGCCGGTGCCACCGTCAGCAAGCATGAGGATCAGGGCTTCGTGGCGGACGAAAAGGAACCCGTCACCGTGGAACTGACCGAGCAGGACGGAAAGCCCAGCCTGAACACCAACATTTACGACATCATCAAGGATTTCCGGGTGGGTCTGGTTTCCAGCGACACCTTAGGCTGCGCCTTCGAGCCGGAACAGCGCTTCGAGAACCCCGACGGAAGCGATATTCTCTTTGATCGGGACTATTTCGGCAATCACCGGGGCCTTACCGCCCTGCCGGGGCCCTTCGCGGACGCCGCCGATGCGGGACAAACGCTGTGGTGATCCAAATTTCAGCATAAAAAACCGCCTCGGGATTCCAGCAAAAACGGAATCCTGAGGCGTTTTTTCGGATGGCTTTAGGTACTGTGGAGAATATCATCCTCAGCGGCTTTTATTGCTTTCCCGTCCACGCGGCAAATTCTTCATCGGTAGCCAGCACGGTATGTGAACCGCCCGCGCTGTGCTCCGTGCCCTTGGCATAGTCGATGCCGCTGGCCGCATAATTGTAGACGATGGACTGGCGGCGTTTTTCCACCTCGGGATTGGGATACGGAATGGCGGAAAGCAGAGATTTCGTGTAGGGATGGATGGGGTTGGCGAAGATTTCTTTCTTGGTGCCCGCCTCCACCATATACCCCCGATGCAGCACGCCGATCCGATCGGAAATATATTTGACCATGCTCAGGTCGTGGGCGATAAAGAGGTAGGCGCAGCCCGTTTCCTCCTGAATATCCTTCATCAGGTTCACCACCTGCGCCTGGATGGATACATCCAGGGCGGAGATGCACTCATCGGCAATGATGAGCTTGGGATTCATGATCAGCGCCCGGGCGATGCCCACACGCTGGCGCTGGCCGCCGGAAAACTGGTGCGGATAGCGGGCGGCGTGCTCGGGGCTCAGGCCCACCTTCTTGAGCATTTCGCTGATCTGCTCCGCCCGATCGTTCCTGGAGGAAGCGCGGTGATGGATATCCAGCCCCTCGCCGATGATGTCGGCCACCTTTTTCCGGGGATTGAGGGAGGCCATGGGGTCCTGGAAAATCATCTGCATTTCCTTGCGCAGCATGGCGCGGGTGTCGCTGTCCATCTTTCCGGTAATATCCCGGCCGTTGAAGGTCAGCTTGCCGCCGGTGGGATTGTACAGGCGGATAATGCTGCGGCCGATTGTGGTTTTGCCGGAGCCGGACTCGCCCACCAGCCCGTAGGTCTCGCCGGGATAAATCTCAAAGGACACGCCGTTGACAGCCTTGACGGTGTAGGTGCGGGAAATGGGGAAAAACTGCTGCAGGTTTTCCACTTTCAGCAAAGGCTGGCTCATTTGAATTTTTCCACCTCTTTCCGCGCCCGCTCCAGCCGGGCCTGCAATTCCTTGGGCATTTCGATCTTGGGCGCGTCGGGATGCAGCAGCCACGTGGCGGCAAAGTGCGTCCTGCTGACCTGGAACAGCGGCGGATCGGCCTTTTCATCGATGGCCATGGCAAACTGATTCCGGGCGGCGAAGGCGTCGCCCTTGGGTTCGTGCAGCAGATTGGGCGGGCTGCCGGGAATGGAATACAGCCGATCGTCGTCGGTATCCAGATCGGGCATGGCGGAAAGCAGGCCCCAGGTGTAGGGATGCTTGGGCTCGTAGAAAATTTCATTCACATTGCCCACTTCCACGATCTTCCCGGCATACATCACATCCACATAATCGGCCACCTTGGCCACCACGCCCAGGTCGTGGGTGATATAGATCACGCTGAGCTTCATTTTTTTCTGGATGTCCATGATGAGCTCCAGGATACGGGCCTGGATGGTCACGTCCAGGGCGGTGGTAGGCTCGTCGCAAATGAGGATATCGGGATCGGCGCTCAGGGCAATGGCGATCACCACCCGCTGGCGCATGCCGCCGGACAGCTGATGCGGATAATTGCGGAAGCGCTTTTCCGCGTCGGGAATGCCCACCAGCCCCAGCAGTTCGATCGCCCGTTCTCTGGCGGCCTTTTTATCCATGTTCTTGTGCAGGAACATGCCCTCCATGATCTGCTTTCCGATGGTCATGGTGGGATCCAGGCTGGTCATGGGATCCTGAAACACCATGGCGATCCGCTGGCCGTTAAAGTTCTGCCGCAGCTGCTTTTTGCTCATTTTCAGCAGGTCCACGGTCTGCTCCGCGCCGTTTTCATCGGTATAGGTAAAAAGGATTTCCCCGCTGTTGATAATGGCGTTGCTGTCCAGCAGCCCCATAGCGGCCTTCATAGTCACCGATTTGCCGGAGCCCGATTCTCCCACGATGGCCACCGTTTCGCCCTTGCACAGATCCAGGTTTACGCCCCGGATGGCGTGAACGATGCCGGCGTTGGTCTTGAAGGAAATGTCCAGGTTCCTGATATCGAGGATGGTTTTGGATTGCTCGCTCATCTTCTGCCCCTCCTCACATATCTTCCAGCTTGGGCGCCAGCGCTTCCCGCAGTCCGTCGCCGATGAAGTTGAACCCCAGCATCAGCAGGGCCAGCACGATAATGGGCGGCAGAATCTGGTAAGGCAGGGTGGTGATGTTGTTGAAGCCGTCTTCGATCAGCGTGCCCACGGAGCACTGGGGCAGCACGATGCCCACGCCCACAAAGCTAAGGAAAGCTTCGGTGAAAATGGCGGTGGGGATGGAAAACATCACCTGAGTGATGATGGGGCCGATGGTGTTGGGCAGGATCTCCTTGAAAATGATATGCTTGTTCCGCGCGCCTAAGGTGCGGCTGGCCAGCACGTATTCCTGCTCCTTGATTTTGAGCATCTCGGCGCGGGCGATCTTGCTCATGCCGATCCACTCGGTGAGCAGCAGCGCCACGATCACCAGTCCCATGCCCTTGGGCATAAAGATCGCCAGAACAGACACGATCACCAGCCGGGGCACGCTGTTGGCGATTTCCACGAAACGCTGCATCACGTTGTCCACCATGCCCCCGAAATAACCGGATATCAGGCCGTAGCTCATGCCAATGATCATATCGATGATAATGGTCACAAAGGCGATCAGCAGCGACACCCGCGCGCCGTACCAGGTGCGGGTCCACAGATCGCGGCCTAAATCGTCGGTGCCGAAAAGGAAGGTATATTCAGCGAAATTGCCCTCCAGCGCTTCCCCGGTCAGCAGCTGATGCAGGGCGGGGATCTGGGGCGAAATGCCCTTGGCTACCACGCGCTTGTTTTTTTCATTGCGGTACTGCACGATGTCCCGATAGCCAAAGGAATTCATTACGGGGCCAAAGATTGCGAAAATAACGATCAGCAGAATGATGACAAGGCCCACCACCGCCCGGCGGTTTTTGAAAAAGTGGGTAAACACGCCCCGCCAATAGCTCTGAGAGGCGAAATTGGCGTCGGTACGGATGTCCCGCTGGGAAAGGAACACGAAATCTTCCTTCGTTGGCACGTAATTTTCCGCGGCCGCGGCGGGCTGAATCATTTTTTTGGCCACGCGTTACGCCTCCTCTCCCTTGGCCGACACGCGGATGCGGGGATCCAGCACGCCGTAGAGCAGATCCACGATCAGCATGATGCCAATGTACAGCGCCGAATACAGGATGCCCAGCGCCAGCACGTAGTTATAATCGATACCCTCCCCGGCGATGGCATCCACCATCAGCTTGCCGATGCCGTTGATGCCGTAAATTTTTTCCACCACCAGCGCGCCCGTGAGCAGGTCCACCACCAGAGGAGCCATCACCGTTACGATGGGGATCAGGGCGTTGCGCAGCACGTGCGTCATCACCAGCTTGCGCCCATACATGCCCTTGGACTCCGCCAGGTGCACGTAGTCGCTGTCGAATACCTCCACCATCTCGTTGCGGGTGAAGCGGGCGATGGTGGACATGGTGAACAGGCTCAGGGAAATCGCGGGGATCACCGAGGAAAACTCAAACCGGCCGGGATCAAAGAAATACGGGAAGAAGGGAATGCGGAAAGCAAAGGTATATTGCAGGAAGATCAAAAACACATATGAAGGCACGCATACGCCCAGGATGGAAAACACCGTGCAGAACGCGTCCAGGAATTTTCCCTTATTGAGCGCCGCCGTAATGCCCAGCAGCAGCCCCACCAGCGAGCCCAGCAGAATGGCCGTGCCGCCGATGCGGAAGGAATTCGATATGGCGGTGGACAGCACGGTCTTGATGGGCGCGCCGTTGTACAGCGACGTGCCTTTGCCGAAATCGCCCTGCAGAACGTTGCCCATGTACCGGATAAACTGTACCAGGATGGGATCGTCCAGCCCCATTTCCGCCCGCTTGTTGGCGATCTGCGCGGCGTTCATCCGTTCCGACGGAAAGGGATTGCCCGGCATGATGCGCACCAGCAAAAACAGCAGGAACGTAATGATCAGCAGCGTCAGCGCTGCCATTCCAAGCCGTTTCAATGTGTATTTGACCATAAATCAGCGTTCCTTTAATATGGAATAGTCAGAGCGGCCTTTTGCGGACCGCTCTGACCTTGATGGGGAATCCCTCCCCGGGGAAATAGCTTACTTGATGGTGGCGTTCTTATACACGCGGTTGAGAGCCACGGGATGGAATTCAATGCCTTCCACGCCGGAAACGATCAGGTTGGCGTTGGCCTTGGTATACAGAGGCGCAATGACCGCTTCCTGCATGACCAGGGTTTCGGCCTGGAAGAGAGCGGCCCAGCGGGCGTCGTAATCGGCGATATAGGCGCCGGTGGTGCAGTCCTTGATCAGCTGATCGTATTCCGCGTTGCTCCAGAAGCCGTAGTTGTTGGAGTTGTCCGTGATCCACATGCCCAGATAGGTCATGGGGTCGGCGTAGTCGGGGCCCCAGCGGGTCAGCGCCACGTCGTAATTGTCGTTCTGCATCTTGTCCAGGCGTTCGGCCTTGGTCATGGGCTGCAGGTTGATGATCAGGCCGGGCAGCGCGTCTTCCACGTCTTCCTTGATGGCCTGGGCAACCTTGGCCACTTCGTCGCCTTCGTTGTTGCCGTAGATCATGGTGAATTCAAAGGAATCCACGCCCAATTCCGCCTTGGCCTTTTCAAAATACTCGGCGGCCTTCTCGGGGTCGTAGCCCACATAGTCCAGGAACGCGTCCTGATCGGCGGAGAAGTCTTCGCCGGTGGTGCTGCTGGCGGCGAACTGCGGGGGCACGGCGGTGTAGGTGGCCAGAGAGCCGTCCATCACATAGTTTTCCACCAGGTTGTCCCGGTCGATGGCGTTGGTGATGGCCAGGCGCAGGTTGGCGTTGGCCAGCTTGCCGTTCTGGGCGTTCTTTTCGGTCTGGCTGAAGGAGAGATACCACATATAGCCGGCGCCGGTCACTTTCATGTTCTGGCTCAGGGCGGCGTCCTTTTTCGCGGCGGCGACCTGGTTGCCGGAGATCGTGACCACGTCGAGCGCGTTGGTGCGGAAAGCGGTCAGGGCGTTGTCGGAGGAACCCACCACCTGGTACTTGATGCCGGCCAACTGCACGCGGTCAGCGTCCCAATAGCTTTCATTCTTCTTCACGGAGAGGGTGGCGGTGCCGGGGGTATAGTCCTCCAGCACGAAAGCGCCGTTGCTCAGGAAGGTTTCGGGGCTGGTGCCGTAGGTGCCTTCTTCCAGGCTGTTGTAGAACGCTTCATTGATGGGATAGAAGGTGGGGAAATACATGAGGCTGGGGAAGAAGGAAACGGGCACTTCCAGGGTGACCACGAAGGTCTTGGCGTCCACGGCTTCCACGCCCAGGGTTTCGGGATCAGCGCCTTCATAAATGATGCTGTCCGCGTTCTTGATGCAGCCCACGCTGGTATCCAGCAGATAGGCGTATTCGCCGGCTTCCTTGGCGATGCGCTTCCAGGCGAAAGCAAAGTCGTAGGCGGTCACGTCCGCGCCGTTGCTCCACTTGGCGTCCCGCAGATGGAAGGTGTACACGGTGCCGTCTTCGGACACGTCGTAGCTTTCGGCGATGGCGGGCACGGCGGAGCCGTCGGCGTTCATCTGCATGAGGCCGTCGATGCAGTCGGCGATCACTTCAAAGGATTCGCCGTCGGTGGCCAGATTGGTGTCCAGAGACATAACGTTGGTGCTCAGCATGACGCCCAGGTACTTTTCTTCGGCCACGGCCGAGAAAGCGCAGGTGAGCAGCAGCATGGCAGCCAGGATAACAGAAACCAGCTTCTTCAATCGGATTCACCCTTTCAACAGAATGTCTTACGCAGAATATGCGCTATCCTGCGTAGATAAGTCATTTTATCCCGGTAAAGCGGGAAAGTAAAGGCGAAGTGCAATTTTTATACAATTTTGCGTTTTTTGCGGAATTGTCAATCAAGGCATTACCGGTAATATCGGCTGGTGGGCTTAAAGGCCTTTACTTTTTTGCGTTTTCGGATGAGACGGAACAGGGCTTTCAGCAGCCGAATGACGATGATCGCGGAAAGGACGGGCAGGATCAGATACAGCGTCACCAGCTCCACGGTGACGCGGGGGAAGGGGTTGGGGTCGTTTTCCGCGTCGGCGATGAGCTGATCCAGGGAAGGGAAGAGCTGTTCCCGGGCGGCGATGGAGCGGGAGGCCACCAAATCGTAGACCACCGGCTGGCCGCTGTCGCCGTAATAGGTGAGGGTGCCCATGACCTCGCCCTTGGTGATGGGGGCTTTCAGCTCCCGGGTAAATTCGGTGACGGTATAGCTGGAAAAATTCTGTACCCAGAATTCCATTTCTTCCCGGGAGGTAATGATCGCGTCGGACACGCCGGTGGATTGCAGGCTGATATCCAGCGTCAGCCGCCCCACCTGGGGGTCGTCCAGGTCAAAGCCCCGGATATCCACCACCCGGGGATTGCGCAGGTAGATTTCGGCGATACTGGTGCTCAAAAACTGGGAAAAGCCGTAATCCATCAGCTTGATGGTATCTTCGTAGCGGCTGGTATCCGAAGTGGCGCCCAGAACCACGGCGATCAGGCTCACCCCGTCCCGCGTGGCGGAGGCCACCAGACAGTTGCCCGCCGCCGAGGTGGTGCCGGTCTTGATACCGGTGGAATCGGGATAATAGCGGTTCTTTTTGTTCTCGTCCTTGGATTCGGCCACGAAATTATTGCCGTTGATAATGGAACGGGCGCGGTATATGTTGTCCTTGGGCAGCTTGTATTCCGGGGTGCTCACGATCGTGCGGAAGTCCTCGTTCTGCATGGCGATGCGGGCCAGGGTGGCCAGATCCCGGGCGGTGGTATAATGGTTTTCATCGTGCAGGCCGTTGGCATTCACAAAATGGGTGCTGTAACAGCCCAAGGAATAAGCCGCTTCGTTCATCATGCCGGCGAAGGATTCCACCGAGCCGCCCAAGCCTTCGGCAATGGCGGTGGCGGCGTCGTTGCCCGATACTAAGATGGCGGCGTAGCACAGATCGATGAGCCTTACGTTTTCTCCCGCCGCGAACTTGGCGGAGGATTCGTCCGGGGCCAGATTGACCGCGTTTTCACTCAGGGGGAATTTGGTTTCCAGGCCGTTTTCCAGGGAATCGCCCAGGATCAGGGCCAGCCAAACGGTCAGGATCTTGGTTGTGGAAGCAGGGTACATGCGCTGGTCCGGGTTCTTTTCAAAAATCACCCGGCCCGTTTCCGCTTCGATCAGGATGACCGAGGACGCGGTCAAATGCCCTTCGGCCAGCAGCTCGGGGTAATTCTCATCGTAATCATCCGCCAGGGCAGCAGGGAACACGGCGCACAGCATCAGCACTGCCGCCGCCATCAGCTCCATCAGCCGGATTGTCCATCCCCGCTTCATGTGCCCCTCCCGCGTTCGTAAATCTTTTGCAACACATTGGTGATAACGCTCCCGCTTTTCCATCCGGAAGCGGCGAGACGGCCGACCGCGCTTCGCGCCGGTCGCCTCGTTATTCTATCATAATATTTGAGGTTTGTACAGCCAGGTGCTTTTTATTGACAAATGTGAAGAAATGGCATTATAATATAATTGAAGAAAGCCAGAAAAAAACGGTTCATTTTATAGGGATTCGGGCGTCTTGAAAACGGGATTCGTTACGATATGGAGGATGAGAAGGAGCGTCGTTATGAGCAAGATCGTTACCATCAGCCGCGAATTTGGCAGCGGCGGCAGAACCATCGGCCGCATGGCGGCGGAAAAGCTGGGCGTTCCCTGCTACGATCAGGAATTGATCGACAAAATCGCCGAAGAAAGCGGCCTGATCTGGGCCTACGTGGAAGAAAACTCCGAAAACGTGGCGGGAGGCTGGCTGTCCTTCACCGCCGGGCGGGATTTCTATGGCCATTCCCTCCAGGACGACCTGACCCGCGCCCAAACGAAGGTGATCCGGGAAATCGCGGACAAAGGCCCCTGCGTGCTCATCGGCCGCTGCGCCGATTATATCCTGGACGACCGGGAGGACCTGCTCAAGGTGTTCATTCATGCTTCCATGGAAAAGCGGGCGGAGCGCATCGTGCATCAGTACGGCGAACGCGCCGAAGACCCCTTCCAGCGCTTAAAGGATAAGGATAAAAAGCGCAAGGCTTACTACCAATTGTATACTGACCGCAAGTGGGGCGACCTGGACAATTACCACCTGGCCCTGGACAGCGGTGCCCTGGGCCTGGAAGCCTGCGCGGAGATCATTGCGCAGCTGGCGAAATAGGCCGCGGACAGACGGCGCATAAAAAAAGGGGACGTCCCGTTTCGGAACGTTCCCTTTTTTAGGCAGAACCCCGGATCAATTGACGTTTACCGTTCCACCAGCCATACCGCCGCGTCGTGGGGCGAGAGAGCGGCGGAGAGGGGCAGGGCGGTTTCCTGATTCGTCCACAGCTCCGTGGCTTTGCCGCCTACTCCTTCCAGGGCTTCGGGGGGCACGGCGAGGACCCGCGTTTCATCCGACAGATTGAACGCGGCGGCGTAGCAGCCGTTTCCGTCCTTCCGGGGAGCGATCCATAGGCTGGCGTCCTCTGTGGTCGCCACGGGATGGGCACACCAGCTTTCCTTCTGGATGGCCAGCAGGGGGGCGTTGGTGAGCAGGCTCAGGGTGAAATCGTCGTTCTTGGGCAGGTCGCCGCCCATCATGAGGGGGGAGCGCATCATGCACCACAGGGTCATCATGGTACGCTGCTCGGCGGGCGTGAAGCGGGTCCAGTCCTGTTTTCCGTAGCACTGGCGCAGAGCGCCGAGGGGCAGCATATCGGCGTCCGGCCAGTGGCCCGGCCCGGCGTGGACGCACCATTTTTCCGCCCGCTCGAACATGGCCTTCAGCAGCCGCCAATCGTCCCAGAAATCGTCCGTAATGCGCCACATGTTGGCGAATTTTTTCAGATGCTCCGCCTGCTCCAGCAGCGCGGGGCCGGGGGAGAGGCTGAGCACCATGTCCCGCCCGCAATGCCGGCAGGCCTCGGAAATCAATTCGATTTCCCGCTTGCAGTGGGGATATTCCCGGGCGATGTCGTCGCACTTGACGAAATCCACGCCCCACTGGGCATAGAGGCGGAAAATGCTGTCGTAATAGGCTTTGGCGGCGGGATCTTCGCTTTTCAGGCCGTACATGTCCGGGTTCCAGGCACAGATGGAATTGGGATCCGCCGCCTGGCTGCACAGGGATTCGCTGTTTAGGATGGGCAGCCGCCTGTGGGCCGCCATGCGGGGCAGGCCGCGCATGATATGGATGCCGAATTTGAGGCCAAGGCTGTGCACAAAATCCGCTAACGGCTTGAAGCCCTGCCCGTTCGCAGCGCTTGGAAAGCGGTTTTCCGCGGGCAGCAGCCGTCCGTATTCGTCCATCGCCAGTTGGGAAAAGGGCTCGTAGGCGTGGGACATGGCCGTGGGCTGATACCATTGGATATCCACCACCACGTATTCCCAGCCAAATTGCTTTAAATGCTTTGCCAAATATTCCGCGTTTGCGCGCACGGTTTCCTCGGTGACTGCCGCGCCGTAGCAATCCCAGCTGTTCCAGCCCATGGGCGGGGTTTGAGCGATCATGGGGCGTTCTCTCCTTTTGATAAAGGACTGTGACGCTTGACACAGCCCTTTTGATGACCGTTTGTTATTTTTTCCAGGGCACGAAGTCCTGCACGGCCCCCTGGCCGTCGATGCAGGGATTCAGGGTGAAGCCGGTGTCCCGCTGTATGCGCTGCATGATTTCCTGCGCTTCCTCCCCTTCCGCCAGCATGGGCTGATAGTTGTTTTCCGGAGATGTGCCGCTGATGTGGATGGGCCACAGGGTCAGCCGGTGGCCGGTATACTTGCCGTCCTCAAAGTACAGGGTGAACTGGGCGACGGCCCCCTGGATGCAGTGCACTTCTTCGTCTACCCCGGTCACGCCGCCGTAGGAGGAAACGCCCAGGGAAAACAGCTGGGTGATCCCATCGAACACCCGCAGCCCCTGGGGCACGCGGGCGCGGTTGCCGATGATCAGGTTAGCCCCCAGTTTTTTCAGCTTATCGCCGTAGTTTTCGTGAATGTTGCCGTGGATGTCGTTATATTCGTTGCCGCAGTGCAGGGAAGCGACGATCACATCACAACGGTTATCCTTTAAAAACCGAAAGGCTTTATCCAGATCCTGGGGATGGTCTTTGTGCCAGTAGGGATACACGCCCACAAACCCCACGCGGATGCCCTTCACGTCCACAAAGCAGGCGTGGTTGCCAAATTCCGTGGTGCCGCAGTATGGCACGCCTACGGCGTCCAGCGCCGCCGTGGTGGAACGGTAGCCCTCCGCGCCGAAATCGTCGGTGTGGGTGTTGGCCAGGTTCACTACCTCGATGCTGCACGCGGGAAGCACCTGGGCAAAGGTTTCCGGCCCCCGAAAGTAATGGGGGCTGTTGTTGGCCGGGGCGCTGTCGTTCAATACGCATTCCAAACTGACCAGGGTGATGTCGTCCGCGCCCATCAGGCTTTGCAGCTTTTCAAAAGGATAAGCGAAGCCGTATTGTTCGATATAACGGTGAAAAGCGTAGGCTTGGGTGCTCACCTTGTCGTTGCTGCCGGGCATAAAGCTTCCCGCGCAGGTGAGCGTGATGGTCTGCGTTTCGCCGAAAGCCGCCACGGGCAGCATCAGCAGCACGGCCGCCGCAAGCAGAAGCATCTTTTTCACCGCGTTTTCCTCCTCGAAAAGAGTCCCATACAGTCTACCATGAAGGCAGGCGATTGTCAATTATTGTTTCTTTTTTAACGGCAAAGGGGGCCGGCCCCTTCACGAAAAAAATGAAAAAACCTATTGACAAACGGCATGATTTGAAGTATTATATCACATGTGCCGCGCAGGGAAGCGGTACGGCGGGGGAGCATAGCTCAGCTGGGAGAGCATTTGCCTTACAAGCAAAGGGTCACAGGTTCGAGCCCTGTTGTTCCCACCATCACATGGCCCGGTAGTTCAGTCGGTTTAGAATGCCAGCCTGTCACGCTGGAGGTCGAGGGTTCGAGCCCCTTCCGGGTCGCCATATTTGCCTTGGTAGCTCAGTCGGTAGAGCATGTGACTGAAAATCACAGTGTCGGTGGTTCAATTCCGCCCCAAGGCACCTTTTATGCGGTAGTAGCTCAGTTGGTAGAGCGCCACCTTGCCAAGGTGGAGGTCGCGAGTCCGAGCCTCGTCTACCGCTCCATTTTTTCCCGGCGCCATAGCCAAGTGGTAAGGCGAAGGTCTGCAAAACCTTTACTCTCCGGTCCGAATCCGGATGGCGCCTCTCGGATCACGCTTTTTGACGAAGCGTGATTTTTTTGTGCCGGTACAAAAAAAGCCGCGCTTTCTCCCTTCCAAGCGGGAAGCGCTGGCTTTTTTCTGCTTGCGCGGGCAGGGTCAGAGCCTGTTTCTGAAAAGGCCCTTTCTTTTGCTTTCTCCGTTTTTCGCGTCCGGGAGATTGTTCCCATAATGCGCATAATAGGATTTATAGGAATATTTTTTGCGCAGATAGTGATCGTATTCCGTCAGATTCATGACCGCGCCCAGGATGGGGCACCCGGTTTGCAGGATCTGGTCCCTGGCGTCGTTCAATTCCTGGCGCCGTACCGTGTTATACCCCACCACCAGCACGGTGCCGTCGCAGAATTTCGCGATCTGCGCCGCGTCGATCACCAGTCCGATGGGCGGCGCGTCGACGATCACATAATCGAACCGCCCGGCCAGATCGTTCAGCAGATTCTGGAAGCGCAGCGTATTCAGCAGCGGCAGGGAATTGGAAACCGTTCTGCCCACAGGCACCATATGCGCGCCGGGGATGCCCGTTTCGTAAATCACGTCGGCTTCGTCTGCCATACCTGCCAGATAATGGGACAGGCCCAAAGCGTTTTCTCCCAAGTCGAATTGGAAGCCGTATTTCTGCGCGATCGCGGAACGGCGCAGATCGGCGTCCACCATGACCACGCTTTTTCCCAGCTTGGCCATGGTGCGCAGGACGTTCATGGACAGAAAGCTCTTTCCTTCGGCGGCATGGCAGCTGGTGAACATGATTTTTTTCACGTTTTCCCCGGAAAAGGAAAGGTTGGTGCACAGCATGTTCACCGCTTCCGCTCCGGCGTATTTCAGAGGAGGAAATTTTTGAATGGTCAGCGTATGCATGGTTTCCTCCCCGATTTCTTCTGGCTGCTTTCGTTCTCCGGGCTGGTTTCGCCTTCAATGGGCACCACGGCCAAGGTGACCAGGCCGGTGTACTGACGGATATCTTCGGGCGTTTTCAGTTTATCGTCCATCAGGAACCGCAGGAACACGATGACGCATGCCAGCGCGGCGCCCAGGATAAAGCCCAGCGCCACATTTTTGACCATGCTGGGGCTGATGGGCTTGGTGGGCTCCAGGGCCACGGACATGATGCTGGGTTTATCGATCGCCATGGTTTCGTGGATGTATTCGCTGGCGACTTTGGCGTATTCGTTGGCAATGGCGGCAGCCTCCGCGCCGGAAGGCGACGTAACGGAAATATCCAGCATCCGCGTACCGGAGGTATTCGTGACGGAAAGCATTTTTTCCATTTCAGTGTACGAATAATCCAGACGGAGATTGGATAGGACCTGTTCGTGAACCTCCCACATGTCAAAAACCTTGACATAGTCGTTGGCAAGGGCGGTGCCCAATTGCAGGGACGACACGTTGACGATGGATTCGGGGCTCAGCACATAGATGATGGCGGTGGCGCGGAACTGGGGCGTGACAAAGTATGCGGTATAAACCGCAAAAACAAGGGCAAACGCCAGCGCCAGGCATACGATCAGCTTCCAACTGGCCGCCAGATGATAAAACAAATCCACCAAATCAATGGTGATTTCATCATCGGATGACTGCGGGGCGGAAGGAAGCGCAGGCGGCGCGCTGTTCTGTGTCTTTAGCTGCTCTGACATGTTCCTATCTCCGATCTCAAAGGGGGTATCATATGAAAAACGGGGAACGAAGGTGGGAAATCCCTCCCGTTCCCCGGCTGCGGCTGGTCAGCGATGCAAGGGATCGTCCGCCGCCGTTACACCTGCACAAAGGACAGGAAGGAGGGGCAGCCCTCGGCCGCTTGCAAAACCGGAATGGAGAAACTGTAAACGATCATATGCCTGCACTGGTATTGCGCCCGCAGATCTTGGCTCGCCTGCGCAAAGCTGAAGCTGTCCAGAACATAGGAAACGTATTGTTTTGCGCCGTCTTCCTTCGCCACGATGAAGGAGAGTACCGCTTTCACGCCGCTGGCCGCCAGCACGTCGTGCATTTCATCGGGAATGGGGGTGGAAATGTGCGCGAACTTGCCTTCCGTCTTATCCGCGTCGATCCTGATGGCGGACAAGGGGACGAGGGACAGGACATGCAGCTCCCGGCCATCAAAGGGAGAGGGGACAGCGTTCACCGCTTCATCGACAAAGAGGCTGTTGGCAAAGAGCCCGGCGGCCAGATCGCCAGCCTCAACAAGCGCGTTCACCGCGTCTTTGCTTTCTTGGGAGAGGATATTGTCCACAGTGACGCCCGCATCCCTGGTCAGGGCGTTTTGCCAGGAGTTTTCAAAATGCACGGGCTTGGGGCTGGACGCGGCGGACGCGGAAACGGCGGCCAGCACCAGCATCAGGGCGAGAACGAGGCTGATCATTTTTTTCATGGCGTTTCTCTCTTCACACGCTCAGGCGGATCGGGCCGCCCGATTGATTGTTACCGCTTTCCGGGTTTTCCTTTACTTTTTGGTAGAACACATCCAGGATCACCTGCTGCAGCGACGCTTCATCGGGAAGAAACTGAATGTATCCGTAGCCGTCTTCGCATCGGACGCCGCCGATGGACACCGGGGGGAGGCGGGCGTAATCCCTGGCCGTCCAGGCTTTATTGATCATTTGGGCGCGGCTCATGTCGGTGCACAGATAAGGCGCTAAACTGTCGAACAGGGCACCGGCGAAATCAGCGTTTTCGCGGATCTTTTGATTCAGCAGTTCCATCATCCGGCTCACATACTGCCGCTGACGCGCCATGCGGGCTTCGTTGGTGCCAACGCCCACGTTCATACGGCTTCGCACATAGGTTTCCGCCTGGCCGCCCGTCAGGGTCAGGGTGGTTCCCTTGGTCATGGCGGGATCAATGGGAGAAAAATCGTCTTCCAGCGTTACCGTTACGCCGCCCACCTGATCGTTCAGGACGGAAATGCCGTCCAGGTTCAAGGCCGCGTAATGCTGAATGGGCAAATTGTGCAGCAGCCTGGATACGGCTTCCACCGTAAACTCGCAGCTTTTCTCCCTCCCGTCGCCGTAACTGTGGGAAAGGCAAATCTGCGCCGTGCGGTAACCCAGCTTTTCGCCCAATGTGTTCAGCATGGTGATGGACGCCATGGTATCGCGGTCGATTTCGATCTGCGCGATGGTTTTTTCCAAAGGATCGATCACCACCAGCCGCAGAAAGTCCGCCTGACCGCCGCTGTAATACCGGAGGTAAGCGGGCACGCTGCCGTTGGCTTCATCCTGATCGATTCCCATGATCAGAATGGCGGTAAGATTGTTCCGCTGCCGGTAGGTGTGGCCGCCCACGATCAACTGCTGATCCCCGTAACGAAGCTGATAATCGCCGCGGGGTTCGGGGGCTTGGCTTTCATTTTCCAGCCACCGCGCGCCGAGGTACAGCCCCATTAGCGCCAGCAGCACCGCGCTCATGATGACGAGGAGCTCCCGCTTTCGCAGCCGAGCATGCCTGTTCAACGCCTCACCCCCGATTTTCTGCGCGATACCCCAAAAAGCCGCTGTTTCCACCAGTCTTCTTCACCGTGAGGCGGATGCGCATCGAAGCGGGCACAACGTAAAAAGCATGGGGATACGTTCTTTCAGCCGCGAAACGATTATATTCTCGGTCCGATGAAAAGTCAATTGATCCCCGTACCGCAGGCACGGCTAACGCTTGAATGGCAAACTGGGATTTGTGGAGGAGACGTTGGGGGCTCTCCGCCCCCAGTTCCGCAGGCTCAATAGTCGCAACTCCCCTTCATGGGGAGATTGCTCCTTTTCGCCTGATCTCACCGCCGATGAGATTCCCGCCACTGGCGGTCATCGGC
>JAFSKN010000028.1 GCA_017448975.1 Clostridia bacterium
GCTGTGCTGTGCTGTGCTGTGCTGTGCGAGTATAGTCATGTTCCGCATGGCTGTCAAGCCCTTTTCTGTATTTTTTGCGTTCTTTCCGTATGAACGAGAATCCGTTTGCGCTCACTCCTTCCCGACCTTTGCACAGAAGGAGGTCTCTTTATTTTAACATATCCCGCCCCATAAATCTATTAAATTCTGTTTCCTTTTTGCGAAAATTGCGCGAGATTTTGCAATGCTTTTGTAATATTTCGCCCGCTTCGGCAAAAAGCTTTCCGCGCCGCCGCGGTCATATCGCTTTTCATTGACGCCTGCGCCCCGCCGGTTCCGGCTGGATTTTTCTGGACAAAGGATGTAATTTTGTGGTAAAATCAGAAAGAACGAAACGGCCCGAAGGGTAAGCCGCCGGGCGCCGCGGAAAGATGATCCCCAGGGGGGAAAGCCTGCCCCGCCACGGCTTTTAGCCTGAACGAAAAACCTGTTGGGGATCGCTGCCATCTTTCCCGCGCCCCCGTATAAAGAAGAGGACAGAGTTCATCGCGCGACGCGCGGGAAGGGAGGAGCGGCGATTGGAGAAAAAGCTCGGCCTGCTGTTTGATTTTCAAAAGTATGAAAAGAACGCGGACTTGCAGGCGGTGGTCGACGCGGTTCATTCGCGCTATACCGCCCGGAAGCTGACGGACGACGAGGCTGAATGGGTCGCGGCGGCGGGGACGCCGGAATCATCTTTGAAAAGGACCCGGCCAGAGGATAAATGGAAATGAAAGCGCCCGGCTGGGAGCAAATCTATGCCGCCTACAGCGGCAAAGTGATGGGCTACATCATGGCCCGGGTGCAGCACCGGGCGGACGCCGAGGATCTGTGCGCGGACGTGTTTGAAAAGGTCTTCCGCAAGATGGATCAATTTGACCGGAGCAAAGATTCTCTGAGCACCTGGATCTTCACCATTGCCCGGAATACCCTCATTGACCACTTCCGAAAAACGAAGCCCACCGAAGAATTGGATGAAAATCTTTCCGACGACGGGGAAGTGGAAGCCCCGCTGCTGGAGCAGGAAACCCTGAGCGAACTGGCCGCGGCACTGAACCTGCTGCCCCAGGAGCTAAGAGATATCGTGGTATTGCTGTACTATGACCGCAAGCCACTGACGGAAATCGCCAGGCTCATGCATTTGAGCTACGGCGCTGTGAAGCTGCGGCATCAAAAAGCGCTGACGCTGCTGAAAAAGACCTTGAGCGCGTAAGGAAAATCCCCCGGCTTTCATCATGGCCGAGGGTTTTTCTTTGCGCCTCACAGGTTTTGCAGCGCCATCAGGCCCAGGCAGATCAGGAACGTGCCCGCCACCATGGCGGCGGCGGAAAGGTAGTATTTGCCGCTTTGATTGAACCCGTAAAAATCCTCCCAGGCTTTTTCCGGCGTGTTCTTTGGGCAGAAAACCACCCGGTACATGTACAGCGCGCCGTAGAGAATCACCGGCGCGAGCCCCCACAGGGCTTCCGAAAAAGAAAGGCCGCGCTTTTCAAACACGGCAAAGGAAACGAGGGCCAGCAGCGGCGTGATCAGGTGCATGAACAGGTCGCTGCCGGACAGCAGCTTTTTGTAGCCGTAAACCGGGCCCAAATAGAAAAGCACCGTCAGCATGGTAACGCACACCGCCGCCGTGCCCGCGTATTTCACCAACCAAACCGCGTGTACGTCCGGGAAAAGGCACATGAGCAGGGCGGAAACGGCGCACAGTACGTTGCTTTGTACCGTAAAGAACCGGAACGCCTTTTTTCCCCTTTCCGCGTTCCACGCGCCGTCCTTGCGGAAAAAACGCACCGTGAGCACCAAGGTAATGAGGAAAATCGCTAAGTTGAACATAAGAGACATGACCGTATTTCACCGCTTTTCCGTTTTTTCGGGCGGCCAGCCCGGGAGATGATCCCATTATACGCGATTTTCCGCCGCGGTTCAATATTTTTTGTCATCGCATACTTGTATTTTTTCCCGTTGTGTGTTAGAATACAACCTGTGTCTACAGCAAGGAGGGAAATTCCAATGAGCGCAGTTGAAGTTATTCTGAACATTTTGATGGTTATTTCCGCGTTGGTCATGATCGTCACCGTGCTGATGCAGTCCAGCGACAGCGACGGCATGGGCGCCCTGACCGGCGGCAGCGAAACCTTCTTTGGGAAGAATAAGAATAATACTTTGGAAGGAAAGCTGAGCAACGCTACCAAGATTTCTGCCATCGTATTTGTTCTGCTGGCCATCGTGATGCTGATTGTGGCGTAACCCATCGGCATTTGCTGGGAGGACGTTTGGGGCTGGCAACGGTTTGTCAGCCCCTTCTTTGCGTAAAAAGGGAGCCAAATCGTGATTATTCTTTCGATACAGAACCTGCATAAAGCTTTCGGCGGCAACGTGGTGTTAAAGGACGTAAACCTTACGCTTCAGGATCATCAGCGCATGGGCCTGGTGGGCGTGAACGGCTGCGGAAAAACCACGCTGCTCAAAATCCTGGCAGGCCAGGAGCATGAAGACGGCGGCAGCATTTCCCTCATGAAGGGCATCCGCGTGGGGTATATGGAGCAGCAGTACGCAGTCCAGGGGGACAGCACCGTTTTCGAGGAATTGAAGCGGGTGTTTGACCCCGTGTTCATGCTGGAAGAAAAGCTGCGCGCCCTGGAAGAACAGATGGCCCACGCCAGCGAGGCGGAGCTGAAACGCTTGGGGGAGACCTATACGCGCCTCAGCGACGCCTTTGAAAAGGCGGACGGCTACGCCTGGAAATCCTCCATTCAGGGGGTGCTGGCGGGCCTCGGCTTTCAGAAGGAACAGTACGATCAGCCCGCCCGGCTGCTTTCCGGCGGGGAACTGACCCGCCTGTGCCTTGCAAAGCTGCTTTTGCAGAAGCCCGATTTATTGCTCCTGGACGAACCCACCAACCATTTGGATCTGCAGGCCCTGGACTGGCTGGAGCATTATCTTTCCGATTACCGGGGCACCCTGCTGGTGGTCAGCCACGACCGGTACTTCCTGGATCACGTATGCACCCATATTTCCGAGCTGCTGCTCGGCACCCTGGAACAGTACGAGGGCAATTATTCCGCGTACATGGGCCAGCGGGCGGAGCGGTTCGAGATCCGCATGCGCGCCTGGGAGCAGCAGCAGAAAATGATCGCCCGGGAGGAAGCCATCATCGCCCGGTATAAATCCTTCAACCGGGAAAAATCCATCCGGGCGGCGGAAAGCCGGGAAAAGCGGCTGGAAAAGGTAGAACGATTGGAACGGCCCCAGGACGAGCATCAGGTGCGCTTCCGCTTCCAGGCCAAGCGCCGCACGGGGGACGACGTGCTGTTCATCAAGGATTACAGCAAATCCTTCGGCAATCGCACCCTGTTTGAAAACGTGAACCTGCATCTGCGCGCCGGAGACAGGGTGGCGCTGCTGGGCCCTAACGGCATCGGAAAATCCACCTTATTAAAGTGCTTGGTCGGCGAGGAAGCTCCCGACGGCGGCGTGGTGCGCTGGGGAGCCAACGTGGATACGGGCTATTACGATCAGAAGCAGGAAAGCCTGCATCCCAACAAAACCGTGCTGGACGAAGTATGGGACGCTTTCCCGCGCATGGAGCAGAGCGACGTGCGGGGAGCCTTGGGCCTGTTCCTGTTTACGGGGGAGGATGTCTTCATGCCCATCCATACCCTGTCCGGCGGGGAAAAGGGAAGGGTGGCGCTCACCAAGCTGATGCTGCGGAAGGACAATTTCCTGCTCCTGGACGAACCCACCAACCATCTGGACATGGACAGCCGCGAGGTGCTGGAGGACGCGTTGGAAAACTTCGAGGGCACCATTTTGGCCGTTTCCCATGACCGTTACTTCATCAACCGCTTCGCCTCCAAGGTGGCGGTGCTGTCCGAAAACGGCATAAAAGAATATTTGGGCAACTACGACGATTACCAGGCCAAGCTGCAATGGGAACTGGCCCAGCAGGGGCAGGATCCCCGCTTTGCGGATATGACCCGCACCGAAGCGGATAAGGAAAAGAAAAAGGTGCGCCTGGCGAAAGAACAGTTCAAGGCCCTCAAGGATGCGGTGCGCCGTGCGGAACAGGCCATTACCGATACGGAAAACGCCATCGCCGCCCAGGAAGCGCGCATGGCGCTGCCGGAGGTGTACGCCATTCCTGAAAAAGCCGCCGCCGCCGCGAAAGAGTATCAAAGGCTGAAAGATGCACTTTCTCAGGCATACGCCGATTGGGAAACGGCGGAAGAAGCGCTGGCGGAAGCGGGGGAGAACTAAAGCATGAAGCTGGAATATGACGGGATTTTGCTGCGGAACGCGGAAGAAAGCGACTGCGCGCGGCTTGCCGCCTGGTGGAACGACGGGGCGGTGATGGCCCACGCGGGCTTCCCCCTGGGCCTTGGCACCACGCCGGAAAAGATTGCCGCCCAAATCTCCGCGGACAGCGACGACACCCGCCGCCGTCTGATTTTGGCCTATCAGGAACAGCCCATCGGGGAAATGAGCTTTCGCATTTTGGAAGACGGGTCTGCCGAAATCGGCATTAAAATCTGCGACGCCGCTTATCAGGAACGGGGCGTTGGGCGAAAGGCCCTGAGCATGCTCATCGGGGCGCTGTTCCAGAAGGGGTGCGGGAAGATCATCCTGGACACCAACCTGAACAACACCCGCGCCCAGCACGTGTATGAACTGCTTGGCTTTCAAAAGACAGGGGTGCGCTGTGACGCCTGGACGGATCAGGTGGGCCGCCTCCAAAGCGCCGTGGATTATGAACTGACGCCGGAGTATTTCGTGGATTATACGAAGAACGGGGGAAAAGCGCCATGCAGATCATCGAACAATTGAACGCCCTGCGCGATCCCGCCTACGCGGAATTTCAAAGGAAGCTGATCCCCACCGTCGCGCCGGAAAGCATCCTGGGCGTCCGCACGCCGGATTTGCGGAAATTCGCCAAGGAATTGATTCAAACCGGCGAAGCGGAGGCTTTTATCAATCAATTGCCCCACGGGTTTTTTGACGAAAACCAGCTCCACGCCTTCATCCTGTCGGAGGACAAGGATTTTGAACGGTGCCTTTCCCGGGTGCCCGCCTTTTTGCCCCATGTGGACAATTGGGCCACCTGCGACCAGATGTCGCCCAAGGTGTTCAAAAAGCACAGGGCGGAACTGCTGCCCGCGATCGAAAACTGGCTGCGTGCGGAGCACGTATATACCGTCCGTTTTGCCGTGGGCATGCTCATGGAGCATTTCCTGGACGGGGACTTTGATCCCCGGTATTTAGAATGGGTATCGGCGGTGCGATCCGGGGAATACTACGTGAATATGATGGCAGCCTGGTATTTCGCCACGGCCTTAGCCAAGCAGTATGACGCCGCTTTCCCGTATATCCGGGACCGCCGTTTGCCAGTTTGGACTCATAACAAAGCCATCCAGAAGGCGGCGGAAAGCTTCCGGGTGCCGCCGGAGCATAAGGCGGCGCTGAAAGCCTGCAAGGCCCGCGATTGACAAAGAAAAGAAATCAGGTTAGAATCAGAATACGGTATGTTTTGAAAGAAAGGGGGGCTGTTCATGCGGCAAAGAAGGGCAGAAAAGCATCAGCATCGGGCGGCGTTTCCCCCGGATAACGAACGGGCGCCCCTGTACCAAACGGGGCAGGACGCCGGTTATCCCGACTGGGTGGCCCAAAGCGAAGCGTCGGTCCCGACGGGAGGCGGAAGCTGGGCCGCGGGCGGGAAGCCCAACTGGCAGCGGCATCGGCCGGAATGGACGGTCATCGCGGTGGTATGCGCCGCGCTGCTGCTCCTGCTCTGCGGCGCTGTCGCCTCCCTGTATCAGGCCTATAAGCCTTTTCAGCAGAAAAAAGCCATTGTGGAGCAGAATACCATCGCCCAGGGCGTGCTGGTGGACGGCGTGCACGTGGGCGGCATGAGCCGCGCGGACGCGGCGGCGGCCCTGCAAAAGCAGGAAACGGTGTCCGGGGGCCTGTGGCTCACCGTACAGGTGGACGGGGAAACCTGGGTGATCACCCCCAACGAACTTCCCCTGGAAAGAAACACCCAGGCGGTGCTGGAAACGGCCTACGCCGTGGGGCGGCAGGGTTCCCGGGAAACCATCGCCTCCGCCCTTACGCCCTTTGAATACCGATACCAGCATTTGTATCACACGGTCACGTCCCCCGTACAGCTGCATACCTCCGTCACCTACAGCGCCGAAAAGCTGTGGGAGCTGGTGCGGATCATTGAAAACCGGGTCAACCGGGAGGCCGTGGACGCCCAGGTGGCCACCTTTGATTTCACTTCCCGGTCCTTTACCTTTACCGAGGACCGCCAGGGCGCGAAGCTGGACGCCGACGCCCTGTACCGGAAGATTGCGGACCTGTTGGATCGCCAGCAGTACACGGCCACCGTTTCCATGAATTCTGAGGCTATCATGCCCAGGGTGACCAAGGCGGAGCTCATGAACACCTTTGTCCGCATCTCCGCCTATACCACCCAAACCACCTCCGACGCCAACCGGAACAACAACATCAATTTGGCCTGTCAGGCCGTTACCGGCACGGCTGTGATGCCGGGGGAGACCTTTTCCTTCAATCAGACCACAGGCCAGCGTACCCTGGAAAAGGGCTACCGGATGGCCGCCGCCATCGCCGGGGGCGCCACCGTGGACGAAGTGGGCGGCGGCGTGTGCCAGGTGTCCAGCACCCTGTTCAACGCCGCGGCCATGGCGGACCTGACCATCGTGAAACGCTCGCCCCACACCTGGCCCAGCAATTACGTGGAAAAGGGCCGGGACGCCACCGTGAACTGGCCCAACCTGGATTTTGTTTTCCGCAATGATAAGGACACACCCGTTTTTATCGTGGCCTATTACCAGCAGCGGCAATGCACCGTGGAGATTTACGGCGCGTCCTTAGGCGCGGGGCTGAGCATCGAGCTTTCCACCCAACTGACCTCCCGCACCGACCCGCCCAGCGAGCCGATCTATGAAAACAATCCCCAGCTGGACCCCGGCACCATGCAGGAAAAGAAAAAGGCCCGCACCGGCTACGTGGTGGAAACCTACAAGGTGTACAAACAAAACGGCGTGGAAACCCGCTGGGAATGGCTGTGCACCTCCGAATATCCCATGATCCAGCAGGTCATTGAGTATAATTAAGCGTTGAGAGCGGAGAGTTGAGCGTGGAGATCATTAAGTTTTCCGCTTTTCCTTATTCAATGTGCGTAAAGCATGAACTATAATATCTCAACTCTCAACTCCCAACTCCCAACTCTTCACGCTTTGCACACACAGAAAGGACACGAATAAGATGCTCAAAGGCGATATTCGCAAACAGGCGATCCTGGACACGGCGGAAGCCCTGTTCTTTGAAAAAGGCTACGGCAAGGCCACCATTCAGGATTTTCTGGACGCCCTGGATTGCAGCAAGGGCAGCTTTTACCATCATTTTGAATCCAAGCTGCAGGTGCTGACGGAGCTGTGCCGCCAGAAAACGGCGAAAAGCTTTGCGGCCTACCGGGAAAAGCAGTACGAAACGCCCCTGGAGCAGCTGAACGGGCTGATCTATTACGCCATGCCCTTCCGGGACGGGGAGGAACAGACCGTGGCCCTGCTTTTGCCCCTGGTGGATCTTCCAGACGGCAAGCTGGTGATGGACGCCGTGCTGGACGCCCAGAAGGAGCAGTTTTTCCCGGAGCTCTGCCAATTGCTGGACATTCTTCGGGAACAGAAAACCGTGTATTTCACCCAGGAGCTGCTGCCCGAAATCCTGTGGGACAGCTATACCGCCGTTTACCGCCGCATGATGCGGGAAGCCGACGCCATCCGTCAGGGCGGCGGCACCGTCACGGCGGTGCGCCTCATCGAAACGGAACGCTTCCTGTGGGAACGGCTCCTGGACGCGCCCTTTGCCTCCCTGGAACTGATTCGCGCCGACGAAGCCCTGCGCACCATCTCCCACGCCGTTTTCCGCGTGAAGCAGATGGAAACAGAGGAAAAATAATTTCTGTGGGGAAAACCGCTCTTTGGAGGCCAAAGAGCGGTTTTCCCCACACCCCTTTCCGAGAAAGCCACAAGGGGGAATATGTTTTTTCATTATTATGGAACAAAATGGAGATCAGCCGCGTTTTATAGATGAAGGTATTTTATGGGAGGCGAGAACCGTGAAAAAGCGGGGAATGATCTTGCTGCTGATTCTGGCGCTGCTGGCGCTGGCCGCGCCCGCCCAGGCGGGGTGGAATCCCCTGGACGTGGCAACGGACGGCGTTGGCATTGCCGTATATACTTCCAACTCCGGCGGGAAGCAGGCGGGCGTCCTGTACAATGGGTACAGGGATGAACTGTCTTTGGAAGATACCAACGGCCTGTATTCCTGCAATCTGACAAGCGAATACGAAGTATGGCTGAACCAGAGCAAAGCGGAAAAAAATCAGCCCAAGGACGATAGCATTAGTTGGTATAGCCCGGAGTGGGACGCCCTCATGCCAAGCAATATTTTCTTGGCGGAGGTCGTTCAGCAGGACGCGCCCTTCTACACCACCCCCGGCCACAAGCATTTATCCGCCAAGCACGCCGCGGGCACCCTGGTGAAGGTGTGCGGGGAGTTCGGGAACGATTATTTCGTCAAGTATGGCGGCTATCAGCAGACGGGCTTCATGCCCAAATCCGCCCTGCGGAAGGTACAGGACATCACCTATATGCAGGCCAACCGCGATTCCGAGCATTGGGGCCTTTCGGGCGTTCAGGAAATGACGGTGTACACCGGCGGCACGCCCCTGGCTGTTGGCGGCTCCGCCACGGGGTACAGCGATATGAGCCCTGCCGTGATCGAGGACGGAAAAACGGTGACGGTGCTGAAAACGGCGGGGGACTGGGCGCAGCTTCTGGATGGATATTTTGTAGAGGCCCGTTTTCTTTCGCCGGAGGGCGATCACAGCGTCACCTACGCCACGGTGAAAACCACCGGCGTGCTGAACCGACTGAACGTGCGTTCCATGGCCAGTACGGACGCCTGGGTGTATGCCAAGCTCTGCTCCGGGGTACGGGTGCAGGTGCCCGCCCACACGGAGGATTGGGCTTCCGTATTCGTCACCGGCCCCAGCGGCGGAGAAAGATGGACCGGCAGCGTCCAGATGCAGTACCTTGTCTTTGGGGATGCTGCAACTCAGGTGAAATCCGGCTCCGTCCGGGTGCGGACGACGCAACCCCTGTACGGAACTTATACATCAACCATGCATACAGAACAGAGCAGAGCCGATCAAGTGACTGTGCCAGCAGGAACCGAAATGACTGTCATCGGCGTAAACAACGGCTTTAACATCAATCTGGATGATTACGATTATTTCTTATGCGTGCTGGACGACGGCAAAGCAATCACCGTCAGCAACAAAGGCGGTATTTTAGAGCCCCTGGAATCCACAGGCGTCACGGTCAAAACGGCTTCCAGCGTGCGCATGCGGGAAAAGCCCAGCAAGGAAGCCAAATCATTGCGCACGCTGGAGGCGGGCACCAAGGTGGAGGTGCTGCTCCGGGGCGAGGGGTGGACCATCGTAAAATACAAGAACCAAACGGGCTATGTCATGAGCCGGTATCTGCAATTCCCCTGACCCCTCAGGCGCTTCGCGCCAGCAGGGGAGCCAAAAAACGCCGCTGTCCGATTGATTCCGGCACAGCGGCGCATTTATTGTTGCTTTATGGGTCCACGTATTCCATTCCGGCGGGCAGGGCGGGGCGGCCAAAGAGGCCGACGTTCTGGGCTTCCCGGCGCTCCCGAAGGGCGCGAAGCCTGTCCGTCCGTTCCCGGACGCGGAGGCCTAAAGTGGATTTGCTCTTGTAATGGGACAGAATCACCCGCGTGCCCATGGCGGCGGGCACGGCGGCAAGGGGACCGGCGGCGATCCCGGCCAGCGCGCCCACGCCCATGGCCGCGCCGGTTTTGATCATCCGCTGCACGGCGTCGCTGAACCCGGCCTTGCCCGTTTTCCGGCCCATGATCACCTGCACATGTTCGGTCACGGCAATCACGGCGAAGGGGGCGGCGGCGGTCAGGGCGTCCACCATGCCGATATCGTCCAGCAGGCCCAAATCCACCGCCACGTTATCGGCGTAGGAAAGCCCGGCGGCCACGGTATCCATCAGGGTATCCTTTTTGCGCTTTGTATACTTGTTCACCAAATCCCGATAAGCGGGCATTTCAACACACCTCCCGTGCTGGAATTGAACCAGCCGTCTTTTGATTTCTTTTCATCCGTATTATACTACAAAAGGGAAAAAACGCAAGCGTTTCGCCGGGAGGCCCTTTTTGTGACACATTTAAAAAAGCGCGGTAACGAAACCACGCGCGTCTTTTTTTCCTTTCTTTTGCTGTTTTCTCGGAAGGGGACGAATCGCCGATGACCGCCTGTGGCGGGAATATCATCGGCGGTGAGATCAGCCGAAAGGGAGCAATCTCTCCATGAAGGAGAGCTGCGACCATTGAGGCTGCGGAAGGGGGAAACCGCTCTTTGGGGCCGAAGCGCCCGGAAAACCTGCCCTTGGGCCGGTTTTCAGCGGAGGCCGGGCCGGAAGGCCCCGGAAAGCAAAGAGCGGTTTCCCCCACAAATCTTATAATGCTCCGTTATTTCAGGGCGTTGATCACGGTAACGATGATCCACGCGCCGCAGGCGATGGCCACCAGCCAGGTAGCCTGGCGCAGGATGCCCATGAGGCCCTCGCCTTTTTTGGCTTTCTGTTCCCGCTTATCCAACTGCTTTTCGGCTTTTTCCAGTCGGGAACGGAGGTCGGAAATCTCCTTGCGAAGCTCGTCGGCGGTCACATCCGCGTCGTGAAAACCGTCCAGCATGTGCTGCTCCAGCTCGGTCTGCTGGGCGGAGAGCCGGTCGGTCTCCTGGGAAATGCGCTGCTGATCCTCGCTCAATCCCTCGGCCACCAGGGTCATTTCAGCGGTGAAATTCTCCACCAACTGGCCCACGTCCTGGCCTTTCAGGGGAGAAAGCACCCCGTTCATAAAATCCTTGGCGGACTGAACGATGGTCTTTTTATCAGCGGGTTCGGGGATCAATTGGTTTTCTTCGGGCTTGTTCATCGTTTACACCAGGCGGATTCCCTCCGCCGCCTGTTCGGTTTGATAGTGTTCCAGCAGCTTTTTGATGCGGTTGTAGGGGCTCAGCAGGCTGGACAGGGAACGGTCGTGGTTCAGGGTGGCGATCATATAGGAAATATACTTGCTCATATCCGCTTCCACGAACCAGGGCGCGTTGGTCACTTCGGGGCGGCGGTAGGTGAGGTTGGAGGAGATCACCTTGGAAAGAATGCCTTCTTCATAGGCGCGGTTGAAATCATCCACGCCGTTGGTAAAGAATGCGAAGGTGCAGATGGCGAAAATGCGGTTGGCCCGGCGGGCTTTCAGCTCACGGCACAGGTCTAAGATGCTTTCGCCGGAGGAGATCATATCGTCCACCACGATCACGTCCTTGCCTTCCACGGAGGAGCCCAAGTATTCGTGGGCCACGATGGGGTTGCGGCCGTTGATGACGGTGGTATAGTCCCGGCGCTTGTAGAACATGCCCAAGTCCAGCCCCAGCACGGAGGAATAGAAGATGTTGCGCTGCATGGCTCCTTCGTCAGGGGACACCACCATCATGTTTTCCTTATCAATAGCCAGTCCCTTTTCTGTGCGGCACAGGGCTTTGATCATCTGGTAGGTGGGCATCACGTTTTCAAAGCCGATCAGGGGCACCGCGTTGGCCACGCGGGGATCGTGAGCGTCGAAGGTGATGATGTTGGATACGCCGTAGTCCTGCAATTCCTGCAGTGCCAGGGCGCAGTCTAAGCTTTCCCGGGAGGAGCGCTTATGCTGGCGGCTTTCGTACAGCATGGGCATGATCACGTTGATGCGCTTGGCCTTGCCGCCGATGGCGGCGATGATGCGCTTCAAATCCTGGAAATGGTCGTCGGGGGACATGGGCACTTCCATATCGTACATCTTGAAGGTTTTGTTGTAGGCGCAAACGTCCACGATGATGTAGATATCGTATCCGCGCACGCTTTCCTTGATCACGCCCTTGCTTTCGCCGGTGCCGAAGCGGGGGCAGTAGGTTTTGATCAGGAAGGAATCCCGGTTCACGCCGGGGAGGGTGTAGAATTCCTCGTCCTGCGATTCCTGGAGGGAATTCCATTTCTGCAGCCAGCCGTTCACTTTCCTGCCCATTTCCTCGCAGCCCGCCATGGCGATGATGCCAAGAGGACCCACGGGAATGCTTTTCAGATCCTTGCCCCACTCTGTCAGAAAGCTGTTCATCGGATACCACCCCTTCGTAAGATGCGTCCGGCCTTTGGCGGACACGTTCATATTATACATGATTTTCGCGCCGGTGGGAAGAGATCAGGCTTGCATTTTGCACTTTTTGTCAAAAACGCAAAAAATCTGTCAAAGAAAAATCGTGTTTTCAAGGAATGGGTCGAATTTCGGGCGTTTTAGATAAGGAAACCTCCGTTGACCCCCACCGCCTGGCCGGTAATGAAGGATGCTTCCTCCCCGCAGAGGAAGTATGCGGCCTGGGCCACGTCCCTGGGCGTGCCCAAACGCAGCAGGGGCGTTTCTTCCTTCAGGGCGTCCAAAGCGGCTTCATCGTATTCCCGCAGCATGTCCGTTTGGATCACGCCGGGGCACAGGCAGTTTACCCGCACGCCGGAGGGGCCCGCCTCCTTGGCAAGCGCTTTGCCAAGCCCGATCAGCGCCGCCTTGCAGGCGGAATAGGCCGCTTCGCAGGAAGCTCCCGTCTGCCCCCACATGGAGGAAACATACAGGATGCTGCCGCTTTTTTGGGAGATTATGCCCGGCAGAAAGGCGCGGGTGGCAAGGAACGCGCCCCGCACGTGCACGTTGAACAAATCGTCCCACTGCGCGGCGCTCATGTCCTGCAAAAGCCCGGTATAGGATGTGCCCGCGTTGCAGATCAGGGCGTCCACATGCCGGAAGGCGCGGAGCACTTCCCCGGCCATCCGCTCGGTTTCCTGTTCGCTGGCCGCGTCGCAGGAGAGGGCCAGGGCGCCTGTTTCCTTTGCCAGGGCCAGAGCCTGATCCCGGCTTTTTTTGTAGGTAAAGGCCACGCGCCAGCCTTTTTGGGAGAACAGGCGCACCATGGCTTCTCCGATCCCACGGGAACCGCCGGTGATCAGAACGGTTTGCGGCAAAACGGCATCCCCCCTTTTTCAATGAAAAAACGGGCCTGTCCCTTGGAGAGGACGCGCCCGTTTCCACAAAAAGCCGGAGGCCATACAGCCCCAGCGCTTCGCTTTTTCACTTTTTCTGATCCTGCGGCTGACGCGCGTATACGGAAAAGACACGGCGAGAACCTCCTTCCCAAAGGGCGGAACAGATACAAAATGATTATATCATAAAGATACCCAAATTGTAAATCCTTTATAAAAATGTTGTTCTCGGCAGGATTTTACCGTTTTGTTGCGAAATAATAAAAGAATTGTGTCTTTTCATGGGACGCAGCCAGGAGGGTGAACGATGAAGTGTCCGAAATGCGGTTATTGGAACCGCGATTCATTTCCCAAGTGCTTCCGCTGCGGAGAGGAGCTTAAAAAACCCGAGGCGCCCGTTCATACCCGCGTAAAGCCCGAAATGCCCAAGGACGGCGCGCCGAAAACCTATATCCAGATCAACGATATGGGGAAGGCCACTTCCGCCGTGGACAGCCGGGATCAATTGGCGCGGGAAATGGAAGATTTGCTGGCCCGCAAAAAACGGGGCGAAGCGGAACAGCGGCAATTAAGGGAAAACAGCGCCAAGCAGGGTTTTCATCCTTCCGCCCGCATCGCCCAAACCATGACGGGGCGACGGACTTTTCCCGTTCCCCAGAACACCTCCTATATCGGCGAGAACAACGAGGTGGAGGGCAACGTGCGCCCGGACGCCATTCCCGTTGCCCCCCGACACGTGATCGGCTATGACGAGGAAGTGTTCCCAGAACCCGCGGCGGGCTATGGGCAAAGCGCGGACGGACGGCGGCGGGGCAAGCGGATCAAAATATACCGCCGCAGTTTTCTTCGGCGCTACGGCAAAATGATCGCCGCCCTGCTGGTGATCGCGGCCCTGGGAGCGGCGGGCTACGAATACTGGTACAAGCCGTACACGGAAAAACAGAAAGCGGATGCCCGGGTAAGCTATGGAGAACCCATGCCTTGCATCTACAATGATAGGCCCGCCCACATGATCCAACTGCCGGGAAAAGACGGCGATTCTTATTGGATCACGGAACTGAAAAAATCCTTTACTGTGACCGGCGGTTTAGCTACCATTCAAGTGGAGGACTATAAATGGTACGAACATTTGGAAAACATCTCGGAAGAAACCGTGATCGCTACCATGACCCCTTATCTGGTCACTGCCGCGGGGGAACGGAAGCGCATGGCGCAGATCAGCTTTCCGGTGGACGTGCTTGAATCCAAGCTGGAACTGGTAACGCCTTCCACCCTCACCACCACCACTTATCGCCAGCTGTATGAAATTCAGGTGCGCGTGGACATAGGCAGCACGGTCACCGTCAACGGCCAGGATTACAGCCCGCTGGTGAATGCCGACGGATTGCTGACCTTCCAAGCCCAAATCAACCCCATTGGGGATAATACCTTCGTCATTACAACCCGCGCCCAGTATTGCCGGGAGAAATCGGAAACCATCATCATAAACCGGCCGAAGCAGGAAATCCACCTGGATTTAGCGGTGGATATCGCCACCCGGTAT
The DNA here is from genome assembly GCA_017448975.1 of Clostridia bacterium. Lineage (GTDB taxonomy): Bacteria > Bacillota > Clostridia > Christensenellales > Aristaeellaceae > RUG563. The sequence goes on from JAFSKN010000028.1 coordinate 14,749, forward strand.
TCTTCCCAGACCATGAAAATCACCGGCACAACCGTCACCTGGGCCACGATTTCCATTGAATCGCCTTATCAGAATCTGGATACCTCGGAGCTGGAAACCAAGGGCACCTTCTCCTTTGAGGCGGTATTCAACAAGATCGGCACAAACACCATCAAAATCATCGCTTCCGACGGGATCCATACGCCCACCACCGTGGAACACGATGTGTATTACGTGCCCGTCGCCGACGTGTACACCCGCAAGGCGTGGAGCATGAAGGATCAGTACACCGATTACCTGAACAACGCGGAAAAGCGCATCATGAACACCCAAATCTACCAGTGCGACGGCACCATCGTGGAGATCATTTCAAAAAATCCCCAAATGGCCGTAATGGAGCTGAGCGGCACATCGGGCCGCAAGCTGCTGCTCACCAACAACACCTACGATACCTGGGAGAAGGATTCCGTGTACCGCATTTTCGGGGACGCCTACGGTCTGTACGACGGCGCGCCCTGGCTGAACGCCCGGTACAGCTATATCCAGCGGCCCAAGGAAGAAACAGCAAAAGAATAATCAGTCAACCGCTTTTGAGAGCAAAAAGAGTTCAGAGTACAGAGTTCAGAGTGCAGTTTTATATAGTTATGCTGTCGGAATCCGGCATGCGATGACTAAATAATCTGAACTCTAAACTCTGTACTCTGAACTCTTTGCTATCAAGCGTCAGAGTCTTTTCATGGCGGCGATTTCGCCTTCCGTGGCGGAAACCATGACGGTTTTCTGGTTGGTATAGATCACGAAGCCCGCGGGGGAGCCGCCGGGCTTTTTCACGTTTTTGCGCAGGGTGTAGTCCACAGGCACCGCCGCGCCCTTGCCCCTGGAATACCACGCGGCGAGGCGCAGGGCCATCCCCAAAGTATCGGGGGCGGGATGCTCGGCTTTCACGATCACATGGGAGCCGGGCATGTCCTTGGCGTGAAGCCAGGTATCGTTTCCCCTCGCGCTGCCTGTGACCCGGTCGTTCTGGGCGCTGTTTTTGCCCACGATGATTTCCGTGCCGTCCGGGGCCTCAAAGCGCAGGGGCGCGCTTTCGGGCTGCTTCGGTTTCTTTTTGCCGCCTTTTCCGGCGCCGGCGGGCTTCACGATGCCCCCGTCCTCCAGGGCTTTGCGCACGTCGGCCATGTCCTGCTCGGTTTCGCTTTCCTCCAGGTCAAAGAGAGCCTGCTCCAGCAGCGCCATTTCTTTCAGGGTCTTTTCTTTCTGTTCCTTGGCTAAATCCTGGGCGACGCGGGCTTTGCGGTAGCGCTTGAAATACTTCTGGGCGTTCTGGGCGGGATTCAGGGCTACGTCCAGGGCAATTTCCATGGTGCCGCCCTGGGGATCATAGAAATTGGGAAGCTCGATCGTTTCCGCGCCCCGGGGCACCAAATAGCCTTGGGCGGTGAGCAATTCGCCCGCGATGCGGTATTCCTCCATCTTGGCGCTGGCGGTCAATTCTTCCTCCTGAAGGGCCAGCTTCTTTTCGTCCCGCTCCAAATGGGTTTTGATGAGCCGCTTTAAGGATTGGCTTTTCTGGTTCATCCGATCCCGCCGGTCCCGGCCAAAATAGAACGCGTCCAGGGCGGCGGACAGGGTGGGACAGGGCTTTTGCAGATCGGGGTTCAGGCTCAGATAGGGGAAGGGCAGCACGTCCGCCATCAGGCCGTCCGGCCCCATCTGGGCGGTGGGCTTTGCGATTTCAGGCAGCCTCCGGAAAAAGGCGCACACCACCTGTGCCAGAGAAGCAAGGTTCAGATCCGCCAAATCCGTCCGGTGCATGCCCGTAGCCCGGAAAGCGATTTCCCGGGCGGCCACGGGGGAAAGGCCCCGGATGGACGCGGCCAGGGCCTTGTCCAGGGGACCGGCCAAAGCGGTCAGCTTGTCCGAAAGGGCTTCTTCCGTCAGCTCCGCCGGGTCGATCTTATCCTGGGCGGGAGGCGGCACGAAGGGCAGCCCCGGCAGGGCCTGGCGCACCCGGCTCATGTCCCCGGACACGTGGCGGATGGCGTCGATGATGCGGCCGTCCTTCACCAGTGTCAGGTTGCTGTGGCGGCCCATCAATTCCAAATACAGTTCACGGGGCGCGGTGTCGCCCAGTTCGTCCTTGCTTTCCACGGTGATTTTCAGCACCCGGTCGCCGCCGAGCTGTTCCAGTCCGGTGATACGGCCCGCCTGCAAATGCTTGCGCATGAGCATGCAGAACATGGGCGCGTCGGCGGGGTTCTGGTAGGAAGCGTTCGTCAAATGCGCCCGGGCGAAGGAGGGCGCGGCGGACAAAAGCAGCTTATGGTTTTTCCCCTGGGCGTGGATCAAAAGCACCAGCATGTCCTTTTCGGGCTGGTTCACCTTTTCGATTTTCCCGCCGTTCAGCGTTTCCTTGAGTTCCCGGGCCATAAAGCCCAGGGTCAGGCCGTCCATTGGCATATAATCGATTCTCCTTGGTTATTCTTTGTACACTTTGGCGTACACGATGGCAAGCCCCGCGCCGCCAAGGATGTTGCCCAGGGTGACGGGCAGCAGGTTGTTCAGCAGAAAAGAAACCCAGCTTACGTTTTCCGCGAAGCCCTCCGGCAGCGCGGTCACGTTATAGCGGTACAGGATAAACGAGCTTTCCCAGGTATTCCGAATGGTGATCCCCAGTGGCACGTAATACATATTGGCCACGGAGTGTTCAAAGCCGCAGAGCACGAACAGCATCACCGGGAAAAAGCAGCAAACCGCTTTTCCTGCCGCGTTATCAGCGCCGGAAGCCATCCAGACCGCGCCGCACACCAGGATATTGCAGCCGATGCCGCGAAGCAGCGCCGCGTCGAAGGGCAGGGAGCATTTGTTCACGGCGGCGGTCATGACGGCGGACAGCAGATCGGCGTTCCACAAAAAGCCGCTGGCGCACACCAAACGGGCCATGAAATACGACCCCGCGAAGTTGCCCAAATAGACGAACAGCCAGTTTCGCAGCAGGCCTGTTCCCTTGATTTTTCTGTTGGTCAAGGGCCCGGCCATGAGGCAGTTGCCGGTGAACAGCTCCGCCCCGGCCATCACCACCAAGATCAGCCCCGCAGGGAACACGCAGGCCCCGGCCAGCTTGCCCAGGCCTCCGCCGATGGCCGTCTGGGCGACGGTGCTGCCCAGCGCGCCGAAGGCGATGAACATACCTGCCAGTATGCCCAGCAGCAGGCATTTCACGATGGAAAGGGAGGCTTTCCCTTGGGCGATCCCTTCCCACTTTTTAGCGATTTCCTTGGATGAAAGCATGATTTTTCCTCCCGCTTGTATGCTTTTACAGGATGCCTTCCTGAATGAAGCTGCTCTGTCCCACCGCTTCCCGCCAGGCGTCTAAAAATGCCTGCATGGAAGGATAGCGATCGTCCTTGCTTTCGGACACGGCTTTCCGGGCCACCTCCCACAGGCGGCCGGGGGCGTTCCAGGCCTGACGGCTGCGGTTGCCCCGGACGCTGTAAAACGTGAAGGCAAGGGCAGCCATGTTGTATTCCGTGGTAGTTTCATCCAGCACCGCGCCCAGCTCGTATTCTTCCGGGGCCATGAAACGGGAAGAACCCCACATGCGGCCCCGGTCGTTAAAGGCGGGCTTGTGGCGATACAGGTCAATATCGCAAACGAGGGCTTCATCCCGATCAAAATCGATCAGCACATTGCCGTCGTAAAAATCCACGGCCACAATGCCGTCCTGGGCAAGATTCAAGTGCAGATCGAACACGCTGTCCAGCATGCGCAGGGTCTTTTCCAGGGGCAGACGGCGCAGCCGGTTCATGGCGGAAGGCCCGCTGGCGGCGCGCAGCGGCAGGGCGTCGCGCCAGGCGAAAATGGCGGCGTATCCGTCCCCTGCCGGGCCGTGGGCAAGGAGCTTGGTCAGGGCGGGATGCTGCCGGTCATACAGGGGCATGGCGTCCTTCAGCGCCGCCACGGCGTTTTCGGGCTTGCCTCGGTAATTGACCGGCCGCGCCCCGGCGAATTTGATGAACAGCCTGCCAAAGCGCCCCTCCACGCCGAAGCACAGATTGCCGGAATTCTGCTGATCAAACACCCGGAACACCGTGCCGTAAGGGCGCAGCCAGCTTAGGTCCGGCTCTTCCAGGGCCAAATAGGGAACGCCGCCGATCTGATATTCGTTCCCGATGTTTTCCATTTCCCGATCCCGCATGGCGCTCCCTCCTTTGTAGGCTTTCATTATACAACAAAATCCTTTTTCCGCATAGTGTGCGAAGATGAATATTTCTTTGCGTAATTTTTTGCATTTTGGCGTCGGATATGGTATAATTTTTCCGGTAACAAGCTGGAAGGGGACCATGCATGAATCTTTCAGAGATCACATCGCCCAAAGCGATCAAAAATATGTCCGAAACCGAGCTTCAAACGCTGGCTCAGGAAATCCGGGAAAAGATCATTCGCACGGTGGCGCTCAACGGCGGCCATCTGGCTTCCAACATGGGGGCGGTGGAACTGACCATTGCCCTGCACCGCGCCCTGGACTGCCCGAAGGACAAGCTGGTTTTCGACGTAGGGCACCAATGCTATACCCATAAGATCCTTACGGGCCGCATCGACCGCTTTTCCACCCTGCGGAAAACGGACGGCATCTGCGGTTTTCCCCGGCGGGATGAAAGCCCCTACGACGCTTTCGATACCGGCCACGCCTCCACCGCCATTTCCGCCGCCTTGGGCATGGCCCGGGCGCGGGATATGAAGGGTGAAAAATGGCATGTGGCTGCCGTAGTGGGGGACGGGGCCATGACGGGCGGCATGTGCTACGAAGCACTCAACGACGCGGGCAGCAGCCAGATCCCCATGATGGTGGTGCTTAACGACAACGGCATGTCCATTTCCCGCAACGTGGGGGCGCTTTCCGGCCAGCTTACCAAATTGCGCGTCAGCCGGGGCTGGCTGGGGGCCAAGAAAAAGATTTCCGAGGCCCTCCGGCATATCCCTCTGGCGGGACCCCATCTGCAAAACGTGTTTCAGCGCTTCAAGGATCACGTGCGCAACGTGCTGGTGAAGGATCGGTTCTTCACCGCTTTGGGTTTTCGGTATTTCGGCCCCATCGACGGTCACGACATCGCCGGAATGGAACGGGTGTTCCGCCGCTGCTTAGAAATCGACGAGCCTGTGCTGGTGCATGTGGTCACGAAAAAGGGCTTAGGCTTTACCCAGGCCGAGGAAAAACCGGAAAAATATCACGGCGTCGCGCCCTTTGAACTGGAAAACGGCAAGAACCGTGGTTCGGAAGGGCCCTCCATGGGCAAGCGCGCCGGTGCCTTCGTGACGGAATTGGCGGAAAAGGACAAAAAAATCTGCGTGATCACCGCCGCCATGACGGACAGCGCCGGCTTTGGGGAATTTGCCAAGCGCTATCCCGCCCGGCTGTACGACGTGGGCATCGCCGAGGAGCACGCCGTCACCATGGCCGCCGGGATGGCCGCCGCCGGGATGCGGCCTTTCGTGGCGATTTACGAAACGTTTCTCCAGCGGGCCTACGACCAGATGATGGAGGACGTGTGTTTGCAGCGCCTGCCGGTGTGCTTCCTCATGGACCGGGCGGGCTTGGGCGCGGAGGACGGCTCCACCCACCACGGCATTTACGGCATATCGATGCTGCGCACCCTGCCCCATATGACCGTGCTGTGCCCCCGGTGCGAGGAAGAATTGAGGGGGATGATCGCGTGGGCGCTTTCCCAGGACGGCCCCGTGGCGATCCGCTATCCCCGGAGCATCCCGGACATGGCGGCGCCGGCGTGTAAAGGCTATTTTCCCGGAAAATGGGAAACCCTGCGGCAGGGGGAACACGCCTGCCTGTTGGCTTGCTCCTTCATCCTGCGGGAGTGCTTAGCTGCCGCCGACCTGCTGGAAAAGGAAGGAATCCGCGCGGCGGTGGTCAACGCCTCCGCCCTGCGGCCCCTGGATGAAGAAATGCTGAAGCGGCTTTCCGAAAAGGGCACGCCGATCATCACGGTGGAGGAACATGCCGCGTCAGGCGGATTTGGCCAGGCCGTGGCAGCCTGGTGCGCGGGGCGTCATTTTTCCGGCCCTGCGGCCATGATCGCCCTGCCGGACGACTTTATCCCCCACGGCAGCCGGTGCGTGCTGCTTTCGCGCTATGGCCTGGACGGGGCGAGTATCGCGGCACGGGTAAGGGAGGCCATACAGGGATGAAACAGCGGGCGGACGTTTGGCTGACCGTACGGGGCATGGCGGAAAGCCGGGAAAAGGCTCAGGCCCTCATTATGGCCGGGCAGGTATACGTGGGGGAAAAGAAGGTGCTGAAAGCCTCCGAGCAGGTGGAGGAGGACGCGCCGCTGCACGTGCGCGGCGAACAGAACCAGTTCGCCAGCCGAGGCGGCCATAAGCTGGAAAAGGCCATCACCGCTTTCGGGGCGGACGTTTCCGGCAAGGTTTCTATGGACATCGGCGCGGCTGCCGGCGGTTTTACGGACGTGCTGCTGCGCCACGGGGCAAAGCACGTGTACGCCATCGACGTGGGCTACGGTCAATTGGACTGGCGGCTGCGCAACGACGGGCGCGTCACCGTCATGGAGCGCACCAACGCAAGGACCCTCACCTTGGAGCAGTTCCCCCTGCGGCCTGATTTGACGGTGATGGACGTTTCTTTTATTTCCATTCGCCTCATTCTGCCGGTGGCCGCCGCCATCATGGGGGAGAAGGGCCGGTTCCTCACCCTCATCAAGCCCCAGTTCGAGGCGGGCAAGGGGCAGGTGGGCAAAAACGGCGTGGTGCGGGAAAAGGAAATCCATGAACGGGTGCTGGAGGAAATCTGCGCGTTTGCCCCGTCATTCGGCTGGCACATCGAAAATCTCACCTTTTCGCCCATCAAGGGCCCGGCGGGCAACATCGAATTCCTGGCGGATATCCGTCCCGACGAAGGAAACGCCCCCTCCATGGAGCAGATTTCCGCACTGGTGGCAGAAGCGCATCGGGAACTGAAGTAAAAAGAGAGGAGCGGAGAGTTGAGATTTATAGAGTCGGCCCAATATGTGTAAGACATTATATCATCTTCACTCTCCACTCTCACTTCAAGTTTCTTCAAGCTGATTTGGCCGTCCATCTGCGAAAATCTGTTTTTTTCCCGCTGGGGGCTGGTCAAAAAAAGAAAGATCGTGTATAATAGGTGTTGGAATAAAAGGGGTTGGAAAAAAAGCCCTTTTGATGAAGGAGGATGATTCCTATGGCTCTGGTTACTTCCAAGGAAATGTTCAAGAAGGCTTATGAAGGCGGCTACGCCATCGGCGCGTTCAACGTGAACAACATGGAGATCGTGCAGGGCATCACCGAAGCGGCCAAGATGGAAAACGCTCCCGTGATTCTGCAGGTGAGCAAGGGCGCCCGCGCCTACGCCAACCACACCTACCTGGTGAAGCTGGTGGAAGCGGCGGTCAAGGAAACCGATCTGCCCATCGTGCTGCATCTGGATCACGGCCCCGACTTTGAAACCTGCAAGAGCTGCATCGACGGCGGCTTCACCTCTGTTATGATCGACAAGAGCGGCCTGCCCTTTGAAGAAAACATCAAGGAAACCCGCCGCGTGGTGGAATACGCCCATGACCACGGCGTGGTCGTGGAAGCCGAATTGGGCACCCTGGCCGGCGTGGAGGACGACGTGAAGGTCTCCGCCGAGGATTCCAGCTACACCCATCCCGAAGAAGTGGAAGAATTCGTGAACCGCACCGGCTGCGACTCCCTGGCCATCGCCATCGGCACCAGCCACGGCGCGTACAAGTTCACCCCCGCCCAGTGCACCCGCAACGCCGACGGCATCCTGGTGCCCCCGCCCCTGCGCTTTGACGTGCTGGAAGAAGTGAGCAAGCGTCTGCCCGGCTTCCCCATCGTGCTGCACGGTTCCTCCTCCGTGCCCCAGGAATTCGTGAAGATCATCAACGAATACGGCGGCAAAATGCCTGACGCCGTAGGCATCCCCGAGGAACAGCTCCGCAAGGCCGCTTCCCTGTCCGTTTGCAAGATCAACATCGACAGCGACCTGCGTCTGGCCTTCACCGCCATGATCCGCAAGCACTTCGCCGAGCATCCCGATCACTTTGATCCCCGTCAGTACCTCACCGACGCCCGCGCCGCGCTGCGCGACATGGTGCGCCACAAGATCGTGGACGTGCTGGGCTGCAACGGCAAAGCCTAATTGATCATCATTCCTTGGAGCGGGCCGCAAAGCGCGGCCCGCGCTTTTTGCACCCGGTCCTATTGGCCGAACGAAGAATTTTTCTTTAGGTTTTGTCTTTACAAACAGGGGAAAATAAGATAAAGTTATGTCTGTTAATCGCGACGAAAGAGGGAAGCAACGTTGATTTACGCTATTTGCAACCCGACCGCCGGCAGCGGCAGAGGAAAAATCATTGGCGAAATCATTACAAAGATATTGATCGAAAAAAATCTGCCTTTCCGCATGGTTATGACGGAACGGCCGGGCCAGGCCACCGAGTTTGCCAGGGAAGCCTGCGACATGCAGGCGGACACCGTGCTGGCCATCGGCGGCGACGGCACTTCCCTGGAGGTGGCCCGGGGCATGATCGGCCGGGACAGCGCCCTTGGCATCATTCCTGCCGGAACGGGCAATGATTTTGTAAAAACCTTAGGCGTCCCTCTTCAGCCCATTGACGCTCTGGAATACATTTTGGCCCATCCTCCCCAAAGCACCGACGCGGGGGAAATCAACGGCGAGATCTTTCTAAATGAAATTGGCACCGGCTTTGACGTATCGGTGCTGGATTACGCGGCCAAGGCCAAGAAAACCTTCCGGGGCATTATTCCCTATCTGTACGGCGTGCTGATGACGCTGTTCCGCTTTCATTCCATTTCCCTCACCTATTCCATCGACGGCGGCGAAAAAACGACCATGGACGCCTTTGTGGTCAGTGCGGCCAACGGGGGAAAGATCGGCGGCGGCATCCCCATCGCACCCCAGGCCAAGGTGGACGACGGCAAGCTGGACGTGACCATCGTGGGCAAAATCAAAACAACCAAACTGATCAGCCGCCTGATCGGGCTCATGCGCGGAAAGATCCTGTCCTTTCCGGAAACCCAGTATTACCGCGCCGGATCCGTCACCTTTACCGTGCCCGAAATGCGGGTGAATATCGATGGTGAAATCGTGCGGGAAAAAACGGTCACCGCCCGGGTGCTGCCCGGCGCGCTGATGATCCACCGATGACAGAAGTATCGTTACATGCCGCCCTTCGGGGCGGTTTTTTATGAGAGTTGAGAGGCAGGAGTTGAGAGTTGAGATATATTTCCTATACGCGCTTTTTTCGACGGATTAACAGGGAGAAAGTGAAAAACATAATAAATCTCAACTCTCTGCTCCCAACTCTAAACGAGTGCGTCCAAGTATTTCTCTCGCAAGTTCAGCTTTTATCACCTTTTCCGAAGCGCGACATAGGATGAAATTGAGCGGCGGGAATTGCCGCCGCCGGATCACCCTGGAAAAGCGAGGGAAAAAAGATGGAAATTCAGAATTGGATCGATCAGCAGCCGGCGAATGCCGCTTCCACCCGGCAGAGCCAGTTCGGCTACGCTGCTCTTTATAGTCTTAATGGCTGCGGCTGTGGCTGCGGCTGCGGTTTCTGGCGCGGCATGCGCGGCCCTACCGGTCCTATGGGTCCCGCCGGCCCCATGGGTCCCACGGGCCTCAACGGCGATACGGGCGCGACTGGCCCCACCGGCGCGACTGGCCCCACAGGCCCTGCGGGTGAAACCGGGCCTGCCGGGCCCACGGGGGAAACCGGGCCCACTGGTCCTACCGGCCCCACGGGTCCTGCGGGCGAAACCGGCCCCACCGGCCCCACGGGTCCTACCGGTCCCGCGCCGGAAATCAACGTGGCTGCCGCGGTAGCCAACGCCACCTCCGATGCAGACGTGGTGACGCAATTCAACCTTCTTTTGAATCACCTGCGCACGGCAGGCCTGCTCAGTAACTGACCAACCGGGGGCGGCACACAAGCCGCCCCCATTTTCGGAGGGCGTTATGAAAATCGCGGTTTATGCCATTGCCAAGGACGAAAGCAAATTTGCGCTCCGCTGGGCCGATTCCATGGCAGAGGCGGATGAAATCTATGTATTGGATACCGGCTCCGCCGACGATACGGCGGATTTGCTGCGCAGCCGCGGCGTGATCGTAGAAGAGGAAAGGATCGATCCCTGGCGGTTCGACGCGGCGCGGAATCGGTCGCTGGAGCTGGTGCCGGAGGATACGGATATTTGTGTGTGCACCGATTTGGACGAGGAATTTGAACCGGGCTGGCGGAAAAAGTTAGAGGCCGCCTGGCAGCCGGACGCTACCCGGGCTTCCTATCGGTACACCTGGAATTTTGAAGCGGACGGCGCGGAGGGACATGTGTTCTGGCTGGATAAAATCCATATCCGGAACGGTTATCAATGGACCCATCCCGTGCACGAAGTGCTTTCCTGGCAGGGGCCGGGGGCGGAAAAGAGGATAAACGCGGAGGGCATGCAGCTCAACCATCGGGCCGACCCGGAAAAATCCCGGGCCCAATACCTGCCCCTGCTGGAGCTCTCCGTGCGGGAAGCGCCGCAGGACGACCGGAACATGCACTACTTAGGCCGGGAATACCTGTTTCACGCACGGTGGGACGACTGCATCAACACGTTAAAAAAACACCTCGCCCTGCCCTCGGCCGTCTGGCGGGATGAGCGCTGCGCCTCCATGCGGTATATTGCCAAGGCTTACGCTGCCAAGGGCGATTTTTCTTCCGCCGAAGCCTGGGGCTGGCGGGCCATCGCCGAAGCGCCCCACCTGCGGGAGCCGTTCATGGATTTGGCCTTTCAGCTGTATCAAAAAATGGATTGGGAAGGCGTGGTGTACCTGACGGGCCGGGCCCTCAAAATCACCGAGCGCCCCGGCACCTACATCACGGAAAGCGCGGCCTGGGGCAGCCTGCCCTGGGATTTGCGCAGCCTGGGCTTCTATTATACCGGACAAATGCAAAAAGCCGCCGAAGCCATTGACGAAGCGATTCGTCTTTCGCCCAATGACGAACGGCTGAAAAGCAATCGGGAACTGATAGATTCTGGGGCCTCCGCGGCCCCAGACCCCGCGCCAGGGAGATGATCTCCCTGGACCCTCTCTTGGCGAAGCGGCTTGCAAGGATATACCGAACAAAGGCCGCCCGCCTCGCTGGGGTTCACGGAAGTTTGATGGCTTCTGGCCCAAGAAAGCCGCCAAAGGCGGCCGGGCCAGAAGCAAAAAGCCGTCAAGTTTTGCTATCCTTTTCAATGCAACAGCGGGAACCAAGCCGTCTCGAAGCACGAAGAAACATCCGCAGGAGCGGGGTCCAGGGGATTCAATCCCCTGGTAGGGCGCGGGGCAAAGCCCCGCTTGGTTCTATGCGTAAACCCCGGAAAAAAGAATCGTGCTGATTGCTGAAATTGTCATTGTATGGTACAATAGCATCCTAACGAATACTTTCGGAAGGATGCTTTGCTGTGCTTACTTACGACGCTGTGATTTTTGATCTGGACGGAACGCTGACCGATTCCCGGCCCGGTATTTATGCCTGTACGGAATACGCCCTGAAAAAGATGGGCCTGCCTGTGCCCCCGGAAGACACCCTGCGCCGCTTCCTGGGGCCGCCCCTGGCGGAGAGCTTTACGAAGTACTGCGGCATGACGGAGGAACAGGCTTCCTACGCCACCGATCTGTACCGGGAGCGGTATATCCCCATCGGCTGGAAGGAAAACAGCGTGTATCCCCGCATCCGGGCTTTGCTTTCGGCGCTGAAGGAACGGGGCGCGTATCTGGCCGTTGCCACCGGCAAGCCGGAGCATACGTCGGTGGAAATCCTGCGCTATTTCGGCCTGCTGCAATACTTTGACAAGGTGGCGGGCCCCACGCCGGGCGATCTGCACGCTGACAAGGGCATGCTCATCCGCCGGGTGCTGCCGGAGGGACAGAAAGCCGTTATGATCGGGGACATCGCGGGGGACATCAAGGGCGCGCAGGACGCGGGCGTCGATTCCATTGCCGCCCTGTACGGTTACGGGAACAGGGAAGAAACCCTGGCCCGGCGCCCCACCCACGCGGCGGAAACCACGCAGGCGCTGTGTGATTTGCTGTGCCCCGATATGCCCGCGCCCAAGGGGTATTTTATCGCCCTGGAGGGCGGCGACGGCTGCGGCAAATCCACCCAGGGCAAGGCCCTGGCGGAGCGGCTTGCCCAGTTTGGCTACACCGTGCGCCGCACCCGGGAGCCCGGCGGCTGCCCCATTGCGGAGGAAATCCGGAAGATCGTGCTGGCCAAGGAGGACGGGGGCATGTGCGCCGAAACGGAAGCGCTGCTGTTCGCCGCCGCCCGTGCCCAGCACGTAAAAGAAGTGATCCTGCCCGCCGTGAAAAACGGCGAAATCGTGCTGTGCGACCGGTTTGTGGATTCTTCCCTGGTGTATCAGGGCATCGCGAGGGGCTTGGGGCTTGATTGGGTGCGGGAAATCAACCGGGTGGCCTACCGGGAGGGCGTGCCCGACGTGACGCTGTACCTGCGCATGGATCACGAGGCCGCTATGGCCCGGCGTTTAGCCGTTTCCCAGCCCGACCGCATCGAAAAGGCGGGGGATTCCTTCCACGCCCGCACGGAAGCGGGTTTCGAGCAATTGTACAGAGAAGCGCCGGATCGCTTCCTGACCGTCAACGCCGCGCAGAAGCCGGAGGAAGTGACGGAAGAAATATTCGGGAAACTGTTCGATCGCATGACCGGGGAGGGCGTTTTATAAATGCGGGTAGTGGTTGGCATGTCCGGCGGGGTGGACAGCGCCGTTTCCGCGCTGCTGCTCAAGCGCCAGGGCCATGAAGTGATCGGCGTGTTCATGAAGAACTGGAACGAGGATAACGAGGACGGCGTATGCACCGCCGAAAGCGACTGGCGGGACGTGCGGGACGTGTGCGATAAAATCGATATTCCCTATTATTCCGTGGATTTCGCAAAAGAGTACTGGGATCGGGTGTTCACCCTGTTCCTGAACGAATACAAGGCCGGGCGCACCCCCAACCCGGACGTGCTGTGCAACCGGGAAATCAAGTTCAAGGCGTTTCTGGATTTCGCCATGAAGGCCGGGGCGGAAAAAATGGCCACCGGCCATTTCGTGCAGACCGACGGGGAAGGACATTTGCTCCGGGGCGTGGACCCCAACAAGGATCAAAGCTATTTCCTGTACATGATTCACGCCGAACAATTGAAAAAGGCCATGTTTCCCGTGGGCGGGCTCACCAAGCCCGAAGTGCGGAAAATTGCCGAGGAAGCGGGGCTGCCCGTCAGCAAAAAGAAGGATTCCACCGGCGTTTGCTTTATCGGCGAGCGCAACTTCAAGAAATTCCTGAATACCTTCCTGCCCGCCCAGCCCGGCGATATGGTAACACCGGAAGGGGAAAAGGTGGGCAGCCACGACGGCCTCATGTATTACACCCTGGGCCAGCGCCGGGGCCTTGGCATCGGCGGCAGGGGAGACGGACGCAGCTTTTTCGTGGTGGATAAGGACTTGAAAAATAACCGCCTCATCGTGGCCCAGGGAGAGGATCACCCCCTGCTGTACAGCCGCGCCTGTACGGCGGATCAGGCCACCTTCATCGGCGACCCCCTGCCGGAAAACACCCCTTGCCATTTGACCGCCAAATTTCGCTACCGCCAGGCCGATCAGCCCGTCACCGTGACCCGGACGGGCGAAATTCTTCATTTTGTATTTGATACGCCTCAGCGGGCGGTGACGCCGGGGCAAAGCGCGGTGATCTATGACGGCCCCTGCTGCTTGGGCGGCGGGATCATCGACACGATCGAGCGCTAAGTTTCCGTGTTTTTTTCCGGCATGCGTGCTGCATGCCGTTTTATTTCGGAATTGAAATATAATTGTAACAATTCCTCCGGTCACAGTTGACAAAATTGAAACTCTTTCGTTATAATACGGAGTGGCAGAAATGCCAAATCCAGCATATGAGGAATACAATGAAAACGGATATCGTGATCGTCGGCGCGGGCCCGGCGGGCATTTTTACCGCGCTGGAAATGCTGCGGGCGGGCAGCAAAAAGAAAATCACCATCGTGGAAAAAGGCGCGGCCATTGAAAACCGCCGCTGCCCCAAGGTGAAAACGGGCAAGTGCATGAATTGCAGGCCCTATTGCCATATCACCACCGGCTTTTCCGGTGCGGGCGCTTTTTCGGACGGCAAGCTGAGCCTTTCCTACGAGGTGGGCGGCCAGCTTCCCGAGCTGATCGGCGAAAACTACGCCCAGGAAATGATCGACTACACGGACAAGATTTATCTGGATTTCGGGGCCGACAGCCACGTGGAGGGCATCGGCCAGAGCGAGGAAATCAAGCAGATCCGCCTGCGCGCCATCAAGGCGGGGCTCAAGCTGGTGGACTGTCCCATCCGGCATTTGGGTACGGAAAAGGCGCAAATCATTTACGGGGAAATTGAAAAGTATCTGCTGGCCCACGGGGTGGAAATCCTTTTTGGGTGCAGCTGCGAAAACCTGATTTTAGACGGCGCGCGCTGTATCGGCGTTTCCGTGGAGGAAAAGGGCGTTTCCAAGGAAATCCTGGCCGACCGCACCGTGGTGGCAACGGGCCGCCGGGGCGCGGACTGGCTGGAAAAGCTGTGCGAGGAGCACGGTATTGCCCATCAGCCCGGCACGGTGGATATCGGCGTGCGGGTGGAAGTGCGCAGCGAAGTGATGGAAATCGTGAACCGGGCCCTGTACGAAAGCAAGCTGGTGGGCTATCCCGAGCCCTTCCGCAACAAGGTGCGCACCTTCTGCCAGAATCCAGGCGGCTTCGTGAGCCAGGAAAACTACGACAACGAACTGGCCGTGGTGAACGGACATTCCTATAAGGAACTGAAAACGGAAAACACCAACCTGGCCATCCTCTGCTCCCACAATTTCACCGAGCCCTTCAATCAGCCCATTGCCTACGCCCAGAAGGTGGGCGAGCTGACCAACATGCTGGGCGACGGCCGCATCCTGGTGCAGCGCTTCGGCGATATCCTGAACGGCAAGCGCACCTGGCAGAAGGAGCTTTGCCGCGCCAACGTGCGCCCCACCCTGCCCGACGCCGTGGCGGGGGACATTACCGCCGCCATGCCCTACCGCGCCATGACCAATATCATCCATTTTATGCAGGCCATGGATCAGGTGGTGCCCGGCTTCGCGGCTTCGGAAACGCTGCTCTATTCCCCCGAGCTCAAATTCTATTCCAACCGGGTGAAGATGGATCAGGATTTCCGCACCAATATTCTGGGCCTGCACTGCTTAGGCGATTCCAGCGGCTGGACGCGGGGCCTGATGATGGCCTCCGTCATGGGCGTGATCATGGGGCAGAAGCTGGCAAAAGAAGGCTGAGCTGCCTTTGATTCACCATTGATTTTTACCCGAATCGCGTTGTACAATCATCACACATCCGATACCACGAAGGCACAGAGGTGAACACCATGAAAAAATGGATGGGACTGCTTTTGATCACAGCCGTTTTGTGCTTATGCTTCGGCGCGGCCCTGGCGGAAGATGGGCTGAAACCCGGCGATTCCGGCGAAGCGGTGCTGGAACTGAACACCCGGCTGCGGCAATTGAATTATACCACCGTCCGGGCCACCGACCAGTACGCCGACGCCACAAAAGCGGCGGTTTCCGCCGTGCAGGAGGCTTACGGCCTGGAAAAAACGGGCATTGCCGACGAAAGAACCCTGGAAATCATTTACGGCGACTGCTACCGGCCCCTGACCCACGGCGCGACGGGCGAGGACGTGAAGGCACTCCAGGAAAAAATGGCGGAGCTGGGTTATTATTCCGGCAACATCACCGGCAGCTACTTAGAGGGCACCGAAGCGGCGGTGAAGATTCTCCAGGGGGAAAACAGCATGGAGATCACCGGGATCGCCGACGTAGCGACCCAGGAAAAGCTGTTTTCTCTCTCCATCCGGCCTACGGCTACTCCCACACCCGTTCCCACCCCTTCGCCCATTCCCACGCCGTCGCCCACGCCGGGGCCTTATCAGCCCTTCCCGGGCACCCTGAAAAAAGGCTCTGCCGGCAGCAATGTGCCCAAGGTGCAGCAGCGGCTGATGGATTTAGGCTTCTTCACTTTTTATAAAACGACCAACAATTATCAGGATAAAACCGTTCAGGCCGTCAAGGATTTCCAGAAGCACAACGGCCTGGAGGTCACCGGCGTGGTGAACGAGGACACCTGGAACGCCCTCTTTAACGATACCACCACCGTGGACGTGCACAGCGCGGCCAAGCCCGCCTTTGAACCCACGCCCCTGCCTTACTTCTTTGAAGTGGACGTGAAAAACCAGGTGGTGAAGGTGTGGAAATACAACCGGGAAACTGAGGATTACACCGATCTGGACCGGGCCTTCATCTGCGCCACCGGCACCACCAAATATCCTTCGCCCCTGGGCACCTTCACCCTGTCCGGACGGCGGGCCGCCCACTGCAAATTCCCCACCTGGGGCGGCGGCGAAGCCCGGTGGTGGACCAAGATCACCGATGAAATCGCTTTCCACAGCGTGCTGTACGGCGACAGCAGCGACGCCTCTACCCTGAAAGTGTCCTCCCTGACCGGCCTTGGCAGGCGCGGGTCCCACGGGTGCATCCGCCTGACGGTGGCCGACGCCAAATGGATTTACGACAACGCCACAGCGGGCATGAAGGTGTGGATCCACGACGACGCGGCGGACGATCCCGAGATGCGCTACAAGGTAAAGCCCGGCGAGCTGAACACCAAATCCATGATGCCGGTGGAAACCCCCGCGCCGCCCCTGTATACCTACGACGGCAAAACGGCCCCGGAAACGGCGGAGCGCAATTTGAAGTCGGGCGATGAGGGCCAGGATGTATACTGGCTGCAAATGAAGCTGAAAGAGCTGGGCTTCTATACCGGCACCGCCACCGGCCAGTACCGGGAGGGCACCAAGAAAGCCGTGGCCGCTTATCAGCGCAGCCGGGGCCTGGACAGCAGCGGCACCGCCAACAAAAAGACCCTGGAAACCCTGTACAAGGAAGTCCGGGAAGCCAACAAAACCCCCGAACCCACTTTAGCGCCCACCCCAACCCCCGCGCCCACCCAAACCCTGGTCCCCGATACCCAAACGCCCAAACCCTGAATCATTTTTGCGATGCTCCTTTCGCTGTGCGGGGAGCATCGTTTTTTTCCGCCGATTGACAAACGGGTGCGGAATCGGTATAATTTGAAGCAATTGAAACGACGTTTTTTGACGGTGACAGGGAGGAATGAACATTGAAGGTATCCGAATTGGCGCAATTGATCGAAGCGGAAAATTTGACCCCCGGCGTGGAAGAAGACAAGGAAATTTCCTGCGGCTATACCTGCGATCTGCTGTCCTGGGTGATGGCCCACGGCTGCGAGGGCATGGCGTGGATCACCGTGCAGACCCATATGAACGTGGTGGCGGTGGCGGCGCTGGCGGAAATGGCCTGCGTGGTGCTGCCGGAGGGCATCGACATGCCGGAGGCCATCCTGCAAAAGGCTGCCGACGAAGGGCTGTGCGTGCTGAAAAGCCCCCTGTCCGCCTATGCCATCTGCGGGCGCATGATGGAAAAGGGCGTGCCGGAAAAGGCAGAGTAAAGATGAACCTGTTTGCCGATCTGCATATCCACTCCTGCCTTTCGCCCTGCGGGGACAACGACATGACGCCGGGGAACATTTTGGGCATGGCGGTGGTGAAGGGCCTGGACGCCGTGGCTATTGCCGATCACAACGCCGCGCGGAACCTGCCCACGGCGCAAAAAATCGCCGACGCCTACGGCCTTCTTTTGGTGCCCGCTATCGAAATCACAACAAAAGAAGAAGTGCATATGCTGGGCTATTTCCCGGATGTGCCCACCGCCGTGGAGTTTGGGGCCATGCTGAAAGAGCACCTGCCCAAAAAGAAAAACAAGCCCTCCTTTTTCGGGGAGCAGCTGGTGATGGACGAGGACGATCAGGTGATCGATACGGAGGACGCCCTGCTGATCGGCGCCACCGACCTGCCCCTGGAGGTATGCGCGGAAAAAGTGCGCGCCGTGGGCGGCGTGCCGGTGCCCGCCCACATCAACCGGGGCAACAACGGGCTGCTGATCAATTTGGGCTTCATGCCCCCGGAGCCCGCGTTTACCACCGTGGAGGTATGGCGGGATCTGCCCTGCCCCCTGGAGCCGCTGGAAAATAAGCATGTGCTTCATTCCTCCGACGCCCATTATTTGGGGGATATTCAGGAGCAGGTGTTTTCCCTGCGCCTGCCGGAAAAGAGCGTGGAAGCGCTGCTTTCCTGGATGCGCAGCCAGCAGAAAACGGCTTGATATTGCTTGAAGAGGGGATGATCGCATGACGTTTTCCGATGACGCTTCCGGCTTTGTGCTGGTGAGCGAAGCGGTGCCGGATGTGATCCTGGAGATTCGCTACTATTCCACCTACAATTTTATCGGCGGCCGCATCGACGGCTACGAGGAGCCCGTGGCGCTGCTGACGAGGGAAGCGGCGGCAGCCCTGCACACGGTCAGCGACGACGCGGTAAGGCAGGGCTATCGGCTGAAAGTGTTCGACGCTTACCGCCCGCAAAAGGCGGTGACCCACTTCATGCGCTGGGCGCGGGACGAAAAGGACGCCAGCATGAAGGATTGTTTCTATCCCGGCCTTGATAAAAAAGACCTGATCCCCGACGGCTACATCGCGGAGCATTCCGGCCACAGCCGGGGCAGCACGGTGGACCTGACCCTGTTTGACATGAAAACCGGGAAAGAAACCGATATGGGCGGGCCCTTTGATTTCTTCGGCGTGCGAAGCCACTTTGATTTTCCTTCCCTTACCCCGGAGCAGCGCGCGAATCGCGTGCTTTTACAAAGGATGATGACGGCGCGGGGGTTTGCGCCGTATTCGGAGGAATGGTGGCATTTTACCCTGGCAAACGAACCGTACCCGGATACCTATTTTACCTTTCCCGTCAGTTCCCGCCCGTGAAACACGGCTGAAACCAAATTGGTTACAATTTTATGAAAAAGGAAAAAGAGAAAAGAGAAAAGAGAAAAGAGAAAAATATTCAAAAAAGGTGTTGACAAATGAGCGTCGTGCGGTTATAATACCACTTGTGCCTGAGAGATCAGCACAAAAAGTATCTGGGTGTAGCGCAGCTTGGTAGCGTGCTTGAATGGGGTTCAAGAGGCCGAGAGTTCAAATCTCTCCACCCAGACCACGGGAAGCCTTATGAAATAAGGCTTCCCGATTTTTTATGCCCCAACGATGCCCCAACGCGTTACAAAGACTGTATGAAAGACTCCATTTTTGAGGCACTGTCTTTCTGCATAGTCATAGTAACTGTTGCATAAACATCCATCGTGAATGCCACCGTTGCATGGCCGAGATTATTGGAAATCGTTTTGTAATCTACACCGTTTTGGATTGCCAAAGTAGCATAAGTATGCCGGAGATCATGCAGACGCACTTCCGGTAACCCCATCTTTTTCACAATGGATTTAAACCTGTTGAATACTGTTCGAGTTGCCAGATGGTGGCCGAACTCGTTTGTAAAGACAAAGTTTTCCTCATTGTGGTAGAGCGTTCCGTAATAGAGTTTCCACTCGGCTTGCTTAAGCTTCATCTTTTTCAGGGCTTTAACAACGCTGGGTGGTATAGAGAACGAGCGTTCCTGCTTATTCTTCAGCGTAGTGAAGGTGTAGGTTTTACTTTTACCGCGAAGCGCTTTGAACTGCCGATACAGATGGATCGTGCCTTTGTCTAAGTCCACACAGTCCCAAGTCAAGCCGATGAGTTCGGATTCCCTCATGCCGGTAAAGATCGCCACATAGTAGAATTCCTCAAAAGGATGCCCGTTGATGAGCCGAAGAAACTCAGGCACTTCGTTGTCCAGCAACGGGCGCATTTCCTTTTTCGGCGTCTCATACATAGGAATCTCCGCATCAGCACAGGGATTCTTTTTGACAAGGCCGTCTTTTTGCGCCCTGGTTATCGCCTTATTCAGAACAAGGTAGATATTCTTCAAAGACTTTTCGGACAATCCCTTTACATCTTTACAGCGCTTGAGGAAGCGCTGCACAGTAAGCAGCTTCAAGTCCTGGATTTGAATTTGTCCCAAATCAGGTTTGATGTGTACCCGGATATCCTGCATATATCGCTCAAGTGTGGAGCTTTTTACGCCTGATGTATAGCATTCTGCCCAGGTATCCATCCACTCACCCACGGTGATGTTGTTTTCATCCACCAAAGTCCCATTGGAATAGTCATTCTGTAATTCAGCTACTTTTTGCCGCACTTCACTTTTTGTTTTTCCATATACATTGAAACGCTTTTCATCAAGAACGATACGGCCTTCCCAGGAATTTGAAGTACGCTTTCTGAAGCTGCCCTCACCGTTTGCTCTTTTTGTTCCCATGATTATTTCCTCCGTCTTAGAGTTGGCATTGTTCTTCCAGCCATCTGTGCAGCGCCTGAACGCTGACAATCGTTCTTTTCCCCAAGCGAAAAGCCGGGTAAAAACTCTTTTGACGTGTCAGGTTATACGCAGTTGCTCTGGAAATGTTCTACTGTTTCGCCTATTCTTCGACGGTTAGGGTCATTTTTGTTTCTTCTGTCGGAGTTATTCTGCTTTCAAGGTTCACATCGGAGTTTTCTCCGACAATTCTTTTCTATTCTGCCACTTTTATCAATCTCCTTTTCGCATTTTTGTTGACCTATAGCGCCAAAAACAATGAAATTTATGTTATGACGCTTTTCCTTTCAAGAAAAGGGAACATAACATAAAAATCATTGTCAGGTTGTTACAAAGTTCTTTTCAAAATTTCTCTGTCCGTTTTCTTCAGCCAAGCTACCCCCACGGCAACAGCGTCACTCTCGTCGTTGGTGGCGTAATCCTGTTTTCCCACATACTGCTCCTATGCTGCGGCGACGTCTTCTTTGGTCGCTTTTCCCGATCCGGTCAGCAGCTTTTTCACGGTGGTCGGCGCGATTTCCTCAAACTGTGTTTTGCACATGCGCCAGGCAGCCAGGTCTGCGATGCCCACCACCTTGAAAAGAGCCTGAGTTTCGTGCGGGAATCGGGAAAAGCCCTTTTCCCGTACGAACACCGCAACATCCGCGGAAAGTTCCGTGATCAGATCATAGATAGCCGCCAGAATTTCCCCGTGACAGAAATTCTGCCCGCGATGGTTCAGGTGACAGAGCCTTTCCACGGTGATTTTGCCGTTCTCATACCGCAAGACGGCAAAACCGGGACACCGCAAGGAGAGATCGGCGCAGAGGATGCGGAGAGAGTCTCCTTTTTTCAGCTCCTTATTGCTCATACGCCGTTTCATAGGCGAACATGCCCCGCAGGATGGCGTGCGCCAGATGATCGTCTGTCTGATCTCCGGCCAAATAAGCGTACAGGTGCTGGATGGCGTGGTTTACATGCTCCTCGGTCGGGATTTTCTTGTAGTTCCGATCCTGGAGAGACTCGTGATACTTTTCCGCGCCGTATTTGGCCGTTTCCGCCGCGGCAAACATGGCGTTGGGCGGCAGGAAGTGAAAGGCGTATGGCGTGGCAGACTGTGCGCCGCCTCTTTCGTTGACCACGGTGGGCGCGTCGGGCTGAACGCCGGTGATGATGGGCATTATTCCGCCGCCTCCCCTCTCAGCAGGCTGTCAAAGCAAATCGCGCTCCAGGATTCCATGTGACCAGCTTTTCTGGCTTCCTGTAACTGCTTCACCGTGAACCAGTCGCCCATCAGCTTGTCTTTTTCCAGACAGGAAATATCCTCCCGATCAGTAGAAGTATGATAGATGAGGCCCAGATGAACGTGGTCAACCTCCGTCAGGGTGCTGGACAGAAAGCCGCACAGGGCAGCATCCGTGATTTCGTCCCGATGGAGTCCCACTTCTTCTTCCAGTTCCCGGTAAAGGGTGTCCAGAACGCTTTCTCCCTCGTCCATGTGTCCGCCCAGACCGATGCTGTTCTGGCCCAGCAGACGCTCATCCCCACCGATCCGGGTAGTCATGTAGATGCGGCCTGTAGGACGGTGCTCCACGATCACATAGGGAATGACCTGCTTGAATTCCGGGTCAGATTCCGCTTTCCAGCGCGGCATAGCGGTCAAATGCTGTTCAATCACTTCCTGAAGCGCACAGTACTCGTTTCCATCCTCGTCCGGCTCCAGGATTTTGGGATTGAAACCTTCTTCCTATAGCCCGTCCACCCATTTGGCTTCGATACCCATGATGACCGTGTCTCTGTATTTCGCTTTGTATTCGTCAGGCGTCATGTTCTTCTTTCCTCCTCTGAAAATGCTCGGTTTCGTCGATCAGTTTTCCATGTTCTACCCGGTAAAACCGCTGATTTGTCGTCCCGCTGTCCAGCCCGCCCAGGTTTTCATCATAGTGACCGATTTTCAGGTAATCCAGTAACGATAGGAACTGCTCAAACGACTGAATGCTGTCGCAGCCGCTGTACAGGCAGGTTTTCTATCCAAATCCTCTGACGATTTCCAATGCCTGCCGCTATTCCGAGGGATTCTGACCTTCCCCCATGAAACACACGCAGGAGATAAGCCCTGCATACGTGCGGATCAATCCCGGCAGGGCTGGCAGCAGCAGTTCTCCCTTGTCCTCCCACAAATAGGGTGAATGGCAGCCGGAGCAGCGGAAGACGCAGTTGGAAACAGCGATCGTCAGGCTGACTTCCTTTGGCGCCTCCGCCAGCGTCACGGCGTATTCCATGTACCGCAGGGGTGTCTCAGTCATCCGGCCCCTCATAGCGGATATAACAGCCATCGCAAATGCGCTGCCCGTCCAGCGTGATGATGTGGCTGCCGGTGATCCAGCCGCCGCAGATGGAGCAGGGATAAGCGTTGCGCAGGCTCACCCCGCCGCAGTAGGGACACATGCTGATTTTTTCGTAGGGCGGCGTGTCCAGCCCATGCTTTTCTTCCGCCTCTTGGGGCTGTTCAAATGTCCGCCCGCATTCCGTACAGATCAGCATACGGTCACATCCTCCGGCTATTCGATGTACTGCCCGCAGTCGCAGCCCTTCCCCTCCCGGAACGTCTGGCAGGGACATTTGTTTTCCGGGATGTGGCGCGGCTTGTTGGGACAGTAGCCGTTGTTCTGCCGGATGCGGCGTTTCAGATTCTTCAGAAACACCGTATCGGGATTCTTAATCACCCTGCCCATGACTTGCCTCCAGACCCTTTGCGTAGTACCGCTGGTGTTCTTCCTCCTGCCGTGCCTCCGCGAACCGGGATACCAGCTTCAGATAGCCAATGACCCGCGTGGCGTAATCCAGGCTTCGGCTGTGACACTTGGGGCACTCGTCCAGGCGGTGCTTGCTGATGTAGCCGCACTTTTTACAGAGGGTGTTGGGGATGTTGAAGGTCAGGTAATTGCAGCCGGTTCGGATGGCGGCCTTCAGCAGCAGGGCGTACTGTTCATTGGTCAGATGCTCGTCCAGGTTGATATGGCAGGCGGAACCGCCGTCCAGATATTTGGTAAATGCGCGGCCGTGCAGCTTTAATTTGTCCAGCACATTCACCTTGGGATCTTCTACCCGGAAGAAATAGCTGTTGTAGCAGTCCCGGAGCACGAACAGCTTGTCCGCCTTATCCCAGGCGGCATTTTTGACGCCCAAGGATTCCGCAGGTACGAGTTCGGTATTGAACAGGATGCCATCCTTCCGTGCCTTGCGGTTAGCCTCGTAGATCGGCTGCAATACCGCTTCGGCATAAGCGATATACTGGGGACTGTCCGCGTCGATCTCGATGCCCAGGGCTTCCGCGCCTTCCAGGAAACCGTTGACGCCCACGGTCAGATACTGCTTCTCCGGGGAAACGAAGCCCGCGTCATAGACCGGCAGCAGGCCGGCGGCCTGACGCTCCTTCAGGATGGCGTTGAAGGCCAGCAGGTACTTGTGAACCTTCTCCACCATCTGCGTCATGTCGTCCCGGACGTCCTGCAAGCTATTGTCCCAGACGGCGTTCTGCACCAAACGATTGACATTGATGGTCATGACGCACTTGCTGCCCGTGGCAACGCCGCCAGCGCCTAATGTGTAAGAAAAGGTATTGTCCGGCAGTTCATTTTTCTACCGACAGCACGATGCCAGCGAATCCACCGAATCGGAGCGGTACACGAAGAAGCTGTGTCCTTCCGCCCACATTTCCGCCACGAAGTCAGCCCATTCCTGATCCACGAAATCCTCGCCGTTGTCCAGCAGGTTCACCGTTTCCACCGGGAAGGTCAGCAGCTTGCGCTTCCGTTCCTGATTGAACCAGCGCATGAACCGCTTTTGAAGCCAGGACACCGATTCCCAGTGCATCTTGGTGCCATCCGGAAAGAAAAAACTCTCAAACATCCCATAGAAGTACGGCTGGTCAAAATAGGCGATATTCCAGAAGCAGGACTGATTTCCGCGGGCGGCAGCAGGCTGATTGATGGAATATACCACCTGCTCAAAGGCGTCGGTGATCACCTTATCCATGGTGCGGTGGCGAGTGGATAAATCTACGACCTCATCAGGGCGTTGGTAATAATCGTCACCGTACTCCTTGCGGATGAAATAATCCATGTAGCTGAGGAACTCCGGTGTGGAAATGGCCCCGCAGAACTGGCTGGCCAGGGCGAATACCAGGTTGATGAACGCGCCGCAGAAGGAGGAAAGGTTCTTGGGCGCTTCGCTGGTGCCGCCGATACAGGTATTGCCATAGAACAGAAAGGGATACAGGGTCACGCTGGCACAGTAGGGCTTGCCTAAAATACCTACTTCGTCGTGCCGATACAGTTCATGCTCCTCCAGCTGCCGCAGGTATTCCTCGGCGGTGTTGGTACCGTACATCTCCTGGAGCTTCCGGTACATTCCCAGGCGGTTGATGGCGACGGCGTCCGCCTTGTAGATTTCCGTTTCCAGGGTGGCGATGTTCTTGTTTTCCACGTTGGCATTGGGATCGACCTCGCTGCCGGTGGCGGCATTGGATGCCTTTCCATAGCGGTCAATGAAGCTCTAATGCCGGCTGTGATCGGTATATTTGTCAATTCTCATTTTGCCCATCCTTTCTGCTGTCCTCGATGGAAATGCCATCGAAAATAATCGGTATTCTTTCTTTGGCCTGCTCCAGCAGCAGCGCCATCTACGCCCGCATTTCCGGGTAAGCCGCCGGATCGGTGCGGAGCGTGAAGATGTGCAGCCACTCCCGCAGGTTGGCCTTCATGATGATTCTTGTTGCGGTGGAATTGGGCTACACCTTCCGGGCGTCCTCCGGCTTAATGCCGTGAGCCAGCATATCGTGATAAACCTTTTCCGCGTCCTCCATGCACTTCCGCCAAAGCCCGGAAGCCCAGGAGCCTTCCCGATAGAACAGGGGCCGCACAAAGGAAATCTCCCCGCTCATGTTCACATACCGCTGGCTTTCGATGCAGAAGCTGGCCAGCCTGTGCCGGGTAAGCTCCGCCATCACATCCCGGGACGTGATCTATTCCACCGTCATGCCTGCAAACTCCACAGGCGATAGATGGCCCCGTTTCAACAATGCTTCTACAAAACGCGGCGCGCTGTCCTCGGTGATTTTGGCTTCCGAACGGTAACAGTTTCGGCCTGCCTGCTCAATCTGGCGCAGCGCCTGCATTCCGTCCTCCGGGGTGAGGATACGGGCAGATTGCTGAATGATCTTCATTCCGCTTCCTCCGTTTCCGACGCTTCTTCTGCTTCAGTGCTCATGCTGGCCTCCTCATCCTATTTCGCTTCTGCCTCTGCTTCCGCTTCGGATGGCATATCGCCATTCAGCCGCGACATCATGGTGCGGTAGGTCAGCCCGCAGCCGATCACCGTGCCGCCGTCCAGCACCAGCACGCTTTTCGTGGCCCGGCCAAAGGTCATATCTACAAACTGGCAGGGCTTGGCTTCCTTAGCCGCCCGGATCTATCGCCGGGCGCTGGCGGTCTGTGGATTGAGTACCATGGAAACCCGGTTGGCGCAGACCACATGGCCAAAGCCGGCATGGATAAACCGTAATGGGATCGTGTTCATTTCTTGCCTCCTTCATATTTTTCGCGCGGGAAGCGCGTTGGTAGGAGCAGCGGGATTTGAACCCGCACGCCGTAAGGCAAAGGTTTTAGAGACCTCCGCGTCTGCCAGTTCCGCCATGCTCCCCCGGTTCAGCCAGAGATGGACCCTGGCTGACGCGGATCACGGGATCAGCTCATAATCTGTGATCCACAGGTCGAACATATCGGAACGGGGACGCGCCTTGCCGTCGATAAACTGATACGCGGGCCGCCGATCCCAGGAAATCAGGCGGAGGATGGCTCCCTCCGCAATGGGCTTTGCCTGGAACAGCGCCTTTTTGAGCTTCATGACGCCCGTGTGTCCCGTGGACAGGCTGCACAGCTTCACCTTGGGGCTGTAGCGCTCGTCCACCTCCAGCACGGCGTACTCGCTTTTCAATTTCGGGAACAGGGAGACCGGAGTACCGCAGTGGTCGATCTCAAACCGCGCCTGCTCATGGGGCGGAATGGTTTCCTCCGGCAAACTTCTCTCGATTCCGCGAAGAACGCGCAGCCGCGCTTCCCGGGTCTTAGGGATATGGGCTTTGGAGAAGTGCGATTCCCCTTCCCGGAATTCCCGGTACATCTTCTATAGCTTTCCGTTCCCGCCGAACTCCCGGAAGTAATCCAGCCGGATGAGAATTTCGATCACCTGGGAATCCAGGGCGGGATGCAGCTCCATATCGTACAGCAGATCGGTAAAGCAGGCATAGAAGCCATCGCGCATGGCGTACAGCGCCTCGGCCGCCTTGCGGCTGATGTGCTTTACCGACGTCTATGCGTCGGAAATCGTCCGGGCTTCATGGTCGATGTAAAAATCCCGGTTATCCTGCCTGAATTTGCAGGGAACGATGCGGATGCCGAAGCCCTTCCGCATTTCTTCCTTGGCAAGGGATATGCGGTCTTTGTCTCCCTTGGCGGCATAGCCGGAGAGCAGGGTGGTGTAGTATTCCAGGGGATGATGGGCTTTCAGCCATGCGCCGTAGAGGCTGTCCAGGGCGACGCAGACGGCATGGCTGGAATTATATAAATAGCTGGTCGCGTCCTCTATGATCCTCCAGACCCTCTCAGCGGCCTCCGGATCGCTCTTGGCCGCAAAACCCTCCAGAAATCGCTGCTTCAGGGGCAGCACCTTTTCCGGGTGCTTTTTCCCAATGGCCTTGATGGCCGCATAGGATTCCGGCGCAGAAAACCCGGCGTGCTGAAGCGTTTTCATCAGCTGCTCCTGAAACAGGATGAAGCTGGACGACATTTCCCGGGTCTGGATCAGGGTGTCGAAGGCCGGAATGCCGTAATCAAAGTGCTTCCGGGCCAGAAAGATGGGCAGCATGGATTTGAAGGCAGGACGTACCGCCGCCACAAAGGCAGCCAGCTCCGTAATGTTTTTCGGCTTGTACTGCATCACCTTTTCCCGCGTTTTTGGCTGCTCCACCTGGTTCAGCCCCATAGTCAGTCCTTCCGCGTACATACGCCACGTCTCCTTATCCTGGGCTGTGAGCCGCAAAAGCTCGTTCACATCCGGCTGCTCCATCCCAATGCGTTTGAAAGCTTCGTTATTGGTTTTCACCACTTCCACCAGAAGCAGGTCATTCTTTAGATATCCGAACTGCTCCGCCGTCGCGCCGTCGATGAAGGCAGCGTAGACCGTCTTTTTCCTGGTTCCCTTGCTGTTGATGCGGATGATCCCGATTTCCCTGCGGATGTCCTCCCTGCACAGCAGATAGGCGCAGGGATGCGGGGAAATGGAGTCGATCACGCCCATGTACTGCTCGCTGGCGGCGGCCAATTCCCGGTATTCCTCCGGGATATAGTCGGAAAGGGCGATTTCCTCGTCGTCCTCCGCATATTTGACCGCTGATTCGTAGGCTTTCAGCTTGTCCCCGATGCTGTTGGCGATATCGAAGGAAAGATTGGAAGCCCGGCAGTACATTTTCCAGGCGGAAAGCCGCTTCAGGGTGCCATAGGCGATCATAGGAGCGCTGCGCCACTCTCCTAAAACCTCTGCCTGGGCTTCCTCAAAGGCTTCCCGGTTGGCTACGTTCATGTCGATATCCGGCAGGCTGCCGGACAGGATTCTGTCCGCCGAAATGAACCGATCCGGGAACATTTCCACAGGGATGGCGAAGCGGTCAATGGAGGACAGGCCCAGCAGGGAGTTGGTGTAGTAGCTGGGTGCGCTGCCGCGTCCCGTTTTGGTGATGATGCCGCCTTTTTCTACGGAGCGGCGCACCAACTCGTGATCCAGTAGGAAATAATCGCTCATGCCGGTGGAGGTGACCACATCCGTTTCGTATTTCACACCTTTCGCACGGACACTCTTTTCTTCCTTCGTCATACCAGCGGTTTGCTGTTCAAAAGCGGCGTTCACCAGATCGAGATACTTATGATTCCGTTCCTCCTGTGTCAGTTCAGGATAGATGGTGGGCAGCTTTTTGCTCTTGTCGAATTCCACATCCTCGAATGATTCAAAGATGCGGGTATTCTCCATGGCCTCCCGGATTTGCGCGTCGGAAAGAACGCCCTGCCGCTGAAAGCGCTGAAACGCTTCCGCGCCGGAGGGATAATCCATATACCAGCCGCCTTCGTCCTCGTAGAGAATGTGGTTGGCTTCCAGCCGCTGCTGCCGAAGGGTGGCGTCCCGCGGATGGATATAATGACTGTCGGTTCCCATGATGAGGGGAATGCCGTGTTTCCTGTACAGGCCCAGCAAGAATTGGTTGACCTCTCGCTGCTTGTCCGTGTCGTGATACTGCACTTCCTACATGAAGCTGTCCCGAAAGTGCTTTGCGAAACGGAGGATCAGGCGTTCCGCCTCCTCCCAGCCGTACTTGAACACCCCGGCAATGCAGGCCGTGGTCACAAACACATCCTGCGGGTCAAGGGCCAAAAGCAAATCCAGATCGACACGGGGGCGGTAATAGTACCCGCTGATGTTGGCTTCGGAGAGGGCGAAATTCAGGTCGCCGACACCCTTCCGCGTTTTAGCGGCCAGGATGATGTGACAGTTGGCGTTATCCTTTTCCCGCCTGTCCTTCACGAAATAGGCTTCGCTCACATACCGCCACCGCAGGCCGTATTTCTTCGCCAGCTCGGAGCACTGCCAGTAATTGCCCTGGGTGCCGTGCTCGCAGGAGGAAAGAATGGTATGCCCCAATTCTACGGCGCGCTTAACGTAATCTTCGTTGGTCACCACGCTGTCGGTCAGCATCACGTTGCTGTAACAGGAATGCCGGTGATAGCAGGCGTAGGGAATTTCCTTTTCTTCTGACGCTGCGGACAGAGGGACGGGCTTTTCCTAAAGTGTCATAACGGATTACTCCTTTATCCCGGAATGAATGATTTCTTCGCCCACAGGACAATGCAGGCGGGTGGAGCAGATGAAACGGCAGAAATAGCCGGAGGAAGAAACCAACCAATCTTTTTCTTCTTTTATCGCTCGGATCGTCTGATCGATCCAGTCCATGGTTTCATCGTACCGGTCCATGGAAAAGGGCTCGTCGATGAATGTACCGTAGCGGAACATATTGAACCGCAGCATGGATGGGTATTCTCCGAACCGTTCCTTCACATACGCGGCGTAAGTGTATAGCTGCCGGGTATTGGCGAACAGCTCCTTTTTCATGGACTGCATGGACTTGGATTTGTGGTCGATGACGATGATGCCGCCATCACGCCTGTCCCTCAGTACCAGATCAGCGATGCCCACAAAGGGATTGCCACGGATATCCAGTTCAAACCTTTCCTCCACGGACAGGATTTCCATATCCTCCCCAAAGCCGTCGAAGGACAGGAAATACTGCTTCCCTTCCTCAAAGTATTTTCCGGCCAAGCCCCGGGGAAAGGGCGGAAAGTAATGCCTGACCGCCTCGTCGTACTCCGCTTCATACCTGTCCGCCAGTTCAAAGGACAAGAGCTCCCCTTTTGCCCAGCGCTCCAACAGGCTGTGGCAATGCGAACCGTACTCCGCGTAAGCGTTTTGCTCCTGGGGAACATGATCAATGTATTGCAGCTTGAACGCCAAAGAACATTGATCAAATAGCTGCTACTTGCTGAATGACCATTTCATGTCATGCGGTATATCACACATACTACCTCCGTTAAAAGGGATGCGCCGCCTCCGCCATCTGCACTGCGTATTCCGGCAGGCTGTCCGCCCGGGGATTCGGTGGTGTGACGCCCTCCCTGTTCCACGAGAATGTATTCCTGTCGCCCTTGTCCGCCTGATAGATCCTGCGGCTGTCCGGGCAATAGCAGCACTCGATCAGCCTGCACACGCCGCCTTCCCGGTTTTTCAGCACCCGCAGGTTGGGACGCTCCACGACGATGGCGCTGTCCGCCTATCGGATGGTGGCGCTGCTGCCGCCGATGTCATCCTGGCCCAGCTTTTCGCCCTGCTTCACCTTGCGGGGATGGGCCACCAGCAGCACATGGACGTGATACCGTGTGGCGAACTTTTTGAGGGCGTTGGCGAACTTGCCCTGGGCTTTTGTTTCCTCGTCCGAATCGGACAAAGCGGTCATCAGGTTGTCCGCCAGGAACAGCTTGCAGCCGTACCGCCGCGCCGCCATCTGGAAAACCTTCAGGATGCTTTCCGATTGGTTCACTTCAAAGATTTCCTGGTTGTCAAAGAGATAGAATTTGTCCCGATAGTAATCCATCTACCGTTCCTGCACGGCATACGGCACGGTGGGCACTTTGATGCCGCGCACCGGGTCATACCGAAGCCCAATGTATTCCGAACCCGCAGCCTGGAGATTGATCCACTCCTGGAATTTCTCTTTGGTCAGTTCTCCGCTGTAGGCGCAGACGGAATATCCTTGTTCGATAGCGGTGAGCAGCAGTTGACCGGATAAGACGCTTTTTCCTGCCCCTGGCCGGCCTGTGAATACCGTCATTGCCCCTTCCGCCTATCCGCCAATCAATTCATCCAGCGCCGGGATCATGGTTTTGATTCGTGGAACGGTGGTAGGATCGTAAGGAACCACATCCGACTACTGAATGATTCCCTTGACAGGCACCGGCTGAGCGGCGTCCAAGGTCTCCTGAAGCGTTTCCGGCCCATAATAGAACAGGATTTCGTTGGCGTCCTTGCAGGGTGTGCCGTCCGGTTTGTCTGGGTATTCCTCCACCACCATACACCGTGCTTCATCCAGCCGCCGCACAGCCTCCCGCACCATTTTTCTGCCCGGCTCGTCGCTGTCCCCGAACAGGATGATCGTCTGAAACTTCTCCAGCCAGTCCCAGCAATGGTCGATCCAATCCAGATTGGTGCAGCCGCAGGGAACGGACACCGCGTTGCGGATTCCCACCTCATACAGGGAGAGCGTGTCGATCTGGCCTTCCGTGATGATCAGGGGCTGGGAGAAGGAGCATAAATCCATGCCGAACAGAATGGGCCGGGTGTTGGAAGCCTGCCACTCCTTTTTCTCCTTGGGCTGGGGCTTGCGCGGCGCCCGGTATTTCACATATTCCTATGTTCCGTCCCGGAAGAAAGGAAAAACAATGTTGCCCTTTTCATCCGCCCCCAGCCGGAAGGTTTCCAGCGTCGCTTTTGATATCTTCCGTTTCTCAAAGTACAGGATGATTTCTTCTGTCAGCGGCTTTAGTTCCACATCCGGGAGCGCAAACTGTTTTCTTGGGGAGGCGGCGGGACGGAGAAGCTCCGCCCGCTCGCCAAAGTGTTCCGCCAGGGTCTCGAACCGTCCCTTGACCCCGCATCCGCCACGCTTGCACACATACACGCCATCCCGCAGGTTCAGTGCGAAGGTGTACCGGTCATGGCTGTCGCCGCCGTGACAGAAGGGGCAGTAATCCGGGATGAGCTCGTCCCCGCGCAGCCGGTATGGGGTCAGGTGCGCCGCGGCGAACCTCAGAATGTCAGCCTGCACAGGGACACGCCTCCGAACAGCATTGATAGCGCCGTCCCATTTGAAAAATGCGGCGGGATATCTGGCTTTCGCTCAAGCCCACGGCCTGGCTGATTTCCTTCTAAGAGCAGCCATCCAGCCGCATAACAAGGATTTCGCAATCTTGGCCGGATAAATCATGCAAGAAACGTTCCGTGTCCACGTCGCCGATCACCTGATCCTCCATCTGCACCGCTTCATGCTGCACGGCTGGTACATCCAGGGACAGAATGAACACCTTCCTGATTTCTACCCGGAATCTGCGCTGTGGAATGCTCACGGCCGCCATCCTGCGCACATACTCTCCCAGGGCGTGGATAACGGCATAATAGCAGTTTTCCGCTTCCTCCAGGGTATCGGCGGCACGGAGCAGGAGCAGCAGCGCCTACCGCGCTTCCTGGCGTAGATCCTCCGTATTGTCGGGATACCGCCTGCCCGCTTTTTGCTGATACCGGCGCACGAGCCTTTGAATATCCCTCTCATGCTCCTTCAGGAATTGGGCTTCCTGTTCCATTGTCATGTTCATGCGCTCCCTCCTGTCAAATGGGCAGATCGTCTTCGGGTGGGGCGGGCGGAGCAGCCTGCGTCTTTTGCGCCGGAAGCTCCATGTCCGTGATACTCACCTGAACGGAGGTACGCTCCACACCGTTTTTGTCCAGATAGGGACGGATGACCAGATCGCCCACCACGGTGATCTTATCGCCCTTGTGCAGGTACTGCATGGCGATCTCGGACAGCCGGCGCCAGGCGCTGCACCGATAGAAATTGGTGATGTATTCGCCCTTGGCGTCCTTAGTGCGGGTATCCGCCGCCTATGTGAAGGATGCGCAGGGAACGTCGCTCACCTGGGAAAGAACAGGATCAGCCGTCAGACGCCCTGCGGCAGTCAGTTTGTTTACGCTCATGCTTCAGCCCCCTTGAATTCGTCATAAATCGCCTGGAGAACCCTTTCGTCAACGATTGCCCGGTAATTGGCGGTGCCGCCGGTAATGGCCCGCATCCGCTGGGCGATCTTCTCCCTTTCCTCCTGGGTAATATCCGTGCAGCAGGCTTTCATCACCGCGTCCACCTTTTCAGCCAGGGTCCGGGTATCCTCCTCTGAAGAAGGCGGTTCAGGGTTCGATTCAGACGGCTCCTTGTTTTGTTGCTTCACTTGCGGCTTTTCCGCCGACGGCGCAGGCGCGTTCTTGTCCGCGTCGCCCAGCCAGCCCGCGATTTTCGCGCCGGTGTCCGGGGTGATCACGAAATACTGGCCGTCGAACAGGCCGGTACGATCCTTGGTGGCGGCTGCGGAATGATCCTGGGCCAGCTCAAAGAACACGCTGAACTCGTACTCCAGCCCTTCTCGGAAAATAGGTGCCATACCCACCTTGCGGGGCGCTTTCTTGCCCTGCCCGTTGTCCTCGATGACGTACTCCGTCTTGGTGCGCAGGGTAGCCGCCACGTGCATGGGGCATTGCAGGATCTTGTCCACCAGCTTATTGTGCAGCGGGGTCACATCCCGCCAGGCGGTATAGCCGTTGCCGCTGCGTTTGGCGATGTTGGCCTGCATATCCAGCAAGCCGCCCTCGCCGGACCAGGCGTGGGACAGGGAGTCGATGATCAGGAACTCCACCCCCGCGTCCTCCGCCGCTTCGATGGCTTCCAGATACCTGGCTGCGCTGAACGGCGCTTCCAGGGCGATGGCCAGGTATTCTCCGATCCGGGTACCGCCCACCACAGTGCCCACATATAGGCTGCCGGAGCCGTTCTCCGTGTCGATGACGCAGATTTTCTCCCATACCGCCTCATTGGAGATGCCGGGATGCACCGCCCGAACCTACCCGAAGCCCATGAGCAGGGTGCTCTACGTTTTCCCGCTGCCGGAGCTTCCCGCCACGCCGATCTTGAGGCGCGCCATCTGCCGTTTCGCTTTGACGATTTGAATAGCCATTTTCAATCCCTCCATTCATTTTGGCCTTCATAATATAAGAGATGCAATTTTCGCGATTTCTTGCATCGCCGGCCAAAAATATTTTTTGCACACTCACCGTGAGTCTGCATCTGATGGGCCCCATTATAACAAAGGCGGAAATCCGCCGCAATGTGGAACTTTTTTCGCGGAGGAAGTGAAAGTGTCATATGGTAAGCATTTCTTCTCAACGAAAAAAAGCCCCGCCCCACAGCTTGTGGAGCGGGATGTAGCTTTCCAAGAGATCATAAATCTCTTTTACCTCACCGGCATATACCGCTCAAGATACGTTTCGATGGCTTCCATCCACTGTCTGTTCACCGTGTCGTCGTTTTGCAGTCCATGCCCGGAATGGGGCAACTCAAAGTACTGAAAATCCACATTGTTTTCTTCCAGCGCTGCTTTCAGGCGCAGAGAACCAAGATAGGGCTGAACCTTATCGCAGGTTCCATAAGCGACAACGGAGGGAACAGGATTGCTGCTGACCCATTCCGCGGCAGCAATGGGCTTGACCTTTTCCAGATACGTTTTATCCTGAATCTCCTGTGCCGTGATTTCAACGCCCGCCATGACGCTGAACATCCCAGCGCAGGCTTCATCGTTCTGATCCAGCCCGTAAATGCCCCAATCTTCCTGATAGAAGCAGGAGGGACCGACCGCCCCGAACGTCAGGACAACAGGGACAGGCGCTTGGGCGCCGTCACGATAGGTGTAAATCATGGCAAGGCAATGTCCTGCTGAACCGCCTGCCATGGTCAGCTTATCAATGTGATACCCGGCCTTTTCAGCTTCCTCGATCACAATTGGAATAGCCGCTTTTATCTCGTTGGACTGAGAAAGGACGCTGGCGCTGTTGACATCTGTCCGTAAGGTGTAGTTGATACCGGCGGCCACATAGCCCTTACTGCACAGCCAGGAAAGCATCTCTTTGTCGCCTGCCTTGTCCCCGGAAGTAAAACCACCAGCATGAAGATAAACCACCAGTCCGTAGCTGGCATGTGTATTGTCCTTCGGCAGATACAAGTCAAACTTGTTCGCTGCCCCTTCGCCGTAATCAAGATCGGTTTTCCGTGTTCCGATCTCGTCGCTCCACTGGATAGCGTACTGCTTTGCCCAGGCAGGTTTGATGAAGACTTTCGAGGCTGCTCCGACAATAACAGCCAGAATAAAAACCAGAATTCCCAGCCAAATGGGCACGGCTTTCACCTTCTTCTCTCTTTTGCTCACAGGAAATTCCCTCCAAACAGCATACCGCCCAGCAGCATATTCATGAAAGCCCTGACCGCCAACCGTCCGAGAACAAATCCGATAACGACCAGCGCCGCGATTACAATGATTCGTTTTGCCTCAATTGACATTTTGCACTCTCCTCCCATTTGATTCTTGACAGATTCAGCACTGTGTGCTATTCTTGATTTGCTAAAACATTTGTTTTAGCGATAATGATTGTATCAGCAAGTGGCGCTGTTGTCAATGGGAGGAGCAAAATGGAACAAAAACGCAAAACTGTATCACCGTTCAGCAATGAAGCCAGGAACGCCTATGTGGTAGAACATATTACGGATTCACTATTGACAAGACTGAAAGAAAAGCCGCTGGCGGATATTGCCATCAGCGAGCTTTGCGATGCGGCGGGGGTCGGCAGAACGTCCTTTTACCGCAACTTTGAATCCAGAGAGGATATTGTTAGAAAATATATTCGCGGGCTCCTGAACGGCTGGAAGCACAATTGGGATGCCACGGGCGAAGAATCTAACGCTAAAAT
Organism: Clostridia bacterium; assembly: GCA_017448975.1. Lineage (GTDB taxonomy): Bacteria > Bacillota > Clostridia > Christensenellales > Aristaeellaceae > RUG563. Next base: position 50,459 of record JAFSKN010000028.1, read on the forward strand.
GTACGGAAGCCTGTTTCAGTATTTGAAGGAGAATGCGGATTTATTTCTCATGCTAAAGACACGCGGCTTGATGTACCTTTTCCTCGAAGTCTTTATGGAAATCTGGGGGCCAAGGCCGGAATATGAAAACATTTGGGCCTATACTACAGCCTTCATCGCCTATGGAACCTATGGCTGGATTGAGGAATGGATCAATCGTGGTATGCAGGAATCCGCTGAGACGATGTCGGAGATGCTTTTTTCGCATGGTATGAAGTAAAATATATCGTTGTTAAACCGCAAATATGAAATACATTTTCCTTGTAATTCCTATATGCTTTATGTATAATGGACGTGGAAGAATAATGGGAGGTTGACGTTCGATGCCGAAAAAGAAAATCACTACGATCAAAGAGCTTCGCGCCGCGCAGAAGCTGTCTCAGGCTGCCTTCGCAAAAACGATAGGCGTAAGCACAGCCTCCGTAACCGCCTATGAAGCAGGCCGGGTGAATCCCAGCGAGAAGGTTCTGGAAAAGATCAGAGAAGTCTATAACGTGGATTTGTCTCCCAAGCCAGTAAAGAAAGCGAAAGCGGCAAAGCCTGCCGCAGAAAAGCTCAAGGCACCCAAGGCAAAACGCGCAGGCAAGGCAAAGGCCGAAAAGAGCGCGCCTGCGCAATCAGAAAAGACTGAAATCATCATCCAGTCTCCGATGGGCGGAACCATTACGCCGGAGGAAATCATCGCCAGGATCGGGGCTGCCGATAAGATTTATATCCGCGTGGACGAGAACAAAGCCTATTGGGTAAAGGGCGAGGAGACCGGCAGTATTGATCTGTGGTAAGTAAAAAAACAAAAGAAAAAACAGAAAGGGGCATCACCATGAACAAGCGCGAACTCATCGAAACAGTATCCTCCAAAGCGGAAATCACAAAGAAAGAAGCTGATGCGGTCGTCAATGCGACCCTGGACGCGATCATTGAAGGACTTGCCTCCGAAGGCAAGGTGATCATCCCCGGCTTCGGTTCCTTTGAAGTGCGGAACAAGACCGCCCGTGAGGCCCGCAATCCCCGTACTGGCGAAAAGATCAAAATTGCCGCGAAGAGAGCGCCTGCGTTCAAGCCCGGCAAAGCGATGAAAGACGCCGTGGAAAAGAAATAAGGAGCGGGCATAGGAATGGAAATCGAAGGAAAGCATGCCGTCATTACCCCCGAAGGCGTATTCATCATCGGCACCTACGATGAAAATGGCATTCCTAACGCCATGAACGCAGCTTGGGGTATGCAGAGCGACATGGGTGAAATCACCCTGATGCTGTCCAAGCACAAGACCACCGAAAACTTTGAAAAGACCGGGGCGTTCACCGTTGCGTTTGGCACAGCAGACACTGTTCTGATTTCCGATTATTTTGGCGTGGAAACCGGCAGCAAGGTCAACAAGATCGAAAAAGCCGGGTGTCATGTCCATAAGAGCGCTCATGTAAACGCCCCGATCATCGAAGAATACCCTCTGACGCTGGAATGTAAGGTGCGTTCCTGGAACCCGGAAACGGGTTATCTGATCGGAGAAATCGTGGCGTCTCAAGCTGATGAGTCCATTTTAACCGACGGCAAGGTGGATCTGAGCAAGCTGCGTCCTATTATCTTCGATCCTGCCGCTGGAGCTTACCGCGTGGTTGGAGAAATTGTCGGGAAAGCATTTCATGACGGTTTGAAGTTAAAGCAGTGACATATTTCGGTTAATCAAAGGGCTGCCGCAGAAAAAAACATCTGCGGCGGTTCGTTCATTTCCCACTCATGACGCCCTTTTCTGCGGAATGGAGGCCATGATCGTTTCCGCAAAGGGCGTATCGCTGACTGCCTGCTGACGTTCCTCCATGCTGGTGTGGACATAGCGGTTGGTGACGTACACGGTGGAATGGCCGCCGACGTCCCGGGCCATGGCGGAGCCGCCCGCTTGATCCACGGCGGTCAGCAGGGTGTGGCGGAAGATATGCACGCCTGTTTTCAGGTTCAGGCGCTGCTGCTTGGCCGCGAGGGATTTCCATAATGTTTTCCGATCCAGTCGGTTCCCCTTTTGCGACAGGAACAGCGGATCGTCCGGCTTCGCATCCTGCCGCCCGTTCAGATACCGATCGATGCAGGGAGCCACGAAGTCCGCGACGCTGACATGGGCCCAGTTTCCCCCTTTACGGAGGCAGAACAGGTCGCCCTGGCGGATTCCCTCCATTTGGCTGATGTTCAGGGCGCAGACCTCAAATGCCCTGAGGCCGCTGCCCAGGATCAGGGCGATAATGGCGGCGTCCCGAAGATCGTTATGCTTGGGACGGGGACCGGATACCGCCTCGATCAGCGCTTTGACCTCCTCTGCGGTATACCGCTTCTGGGCCTGCTTTTCAAGGACTTCCGGCGTCTTTTTTTCCTTGACGCAGTGCAGGACTTGCGAAGGGTCTTTTTTGATCATCCCGATGCCCTTCATGCAGGAAAAGAAGCGTTTCAGGATGACGATATAATTGTTCCGGGTGCTGACCGTCCTGTCTTCGGCAGCCAATTCCTGCAAATAGGCTGAAAGGTGAAGGCCCTTGATGCGGCCGATATCCTCCGGCTTCAGGCTCAGGCCATGCTGCTCCTGCAAATAGCGGTCAAACCGCCGCAGAAAGGAACCGTACTGCTGTACGGTAGCGGGACGCTTTTCCTCAGCGGACACATGCGCCTCAAAAAAGGCAACCAGATCCTGAACGGTCATGCCGCGCCTCCTTCCGTCTGCGGAAGCTCCATGTACTCCCGCAGAATGTCCAGCATCCGCAGTGTGATGGGATAAACCCAATGCGTGAGGCCCTTCTCGTAATATTGCCGGAGAAAGGGAATCCGGTGCGCATAGAAGAACTGCTCCAGATAGCGGTCAGCGGTCACAAAGAAAGTTTTGTTCACCTTCATCCCTCCTGCGTCAGTGTTCGTGAAAAACTACAGCTTCTCCCTGCTTCAAATCCCAGCAGCTCATCCCGGTGATCACGCAGTCGCCGCAGTAGGACGGGCAGAGGCGGGCGTTTTCGGGGATCGGGGCCGCTTCATGCCTGAAACGGATGTGAGCGACGGGCAGATCATACGGATTTTCCGGCTGGAAAGAGCCCCAGGCGCTCAGTACCACGGTCAGGTTATCGGGCAGCGCGCCATGAGCCGTGATATAGGCGTTGACCAGTTCGTATTTCTTGGTAAAGCACAAAAACCGGGTGTTATGCAGGTTCCGGGCGATCCGCACCATCATGGCCAGATAATCCGCGTCCGGGATGTCGCCGGAGGAATGCCAGCGGAAGAAGCGGGAACGGAACGCGGCGATGGTCACCTCCTGCTCAAAGAACTGGGGATCACAGTGCCAAAGCTCCAGATTGGTTTCCAGATAGGCGCGGTTCCGCATAAAGCTGAACCGTCCCCGGCGGGCATAGCATTTCTTAAAGCAAGGCGCGTCCTTCCGGCAAGTGCAGCCCACCGGAAGATTCACAGAAGGAATATCCGCACCCAGCTTGGAAACGCCGTAGGAAATATGCACATGATCGTGAACCATACTGCCTCCTTTGCGCGAAAAAAGCGGCTCCCGTGATCGAGAGCCGCCTGTGCGGTGTGTGTCTGCAAAAGGAGCCGTTATGCCGCCGTTTCCTCCTCCTCCGCCGGATAGCAGCCGGGCAGCACTTCCTCAAAGCCGCAAAAATACTGCCACAGGTAATCCGCTGTATCATAAGCGGGAAGGTGTCGGAAAAAATCGCTGTCCGTAAAGCCGGGAATATCCTCCTTCATTTCTTCTTCCACAAATTCCAGGAAACCGTCAAAGAACGCGGCGACGATCCTGCGATCCAGTCCCAGGGAGTTTTCGTAATCGCTGTAATAGAGAGAGTTCAGCACGATTTCCAGCCGGAGCTTCCATAATTGTGCCTGTGTGAGGGGCATTTATCTTCCTCCTTCCTGTGCGGTTTTACTCAATGCTGATATAAGGCATCCACCGCATCCCGCAGCGCCTGTGCGGAGGGCGGCATACCGGAATCCCGGTAAGCCAGCAGCGGAAAATAGCTGCCGTTTGCCCACACCAGTTCATCTTCCTGAAAGGACGGGTGCCAGGCCACGACATACTGAACCGGATCGCCTTCCTTGAAGAGCGTTTCGTCCGTACCGGCCAGCTGCAGGAGCAGCAGCGCATCCCTGCCCACGGCAATACAGAGATGCGGAATCTCCCGAATTACGAGCTTTTTACCAACCAACTGATTCAGTTCATCCTGCGTCATATTCTCCTCCTTCGTATGCCAGGCTGTATACCCCGCCCGGCCAGCGGACGTCAAACCAAAGCCAAACATCAAAGCGATAGGTTCCAGCGGGAAAGCCCAGGTATTCTTCTTCGATACAGTCTTCATCGGCGATGGAAACATCGCTGAAAAGCAGCCAGAGACCGCGCAGTTCTTCCTTGGTATACGCCATGTCCTGACCGCACACTTCCAGACCTTCATATTCCTGACATTCGGGGCAATGGCCGGGAATGGTGATTTCCTCTTCCCGGCCAAGCCACCCGCAGCGATTGCAGCGGCAGATTTTCAAGTTCATCCCTCCCTCTTTACGCTGCCTGCAGCATGAAAACATTGTTGTAATAGCTGCCTTCCTTGCTGGCGCCCTGGGAACCGCCCAGACTGTCCAAATATTGTTCGCCGGCTTTGGATTTGGAGATATAGAGATAGTAGTTCATGGCGGTAAAGTCCATATCGGCGGCAACAGGCCGGTAATCATGGCTCAGCACAACACGGGCGCCCATTTCCTTCGCTTTCTCCGCCGCCAGCTCAGCAAACAGCTTCTGCACGGTCTTTTTGGCCAGATCGTCGATGCCGTTGGTGTACAGGCGCTCCAGGAAAACGGCCAGCTCTTCGCTTTTCTTTTCCGGCTCAACGGCGTCGGGATGGAGCACGTCCGCAAATTCCAGGGACTTGACCGCCCTGCCTCCCGGCGCGGTAAAGCTGCCCTTGGTCAGGCGCAGCATGGCCCTGGCCACGGGCCTTCCGCCCATGGTGGCGTAGATGATCTTTTTGTTGCTGTCGAAGCAGGCCAGCAGGCAATGGCGGTATGCGCCATCCTTATAATTCAGGCAAGTGCGCTGGGGAATCTGGCCGATCCGCATGGTGGAGAAGAAATCGTCCCGTTCCTCAGCGTGGATTTTTCCCTGCGTGATTTCCGTGTTCTCCATCCACCGCCGCTTCTGCTGCTCCGTGATGGGAAAGGACAGCTCCCGCTGAAGATCGTCGCTGTGATACTTTACCTGTTCGTACTGCCCCATGAGCAGCGCCCGCACGATCCGGTAAAAGCCCTTGGGATCATGCAGGCCCCGGGAATAATCCATGGAAATGGACGCGCCTTCTTTGCAGAGGAAGGAAATGATCTCCTGTTCATGCTCCCGCGTAAAATCACCGTCCAGCTGGAGCGCTTCCCGCAGCGCGGCCCAATCCCTGTCCAGACGCTGAATATCCTTCAGCACCTCCGGCCATGCCGTATATGTTTTCAGCGCTTCATGTTGGCGAAGCATAAAATCCGCTTCGTCGCTGGTGCAGATATCCGGCAGGAACCGCTCAACCTGATCGTATACGGACAGGATGCGGACGCAGAGGCGCAGCGTCAGTCCCTTGATGTGCGCAAACTCCTGATCCCGCCAGTCCATCAGATTCTTTGCGGAGAGGCGGCGGGCCAGCTGGCTGATCTGATCTTCGTTCATTTCTTCATCCAGCAGATCGTGCTTGAGCAGCTGCCGGATGGTCAGCAGCCGGTCGTCCGTCCGGGGAATATCCAGCAGGTCATACAGCCGCGCATAGCATTCTTCCGCCTGAAACAGCGTTTTCAGTTCGTCGAAGGTGAACATCCTCCGGCTGAGACGGTTCAGGCTGCGTCCGTTCTTTTTTCCGCCGATGATTTTCTGGCATTCCGCCAGGTTTTTGAGAGTCAGGGCGTTCAGCCGCGTCCTGGAATAGAAATCCTGATAGAAGAGCATGGAACTGTCAGAAATGGATTGATAGAGCGGGAAGTTTTCTTCGATCAGGCGCAGGAAAGCTTTCTGCTTATGCGTTAAGGCATAGGCCAGCAGCTGGAACGCGCCGCCGTGTACCTCCCGGAAGGGAATGCCGATTCCAAAGCTGCCATACAGCGCGTTCAAATAGGCCAGGTAGTTATTGAGCGCCGCGTCGATTTCTTCCATTGTCCGATTTCGTGTCCAGCGGATAAAGGCTTCCAGTTCTTCCGCTAACGCGCCATTGTCCAGCCAGTATCGGATGAAGATGCCGGTTCGGTCGCCGTCGGTACCAAGGATGGAATGGATTTTTTCGAGCTTTTCCTTCATTTCCTCAGTAAGAGCATACAGGCTCGTCCAGTCCGCTTCATCCAGGGAAAGCTCGATCCCAGCGGCGCACCAGGCATCCAGAAGTGACAGACAAATGGGATGGGCGGCAAGCCGAGGCAGCACTTCGGAAAAGGCCGCGCCATTGATATACGCTCCTAGACACGGATGGGAAAACAATTCCCGTTCCTCCTCCGGCAATGCGGCCAGCCCGCCCTCCAATTCGTGATAGCAGGCAAACACATTATCCGCGGCGGCCTGCAGCGCCTGTTCTGTCCAGCCCCTGTGCAGATAATACCGGGCAAATTCCTGCTTGCCGCGCATGTCCGCCAGCCGCAGGGAAAAGACATACAGCAATTCCTCCCCGGAATAATCCATGATCCCGCAGCCCGTTTCGTTCGCCGTCGAAAGCCATTGCTCGACCTGATAGGCCGAAACGCCGTTTCCCAGGAGAAAGCGCAGCCTTTCAGAAAAACCGGGAACGGTGATCAGCGCCGCCTGAATGGAGAAGCATTTCTGATAGGCGTTTTTATCAAGCGCGCCATCCTCCAGCTGTTCACAGCAGGCATTGATCTGCTGCTCTGTGTACTCCGCTGTCAGCTTGAGGGCCAGGCCGCTCTGTTCCATTTGGCCGAGAGTTTTCATCCGTTCAGTCATCATCAGCATGGTTCGCATCCTCCTCTTCCAGCATCGTCACTTCATTCAGCGTGTTCTGCACATCCGCCTGTTTCATTTCGTCGTACTGAACGAGCGTGCCCATCAATTCCAGCAGCGTTCCGAATTCCTTTTTATTGAATGTGCGCTGCTTCATGAGAATGCCGGCCAAAAGGCACACGGCGTGCTGGACAGCGTAACGCTTGACGCTGGAATAGAAGCAGCGGTCCAGATACTTCATGATGGATTCCAGCGTGCCGTCAAAACGCTCATCCATTTCCTTGCAGGTTTTGATCCGTTCCGCTTCGGCTTCGGCCACCTTTTTCCGCTGTTTCCTTTCCTCCTCCGCCTGGCGCTCCGCTTCCAGTTCATCAGCGGAAAGAAAGACCCTTTTCAGGGCGGGGATGTCCGAATGATTCGGCTTTCTTTCCTGGATGGAATCAAAGATGGGCCGTAATTCTGCCCGGTCATACAGATCCAGGGTTTCCGGGGCGGTCAGGAAGGCAAATACCATATCGTCATAGTCCGAAGGCGCGAACAGGAACACGGATTCGTCGATCCACTCATACAGCCTGCGGTTTTCCTCCCGGGTAAGGAAAGCCCGCTGATAGCGCACCTCCTTCTTGTGATTGGAATACCCATAAATGCCCCTGGAGGCGGAAGAAAACGCTTCATGAAAGGATTTGTCTTGAAAGAAGGAGCGAAGCTGCCGCATCTCGAACGTGGAAAAGAACGACTGCCAGAAGTCAAAGGCGGGACGGGTCTTGACGCCGGAAACCATATCCCAGACATACCGCAAGGGCGAATACTGGTATCTGGTGTCCTGCTCATCCTTGTGTTCATTGAAGAAATCCCACAGGGTGACAGCGCAGAACCGCACGCAGATGGCAAAGATATCTTCCTCGTTATATGAAAAAACCCGGAATGAATCCGTATAACCATCACCCGTCAGTTTTTCATATTTATCCAGCCATGCGCGGAAGCTCTCGGCTGTAAGGCCTTTCTGCGCCTGGAGCTGCTCCCTGAATACTTCATGGTATTTTTCCTTCGGCAGTTCCCTGGCCAGCGCATCCCAGCGGTCATCCAACGCATCGAAAGGCAGGCTGTCCTTCCATTCCAGATCCCGGAGCATCCAGACCATGATTTTCGGACAGACAATGTGAACAGCCTTGGCCAGCGCCATGCGCATGCCGGAGTTGCCCTCGTATTTGATTTTATACTCCTGATAGCGTTCCAGCAGCCAGGCCGCGTATTCCAGCATAGAATCGTCTGGCGGAACCTGCGCGTTCATGCAGGAGAGGACAAAGGCGGATGCCAGCTTTTCCGCCGGGATAGAATCCGGCATCACATGATAGTATTGCAGCTTCCTGTCCCACACGAACAGCGAATTGAGGTAAAGGATGTCCAGCTTGGTATATCCCGCCTGAAACAGATCGCTGTGGGCGGTGTCCTTTTCCCGCACATAGCCCTTGGCCAGCGCAAAAAGCGCCCGCATGAGCGCGTTGTCCTTCTTGCGGCATTTCTTGATCGCTTTCGCGCAGCGCTCCAGCAGCCATCCGAAGATACCGCCGTTGCCCGCCGCATTCAGCGTCCTGCCTTTGCCCAGCAGCGCCGTCAGGAGAAGAAGGATCTGCTCATAGTACGGTTCAGCGCGTTCCAGGGAACAGAGGAAGAAGATCAGTTCTTCCGTCCGCTGATAGGTTCGATTCAGCAAAGCTTGAAGCCTCGCTTCCTTCTCTTCACCCTCCGAAAGCAGGAACAGGGAAACGGCGATATAGACGTCATTCTTTTCTTTTTTCAGAATCGCCTTCATAAAGCTGGCCCGCTGCTTGCCCACAAACATATTGGGCGTCAGGATCGGCGCGGTCCAGGCCAGTGCCAGAGCCAGGGCGCGGGTGTTTTCCGGTGTATCGCCCAGTTTTTCCCCATACCGTTCCAGCAATTCGCCTACATAGCGGATGCTGTAGGGTTCAAAAAACGCCGCGCTGTCAGCCTTCTCATACCAGGGAAGATCACATAAAACATTCTGAACCTGCGATATCTGCTTGGGCGCTTCCGTGGTTGTGATGGCCAGCTGTACGGCAGCGTTGAACAATGGGATGTTGAACTGTTCTTCATAGGCGCTGCACCTTCCGGCAGCGGGACAAGGGTTTTGCTTCATAAGCGCCTCCTTCGTGTTTGTTCAGTCCGATCAGGCAGGCATATGCTCCATCAGATAAGCTTCCTCGCTGTCATCGCATTCCTCCAGCCTGCCAATCAGCCCAGCGCACTCATCCGGCAGATAGGAGGGAAGCTCCTTGAGCATATCGTCCACATCGCCCAGGAAGCCCCAGCAGGAGTCCTCCTCCTCTCCGTCTTTATATAGGCGGAAGCCGTAGCACTCGCCCCGGAGATACATATCGTAACTTTTGACTTCCGCTTCCAGGACTTCTTCCGCCTTTTTGACCGTTTCCTTGTTCACGGCCCCGTAGTTCTTTTGGATTTCCTCCCGATCCGCGTAGGTGTAGCCCACCTGCCCGGAATCCCACCTATCCCCAAAGTCGTGGGTTGACATGGTAATTCCGCTGTGGTCAAAGAGGAAAAGCGGGAGGATGACCAGATCCTCCCGTTCTCCCAACAGTTCCTTCAGGTCGTCGATGGTCAAAGCGTTCAGCATATCGTCGAAGAACCAGCCGCCGTCATTGAGCTGGCTTTTCGGGGCGGAGCTTTCCAAATCCCATCTGGGCTTGGAATCTCCAATGATCGTGCGAAGGCACCAGTAGGTATACAGCTCCCATTCGTGGGTGTGCCGGTTGTATTCCAGCCTCGCGCCCCGGGCTTTACCGGATTTCAGGAAGGAAATCAGCCGCTTGGCGTTGTCGTTCACAGATTTCCGATAAAGATCACGCAGGAAGTCTTCGGGATCGTCGTAGTTGTGCTTATCTCCCAGGCTGTACCGGCTGTGCCAGCAGACCATTTTTCCAAAGGGGTCGCAGTCTTCCCGGGGGTTCAGGGGAAAATCATCGTCCTCCACAAACAGCGTGTACGGCGCTTCATGGGCGGCCAAAATCATGCGCTCATCTCCTTCTGTGCATATTGCGAGTATAATTATGCAGCTTCCGTCTGCTCTGCCGCGTCCAGGTTCAGGATCAGGCGGGCAGCCTTTTCCGCTTTGCCCGCGGCTGAAACGATCAGGCGGCTGTCGTTCTTCAATGCCGACAGCCAGTTCTGGATATAGGCAGTACTGTTTTTAAAGGTAGCGGGCGATTCAATGCCCAAGTCGTTCATGAGGAGGGCCGCGCCGATCTCGGCAACCAGTTCTTCCTTGGAATAATCGCTGTCTCCAAAGAAAGCGCCTTTGGTCAGGCGGTTCAGGCGCTTTTCATGGCCGGTGGAATGAGTGCATTCATGGAAGGCGGTGGAATAGTATTCCCGGATATCGGGAAACTGTTCCCGCAGTGGAAGGTGGACTTCATCCAAACTGGGCGAATAGTAGGCCTTGTCCTGCTTGGCGTGGAGGATGCGGCACCCGGAACGGAGACTGTAATCCGAAAGCACCTTTTCCGCTTCCTGGATGGGATCGGAAAAGGTCAGCTTGGGTTCGGTGTATTTGGGCTTCACATTTTCACACTGGTCGATATGGAACACATGGTAGTACCGCAGCAACGGAACGATTTTCGTGACTTCCTTGCCTTCCTTATTCGTCTCCTTCACAGGCAGCGGCTTCCAAAAGACCACAAAGCTGGCCTTTTCTCCCTTGCGGATACTGCCGCCTGCGTCCAGGGCCTGCTTGAAGGTGAGATACTCCCCGGGCTTGAACAGCAGGAGCTGATTCAGCACCGAATACGGCCTGCCGGTGGAACGGCTGTAAGCGCCGGTGCGCACGCCTGTCCAGGGCTTCTGCCAGGGGATCAGGCCCTTTTCCAGCTCCTCCAGGATGCGGTTCGTAACGATCTCATACACGTTGACGCCCATGCGCGATCCCTCCTTCTGTGATTGTCAGTCCTGCTTTTTCGGCAGCTCCCCGGTGATGAAAGCGTTATACAGCCTGCCGCCGTCCTGCACACCCTGAAGATACGTCTGAATTGCCAATGCCGCGTTGACAGCATTGAAAGCGCATTCCAGTCCATCGAAATCAAAAGGGGCGCAATGGAGCTTGTCCATCAGGGCTTGTTCCTGCTCGGCGATGTTCTCCCGCGCCGCCGTGTATTCCGGGTAATCGTCAGGGCTGCGCTGCATCATTTGCTCCACGTCGCCCATTCTGCGATCAGCAATATCCACGGCGTATTCCCGCAATTTCTCCGGCCAGTTATCAAGGTACAAAGTCACGCCTCCTTTTCATCCGTCAGTTCTTCATACTCTTTGCCGCAGCCCGTACAAGTGAAGGGGCCATAGGGCTTTTCTGCGTCATAGATCGCGCTCTCCAGAGAAGGGCCGCAGTTCTCCAGAAATTCGCCGTTCCCATCCACCACCACGTCCGCCCGGATCAGCTGATGCCCGATAAAGCGGGTACATCCGCAGGTACAACGCATATATCTCCCTCCCGGAATCAGATATAAAAGGTCGTCTGCGGCGTAAGCAGCCAGTAGCCAATATCCGTGGCGTTCATCACATCCCGAACGGCCTGCTCATAATCCACCGCCGCCGCGTTCTCCATATAGGAAGAAATGGAATCCTCCAGACTGCCGATTTCCTGTTCCTTCAGTCGCCGTTCCGTCAGCACCAGGATACGGGCTTCCGGCATATCCTCCATAGCGACGAAATGAAACGTCAGGACAGGCAGTTCGTCATTTTCGCCGGGATGCGTCAGGCGGGTAAAGGGCGGGAAAACGGAAATCTGATCGTATTCCTCCGTGTCTGTGCCGTGAAAACGAATATGCTGACGATCCTCGTCATCCGGGCATTCATACTGCAATTCCAACAGATAGCCCGTATGCTGTCCAGCGTACTCGGAAAGAGCTTCCCGGATGGTGTCATAGGCATGAAAGCTCTCATTTCCAAAGCTCATGATATAGGACTGGTTCTCGCCAGTATTGGAATCAAATTCTTCAAATCCGAGTTCATTGATCATGTCCTGCAGGGCTTCCTTTTCAGGAACGGAAAGCCCTTTTCCGAAAGAATCCCAGCCGAACAGTTCATAGTTCGTGCGTTTGCCCATTCTTTTCACCTCGATTCAATCATCAGCAGCGGAATGATTTTTCCATCCGCTTCATGCTGTTCAACGTTCAGTCCATGAACAGGAGCGTTGAGATAGGCGTCGTACCCCTTCCGTTCCAGCATGAAATGCGGATACGGAATGAACAGGGTGCTGTTGTCCTGACGGACGAGGATGATTTGCAGATCGCTGTCAGGAGCAAACAGCGAAAGCAACTGCTTTACGGTCAGCACGGCCGCGCCTCCTCATCTTCAGTTTTCCTGGGCGGAATATACCGGCCATTCAAAAGCACGCCGCGCTCCCGGGCGGTCATGCAGAAGGGATCATGATTCTCGTCAATGAACTGAAAAATACCCTCTGGCGTCAGACCGGCTTCGTGCATTTCTTCAATGGAATCATAGCAGTTGTTATAGTCAGCGCCGTAGTCGTCGTAGATGCGGTAGCCAAGCGTAGGCTCTCCATTCGGGCTCCCATCGCTGTCCAGATCCTGAAAGCGGGTAAACTGAACAGAAACGATATTACTCATGGCAAAGCTCCTCTTCCTCCGGCAGAAATACGATTTCCGCCCTGACAATGGCCCTGGCGTCGTTGGTATAATAGAAGCAGTCGTAGCTGCCGTCACCGTATCCGCTGGAGGAAACCACGCCGAAGGGCAGCACCCCGGCGCCGATGGGCGAAAGCGTAATATCACAGCAATAGTGATACCATGGCTCGGAGGGATCATCCGCAGGGGCGGGCTTCGCGTCGGGAATAACGGAGGAATCCTGATAATGCGCTGCATCAAAGAACCCGGCCTGGCCGCTGTCTACGCCAACCTCAAAGGGCGCTTTCTGCCGGGTCAGGTCCTGGGTGTTTTCGCAGGATTCGTGAACGATGGTCAGCTTGGCGACGCGCTGCCCCCAATCTCCGCAATCATGCTTGACGATGGAAGCATACCAGGAGCCATTCTCGACATTGGTAAGCTCTCCGCGGCACCAAACGTCAGGATCATAGCAGGGGTCGGAAACGGTGAGCTTCCCGGAGGTAACCTCAAAGGAGCCAAGCTCCAGCGTTTCGCGGACGATCCGGGCCAGCTGCGCCTGATGGGTAATGGCGGCGGACTGGTTCAGTACATCGCAGAGTTCTTTGGCGTAAGACATAAAATCCTCCGCCATGATTTCGCAGGCATCCTCGGTAAGCAGCTCCGCGTCGTCCAGCAGCAGGATTTCGCCCATCTCCTTTTCCATTTCATCATAGGGAATCCACAGGATGCCTTCCCGCACCGGCATGATAAAGCCGCCCGCCGATTCCCCTTCACTGATGGGAAAACGCCAGATCAGTTCGTTCCCGTACTTCTCATGCTGTTTTTCACGCAGATCGGCCAGAGCGAAATCTGTCCCGCCGCCGTCCCAGATCATTTCGATCAGTTCGTCCTTAGTGGGCAGTTCCGCCGGGTTGAGCGAAAAGTTCATATACTTCCAGGTTTTCTCCATTTTCATCCTCCTCACGCCGCCTGTTCATTGGTTTCCGCAAGATATTCCATGTATTCTTCCTCCGTGGAAAAGAGTATACGCCTGCCATCCGGCAGAAAACCGATATAGCCTTGACTGGTCAGATAGCCATGGGGACGGAACATACCATCATCCTCCATCAGCAAGTGCATTGGGTTGACCATTGATCGTTCTGAAGCATTTTGGCGGCGGTTTTGCAGGCAGTATCCAGCAGGTCAATATACCGCACCTCTTTCGCGGTAATCACCGTCGCTCCGCCACCCACATAACGCAGCTTTTCATGTCCCGACTCAAAAATCAGGATCGCGTCATCATCTGCCACATGCTGCTGGAGCCCGGTAACGAAAGCGTCGTAATCATTTTCAACATCTTCGCTTTCTTCTTCGTCTTCATCTTCTTCATCTGTGGTGGAAACAGAAACAGTGTCCGTGTCTTCCGTTTTTGTTTCATCTTCATCCGTGACAGGAACTGGAATCCCGGCAATGCAGCCATAAAGACCGAAACCGAAGAGGGTATTGCCCTGATCGTCCTTTTCATCGTCCCACAGGTCAATGCCATCTTCATCCCCCGCCACTTTCCCCATAAATTCCCGGAAAGCAGCTTCATCCTTCACGTGGAAATAGTTCGTGCGGGTATTGCCATAATAGTTTGACATGCTCATTCCTCCTCGTCGTCTGATCTCAGCGGCGCGTCGGGATTGTAGACCTGATTAACTTCCGGCTCATAGCAGGAAAGATCAAAGGAACCGTCCACATAGTCCGAATCAGTCGGAAGCGGGATGTGATCGGATGTTTCCTGAAAAATGTCCATCGCGTCGTCGATGGAGGCGGCATCCACTTCCACAAAGCCGCAAACTTCCCAGCAAACGGGCAATTTGATTTTCACTGTACGTCCATACCTCCCATCTATTCCGTCAATTCACCGGTTTCTTTCAGGTTGTTTACCGCTTCCTCGATTGCTGCCCATCCAGCTTCGGTCATGCCGTCGGTAAAATGATGATCGTTCTCACAGGCACACCGAACTGCCTGAATGTTGTCGTCGTTCGCCGGAATACCCATTTCTTCCAGCTTCACAGCGATATCACCATTACACCATCTGACGACACCAAACCAGTCTTCTTCCATTTCATTCTCCTTCAGAACATTGATTTAATATATCCCCAATGGCTTCATCCAGTGCCGCTGTCCAAGCCATATCGTATTTGTCGATGTTGCGGCGCATCTCATAGGCGATATCATCAAACAACGTCTCGATTTCGGCCATTGTTTTTCCATAGGAAGCGATCAGATCCGACTCCTCCATAAACGCAAAAAGATCCTGCACGTCGGTTCTGTCATACTCATGCTGTTGTTCCTCATAGGCGTTCAGGCGCTCATCATCTGTAAGCTCGAACTCATGAATTGCACCATTCACTTCACGCGTAATAACCATAGCCTCACCTCCCTGTGCGAAAAGTGTTATTCCTCCAGTTGCGCGTTCGTGGGATGCCAGTCTTCATCCCAGGAAACGTCATCCACCTTCATGGTTTCGTCGGCAATCCGCATCGCTTCATCCGCAGAGACCGCCTTGATCTCCGCATATCCGCCGCGGCTGAAGAACACACCGTAGTTCCGGAGTACGGTAAAGGTGCCATCGCCGTTTTCCTGGAGCTCATACTTTTTCTCCCCAACCAGCACATACTGATCCGTCAGGATGTCCAGCGATTCCAGGATGCTTTCCGGCAGGTTGGCCTGCTCAATATCGCTGACGATGCCGGTTTCTTCGTCAAAGAGCGCAACGGTCGGAATTGCCATACCATTGTCCCAAACGGAAACAAAGGTCGCCTGAATCTGTTTGCTCACTGTTTTTCCTCCTCCATCAAATAGGCATAAACATAGAAATCATAGTTGCCGGGGGTGGGCGTACAGCGGATGCAGAAGAGATACGTGGAATTGGTTACGGTGTAGCCCACAGTTCCGCTGTCTCCTTCTGCCAGAGGGTATCCCGGATGCTCCCGAAGATAACGGGCCATATCTCTGCGGCTTTTGAGTAAATCCTTCCGCAGAAAGCTCACCAATTTATTGAACTCCCGCTGGAAATCAGCCGTTTTCTTTTGCTCTGCCGCATGAGGCCACCAAGACGTCCAGAATTCGTCCCCGCCATGACCAAAGTCGCCGCGAAGGTGGCCAATGCAGTTTCCCTCCTGGCTGCTGTCCGAATAGAACAGTTCCCCCTGCTTCGGCAATGCCGCTTCCACCTGATAATCCGCCTTCATACCGCGTCACTCCTTAATTCCTTCTCGCTGGAGGAAAGCAGCGTACCCTTCGGGTCAAACTGAAGAACCTTATACCGCTGCCTGCCTGCTTCCACATGAAGCCGAAAGCCGCTGCTGTTCTTGGATACGGCGACCCTGCGGCCTTCTTCGTCCACACCGATATAAAAACCGGGCTTCATGGCCAGCAGTTTCTGGATACTTTTGATTTCCATGCCGCCCTCCATCAGTAAACGACATGCATATCTCCCCAGGTGGCGCGTTCCTCCGCATCCTCGGTTGCGGCGTTTTCATCCGGGGAATCCACGTCATAATCCGCGATATACACGGTAGTGTAGGGATTGGTGGAGCGAACCTCCTGCACCATACCGCCGCGCACCGTGATGACAATGTCCGGCGCGGTCCGCTTAATCGCCATCCTGTTCAGGAACCGGTTCGCCGTCATTGTCTCCCGGTATGGCGCGAGCTGCCCCCTGCGCAGCGTTTGGATGTTGAGCACATACAGGCTGCCCGCCAGCCCTTGAAGCTGGTTTTCCCGCTTGACCATCAGAGTGTCTCGGATACATTCACGGGATAACAGGATCGGTTTCGGATTCATGTGCGCACCTCCTGCCGACTGACATGAGAAGCATCCAGATTGAGAACGAAGCAGATGGCTTCCGCCACCATTTCGCACTCTTCCGTCTCAATGCCGTTATCCTCCAGGACTTTCATGAGCCTTTTAGTCTGCTCCAGATTGATAGGGCGTACCGACATGGCTTCTCGCTCGAAATCACCAGGCTGCTCCATCGTCTCTTTCGTCAGTCGCGCATACATCCGGCAGATGCGGTCTCGCGCAGATTTGTGTTGCTCAATTTCTTTACTGAGCTGCCTGCGGAAAAAGCTGAAATAGCTTTCATCCGCAGTTCCCACCGGATGCTTCAGGAAATGTGCGGTTTGGCCGAGCCGGTATTTGCTTAATTCATAGGCGGTCAATTGTTGGAGAAAGGATTCCAGCATGAACAGCCGCTCGGTCAGCTTGGCCTTCGTTGCGCGGGTCGTGATGACGCCGTTTTCATCCTTCCATGTCAGGAGATTGTACATGCCCGTCCTCCTCTGTCAGAAAGTCTTCCAGCCCCATGTTTTCACGGATATACTCATAGATGCGGTAATCCGGCCCGAACTCCGCGTTCCATTCATCCATAAAGAAACGATCCAGATACCGCTGCATCCCCTTCCGGGAACGGTGGCTCAGCGCACGGATTTTGAAGATCAATTCGTCGCCGCCGTAGTTGTAATAAGGCGGTGAATAGATTTCCGCGCTGCCCTCCACATACCGGACGCGCATATTGCTGGGAAGCTGTTTCAGCAGCACTTTCAGTTCAATGACCGCACGCTCGCAGATGAACGCGGTATACTTCTTTATATCGAACCGTTTCCAAAGCCGTTCCCGTTCAGCATCCATTTCGATATCCGCGTCTGTTTCCAGCGTGAATTCAGAAGACAGCAGGGAATTGTACATGTTGACGTTGATGACGCCCCAAATCTCATAGGTTCTCATGTTGATCACCTGTCAAAGTCAATGCCGGTGATGGCGCAGTCATCCGCATCGGGCAGGAAAACCCAGGTGTCGCCGTTCCGGGCATCCTCCCTGTCCAGCAGGTCATTCACTTCCTCACTGGATTCACACCGATCCCAGCGGTCATTGCCGTGCGCGTCGATCCAGATCACCGTGTACATGAGGCACCTCCTTTGGCTGCGGGGATGCCGAAGCAGAGCCCCGCAGCGATTTATTGTTTCAGGCGGTCAGGCGCTGACAGCGCGGTACAGGTTCATATAGCCGTTCCGCCCGCGTTCCTTCAGCAGGCGCAGGTCGTCCATCACGTCTCGGCCGCCCAGGGAAAAGCCCTCAAACATGATCTTCTGCTTGAGCGTGTAGAACGCGCCGGATTCCACGAACCGCCGGGCGAACAGTTCACTGGTGCGGATCTTGGGATCCAGCTTGCAGAAATCGAACCGCTGCATGAGGACGGAAAGCTCGGCATAGGAACGGGCGGCGTCCACCTCGTCGCAGAACTTCTCGAAGCGGTACTTCATGGGGCGGATGTGATCCACCCGGATCATGCCGATCCCCTTCACGAACACGCAGATTTCTTCCTTCCTCTGGCGGGGCCTGCGGGAGGAGACAGCGTCGCTCTCCGCTGTGGTCAACACGTTCATGACCATGACGCAGTAATCCCGCAGGATGTTCTGGATATCGCGCAGGGTAAAGAACTGGCTGCGTTCCCGGAAGGCTTCCGGATCGCGGCGCTGAAGCATGACCAGCTTGGAGCACTCCTCACCCAGGAACCGCACCGCATAATTCCAGTTGTACTGCTCCCGCACATAATTGTGGATGCCGTTGTAGCCCGCGGTGCGGATGTTCCGCTGGAACTGGGCGGGCAGGAAACGGCGGTGGATATAGGGATTGAACACATGACCGTCGTTCATGACCTGCATATAAAAGCGGGAGTTTTTCCCGAAATAGCCGTCAAAGGCCGTACTCACGGGAACGGTGCGCAGCTCGCCGGTGTCCTTGTCCTTGATCTGGATTACCACCTCAGCGCCGTCCGGAATGCTCTCCTTGTCGATGCGCATGGACAGGTAGCGGTCAGCGTCGATGCCGTTCTTCCGAAGAATGTACTGATGTTTCTTGCTCATGGGTGTTCCTCCTTATTGTCTCGTTTGTTTGATAGGAATGATTCTTTGCTTCACGCCGCTGTCAGGCTGTTATCTACCTGGTCGCTCCTACATACCGCATCCCCCTCCTTTCCCATGACCCATTCCCGGTACACGATGCAGTCGGGATCGGCGGCGCTCTGCCAGAAGAAATGCTTGGGCACCTGCCACGGAATCAGCCCCGCTGCGGACGCCAGCAGGATGAAGCCCTCCAATTCCAGGCGCGCCTGAGGCCGGGGCATATTGTCCGTCAGCTCCTGCATGGTCAGCGAATCGCTGGAGAGCGCCTTGAAGTAGCCCTTGTTCAGCCGTACATGGCGGTTGGGGACGGAACGCTTGAACTGAGCGTAGAGCCTTTCGATCTCCGCATAGGGATCGCCGGAAAAGTCGATGAGACCGTCCAGCTCCAGCTTCTCACCGTTTTCCAAATAAACGGCAGGCCGGACGATGATCCCGTTTTGGAGAATCAAGCGTTTTCCGCTTCGGATGCTCCTGCTTTTCAGGTCAAGCTTGATGTCCTCCGTCTTCCCTCCGCCCACGATAGCGGAATAGGTCTGCGAAGCGTGTACCAGGAACTCATATACGGTCATGTCGATCCCTCCTTATGAACGGCCATCCCGATTGGCACATAACTGCAAACGCTTTACGATGTAGGCAGCCGAGACGGCCGGTGGCCAGGCGCCTGGAATGAAGGGCTCCGGAATGGAAAGGCGCCTGGGAACCGGCCGGCATGGCTGCCGAAGTGAAGAAACGGGATCGGCTGTCAAAAAAAATCGTCTGTGCAAACGTGTATCTGATATATCCACCTGCCTGCACGGTACAGAACTGCATCACTTTACGATGTTGCGAGCTTGATGGAGCCTGTATGACGGAAGATGGCGACTGGGATGCCCGTCATCCCAGTCGCTCGATGCCGGCATACAGGCGTCGGTCAGCAGGAGGCGCTTGGCGCCTCCGAATGCCGCATAAAGCTCGAAACTGGGGAAAGCATGCCTATGGATACGCGCCATCTGTACGGATGGGGTAACGCCGTGGTTTCTCAGCTGTTAAGGCTGCACCCTTTTCCCGTTTTCGCTTGCTTTCGGAGCTTCGCTACCGCCTGAGGCTCATTTGGCAGCAACCCAAGCTCTATTTCCCGAAGGATACAGAGAGCGTCAACCTGGTTCGCCAGTTTACCATGCCAAAGATCGCCTGGATCAGACAAGAATGCGGCATACGAAATCTTACCGAGTTCTTCTTTGGTGGTGGCTTTTTCAATTAAGCTTTTGTAGTTCGCAATTGTATTGCTCATTTTGCCTCCTATCCAATGACAGCTGCTGTAAACGCCGCCGTTTCCGCTTTGCACGGTTCTTCAGCGATTTACGATGAAGCCTGCCTTCTGTGCGCGCGATACTGGGAGGTGCTCCAGACTATAAGAAGGTTTCCTTCGTGATGGTCTGGGCACCTCCTCATGTGACGCGCGCATCAGAAGGCCGGCTGTCTGAATCCGCGGACATGGCGGCATTCTCCTGTGCCGGAGAGTGGGAAGCCGTTCCCTCTTTGCGCAATGCTTCAACGGTTTACGATGCTGGCAGTGCGAGTCGGAGCGAAGCTCGTGCGCGACGCGGCCGCCGCGGAGCGCACTGAGCTGTGGCGAATGACTCGCACTGCAAAGCTGAATGCAAGGGCATAGCTTCACACTCGCACGCGCCTGCGTTATATATAGGAAGCAATTTTTCCGCTGTTGGCGCATTACTGCAAGGGTTTAGGATATTACTCTTCCCTGAATCCGTGAAACTCATAATTCAAAAAGGCTCAAACGCCTTGTGTCGTAACGCATCGTTGGCTTTTGCGTCTTTCACCCAATGGGTGAATTGAAAAACGTCGAAAAAACGTTGTGGCACAATGGATAGAACCATTTCCAGCGAACGAGTTTCACGGATTCAGGTCTTCTGCAGTGCATCGACGCTTCATGGGGTTCGAGCTGTGGTGAGGCTTCCGAGCGGCAGCTCGAAACCCTGAAGCTGGCGAGGTACTGCAGAAGAGCTCATTGAAGATCAGCGGCTCCATTGCTGCTCCTGCGCTGGAGTGACTTTGGCAATACGCGCCTGCTTTGCGCGATACTGTATCCTGTTTACGATGTTCGGCCTTCGGATGACATCGCCGCGAATGTGCCCAGAACCGAAAGGAGGCTTCCGACCAGGTTCTGGGCAGCAGAGCTGGCGATGTCGATCGGAAGGGCGAAAGCTGATAATCGCAGGCATTGTACTGCCGCCCTGCGCTGGGTGTAGAGATTTCCGCGCCGTTCCCGCCCTGTACATCACTTCATGGGTTTACGATCTAAAGCCGGTCTGCACGATCCGATGTTTCAGCGGATCGAAAGCCGGCTGTGTGAAACCGGCGGACATAACGCGGAGGCCCTGTACCGGGGAAACCGTAACGGCGGCGGTTCCGTTCTGCGCGATACTTCAAGCGCTTTACGATAGAAGAATGAGCTCCGGATCCTGAAAGAGAGACCGGAGGAAACGTCTCGTTGACGACGTGTCGAACGGCAAGGATCCGGAGCTCGTGCATGATTGATTCACGGACATACCGCCGTATCCCCCGCGCCGGGGAAAGGGTTATGCTGTTATCGCATCCGCTGGATATGCTGCGATAGCTGCCTCCCGCTGAATGGCGCTGACGGCGAAGTGCCGCGTATCATGGACAAAATCCATCCAGATGTCGGGTTCGCCGCCGAAATTGTATTGATCCAGACTGATCTCGTTGATCTGTTCAGGATTGCCTTGGGTGATTTGCTCCGCAATGTCCTGCCTGACCAATACAACACCAGGGTCAGTCAGGTACTTTTGCAGTACGGGAAAATCCTCATTGGGTATCACGCGGATGATGGCGCTCATTTTCAATTTCCTCATTTCTTTGTTTATCCGGGCAGCTTTCAGGCTTGGCCGCCGCTTCATGGATTTAGGATCAAGGGATACCTCCTCCAGAGGGGCATCTCATCCGCTTCGAGATGAGATGTGCCTCAGAGGCGGTATCTCGCCGTGATTTGCCTGCCTGCCGCCCAAAGCGCCGGCAGCGCGCTGATAAGGGAAAGGGTCAGTGCCCGGGAACGGGTCTTTACTGTATTTGCTTTACGATGATCGGTCTTCTGGGCACGTTGGCCATGCAGCGCTTCGCGGAATTGGCCTGCGTGATGAAGAAGACGGAGGTGCTTTGCTTCCCGCCGCCCTGACCGGGCAGACAGCCGGGATCATTTCATGTGCATTGCATCCTCACCTCGTTCCTGTACAGGGATTTGGAGATTTTGTAGAGCTTGAACAGGTGTACCATGCTGATATAGCCGCAGCGCCGTAGCATATCGTTGGGCACTTTCTGGTAATTCCCGTAGGAGTTCCATTTCCCGGTATACAGGTGTCGCAGGTGATCCTTAATGTAGTAGTCCAGCGTCCGAATATCTTCCCGCACGTTGACCGTGCCAAACATGTACTCCGCCCAGCCAAATTCCCGGTCATTCAGCAGGTAAGCCACATACAGGTCGTGATTGATTTGCCGGATGGCTTTCCGCAGTACGGCTTCGCTTTTCAGCGGCTGCCCCTTCCGTGTTTTGGTCAGGCTGCGGATGCTCTTTTTCAGACGGTCAACCGTATCTTTGGAAAAGGTGATCTCCGCGCCGCGGATTTTGAAGCCCAAGAAGGTGAAGGCCGTATCCGCGTCAATGTCCGTCACCTTCCGGGGGTTGATGGTCAGGCCCTTTTCCGCCAGCTTCGCGTAAAGAATGGCTTCCGCCTTCTCCACATCGCTGCCCAAGATCAGGATGTCGTCGGAATAGCGGTAATACAGCACATCCAGCCTGCTGATGGCTTCATCCACATCCCGAAGCAGGTAATTCGCCAGAAAGGGACTGACGGCGAAGCCCTGGGCAATGCCCTTGTAGATATGCCGCAATTCGCCGTTTTCGTCGATCACCTGATCGTCATGCAGATATTCCCACACGGCGCGGTCAATGCAGGAGCCGGAGTCCAGCTCCCTTAGGCCCTGATCCCGCGCTTCTTCGCTGATTTCATCGAAATAGTGATGAATGTCGTACTTCCTGCCCTTCAGGCTGGGATGCGAGGCGATGAAGGCGGAGATTTCCCGCACGATCTTGCCCACGCCAATGCCGTGCTGGTAGGAAACACAGCAGGGATGAATCCGGTCATGGTACATCCGTTCATATACCCTTCCCATCTGTGCGCAGATGAAGCGATCCATGGCTTCATTGCAGTACACCTTTCGCATTTCCGCGGAATCCCGCTTGGGGATTTCAATGATGTGGGGCGGGGCGATATGATACTGCCCCGCCAGCAGCTGCTTTGCCAGGGTGATTCGGTTCTCCGGCTGCGTGAACCAGCGGACTTCCGCCAGGCTGATGCCTTTATCCACGCAGGCGTTGACCGTCCGCTGAAGCAGGTCTTTGTCGAAGAACAGGTTCAGCTTGTCGTCCATGAAATCCACGGTTCACGCCCTCCTTTGTTACGCGGCCAAATCCCTGACCAGCGGCTTATGGCCCATGTACATATCACGCTCCACGCCTAAATTGAAGGGCGGGAACTTCATTTCCGCCAGCTCCGAAAGCCGGAAGTAGCCCCATTCCCAATCATCGCCCAGGGTCACCTTGCCGAAGAACTCCCAATCGCCGTCCTCCTGCTTTTCACCCTCCGTCACCAGCCAGGTGCAGGCGCCGCCGCCGAAGAACTTGACCAGCACCTCCGCATCGTCCAGCTTTCCTTCCTGGGAGCCGAAGGGGTGCTTCTCCAGCTTTTTGATGATTTCCGCGGTGAGCAACTTCATACCCCGGATGGGCGGGACGGGCTTTGCCGGTTCCTCCTGCTTCTTCACCTTGGGAAGCTGGGCAGGGACAGGACGTTTTTTCGCGTCGGGGAAGAATTCCGCAGGCTCGTCATACAGCACGCCGTATTCGTTGCGGCACCAGGCCATCATGGCGCTGCCCATATTGGCCGCCAGGGTCGCGGCGATTTCCTGCTGCTTGTCCGACTGCCGGTTCACTTCCAGCACGCACTGCTTCACGCCGGAACCCAGCAGACAGCAGACGCTGCTGCCAATATCCAGCGCGCCGCGCTGCTCAACATCCGCGGAGATATAGTAGCCGCGGGGTTCCATTTTGCCGGTGAACAGATTCCCGCCGCCCAGGGAGTAGTACAGAGAAAGCTTGATGTGCGTGGGCTCATTGATACAGCCCGAAGGATTCTGGGCCATTTCCTTGTTCCTGCCGGTGATGCGGATGTACTGCTCGATGCGCTTACTCATGCTTATTCCTCCTCCTCGTCATCCTCGTCTTCTTCATCGTCCACGCCTTCAATTTCCAGCGTGCAGAACGGAATAACATCCCAGTTCCCGTTATCGCCCAGCTTTTCCAGGATTTCCGCCTGCTTTTCCGGCGTCAGGTCGTCCCAGTAGAAATTGATTTCCATACGGTTCCCTCCTTAGGTATGAACTCCGTAGTAGAGCTTTGGAAACATGCTGCCCCGGACACGAACAGCGTCCTCATGCAGGATCAGTCCGCCATTGCTGGGAAAGCCGCTGGCGGTTCGGAAATAGAAGGAATACCTGCTGTCCGGGTACAGGGACACCGTGTCGCCCCGCCATTGAAAGCAGTCCCGCATGGCTTTGCTGAAAGCCCGCTTTTTCCGCTTGTCCTTCAAAATTTCCCGAATGACTTTGATTGCGCGTCCGGAAAGAATGCACGCCTGGCTGCTGTCTGGCCGGTAGACGGTATGAAGCGGTTTCCCCGTAACCAGGACGGAAATGACCTTTTCCGCCGGCAATTCCAGGTGCTGCCGAATGCCCTTGAGCGTCCCATCCCCGTATGCAGACAGCCAGTCAAAGGTGAAGCGCAAAATTCCCTTGTGACTCCAAATATAGACATGATTTCCGCAATCCATATCACAAAGGCTGTACGCTTTCTCCTCCACCAGTTCCCGAA
Organism: Clostridia bacterium; assembly: GCA_017448975.1. Taxonomy (GTDB): domain Bacteria; phylum Bacillota; class Clostridia; order Christensenellales; family Aristaeellaceae; genus RUG563. The sequence goes on from JAFSKN010000028.1 coordinate 74,981, forward strand.
TCTTCTCCACTTGAATCAAAAAGCGCCCATGGCTTCCCCTTTCCGGGGAGAAGGTGGAGAAGGACAGGTGATTCCCGTCCGTTTCCACCTTCACCAGGATGTGCCTGCGGATGCCGTCCCGGAGATCGTCATACTGACAGTTACAGATTTCCCGGTTGCCAGGCTTGCGGATGCCACCCATCCGCGTTCCCTCCCTTCAAATTCCCTCTATATACAAGAGATGCAATTTTCGCCGTTTTTTGCATGGCGGCAAAAATTTTCTTACACGGTGTAGACTTGCAGCCTCCGATTGCCCTGATCCACGATGCGGAAGATTTCAGAGCCGTCGGGCAGGATGACCTGATACTGGTTGGTGTGGGCGTGCTGAATCTGGATAGTGATGCCGAAAACCCGGATTTCCCGCTTCCCGTTGAGATACGCCTGAATTGCGCGGTTGCGAACCGTAATGAGCATACTCTTTGCCATGTGTGTGTTCTCCTTTCCAATTTGCTGATTTCTCGTAATACTAAATAAATTACTTAGTATTACAAAACTTTTGGGTAAATAAAAAAGACAGCGCAAATTTCCGCCATAAATTCATTCCTGAACCATTTCGGAAATTCCGCTATCAATTAAATGTACCCACTCGTGCCCGCAGAGATACAGGGAAATTCCGTAAGGATTCCAGCAAATCTCCACGTTCGACATTGCCCAGTGTACCGTACAGGCAAAGCCGAAGAAGGCCGCAATACATACGGCCAGAAGGATCGCGATAGCCCGTTTCACGTATATTCCTCCCTTCTGTTGAGATGGGGATACCGCGACACCTGCCGGGGCAGGTGTTTCGTCTTAATTTGCAAAGACTCGTCAGGCGGCATGAAAAAGCGGCGGTTCCACCGTGTCAGCAGAACCGCCGCAGGACAGAGACAGAGGGACAGGGACAGAGGGACAGAGAATCAGGCGGCCTTTTCTTCCTTGGCGGCAGCGGCGGCGCGGAGGGCTTCCAGTTCAGCCAGGAGGGCAGCGTTCTTTTCTTCCAGTTCAGCCTTGGTGGGGCCCTTGGCCTTGGTGGTCTGCTTCACGTCGGCGGGGTTCTTGCCAGCGTTGGAGTGTACGGGAGCCGCGGCGACATCCTGCCAGCCGCCCTTCACGAAAGCGCGGAAGGTGGAAATGGACTTGACCTTCTTGGCCTGTTCGCCCTTGTCCTTGCCGAAGGCGGTCATCTTGACGGTCAGCAGGTTGGCAAGGTTGTCCACGGTCAGGGTGAAGCCATAGGCGGACATGAGCGGGGACAGGGCTTCCACGGTGTCGGCGATGGACTTCTGGCCTTCGATGAAGGACACATAGGCCAGATAAGCGTCATAGGACTTCTGCTTGAACTCCTGGGCGGACATGGCCGTGGTGTTGACGGTGGCGGCGGTGGTGTTGACAGTGTTTTCCATGGTGGTGGCCTCCTTCTTGTTGTTCATGGTGGTGGTGTTGTTGGTGGTGGCGGTGGTGCCCTTCGCGGTGGTTGTGTTGTTGTTGGTGGTGCTCTTCTTAGCCATGATGATACCCCTTTCTTTTTGTTCCTGTGTGTTGTCTGTTTCGGCTTCATGCCATCGTCAGCCCACGGACTTTTACCGTGGGGACAGACAGCCCGCGCCCTTTGTACGACGCGGGCAAGTCTACACACAAAACAGACAAGCGGAGACTGATTCCTAAATCCAAACAGAGATAGGCTGATTCCGTCACCAATCGCAGGACATAAAGGCACTCGCATTGACATAATTCCCACCAAGCCATAAACCCAGCTTTTCCGCGGCATTTTCCAGCCCATCCAGACAGATGGGGAACCCTGGGCCATGCCGCAAGCCATGAATACAGCCGCCATGCAACCTATGTCGAACCTGAAAAGATTCCTGCACGTCGCGCCGCTTGCCCGCCTTGTGCTATTCGCTTTTTTCCCTGTGCCCATAAAACTGGCCTTTTTTCGCGCTTTCCCGCTTATTCGCCGCCTATGGGAATCACAGTGCAGACTATAAGGGCGTCACCCGTCAGCCTCCCACACGACACGATACAATCGGCTTGTACTGCCCAAACACTTGACCATGTTTGCAGGTGCCACGTCAGCGGTGGCCGCTTTGGTTCTATCACCCCCCTTTCGGTTTTCGCCGTCTGGCGGTGGACTTTCGCCCGCCGCCTTTCGGCAGGGCCAGTATAAGCCCCGTTTTTTTGCGCTGTCCTGCCAGACTGCCAGCCGGTCAGATTCGCGTTTTTTTGCGGTCTATGGAAATAGTTTTTTTCAGGGCGGTTTTTCGGTTTGTGGAACATGCACAAAGAAAAAGCAAAAACTTTTAGCTAAATTCCGAGTTGACAGGATTTTTTGACGAAAAATTCCTTCAATCTATGCGCAAAGGCAAAAAAATGGCCCTGACTGACAGGGCAGGCAGGGCGGGAAAGGGGAAAATTTTCACCGTCAAGGCATGACAGAGAAGGGCAAAGAAAGCGAAAAATCAGGCAGGGCCATTTTCAGCGAAAAAAGCGAAACAGGAACAGGGAAAAGCGCACAAAAAAAAGCCCTGCCCTGCACAGGCACGCAAGGCAGGAAACAGGGCCAGAAAAAGCGTCATAATGCTATATTATGTCCCGTTTACGTCTGAAAACGAAACAGGGCCAGAAAAACCCCTGTGCCTGTCACCAGACATCCTGAATTTCAGTTTCTTCTATTATATTTATCTCCCTGCGGCTCCTTGCAGCAGGCGCTTGTCAGTCAATGAGACCGCTTCCAGGAAACGTCTGCCTCCAGAAAATGATCTTTATAATATGAAAGAAAGCCGCAACGAACGTCCTTGTTCGTCTGCGGCGAATGGATTTTTCAGATGCAATTACTTCATATATATCGGGAACACGACGGGAATCTCACGAGAAGCATCGGAAAACGGACGGTTTTTTCTCGAATCTCATATATTTATACCGGTTCTTCCGTTCCCCATTTCGTATTTCCCGAATCAATTCTTGTTTTGCTTCACCTGGATGGCCCCGCTGGCCACATCGTCCGGCCAGAAGTAACGCACGATCCCGTCCGGGAAACGGACGACGATTTTGTTGTGAATCGGCAGATTGATGACGACGCCCTCCCCGTAGTCCCTGCACAGAACTGTGATCCCCCGTTCAAAGCTCATGGCCTTTCCCTCCGCTGTCTTTCTGTTGTCCCCTGTTCCTGATCGGATACGCTCCCGCAAATCGGCGTAGACAAATAAAGCGTTTTGCAGATACCTCTGCTGAACACTATATATTGTCCCTCGACGGTTGTTATTCTACCATATCTTCTTCTTTCTGTCAATTTTTTGTAACAATTTTGGAATGTCTTTTCCCTGTACGCAATTGCTGATCTTCTATTGAAAACCACTTGATTTCTCTGTATAATTGAGACAGAAGGCACTATAACTGTTTTGATTCCGTATCTTGGAATGAAGATAGAAAACACCCGGAGGAAGTGAAAACCATGTGGAAATGTCCAAAATGCGGGCGCACTTTCAGAAATGAGAACCAGCAGCATTTCTGTGGGAAAGCCCCGGAAACGATAGATGACTACATCCTCGCCCAGGACGAGAGCATCCAGGATCTGCTTCAGAATGTGAGAGAAGTCCTGCGGGATGAACTGCCAAACGCGACCGAGAAAGTATCCTGGTCCATGCCGACATACTGGCAAGGTCATAACATCATTCACTTCGCTGCCCAAAAGAAGCATATAGGCCTGTATCCCGGCCCAGAAGCGGTGAAGCAGTTTTCAAAGAAACTTGATAAAGTGGGATGCAAGTACAGTAAAGGGGCTATCCAGATTCCCTATTCTGACGAACTTCCCTTAACGCTTATTGCTGAAATCGCGGCATGGTGCCGGGAAACGGGGAATCACGCTTGAACCGGAGAAGCCATGCGTGAGTAGGAATGACAGTTCATCCAATGATCGTCGCAGGAAGGATTCAGGTTTAGGGGGTGTGATTGGTGGAATCTGCATTTTCTGTTTTTATGTTTATCTTCGCAGGGGCGATCTTATTCTACGCGGCGCTTATGGCAATCACAAAGGACTACAAAATGCTGCCATACAGAGCAAGAGTGTCTGTCAAACCGAAAAATCCAGAAAAATACATGATCCAACTGGCAAAGATCGTAGCGCTTGTTGGGCTTGCCATAACTGTCGGGGCGGCAGTAGCATTATGGAATCATGCTGTCGGTGCTATTGTTATGATCGTAGGCGTGGTTGTTGTACTCTGCTTTAGCCCAAAGGATTTCAATAAAGGATTGTAACCTCATTCAAGCTGCCATTTGCGACGATAAGCATAGTCCGGAATGATTGTTAATGAAAGGGCAAAAGAGATGGAATTCAGGCATACAAACAGAAAGGGATTCTGGATCGGCTTTATTGACTTCTTTACGGCGGGCATCTTTCTGTTGTTCTATATGCCTCTTAGCGGTTTACAGGATGAGATCGAGACAGTGATCGGGCATCGTGTGCTGCCTTATTGGAAAGCCTACCTGCTGGGGATTCCGACTCTTTTCATCTATCCATTGATTTGGATGGCCAGAATCAGCGAGGAACTGAAAGAAAAAGCCATTGCAATGGGTCTCGAAGGGCCGTACACTTCCTGGTGGCATATGTTTGGCTGGAACATCTTTGGTTTGCTTTTAATGGGTCCGGCTGTAGCCACAATGCGGTTCTTTGATACGCTGAACAGAGTGGAAAGCAAGCTGAACGAACAGATAAAGAAACAGACATAATATCAAGCCGGAAATCAGTAAAAGCACCACTTTATTCCAATGCTCTGCCAAATTCATAAGCTTCATTCAATTCCTCCGTCCTGTCATTTGCTTCTCCTGGATTGGAAATGCCACCGCAGAATAACGAGCCGCCAAGTTCTGCTTTTTCAAAGCAGTCGATCCAGCCCTGCAAACCGCTGACAGCTTTTTCAGGAACATACACTTCATCTTCTGTTGCCACGGACAGCATATACACCTTTCGGAATTTGTAATCCGACGAATACAGAGGATTCATCCGATCCAGCAGCGTTTTCATCTGCCCGCTCATTTCATAGTAGTAAATTGGCGTAGAGAAAACCAGTGTATCCGCGCTCTTTACCTTCTCTGCAATTTCGACGGCATCATCCCGGAGAACACATTTCTGTGTCTTTTGACAGGACAGACAGCCGACGCAGAAACGGATTTCCTTACCTTTCAGACTGATGTGTTCAACCGTATGCCCGGCGTCCTTTGCCCCCGCGATCAGCCGCTCGGTCAGAATATCGGAGTTGCTCTTTGCCCGCAGGCTGGTGGAAATAACAAGTACATTGTTCATGCTGTCAAACCTCTCTTTTTTGATTGATTCTCAGTGGTCAAAATGAGCGGAAACCTCTTTCATCTTCTCGATGATGGGAAGATGCTGGGGGCAGACGCTTTCGCACTGGCCGCAGCCGATGCAATCTCTGGCCCGGCCAAACTGATTCGCTAAATTTCCATAGTTGGAGAAGTTGACTGTCCAGCCCTTTTCCTCTAAATTCTCCCGCATGTCCTCATTGTACAGGGAGAAATACTTGGGGATCGGAATCTGCATGGGACAGCCCTCCGTGCAGTAGGAGCAGCCGGTGCAGGGCACTGCGATCTGTGCGTTAATGATTTCCGCCACCCGCTGGGTGAGCGCTTTTTCATCTTCCGTCAGCGGTTTAAAATCTTCCATGAAGCTCAGGTTGTCCCGCATCTGCGCTTCCGTGGTCATGCCGGAAAGCACCATCATCACGTTATCCAGCGACGCCGCGAAACGTATGGCCCAGGAGGGCACGGACAATTCCGGTTCCCTCGCTTTCAAAAGCGCTTCGGCTTCGGTGGGCACTTTCGCCAGCGTGCCACCCTTCACCGGCTCCATGACGATGACGGGCTTTCCGTGTTTGCAGGCGACCTCATATACTTTCCGGGACTGAATCCATTCGCTTTCCCAGTCCAGATAATTGATTTGGAGCTGCACGAATTCCATCTGCGGATACTTGGTCAGGATTTCGTCCAGGAGTTCCGGCGTATCGTGAAAGGAAAAACCGGCGTGCTTCACCAGCCCCTTGGCTTTCTTGTCCAGCAGCCAATTGAAGCAGTCGTACTTTTCATAATGAAGATAGCTGCCCGCTTCGATCCCATGGATCAGATAATAGTCGAAATAGCCAGCGCCGGTCTGTTCCAACTGTTCGTTGAACACCCTGTCCCGGTCCTCAAAGGAATGGAAGAAGGCGTTATGCAGCTTGGTGGCCAGAGTAAAGCTGTCCCGCGGATAGCGGTCCACCAGCGCTTCCTTCGCTACCCGCTGGCTGGCAAAGCCATTGTACATGATGGCTGTGTCAAAATAAGTAAAGCCCTTCGCCATAAACAGATCGACCATTCGTTTGACCTGCTCTACATCCACTTTGGCGTCGTTATTGGGGTCGGTCAGGGGCAGCCGCATGAGACCAAATCCCAGTTTTTTCATCATGATTCCTCCATTCGGCTCGATTGCCGCGTTTCTTTCTTGTCTTTTCACAAGCTCTGTGGTACAATTCCATTGTAACACCTAAAGCTAACTTTAGGTCAAGCATTTTTATAAAAGAAATTTCAGGAGAAATAGACATGTACACCATCGGTCAAATCTCGGAAATGTTTCATCTTCCGATCTCAACCCTGCGCTATTACGACAAGGAAGGTCTGTTCCCCGACATAGAGCGGCAATCGGGCATCCGCCAATTCAGCGAAAAAGAAGTGGAAGCCCTGCGGGTAATCGAATGCCTGAAAGGGTCAGGATTGGAGATCAAGGATATCAAGCAGTTCATGGTGTGGGTCAGGGAGGGCAGCGCCACCTATGCCCAGAGAAAGCAACTGTTTGAGGACAGAAGAGCCGCAGTAGAGGAAGAAATGCGGCAGCTTGAAAAAACGCTGGCCATGATCCGGTTCAAATGCTGGTATTATGAAACCGCCCTGCGGGACGGAAACGAAGACGGGATCAGCGCCATGCTGCCGGATCACCTGCCGCCGGAAATCCAGGGACTTTATGACCTTGGCCACAGCTGATACATAAGACCATGGCAACCAACGCCACGACTGATGAAGCAACGCTGTGAGGATTGGTACAGCGAAAAAAGTGAGGGACAAATGATCATCAGGCAAGGGTAACCTGCCTGGAGCTTACGATAGAACACATGACCGGAAAGCTGGTTAATGAATCATAAGAATGGAGTGGAATGATGATTACGGACATGAAATGGACAAGGGAGCCGGAGAAGTACAGCATTCAATCCGACCGGGTTGAGATAACGACTATGCCGAACACGGATCTGTGGCAGAGGACTTATTATCATTTTCGCAATGATAATGCCCCGGTGCTTCAGATGGAAACAGAAGAGAAATATTTTTCCTTCATCGTCAAGACGGATTTCACACAGAGCCATCACCGCTTTGATCAGTGCGGGATCGTGATGTATCTTGATTCGGAAAACTGGCTGAAAGGGTCTGTCGAATATGAAAACGAACGGTTCCAGCATCTTGGTTCCGTGGTCACGAATCATGGTTACTCTGACTGGGCGACAACGGCAATCCCCGCTGACGTGAAAACCATGTGGTATCGGTTCAGCAGGCGTGAAGATGATTATTGCATCGAATGCTCGCAGGATGGGGAAAGCTTTTCCCAAATGCGGGTCTGCCATATGTGGGAGGGTGCCGGAAAGATCCGCTTCGGGATCTACGCGTGCAGCCCGGAGGAGTCCAGCTTCACTGCGGTATTCACGGATATGCAGATTACGGAATGCGCCTGGAAAGCGCATGACGGCCAAAAGCCGGATGAGGCGTGAATCATGGATAGGAAGGAATACGCCGTTCAACTGAAACACAGCGGGTACAATTGCTGCCAGGCTGTTCTCTGTGCTTTCGTTGATGAAGTGGGCATGACCGAAGAGGAATTGAAGCGGATCGGAGCCGCCTTTGGCGTTGGTATGGGATGTTTGGAGGCTACATGCGGAGCGCTGATCGGCGCGAAAATGCTGCTGGGGATCAAGAAATACCAGGGCAGACCGATACTCAGAGACGCTGCGGGCGTACTGCGTCAGTTTGAGAGCATGTGCAAAGCCACCCTCTGCAAGGATTTGAAGGGGAGAGATACCGGCATTGTTCTGTGCGAGTGTGATGACTGCGTGAGAAATGCGGTAACAATCGCCGAGAGTATGATATAAGTCAACGAAGGAAAAACCGTGAGGATTGAAACCAATGAGACGTAAAGATCGGGAAGTACAAAGCCTGGACGAGATTTTCGACATCTTGAACCGCTGCGATACGGTGCGAATCGCTTTCCAGGGAGACAAATACCCTTATGTGGTTCCGGTTTCCTTCGGCACGGAGCTGGTGGATGGAAAGGTGATCGTATACTTCCATTGCGCCAGAGAGGGCATGAAGCTGGAACTGCTGAAAGCGAATCCGCAGGTATGCGTGGAAGGGGACATTTTTATTCGGACGGAGACAACAGATCACGGGATCACCACGCGATATGAAAGCGTGATCGGTTTCGGAACGTGCCGGATCGTTGAAGATGCGCAGGAAATCAAGCATGGGCTGAAGGTGCTGACAGAGCATTACGGTTATCGTGATTATTCCCTTGATCGCTGCCGAGCCCTGGAGTATCTGTATGTGATGAGAATCGTTCTTGATGAGATAACAGGGAAGAGAAATCTTCCAGTGGCGGGAGGAAAATGATGCCAAGACAAAGTGTGTTTGATATGCCCTATGCCAAAATATATGACTGCCTTGCCCAGAAAGCAGAACGGAAAGGCCGCACGAGGGAAGAAGTGGATCAAGTCATCGCTTGGCTAACGGGGTATGACAATCCCGCTGAACGCAACATGACCTATGGCGATTTTCTCGCGAAAGCCCCCGACTGGAATCCACGAGCAGAACTGATCACCGGTCCTGTCTGCGGCGTTCGGGTGGAGACAATTGAAGACCCAATGACAAAGAAAATGCGGCAGCTCGATAAGCTGGTCGATGAGCTGGCGAAGGGCAAGCCGCTGGAAAAGGTGTTAAGATGAGGGATCAGAGATAATGTGATAGTGGCATTTTACCGACTTAACACATTCTGAAGTGCTTCCTGATTCAGTATTTCAATGGTTGGCGGTGCGTATGACACGATCTGTTCGGACTCCAGACGCTTAAGCTCTCTGTGCAGCGAAGGCCGTGATACATTCATCAACATCGCCCATTTAGATATGGAATCAGGGATTATGACGGCATCCTTTCCGGTTTGCCGTGCCTGCATCAGCAGCCAGAATGCCGCCTTCTGCGCGATCCCATTATAGGAAAGAAGTTCCAAGCGCTGCTGCAGCATATATGCGGCGGAGGCAATTTCTGTAATCATGTTTTCCAGTATCCGTACATCTCTCTGCATGAGATGCAGCAGGTCATCTCTGCGCAGCATCATGATCGTTGCCGGTTCCAGGGCGACTATGTCACAAGGATATTTCCCGTTTTTTGAGAATACTGCGCCAGGTCCGATCAGATCTCCGGGCAGACGGACGGACACATTGACCTGACTTCCGTTCGGAAAGGTTTTTTGTGCCTCGACACGTCCTTCCAGAATGATTCCGATCCTTACAGCAGGTTCCATCAGACGAAAAACAATCTCACCCTTATCGTAACACTGGATGTGGTGGGGTGTTCCTTCCAAAGCTTCCCTTAATTCTGGTGCAGGTACTCCGGAAAACAAAGTACTTGTTTCAAGTACGGAATAGTCCATGGTGATTCTCCCTTCAACCTGATGATGCTTCTATTATACACCAAAAATATTTTATTTGTGTATCTCCAGATACAGATTTTTGAAATACTTTATCGTATACTGA
>JAFSKN010000029.1 GCA_017448975.1 Clostridia bacterium
CTGCCGTTGCGCCTCGGTTAATTCGTTCTGTAATTCGTCTCTCGTTTTCTTCATCGTAGGTTGCCTCCTTCGTCGTTCCTTTTTCGTCGTTCTTTCTTCGTCCATTCTCGCTTCGTTCGTTCCTGCTCATGGGATAGCCGCGAAGCGGCGCAAGGGCCGCAGCCCTTGGAGGGATCGGATGATGCCGGTGAGAAACACCGAAAGCATCTTCCGATCCGCCTGCCCTGCCGCATCCGGATGCAGCGGGCAGGGGCCTCGCAGAGCGCACTTACAGGTGGGACACCTGTATAGAAGTGCGCACTTCCGTGACCTAAGAGCGTGTCCCCGGCTCCTCGGTTCTTCCTGGCAGGTCTATCGTGTCTTTTAGTGGACTTTCTTCGTGGCTATCGCCCCAAAACGGCCCGTTTCTTGTTTCGATTGGCCTCATAATCGTGACAGAAATAAGCTCCATATTGGCAGAAAACCTCCTTCTCTGCGTCTCACGGTCTGACAGGGAAAAGCGGGGATTTACTGCCACTCCGTAAAAGTGGCAGTAAATCGCCCACCGATTGATAGAAGCATTTACAAGCCCATTTCCTTCAAAAATGCCTCCGCAATCTCATAATTCTCGCTATCCGCGCCGCCGGATTCTTCTTTTGTTGTCGGTTCCGCCACAGGCGAGACGGGCTGCATTGGAACTGTGACTTGAACTTGGCTCATGCCTTGCCGGACGCCTGAATTGATGGTGTCCAGCACCTGCCGCAGAAAACGATCCTCCTTCTCCCTGGTTTCCAGGTATGGATCAGCCTGCCGCTTTTCCTGTCGGGAAAAGAATACGTTGAGGGCGGCGACCACGGCACGGGTATAGGATTTGAATTGTTTTCGATCCATGTGCAGCAGATAATCGTATGCCTGCCGGTCATCCTGTCGGGATAAATCCAGCCGGATGTTGGTGTTGATGATCTTCCGCACAGTTCATCATCCAGCTTTCCGCATCCGGGCATTCGCCATATATTCATAACCTTTGGCAGTGGCGCAGATGTCCTCGTTGATCGTGACCCTGCTTTCATCGTATTCCGCAAAGTTCTTTATCAGGCAGCCGCCGCCTCCCACGATGTACAGTTTCATGAGATCGGGATGGTATTCATGCTCCCGCAGGCGGCGCAGGATGCCTTCGGTGTATTCCTTTGCCGCCTCAGCGATCACGTCCAGGTATTGCTTTCCAATATCAGCGGTGCCAGTACGCAGGATTTCTTCGATCACAGCGTCCTCAATGGTGATGTGGAATTTCTGCATCAACCTCTCCCGGATGAGCAGGGTGCATTGATGGGTGCCGTACTTTTCCGTAAAGCACTTGCTGGAAATGGGCCGTCCGTTGGTGATCGTCATGACGTTCATGGTTCCGTTGCCAATATCGCAGAGCATATTCACACCCTTAAAATCGGAAAGATGGCTGATGATAGCCGCGAAACCTTGGGGAAACACATCCACGCCAGTGATGTGGATGCGGTATTCCTTTTGCTTGTAGGAGAAAACGATCTCATCCTTGGGGTCATGCTGCATAAGATACTTTTTGAAATCGTCCCTCTGCTCCGCCACCCAGGTCAGGGGCAGGCCTACGGCAAGATGAACGTTGGCTGATTGCCTCCCGTAGAAGGACAATTCGCAAGCGATACCCGATAGGGTCAGAATGAAATAGTCTTGGTCGTTCATCTTATCAGCAATAAATTCCTTGTGTTCCTCCCCGATGGTGTAGTAGATTCCTTCATAGAACATGAGACCGTTCTTGAAGGTGGGTTCATTGATGTGCCGAGTGACCCCAGCCTGGAAACAGGCATGAGCCGTTTTGATGTTTTGATAGCCGTGATCCAGGCCAATAATGACAGGACGATCAGGCTTATTGAAATCTGTAATCATCTATTCTACTCCCTTCTCTTTTTATTCGTCACTGTTTTTCGCTGTGCCGGATACGCCAGACATGAATCCGGCCAGATAGATGGGCAATACCTTATCCAGCGCCTTTTCCACTTCGCTGATGATCTGCCGGATAAACCGTTCTTCCCGCTCCCTGGTTTCAAAATAGGGATCGTCCTCCAGTTTGGCTTTTCTCTCGAAAAACTCTACCAGCGCCATTGCGATCACATTGCTGTAGGATTTGAACTGTCTTTTATCCATGGCTTGCAGATACTCCCAAGCCTTGCGGTGTGATTCTTTCCCCATATTCAGCCGAAGATTGGTGCTGTGAATCTCATTCATGCGCAGGCTTCCTCCTTTCCCTGTTTTTCAAATGGCAGCTTGTTTTCCAGCATCCGCAGAATCATTTCCTGCCCGGTTTCTTTCGCCTGGGGATTTCCAAAGGCGGAAACCTGAAAAATCACTTTGCCGATTTTTTGCTGATAAGGCGCGGCCATCGGTACAGCCTGTTTGACTGCAATCTCATTCAAAAAAATACCCCCTTTCGCAGAATCTCTCGGAAGATCGGCACCGTTCCATGGCGAATGGTGCTGGTTCTTCACACAGTTGATTCTATCGAAAAAGGGAGGAAACCACATTGAGCGCAAATTGAGTGAAAATTGAAAAAAAGCAGACAGATACCGGATATTTGTGTATAATGGGAATGTCAAACAAAGGATGTAAAGAAGGGAAGCCATGGAACGCTGCGATTTTGCCTCCGTCGCCAAGATCATTCGGGACGATCTACTGGACGGGAACTTCGATAATCAGACAGATTTTGCGGAAACGCTGTTTTCCAGTTATCTGGAGGAAAACGACGTGCTTTTTGACATGGGGCTTCTGAACCGATGGCTCAACGGCCTGGCCCGGCTCAGTCCCGCCATCGGCCAGTTCTACCGGCGGGACGCGAAAAACCGGGAAGCGCTTGCGATCACGCTGGAGGACGCCATTATTCCTTCCCTGTCTGACAGTGCCATGGTGACCCAGCAGATTTATGAACTGCTGATCCATGATCCTTCTATCTCCGAAAGGAAGAAACAGGAACTGTGCCGCCGCTATCCCTGTGAAACGTGCGCGGAGGAAGCCGCGTTTATGGCGGACGTACTGATATTTGGTATGATCCGCCCATTTCAGGCGCATGATATCCGCAAATCAAATTCAGCCGCCACAACACTTTCGCCCATTGTCCGGGACTACATTTTAGGCAATGAGGTTCCAGCACCCTGCGCGCATTTCTGCGGCCGGGATCAGGAATTGAAGGAGCTGCATGAAGCGCTGATCCGCCACCGTGTTCTTTTCCTCGAAGGCGTGGCAGGGATAGGGAAAAGTGAAATCGCCAAAGCCTACGCCAGGGAGCATAAAAAGGAATACACGAATATCATCTACATCATGTATTCCGGCGATCTGCGGCGGGATATAACCGACATGTATTTTGCGGACGATCTTCCCCCCGATACGGATGAAGCGCGCTTCTTCCGGCATGACCGTTTTCTGCGAACACTGAAAGAAGATACTCTGCTGATTATCGACAACTTTGACGTGCGCTCTATCAAGGAACGCTTTTTGATCTTCCTCCAGCATTACCGCTGCCGGATCATCCTCACTACGCGGAACCACTGGCCGGGACAGCAGATTCTGCGCACAGAAAGGATCGCCGATGATGAAGCCCTGTTCCAAATGGTGGCGCGGTTTTATCCTGACGCGGAAAAGAAACGTTCCTTCATCTTAAAATTCATGATGCTGCTGCAATACCATACCCTGATCGTGGAACTGGCCGCCCGTTTGTTTGGCCGTGGAATGATGACGCCTGAAGTCGTCGCCGGTATGTTTTGCATCCACGGAACAAAAATCGGATCAAAAGACAAAATACGGATCGTCAAAGACGGAAAGGCACGAAAAGACACCTTTGAGGATCACATTCACGCTTTGTTTGGCCTTTACAATCTTTCTAAAACCCAGCAGGACATCCTTCGGTGCATGGTGCTGGTTCCGGCTGCGGGCATCCCCATGCGACTGCTGGGATTCTGGATGGGCTTCAAAGACCTGAACGACGTGAATGATCTGATCGATTTGGGCTTGTTGCAGCAGTTGCCCGGTGGCAGAGTGGCGCTGCAAAACATGCTGCGTCCGGTATGCCGGGCAGAACTGGAAACCAGCGTTTCCCGGTGTCAGATGCTCCTGGAACCGCTTCGGTTTACCTGCCAGCTTCACGGCGTGGATGTGCCGGATTATAAGCTGATTTATCAGATCGTCGATTGCACGATGAAGTACGCGCAGAAGGATGACATGCACTATTATCTGCTTTTCCTGGAGGATACTTTTCAATATCTCGAAAAGTACCAATATAAGACCGGAATGCAGAAAATCCTGAATGAATTGAGCGCACGAATCAAAGATGGAACCGCCAGAAACCGTGCTCTCCTTCTGGACTGCAAGGCGCAAATGACCGACGATCCGCAGGAGAGTATCAAGCTGATGAAGCAGGTGCTGACCATGCTGCCGGAAATAAACAAGGATAACGCCCTGTTGGCTTCCAACCTGAACGCCAATCTCGGCGGCACATACCGCATGATGCGCGAATACGCCCTTGCTAAGCAGCATATGGAAACTGCCATGCGGATTCTGGAACAATTTGGTCTGACGGGGTATCATGACAGCTATTCGCAAATCATCAATTATGCCATGCTTCTGGGTGATATGGGCGAGCCAGAAAAGGGATTGATCGGGCTGGAAAAGGCGGAACAGCTCATTCGGGACGCAAATCCGCATTCCTACGATCACGGGATACTGCTGCAAGCGAAAGGAACGCTGCAATTGTCTATTGGCGATATGGTAAACGCCCTCTCCAATTTGAGGAATTCCCTTTACTGCTTCTCCAAGGCTTTTGAAGGAGACGAACCTCTGATCGCTGAAAAACGGAAAGAACTTGAAGGTTTGCTGCAAATGGTTGGTTTGCCGCAGGATACTGCGCAGAAGCTGTTAAGCGAAGAATAATTAATCAGTAGAATGATAATAAGATACAGCACTCTGAAAAAAGATTGTGAAAGCATTGGCAGCGTTGAATGATTGCCTTTTTCCAATCTGAAATCACATAGATATTCCGCGGTGAGAAAACATTGCAGAAAAACTTGCCATTGATTATAGCGATGGAATCATGTATAATAGCGGTATAAGAGAAATGGGAAAATACAGGAGTATCGGCACAATTTGTTATAAGATGTAGGCAGTATCCACAATAACTAATAAAAATATAAAGTCTATTTTATTACAGGACACATCTATACGTAGTATCGAGTGCAAAGGAGGCAATAACTACAAATGTCTGAAGAAAAACGCGTCATTCTTCCTGGTTGGTCAGAAAACGAGCAAGCAGATGCATTTCAGAAGATTGCAGAAGTCTGCTATAAGAAAAACTTCGGAAGGCTATCGAAGGCCGATATGGAAGTTCTTTTGTTTTCTATCTATCTGGAACACTGCTTAAAAAATGGAGCAGATTGTGATGACTATACTCTTGCAATTCAATTGGGTATCCCAGAAACTCGGGTCAGAAACCTGAAAGTGAAAAAGGAGCTTCAGTATCCATATTCAGAATACGATTGGAAAGAAGCTTTTGGGAAGCGTATACAATATGCAAAATATGACGATAAAAAGGCTTTGGTCAAAGTAAGTATCCTTGATCCCAATGTTCGCAGGGATGTGGAGCACTATATAGATTTGCAAAATTGGTATTCAGAATATCAATTGAATTCAAAACTATTGCAGATGCGGGTGGATCAATTTACCGAATTGTGTATGAAAATGTATTCTCGCATTCCCGTTGATGGAGAACCTGATATAGAAACACAGCAGCAAATTCAAGAACGCCTTAAAGCTGCTGAGGCAAGCCAATGGGCAAAGGAATCGGCAACTGATATTTTTGCCAGAATAAATAAAGAAGGGTTTCAGAATTGCTGGAAAGATGTTGTCAAATCAGGTTCGAAAGTAGCGCTGAAAGCTGTGTTTTCTTTGATTCCATTTGGCAAAGAGTTTCAAGAAGTCATTGATTACTTTATACAAAAACTGTAAGCATTAATAGTGATATTAAACTGTCTTTGTGGTTGATTTGTTGTATGAAAACCCTTCTACCGTATTATGAAGTGACTCTCTCAATCCCATTATCAAAATGGAAGGAGGATATGCGTTCCATTTTCGGAAGCAGCATATAAATATCAGAAATGTTTGAGAAAGAAATAATAAGAGAGCAGAATGAAGTACCTAGGTTAGAAGAAATGATGAATTGATTCATAGTCGGGAGGAAAGAAGAAAGGGACAGTACGTTGTATCGGTAAAGGAAGTATACTTTGCATCAGTAAATCCAGTTTTGTAATGAATAATGGTATGTAAATCATGAGATCTTACATTACGTTGCATAAATCGAGGGAAAACTCCATGATGTATCGTATCCTACCACTTCAAATGCAGATTGAATCACGATGGGGTAAATAAGCATGAAAAGAACAGAAAGAGAGTTTGTTATCGGTGATAGACGTCCACGGGTTCTATTCCTTGGTAATGGTCTCTGCAGAGCGTATGGGGGAATGTCATGGAATGGCTTACTGGATGAGCTCAAAGAGAAAGCACAATATCCGACCGAGGCCAAAAACTACTTGATACCAATGCCTCTGAAAGCAGCAATGTTGACGAACAACACACTTGCAACAAAAATGCGAAATGTTGTCAAACCTCATAAAGAACAGAATCCTGTGATTAATGGGTATGAATGGAGCAGCTTCATCAGAGTAACGCCCGAAATGAAAGATCACCTTATCCTCCTGATTAAGGATCGCTTTGATTATATTTTAACGACAAATTACAGTTATGAAATTGAAGCTGCAATTATGGATCGGGAGGATCTTTCCCAATCTCAAATCAGCAACATCATGCATTTTCATGAAGTCGATCATGCTCAAACTAAGTTTCTTGTAAACACATACAATGAAGCGAGTGGCGTTCCTATTTGGCATATACACGGAGAAGCACGTAAACCTGACAGCATGATTATAGGGAATTATTATTATGGTAAATTGCTTCGGCGCTGCGTTGAACGGCTGGATGGCAGTATACAAGATGAGGATGAAAGTAATAGATCCACAAAGCGCTCCAGGACAAATACATTCATTGCCAGTACGAAGCAAAACAAACCAATTAAAATAGGGAGTTGGATCGACGCCTTCGTTCTGGGTGACGTATATATGCTTGGCTTTGGCCTCGATTTCTCCGAAATCGATATCTGGTGGTTGCTTGAATATAAAGCGAATCATCGGAATATCTGTGGAAAAACACTTTTCTATGAACCACGAAGAGAAAACTCAAATACATGTATCAACGATGAGAATATTCCATGCAATGAACATTCACATTTCATCGATGGCAATCAATGTAGAAACTATTTGTTAAGCAACACATATGGCATCACAATCTATGACTTAGGAATCACAGCATCAAGCGGGAAGGACTATATACATTTTTATGATCAGGCAATTCAAGAGATCACGCATTCTATATGCAGATAATATGTATTTACAAACTATCGCGAGATTCTGAGTTCGTGTTGTACAGAAAGAAAGTAGATAGATTTTTGTTAGATATTTATAGTATTAAGAAATATGTGGTTATGACACGTGCAAAGAAAATGGTGAAATTCTCGTCGTATGGTGCAGCCCTTGATTTCCTAAGCTATTGAGCATGCTTTAATTATCGATCGAAAGATTAACTGCAATTTTTCTCTAAGTATCGTTATTGTTTTAGGGAGGTGTATACAACTTGAAAATCATGTTTTGGAACACTCAACAAACATGTGATATTAATCCTATAATCATTGAGATTTCAAGAGAGAAAGAAATAGACATTATTGTATTGGCAGAGTATTCAGATGATAAAGATTCTATGTGTTCTACACTTGGCATGAAACCATATATTGGAATTGGATGTGAAAAGATTATTGCTATTGGTAAACGTGATGATGTTCAACCAGGACTGCAATCTACTCGCTATTCTATCCAAATTATTAATAATAAATATATTCTTTGCGCAATGCATCTACCTTCGAATATTGTTTCGGGTAGTGAAGGACGTAGAAGTATTGTGATTCAACAATTAGTTCATGATTTAAAGGAAGTTGAATCTAGTATAAAATCATCAAACAGTATTATTTTTGGCGATTTTAATGAGGACCCTTATGATAGCGGATGCATTTCTGCAGACCATTTTCATGGGCTCCCTTGTTACGATGATGCATCACGCTCGTCAAGAATAATCGAAGGAATGACTTTCAAGTTCTTTTATAACCCCATGTGGAACCTATTTGGTGATTTTGATAAACCGCCAGGTACCTACTATTATTCTGGCAGCACAGTTAAGTGCACATATTGGCATATTTTCGATCAAGTAATGATTCGACCTTGCTTAAGAAAACAATTTGTTGATAAAACTCTTGAAATTGTTACACACACATCATCGTTTTCACTCATAGATAATAAAGGTCATCCCAACAGAAAATATAGTGATCATTTGCCTATCGTGTTCGAAATCAAGGAGTAGATTATGAAAGAACGTATGAGTAACGGTAGTATGGATTTCCATAATTCTAACCGTTTTAGGCCTGATACTGTAATAGCTAATATCGCAAAGCAAGTGGAAACAGTAACTAAAGGATATGTTAAATTTGAAGTGGGAGAATATGATGGCCCAATAGTACCAAAGGTTGGAGCTTATCAAAAGATACTAATCTCAAAGGAATCCCCATCTTCTGATCATATAAACGATCAATCTGAGCATGTTATAATTAATCCTTCTGATATGAAATATGAATTCTATTTAACAACTCCAAATTATAAGAACTACAAATTCAGAATACTGTTCTTTTCATACTGTTTGGGCAAGTATCCAGTTAATCTAATTCCTGAGGAAGGAATTGCTCTAGAGTTATTTAATGAAATTGAGAATATCTGCATCGTTCAAATCAATTCTTTTGAGGAACTAAATCAGTCAATAAACAGCATATTGAATACAAAGAGAATACAATACATAATTCAATCACTAATATCTACTTCAAGTAAAAAGCCACCACTAAACGAAATAGTTGATGTGAATAACGATGCGGAAAATAAAAAAACACAATTGCAGCATTCAATTGTTTCCTATCGTGTTCAACAAGGGAAAAGAGTTATGATCACAAATAATATGATGAGAGAACTCATAGAGCGAGGCAATAGAATACTGCTATTAGTTTTACGATACACGAATGGTCACTTAAAATCTTATAACTTGCGAACATTTTATGAAAAGTACTTACTATTTAAATTTTCTACAAGAGGTATCCGATCATCTAAAACAATTCTTAACCCACATACCTCAATGACAATAATAGAAAGAATTGGAGATCTTCATTTTTCTACTTTTGAAGGTTTCTATAAAGTGAAATCATCAGATTTGATTTCTCAAATTTTGGATATAAAAAAACTGTTCAGATTTCATAATAGTAATAGTTTAGACAAACACTTGTATGATTCGTATAAAGAATATCCCATAGTTCTGGTTATAAAGCAGGATTCTCTTAAGAAGCGCATTCTTGACATTATTAATATGTATAGTATTTTATCCAAACCAGAAGAGGAGCCATCCTTCACAAACGGATACACTCTTGCGGTGGTATATTCATTACTGAACGATTTGGCGAAAAAATGATATATTTCCACTAATACTGAAAATTCTGTTTGATTTCCCGCAAAGTTTTCAGTACAATTTGTTTGTAAGAATATCAGTGTTAAAAGAGGAGCACTCATGACCATCAGGCACCACTATATTGCCCCCATTCGGCCATTCTACGAGAGTGATTCTCATTAAAATCATTATGGGGATAAGTGATCATAGTATTCTCAATGAATGGAAGCTGATCAACGCTTGTGAGGGAAAGTAGAATGCGAAAGAAATTGACCTAATTGATTGAGAGAAACGAATCGTTATGCAGGTTTCCACCGCCTGCAAACCTGAAAAGACCCAGCATACTGCGATATATAAAACAATAAAGAAGAGAGAACGCGGATGAAACACGAACTGGAACGGCTTGGTGCATTCTGCGGTCCTCGGTGGCCACAGTTGCGGTTTGTGAACAGCCGGGCTTGCTGCATAAACGGCCGCATATTTATACAGAAATTTACCTCTGGGGGGGTTAACGTCGGGGCCCTGTCGGCGCGGATAGCAAGCCTTAAGGGCTATCCCCGCGGCCGGCATCTGTATAGGCGTCCACTGTGCTAGTGCCTACGGCAAGGCTACCACACCGACTGCCCAACATAAACCCCACGCCGAAAAATTCCCTTACCAAATCGTGAATATGTGCCAAGCTCCCCTCCAGTGCCAGTTCCATGAATTCCTTTGCAGGAGACTTGAATGTTAATCTACAATTGCACCATTTTCATACAGGATACTTTTTATCTCGGAAATTGATTTCTGACAGTTTATAAACCTATTTAAAATTCTATTCTTCTTCCGAAGAATTGAAGATCGCGTTGCAGAGAGCATACACAGACGTGGATATACGATGGGAAGAAATGGATACAGAAGAATTATACTGCTGGTGGGAAAGATATAAAGCTGAGGGAGATGATTTCCCAACTATATCATTTGACAACAATGAAGAATAGAAATCCATGCTTCATGAGAAACGGAGGAATTAGAAATGGCTGAAAACAAGGGTATTCTTCATAATTGGTCAGAAAAAGAAAAAACGGAGGCATTTCAAATAATAGCGGAAGTCTGCTATGATAAAAACTTTGGAAGGCTTTCAAAATCTGACATGGAGGTGCTTCTGTTTTCTATCTATCTGGAACATTGCTTAAAAAACAATTTGGCGTATGATGACTATACACTTGCGATTCAATTAGGTATTCCGGAAACTCGTGTCAGAAACCTGAAAGTGAAGAAGGAGCTCCAGTATCCATATTCGGAATATGATTGGAAAATAGCATTTGTAAATCGTATTAAATACGCAAAATATGATGACAAAAAGGCATTGGTCAAGGTAAGCATCCCTGATCCCAATGTCCGACGAGATGTGGAACATTACGTTGATTCACAGAACTGGTACTCAGAATACCAACTGAACTCAAAGCTTTTACAAATGCGAGCAGACCAATTTATCGAAATGTGTATGCAATTATATTCCGACATTCCAGTAGATGGAGAAATTGGCATAGAGACAAAGAAGCAAATAGAAGAACGGTTGAAAGCTGCTCAGTCAAGCGACTGGGCCAAAGAATCGGCGTCTGATATTTTCGCCAGAATTAATGAAGAAGGATTTAAAAACTGTTGGAAAGATGTCATCAAATCAGGTTCAAAAGTGGCGATTAAGGCTGTGCTTTCTCTAATCCCGTTTGGTGCGGAGTTCCAGGAAGTGATTGACTATTTTATTCAGAAACTATGAGTTGTTAATAGAATCATTCACAAAATTCTGCAACGACTGTTTGAGAACGTATAAAGCCGATCCATAGAAGTTTTATCCTCAACACAAATGAACGAGGTGGAAAAGCGATGGTAAAGATTCTTCATTTGGCTAATTTGCATTTTTTCAGAGACGCGCAGGCGAATAGTATGAAAAACGTCCTGCTGAAGGAAGCCCGCGCCGTTCATGATTTGCAGGACGGAGAGAAGCTGCTGATTATCACCGGAGATTTCCATAACTATTGGGACGAGGATTATGCAGCCGTAGAATCCTTTATTAAAAACCTGATTGAAGCGATGAACATTGACCCGACCCAGGACGTTTTTATTATTCCAGGCAATCACGATGTGGGTAATGAGCGTACTTTGCAATCTCTGTTGGAGAAAAAAGATACTAGTTGGAGGCTCCATAATAAGATTGCAATTACCATGCTAAAAAATGGTGATATGAGCTTTCTTGAATTACGTTTGCAAGCTTTCCTCCCTTACAGTGATTTTGCCCACCGTATCGAGGTATATACTGAGGATGAAGCAAACGCGCTTCTTCCCGCAAGGGTGCATGTGCGTTCCTGGCGGGGGAAGCTGAACATTCTGCACCTGAACACCGCGCTTGTGGCGGATGGCACTGCAAAAGACAGCCAAATGGTGGATGTTGAATCGGCCGTTTCGGACGATGTGCGGGCTATGCTGATGAAGGACGGCCTTCCCGTTCTGGTGTTGGGCCACAATAACTTTTTCGATTTGGATGAAAAACAGCAAAAGCTTCTTCAAACCGCGTTCGGGAATCTTGAGCATCCGAATGTCAGCGCTTATCTATGCGGGGACACGCACAAAATTAACCCGGACGATCTGAAAAAAAGAATTCTCCTTCATCCAAATGATACGACCGATCCCGGGATAGCAAACATCATCTGCGTCAAAGGTATTTCCGATAATCACGATACCTATTCTGATTTTGGGTTCTTCTGGCATGAATGGAATGAAAGCTCGGATGCAGTGCTTGCGCGCTTAAAAAGCTGGGATAACGATTCTCTTTCAGATTACTACGACAATGTAAAAGGGAATATACGATACAAAATGCGCAATAGCAGGGCTGTCACAGCGTGGCCCTCCCCCGCCCCGATTCCCGCAACCGTCCCTGCGTCCTCCGCTCAGGATTCCGAACTGAAAATGTACCTAAAAGACCTTCTTCGCCGCACGCGGGACAATCATCCCAGCTTTGTGCTGCTGAAAAACGACGGCATTGACGAGCAATTGTATCCCGGCGTGAAAGAACCGAAACAGTTTGAAACGCTGGGAAAGACGAAGACAGAAGGCGAGGATGCCAAAAGCGCCATCCCTGTGTGGGACATCATCCGGAAAAGCTGGACAAAAGGAAAAAAGCGCAATATTGTGATCGAAGGGAAAGGCGGCATCGGCAAGACCGTCACCCTGTTCGGCATGACGGACAGCGAGGACAGCGCGCTGCCCCCCGCCGTCTATGTACCCATGCATAAACTGGTGGACAGGGAAGGAAATTGTATCACCTTAGCGCAGTATATACGAAAGCTGTCCGATAAACACGGGCAGGAAATTCTTGACCTGGCGGACAGCGGCTGGGATGCGCAGAGGGGCCCCAGGCTGCTGATCCTGCTGGACGGTTTCAACGAAGTGCCGGCGGACAAACGCCGGACGATTCTCCATATGATCAACGACTGGAACGTCTGTTCCGGCGCGCAGTTGATTGTTGTTTCCCGTTCCATGGACGGTGTCCATCTGTCGAAGGAACTGGCGGATCATCCCATTGCCATCGAGCTGGAGCCGCTGTCCAAGGAGACAGCGAAAGCGTACCTGGCGAAATTCCCCGATATCGTCATTCCCCCTGACTCGTCGCCGCTCTGGAATGTTTTGACGATTCCTCTGTTTCTGAAATTCTATCAAAAAACCGATCATTTGGCAGAATGCACAAGCGACGGATACACTCTTGCGCTTAAAGAGTCAAAGAGTGATGGTGCACTCATTTGGAATCTTCTTCAAAGGGAACTGCTTCGGGTTGATAGTGAAATATGGGTGCTGAGATGTGCTTTTGCGTGTGAGTATATTCTCCCGTATATAGCTTTCGCTTTGGAACAAGAACAACGATTTACAATCAAAAAAGAACGGATATTGAAACTGATAACAGAAGTACACGCCTCCATTAACATGGAGAGGCTCCCACGTCACCTCACAGATATTGTGAACAAATACAAGGCACGTCATCATGGTTACCCTGATTTGTCTACAATTGAATGGTATCGCACCATATTAGATGATATTGGGTTGTTGAGAATAACAGAACAAGCAGACACACTTGATTACAGCTATTGTTTCATCCATCAGTTTTATCGAGACGTCCTGGCAGGGGTGTGGTTGGTCAATCAGGCGGAAATGATGAAAGCGGAAGATGAGTTGCCGGAGGTATGGCAACGCTCGGTAAATCATGTTGTGATGGACTACGCAGCAGATCTGATAGAAGACGCAGAAGCAGCAAAGCTTTGGGAAACGAACCGTAAGATTCGCCCCACTAATCCTTCTTTTACCTACACAATGTTGGAATTGCAAAAGCGGCGGAACTCCAGTCTCGAAAATTTGGACTTCTCCGGCATGGATCTACGTGAAATAAGTCTTACCCATTACCTTGGTAAAGAGCAGGATGATATAAATGATTTAAAGCTGTTCAGCAAAGCTGAACTATCGATAAACACCTACTTAGACGAAAGTGTCTTTCATAATCCAGGGCATGAGGGAACTGTTGGTTGCGTTGAAGCTGCCCAAAATGGACAATGCATCAGTGGCTCAGATGATGGTACACTGAGAATTTGGGATCCCATGACAGGACACTGCTTGAAATACATGTCGCCAGAAGGGAATGAAGGGTGGATTACCTGTATGGCTATCCTGCCAGATGGACAGATAGTCAGTGGATCACACGGCAATATCCTACGAGTATGGGATGCTTACACAGGTTATTGTCATCAAATCCTTCAGGGGCATACCGATCAAATCACTTGTGTGACGACTCTTCCGAATGGAAATGTGGTCAGTGGATCGTATGATGGCACATTACGCATTTGGAATCTGAAAACTAGGGAATGCCTGCGTGTCTTAAAAGAACATGAATATGGAATCCATTGTGTTGCAGTACTTCCTGATAGAAGAATAATCAGTGGCTCGTCTGACAATACACTTCGTGTGTGGGATGCCGCCACAGGCCAATGTTTGCAAACCCTGGAGGGACATGAAGGCTGGATTCGCTGCATGACCATTCTCCCGGATGGACGGGTTGTTAGCGGGTCATATGACCACACCCTGCGTGTGTGGGATGCCGCCACAGGCCAATGTCTGCAAACCCTGGAGGGGAATGAAGACGGTATCACCTGCATGACCATTCTCCCGGATGGGCGGGTGGTCAGCGGATCGTCTGACCACACCCTGCGTGTGTGGGATGCCGCCACAGGCCAATGTCTGCAAACCCTGGAGGGACATGAAGATGGTATCACCTGCGTGACCGTTCTCCCGGATGGGCGGGTGGTCAGTGGGTCTAGGGACAACACCCTACGGGTGTGGGATGCCGCCACAGGCCAATGTCTGCAAACCTTGGAGGAGCATACAAACTGGATCACCTGTCTGGCTGTTCTCCCGGGAGGACTAATTGTCAGCGGTTCAATTGACAGGACTTTGCGGGTCTGGGATTTATACTCTGGCCAATGTCTCTGGGTATTGGAACAGCGCAGAAATGCTTTCAATATCATCACTATTCTTCCAGATGGACGGGTGGTCAGCGGGTCGTCTGACAACACTTTGCGGGTGTGGAACGTCGAGACTGGTCGATGCCTCCATACCATAACTGGCCATACGGATAGAATCAACTGCATGGCAGTTTTCCCGGACGGGCGCTTAGTCAGTGGGTCGGATGATCATACTCTTCGAATATGGGATACCAGTACAGGTCATTGTCTACAAACAATAATAGGGCATATAGGCCGAATTACCTGTTTATTGGCTTCCCCAGACGGGCATATCATTAGTGCTTCGGATGACCACACCCTTCGTGTATGGGATAGCCTTACAGGTCAATGCCTGTTTACACTAGAAGGCCATTCGGGATGGATCAATAGCGTAATCTTTCACCCTGATGGCTATGTGGTCAGCGCTTCGTCAGATAGTACTCTTCGGGTGTGGGATATCGCAACTGGTCAATGCTTGCATGTACTAGAGGGACATACAAAACGGATCAGTTGCTTAAGTATTCTCCCAGATGGCCTGATTATCAGTGGATCAGATGATAACACCCTACGGATCTGGGATATCAAAAACGATCATTGCTTGCATACCTTAAAGGGACATCTAGGTTGGGTTACCTGCATTGCAATTCTGCCGGACGGTCGGGTAATTAGCGGATCGGATGATAATACCCTTCGAGTGTGGGATGTTTGGACAGGCAATTGCTTGCAAATCCTAAAAGGCCATACGGACAGGGTCAATTGTGTTTCTGTGCTCCTGGACGGACGGGTAATCAGCGGGTCGAATGACCGTACCCTTCGTATATGGGATATTGATAATGGCCGATGCCTACAGACCATTTCAGGGCACACCGGAGCCGTGATCTGCATGACAGTTCACCAAGAGGGATGGGTGATCACAGGAGCGGATGATAACACTCTGCGGCTGTGGGATACGCAGACGGGAAAATGCCTTGATATATTTGAAACATTGGAAGTCGATGTTTCAAATATGGATCTCTCCAAGGCTATTCTCACAGATAAATTAGCAACGCTGCTCTGGCAAAACGGAGCAAAAATCTCAGATGCAGACTATGAACGTTATATAAAACTGCGACGTCAGGAATAAAACAAGATTCCATATGTGGTAATGCAAAAAATAGAAATGGATGGAAGTTACAAGTTGAACAATCTATTTGGGGGATAGCAGCATGAGATTATTGTATGCTTTCTTTGATTTTTCTGACATACATGATATGCGTAATAGGCGTAAACTTCATGAGTTGCACGGTTCACGCGGTATGCGTGAAATTGAACTGAATTTCTCGACAACAGAATGCTTTTCAATTACAAAAGCCCTTAACGAAGCAGGGAAATATACATATACTTTATCATGCTCGATAAAGCCAATAAGCGAGCAATTACCAGCTGCTTTTTGGGGCGACCAGATTTACAATGTCACAGCAATTGTAGGTAACAACGCAGCGGGGAAAAGCACATTGATTCATTCTCTGATCTGTTCTCTTGTCAGTGGTTTGAAGCCTGAAATCCCATATTTGCTTGTATTGGAGAAGACCCTTTTAGGCAACAACAGTACTCGTGAAAAGATTGTATATTGCGGGAAAGGATTACTAGAGGACAGAGTAAGTTTTATTATTTCAGATAATAGCAGGGACTTATCCTTTTCATGTTATGAATACCCCTTTGAGTTGAGACGAACCAAAACTGTTCTTATCGATAATACTCTATCAACGAGTTCGATGGAAATATATTATCAATACAGCAGAGTGCGAAATAGTGTACAAGCCTCAAATAATGGTATTTCTCCTTATGATGAAGCTCAATTCCAGTTTTATAATAGATCACTGTTTGCGTCCATCTGCCATAGTAATGCTATCAGTGCATCTGGAAGAAACACTAGTTCAGTGGATGTGGCTGGGACTATTGGCGTTCATTTTCGGTATGAAACCTATCAAGAGCTTCGTGTGCTTTTTGATAGGTCACATCATGAAATATTAGAAGAATTAAAAAAACTTGATATTCCTGTTCCGAATCCCCACAAAGTCTATGTCACCGTAGAAGGAACAGATTCCTTACTACGCGATTATTTTCCAGATTCCTTACTACGCGATTATTTTCCAGACATAAGTATGACCTGGACAAATGTAGAGAATGGAAAAGCTTACTTTACTAATCGTATATGTATATGTATTTTACTTAGTATTATTAATCAGATGCTTCGATTTTGGAATAAGCAGGTTAGTAAAAGCAAGCATTATTCATTAAGAGATGAGTTAATGACACTATTTCGAGAACGGAGTAATTCTGGCTTTTATATCAAGGATATTGTTCGCATTCTGGAACTATGGCGAGATTGGTATGAGCGTGGTCTGTTTCAGCGCAGTTGTCAAAAAAATATGGAACAATACCTGGAATTAGTAGGATTCATACATGAGAATCGTCAATTACTCGATCGTATATTCCGAATACAAGATAAAAGACAGCAACAGGGAAATAAACCAATTTGGGCGATTTCTTACGACGAAAGCACCACATATGAACTAAATATTGACGAAACTATCAGAGAAAAGGATTTCCAAAAATGTGTGATAGACTTTTTGGAGAAGTATCGTGATGTCAGTGATCATATTTACTTTCTCTCTTTTTCTGCTGGTTTAAGCAGCGGAGAAAAAAATATACTTCGGATGCTGACTCAACTTAGATATGTTCTTTTTGGTCCTGAATCTATAGATAGCGTGCAATTTCCAACAGAAAACAACAAAAGAGCGTATTTTCTTCAAAACTATTTTGGAAATAAGGCTATTGAAACCTGCGATACACTTTTCCTGTTTTTGGATGAAGCTGATTTGACTTATCATCCTGACTGGCAAAGGCAGTTCGTTTATATTCTGACCAAGTATCTCCCCAGCTTATATAGAAAATATTATAATAATACTGATGATACGCAAGGTGGCTGTAAAGATATTCAAGTGTTTTTGGCTACACATTCTCCTCTTTTGCTGTCAAATATACCTATACAAAGCTGTATATTTTTAAAGAGCGAGGATATCGAAGGTAAGGATAATCAAGATGTAAATATACGAGTGACAAAAGTGGTCAAAGCGCCCATTCATCAGACATTTGGTGCAAACATACATGATCTGCTAAACAACGCATTTTTCTTAAGAAACACGGTGGGCGCTTATGCATACAAGTGGATGACCGATATAATCGAGGACCTTGAAAATCTTGAAAAGAATAAGGATTCCGCAGATCTCAGAGAAAAATGCAAACCTTATCTAGAGATTATCGAGTTGATAGGTGATCCTATTATCCACACAAAAATGGTCGGTCTATATAGAAACTGCTTTCCTTCCGAACCAGATTCAAATGAAACAGATAGAACAATTACAAGAGTTAAAGAATTAGGCGAAAACATGGATGCACAGGAGAAAGAACGCATGATTAGGGAACTTGAAAAAGTGATCAAACATCTGGAACGCAAAAAGGGGTGAGTATCATTGGTAAGAATAAATGATAAAGACTTCGATCAAGATGCGATTGCTGAAATCTACGGAAGTTCAGGAAAACTTGTTGAAACAATACGAAAAAGAATTGAACCGATTATTGGCATGGATAGTCTTGCATCTATTGTCTTTACGAAATGGTTTTTTAGGGATAGAGGCACCGATAATCTTACACCAAATGAAAGAATAAGCAGTTTTCTTCAATCAAAAGCACTGAAAGATCTGATTGAGGAATATGCATTGATTGCTTGCGAAACATTGTGGGGAAACGGTCATCTATATTACGCATTGCTACATTATAAAGATATTGTAAGTAAAGCGGAAAAAACGAAAAAACCATCGGAAAGACAAAGATTGATTTCTTCTATCATTTCGATAGAGCATATTCAAGCAAAAATGTTTGAAGTTCAGAAAGGTACGAATAAAGACGAGTATAGGCCTCTGGAATTGTCTGACCTCCAATCCCCGATCAAAAACGGCTCATTGTGTTCAAGCAAAAGCAGAATTAAATCACTTAGAACTACTAATAATTCACAAATAAATGAGTTCATGCAAGTTTGCGAGAAAGTCTTTGATTATGGTGATTACGACCAGTATAGAGACAAACTGCTGAATGCTATGGGCATCAACGTTTGTCCATACTGTAACAGACAGTATATCACCCCTTGGGGAACAGAAACAAAGCCACACAGCACTGCTGATATAGATCACTTTTACAGCAAGGATCGTTTTCCGTTTCTTGCTCTCTCGCTCTTTAACTTTATTCCAAGCTGTCAGATATGTAATTCCCGTTTTAAACTTACAAAAGATTTTTATGTTATACCCCATGTCAATCCACATGTTCATGGTTTTTCCAGTGATGCGCGGTTTACAATTGACAATGTCAAGGCTGTATTCACTAATGGCGTATTACCTGAACTAAGCATTCTGTGTTCTGCAGATGATATAGAAATACAAAATTCTGTGAATACATTTCACCTGAATGATTTATATAAAAGCCATCGAGATTATGCAGAAGAAATCATTAAGAAAACGAGAATGTACAGCAAAACTAAGATAGATGAGTATTATTCATTGTATAAAGGGCTCTTTTCATCCAAAGAGGAACTATACCAGATTATTTATGGAAATTATTTGGATGAGAATAGTCAAGCGAAACGCCCATTGTCTAAACTTACTCAGGATTTGCTGTTTGATCTCGGAGTATTTCGATAAAGGTACAATCCTTTTGCTGTGCATTCTGTACCCGGGTACAAACAGGGTACGCGGGGGTATGTACCCGGGTACAAAAGCGAAAATGTACCCCCTAAACAGGGTATGTTTGTACCCGGGTACAAGCCCGGAAATGCTTTATATACTGGGGTTTTCGGGCATCCCTTCTGTACATGCGTTTCTCGCACAATCGTAGCCGGAGCGGAGAGCTCATTGTTCACATCAATGGAATCATAGGTCCAAATCCTGTTGCGACCGCTGTTAAAGAAGAAGTCAAATGCTGGCTTCTTCTTTTTTGGAAAAAGAAAGATCTCTCAATCATTCTCGTCCATTCTCTTCCGGATAAAGGAGGAATGCTGTTTGAAACATATGAGATATGCTCATGGTTAGCCTTGGTTTCTCAGTCTCTGCACTGATCTAAAACTTGCTATATGTAAAAAAAATCACCGCACATATTGGACACAATTGTCCGATGTGCGCGGCGCTCTTTCAATGCCAAGCCTTTTTTCTCAATTTGGGCTCAATTCCTGCTCAATGTATTCCCGCTCCTTTTCCGATAAACTGAAATCAGGCGGAATTGGTACTGGCGGCGGAAAGCTGTCAGCCATTCAGCACTGAAAACAGAACAGCAGACCAAAATAGAAGAAATAGGGTTCCAAAAAGGAATGGATTTATAGTATAATGTTTCTGCGAACCATCTGGGTCTGTTGTTTGGAAAGGACGGAATATGGCGAAGTTAAAACAACAGATCAAAATCACTGCATTGTATTGCAGGCTGAGCCGAGATGACGAATACAGCGGCGACAGCGTTTCGATCCAGACGCAGAAAACGCTGCTTGGACAGTTTTCTAAGGAACGGGGATTCACAAACTGCGAATACTTCGTGGATGACGGGTACTCAGGGACGAACTACAACCGCCCGGATTTCCAGCGGATGCTGAATCTGGTGGAGGATGGACAGGTCGGGATCGTGATTGTCAAAGACCTTTCCCGGCTGGGCCGCGACTACCTGCAAACGGGATTCTACACGGAAGTCGTATTTCCCGAACACAACGTGCGCTTCATTGCCATCAACGACAATGTGGATTCTGCGGCTGGAGACAACGAGTTTGCCCCGTTCAAAAATATCATCAATGAGATGCTTTCATTAAGAAGGGATCATTACATAGCAGCACCGGCAGAAAGAGTTTAGGAGATAAAACTGACAATTTGACCGCTCTTGATCATGCGGACTCTTATTGTCAGTTTTCTTTGTGTTTGCATCCATAATACGGTTCTCATTATCAGTCAGAATTGTTTTGAGCATTTCAGCGCTTACAGCATCTCAGGATGCGTTTCGATTTCGTACTGGGTTTTCCATTCGTCCAGGAAAGGGTGCAGGGTTTCCCGCTGCTTGTTTTCCAGGGCGGAGGATTGGAGGGCGGCGCGCTCTTCCTCGGTGAGCTCATGGACGCCGTCGGGCAGGTCGCTTTGGTACAGCACAATATGGATGCCCAGATCGGTCACAAAAGGCTCGGTGATTTCGCCGGGCTTTTTTAACGCGGAAACCGCCTGCTTGAACGCCTCGGCCCAGTTTTCGCTCTCCGGGTGGAACAGCAATTCCCCGCCCGCGGCTTCCCCGGCTTCCTTGCCATACTCAGCGACAAGGCTGTCAAAGGATTCTCCCGCCGCATAGCGCAGGGCGATTTCATCCGTGGTTTCCTTCAGCATGGGCAGGGCGCTTTGCTCCAGCGCCACCACCTGATTCAGCAAATCCGCGTAGGCTTGCGACTGCGCTTGATAGGCTTCTCTCTCCGCCTCCACGTCTTTTCCCGCGATGGCGGCGTCCGCCACGGCGTGATAGGCGTCCTCCAGGGCGGTAGCGCCTTCCTCCACGGCGGGCTGCAGGGCGTTGATTTCGTCCACCACAGCCTGGGGGTAGGGCAGCAGGATCTGCCGGATGACGCGGTAGCCCGCCGGGGTAAAGAAGGATTCGTTGCCGGTGGCCAGGATCTCCCGCTCGTAGCGGGGAATGTCGAATTCATAGGCTTCCCGATCAGGGCCGACAAAGGTTTCCTGCAAATAGGCCTCCACGTCCTCGTCGGTCACGGTCACATCGGCGCAGTACAGTTCATAGATGCGGCTGTAACGCACGTTGACCAGCGCTTCCTGATACACGACATCCAGGGTATAGCCCTGTTCGGTCAGCCAGGAGGTGATCTGCTCCTCTGTCACGTCGTAGCCTTCGTTCTTCACCCGCTGCTGGAAGCCCTGCCACAGGCTTTCGTACACGTTGCCCGCATAGGAGCGCACGAGGGTTTCTTCCGCGTCGGTCAGATCGTTTTTCCCCGCCTCGATCAGCTTGTTTTCGATCAGGGCCAGGTCGATTAGGTGGTCGATGGTCTGCCGTTTCAGTTCTTCCTTTTCCGCCACGGTGGGGGTGTAGCCCTGATACGCCATCAGATCCAGATTGGATTGATAGGAATATTTCGCCAGGGACAGGGGATACGCCACCCGGCCGACCCGGACAACGACCGGGTCGGCGTTTTCCGCTGCCGCCCCGAAGGGCAGAAGCAAGAAAAGCAGGAGCGCCAAAAAGCTGCTGTATCGTTTCATGTTCAAGTTCCTCTTTCCCACGTTCTTTTATTCCGCTTCGCTTTCTTTCTTCCTTTTCACCAGGATGAAAAGGATCGCGCTGACCGCCGCCCCCATTCCCATGGCATACCAGAAAAGGGGTGCGGTATCCCCGGTATGGGGCACCTGCTTCACGGTCAGGGTGGCGGCGCGGCTGGTGGCGCTGTAGCCAGAAGCGTCGGTAACGGTGAGGCGGTACTGATTCCCGCTCATCTCCTGGGTCACGGCTTTCAGGGTCAAGGTGTCGCTGTTTTCGCCGGGCAGATCCTCCCAGGAGCCCTGGGGCGTTTTCACCTGCCACTGATACTTATACGGCGCGCGACCGCCCATCACGGCGGCGTGGAAGACGGCGGGGGAACCAACGGGCGCGTTCATGTCGTCTGGCTGGGTCAGGAAGGAGAGCGCCTCCGTTTCCAACAGAATCACGGCGCTGTTGTCCACATCGCCCACTTCCTTGTAGTTCTTTCCGTTGATTTTCACCGTGACCTTGCTGGCGCTGCGCCCGTCGGTGAGCAGGGAGAGGGGCAGGTCGAAGTTCCAGGTTTCCTTGTCGCTGACTTCCTCCGGCAGGCTGTAGCGGAACACAGGCGTGGTTTCTTCATCCAGGAACGCTTCCATCACCACGGCATTCGCGCTGCGGCGGGCGCTTCCGATGTGCGCCCAGTTGGTCACGGTCAGGGACACCATGGGTTCTCCGTTGTTATCCCACCGCGCGGCCTGGATGCTCAGATCCTGGGCGTTAGTATCCAGCTGGATGCGGTCAAAGGTCACGTCCGTTTTGAACATGGAGTAATCCTCTTCCGTTTCCCCCGCGCCGCTCCCGGCGGCAAAGAGCCGCATGACGCCGCTGTTTTCCTTCCGCACGGTGCCGTCCCTGCCGATGGAAACAATATCGTCCCGGGGCATTGCCGCGTAGCGCAGCATCCCGTCGATGCTTTTACCGCTCACGCTTTTCTGGAACGAAGTGCCGTTGGATACATAATAACGGTCTACCTCCAGATAAATGTCTTGCCGGCCCTCCCAGCCCTGGGGAATGAGGAGGGAGATATTGAAGGCCTTGAAGGTGCCCGGCATCAGCATGTTGGGTTTCATTAAATCCGTTTTTTCTTCGAGGACTTTAGGGCCTCTGGACCAAATCCACTTGGTGTTTCCGTAACGGTACTCCGCTCCATCCACGTTCATGGAGCTCTCTTCCGCCCGGGCCACGGATTCACCGGAACGCCGTTCTGTTCCGCCGGTCAGCCCTTTGTTCAGGGTGACGGAGTTGTTGGCGGGGTTAAGCAGATCCAGGTGGATGGTTTCAAAGGCTTCCGCCTGTTTTCCATTCGCCTCGTGATAGGCCACCAGATCAAAGCCCGTCAGCGGCAGATTGCCGTTGTTGAACACGGTCAGCAGCATATCGTCATAGCTGCCGGGATTGGCCAAGGTGTCCGTCAGCACGTTTCCGACCAGCTTCAGCCCCGGCACCAATTGGAAGGTAAACCCATACAGTTCTTTGCCATATATATCATTTCTGTGTACGAAATAATAGCTCTGCTTTTCGCTGACGATTTGGATATCATCCGGCGAGCCTTTATCCACGTCGGTTTTGATGGTGGCGAGCACGAAGGGCTCGCTGATCGCGTCAGCCGAGTCGTCATACCATATCGCGCGAATTTTGAACAGGTTGGACTTGCCATCCTCCGTCTGTCCCGCTGTTTCCAGCCACCAGAGGCATTCCCTGCCGTACAGCCTTGTCCAATGCAGATCGGCCCGGGGCATATCCATATCGTAATCCCGGATGTTCCAATAATAATACCCATATTGAGGATATTCCTCTGTGATTTGGCAGCTCATCAGGCGATAGTTCATTCCATCCTCCGTCTGCTGGAGGAAGAAGATAAAAGGCTTTAACGCCGACGGATCACGAGACGCCATGGAGACGACGCGGTTGGCGACGGTCATTCCGGCGGCCATTCCGCCTGTGGTGGACATCCCCGGCCAGTTGCCTACGGCGTTGACATTCACATATCCGAAATTCAGATCGCACAGATCATCCGACGAGCCGTTGCTTTTCGTCAGGGAAAAACGCATGAAGGAATCTTCGTCCAGACGGCCGTGATTTGGCTCAAAATACTGGTAATCAACATACTGGTTTTCCCCCGTGAGCCTGGGTCTGTTTCTTTGCGATTGCGACAGCCGCTTTGCATAGTCATACCGGGCGAAGATGACATCGCCAAAGAAGAAGCCGTTGGCATTCCCCCTGCTTGGCACATCCTGGGCATTTGCGGCCACGGAATACTCGTACAGCAGCGCGGAATCGTCGCCATATCGCTTGCGCATCATACCCATAATGCGGGGCTTTTCGCATGCCTGGTGGTTCGGGCCATCCTCCAGGGGATAGCACATGGCCAGGTAGTTGTTCGTGTCCTTTTCCTGAGGCAGAATCACATGCCTGAGGCTCCGGCCATCATAACAATAGCAGCTCACGTAGGCCCAGGTTTTGTCAGGCACTTTGACAGTGTGCTTGCTGCCGTCGTCCAGGATCTCTGTTTCCTCGTGATAATCCTTTGCCAGGATGCACACGGTAAACAGCGCGTCCGTCAGCTTACAGTCGCCCTGGCCTTCCACATAGGTGGTGATATTTTCGCCGGAAACGTCCGCTAACCAGTAATCAAAGTCGATCACGTCATAGCCGTCGCCGGGCATAAAATGATCCTTTGCGTCACCGGTCTGACCGTTTTGACAGTACAAAGGCTGATAAAACAGATCCTGGGGCGGCTGGCCGATTTGGGAGGCGTATTTGACAGGCACGCTCACCAAAAGGGAATGCTGGTATGGCGCGCTGCCATAAGGAGCAAAGCTGCTGTCGATATACAGCAGGACGGGTTCAGCCGCTGACGGGTCCTGATCCGTGAAATGGATTTGGGCGGCGTTGCTTTCCAGGGTCCGCATGCTGACGATCGCCGCCTTGCCGATATGCGCATTCTTCGTATCGATCAGAGCGCCCGGAATGACCAGATCATTGTTCCCGGTATCCACCTGGCCGCCGCCCTCCTGGGGCCCGTTTTCCTCGGCTGCCTGAGCGGAAGAAAGGAAGGAGGCGATAAAGCGCTGCACAGGGTTTGTTGGCCCATTGTCGCTGATCCGCTTCCGTTCGGGATACAGCATAAATTTGACCGGGGGATTGAGGATGGCATAGGTGGTCTTCGTCCAGAAAATTTCCAGGATCACGTCCACCGAGCCGCCCGCGTAAATCTCAAAGGTCTTTTTCGATTCCGTGCGGCCGGCGATATCAATGCTGCCGGTTTTAGTATATTCATCGATGAGCTGATCCAGGTCAAAGTTTGCCCCTCCCCGGATCACAAATTCCAGGAAGCCCACGCCCCGGACGGACAGGCTGAGAACGCCTTTCATCCCCACGCAGGCCTCCACGCCGATTTCGATGCGGATGATGATATTGAGCGCGCCCCTGGCATACTCAAATTTTTTGAATTCCGGGAAGGATGCTCCGGAAGGCCAATAGGTGTCCACCATGATGGCGACTTCCGGGAAGATGGTAAACGTGGCGGAAATATATGCGCCCAGGGAAGCCAGAGGCCATTGCAGGGTATAGCTGCCCTTCAGGGTGGCGGTAAAGCCCGCGCCGCCCTTGCCGAAGATGCGCCCGTAATCATAGCCGTCCTCGGAATACTGCACCTGCACAAAGGCGAAAAAACTGATGTCAAATGAAATCGCTCCCAGGGAGAGGGGCTTCCATTTGCTTCGCCCCGCCCAGTCGCCGCCGTTTTTGGCCTTGTTCTCCGCCATATAGCCTTTGCCCTTGGCCTCGTTCGCGGCCTTGTCCAGCGCTTTCTGATCCTGCGTTTTCCAGTTCGCCGTCATTTTCTTGGTCATGTCTCCCAGGACCGTGGTGCCCAGGGTCAGCGCGCCGCTGCCGTTGATATCAAAGTAACCGCGCAGCTGGTATTTTTCCGCCAACGGCAAATTGAGGCTGATGGTCATGCCGCCAAAGGGCTTCACCCAGCCGGATGGCAGCGTGATCTGGAAGCCGGGAGTCATCACAAACTTGGTGTTGGGGTCACCCAGGGGCTTTTTGAGCGTGCTGGCTTTCAGCAGCAGCTTCGCCTGATAGGTTTCCTTTTGCCCGTTATACGTGATTTCCGCGTACAGCTTGCCCTCCGCCGGGGCCTTCATGAGCCATTGCCCCTCGAAGGTAAAGCTCTGCTCGCCCTTTTTGCCGTTCGCTTCACCCACGGTCAGGGGATTATTCCCGCTCTTGTCGGTGAAATACACCTTTAAATGATAATCGGAAGGACTTGACACCTTGAGTGCGATGGGCTGCTTGGTGTCGTTCAGCGGGCTGGTGATCAGGGCGTATTCCGAGGCGATCATATCATGATCCCAGAAGGACCAGGACACCAGGTAGGGTTTGCCGTCGTCCTTGGTCATGGGCACGGTGAGGGCTTTGCCCTTTTTGATCCATACGCCGGGAATCTCCATGCGGCGGTAGCCGTCGGCGCTGACCTTCACATTCAGCAGGCTTTCCCCGTCCGTGTCGTTCTGGAAATTACGGATGGGAAACATCACGGCGCCAGTTCCGTCCGTGGTTTCTTCGTATTCTGTTTTCCCGGTTTCGTTCACGGTCACGGTGGCGCCGGCCACCTTCAAGCTGCCGTCCACCAAATACACGCCCACGTTATTATCGTCCAGGATTTTGACGGTCATTTTCTGGTCGCTGTCCGCCAGCGCGCTGCTGATGGGCGACAGCCGGGCCAGCCTGGTCATCACCGTTTGATCCGGGGCCACCCGCACCGCGCTGGCGGAGACGGTCATGGCGCGGGCAGCGAGCCCATCCCGACCGTTTATGGCATCCATTTCGTTCATGAGCCAATAAACGCTTTCTTCATGAGAAGCGTTCGGATTGGGTATATTGAGCAGCCGATCATAGCGGGTATACATTCTTTTCCAATCGGTCGTCCGGTCCACGGCTTCTTCCATCAGCTGCTTGAGTTCCTCCCATTTGGAGCGCATCTCAAAGGCGTAAATCACCTGATCCCTTTCGGACAGGCTTTCTTCGCCCTGGAAGGCGTCCGCCAGGTTGTAGATTTCGCCAGCCAGAATGGGCAGGCGATTGGCGAAATAGTTCACCTCGTCCTGCCATTCCTTGGCCAAGCTGTATTCTTCATACAGCATGTCGATGCCGCCGCCGCAGTTCTTTTTCAGCGTTTCATAATCCAGGGGATGATTTTCCATGATGTCGTACAGCGCCACGTCATAGTTTTCAAAGCTGTCCAGGATGTAGTTCAACTGATTTTTCTGAAAATCGTTGATCCAGCTTGTCAGCTGCAAGGCGGTCATGCTGTAATCGGGGGCCATGCCGCTGTGGTAGCCCGGCGCGTCGTCGGAAAGGCCCGTGATCGCCAGCGCGGCGGAAAGCTCCTGGGCCGTGGGGAACGGATTCACCGCTTCCGCGATCACGTTCAGGGGCATGGCCTGCCACAAAAAAACGCAGGCCAGCAGAGTAGAAATAAGTTTTTTCATCGGTATTCCTCCCAGAAAAATGTGTCTATCGTTAACGCTTCCGAGCGTATGGAAGAAGGGAAGAAAGGGTCTGCTCCGTTTCTCCCTCCCGCAGGCGGCGCGCCGCCACGATGCGGCGGCTTTCTTCCGCGCCTTCGCAGGTGACGAGCAGGAGCAACTGATCGTCCGCCGAAACCGGAATGGGAGAATAAAGCAGAGAATAAGCTTGCAGCTTTTGGATACAGTCAGCCCGCGCTTTTTCCTCCATGCCTGGAAGCTGCATAAACGGCGCATAATGCTTCATCCCCTGCACCGTGTCCACGTCCGCGATGGCAAACACCGCATACTGACCATCCTCATAGAGCGAATTAAAATCAATCACCGCGTGACGGCGGTAATACCCCACGTCCTCATACAGCCGCAGGCTGCCGAACATGTCCCCGGTTTTCATGTTGTGGCCGAAGATGATATACGTGTCGGGCCGGGTTTTCAGGCTGATGCCCTCTTCCAGAAACAGCGCGCCGTTGGCGTTGTGATACCCAAGATAGTCCCGCCTGAGGTAATAGGTGTTGTCCCGCTGCACCACGGCCTGGGAAAGCTGGTCCGGAATGGACAGCCAGCCCACGATGTCCTTGTTCTGGCGCTGGAGCTTTTTGAGGGTAGGCGATACGGTCATGCTTGGGTTATTCGGCCAGTCGCTGATTTTCGGGGCTTCTGTGGGCGCGCCGTTCTCCGCGGATGCTTTGGAAAACGTCACTTCAAATTGCCGGAGGACAGGCCCGCGCGCTGCCGCTTGTTCGTCCGGACCGGCATAGAGCTCCTGAAAGGTCTGGCTGATCTGCGCGGAGCGGCGGGCGTTCACGGCATAACGAAGCAGGCCCGCCCCGCAACCAAGCAAAAGGCAAACACTCCCGGCCAGCATCCATTTTTGCCGGATGGAGATTCGCCTTCGCCGTTTCCGTTTGGTGTGCAGCCTGATTCGCATGGCCCGTCCCCTTTATGTACGCAAATAACGCTTTCAAAAAGAAAGACAACTGAATTGTAACATATTTTCCCTTATTCTGGAAGCAGCAAAATGCTGTATCTGGTCATTTATTATCCGCAAATTATAACATTTTTATTAAAATCTCTTGTTTCAGCTTGATAGAGGCCCAGGGCAATCGCTTACGAAAAAGCCCAGTTTTTAACAACAGACAAAGCATAACCTGAATCCGTGAAACTCGCACCTTGAAAACTTGCCAGGCACCTTGGAATCATTGGCGCCATGGCACATAATCAAGTACTGTAGAAATACACCCAACAGGTGCTGAAGACATAGTGTTTTCAAGCCCTCCGTAGTATAATAGAAGCACAAGGAACGGAGGGATTCACATGTACAAACCGCGCATTGAAGTCGTCTTCGGAAACGAGAGGATCATCTCTCCCAGCGGACTGAATATCGTTGGTGCAATGCTTGGGAAAAGTGACTTCAAGAAGCGGTGTGACCGTCGGAAGGTTGATCCGAAGCGTAGTCAGCCTCAGATTAAAGATGGTGATATCCTGCTGACATATATCGGCCTTCTGACATTGGGCAAGACAGCGTATGATTCCGTTCATGAATTTGATGACGATCCGGACTATTTCCAGAATGCACTGGGAATCGCCAGGGAGATAATCATACGTCAGCGGATGGATGACATCGGCGATAGCTTGCGGGCCAATCTGCTGGATGCCAATGTGGATATGTTCGTTGCCCATAGCGTATCTCCCAGCGCATTACCGGGAGGAGAAGTTCCTGTTGACATGGATGTGACTCCTTTCGACAACTCCAAGACGATGAAGGAAGGTGTATCCCGGACATACAAGGGCTTTGACGGGTTTGCGCCAATGGTTGCCTATGTTGGTACGGAAGGCTTCATGGCAAACATCGAGCTTCGTGAAGGGAAGCAGCATTGTCAGGCCCATACCCCGGAATTCCTGAAAGAAACACTTTCTGTAGCACACCGCATGGCGCCAGATAAGCCGTTACTGATCCGGATGGATTCCGGCAATGATGCTGCTGAGAATCTGGGAATCCTGATAGAGGATGGTTCCTGGTTCATCGTCAAGCGGAATCCACGCAAGGAGTCCAAAGAAGGATGGCTGAACGAGCTGAAGGGCTGCTGTAAGGATATCCGCCATCCCCGTCCCGGAAAGGATGTTTATGTAGGAACAACCTGGAAGGATGTCACCTACAAGAACAGTTCCGGGGAAACGAAGACGATGGGCATGCGGATCGTCTACGAAATCATTGAGCGTACCATTGACAAACACGGCCAGATCCTCATGATCCCGGATATTGAACTGAACATGTTCTGGACCAACCTTGGATGGTCCGATGATGACGTCATTGCTTCCTACCATGCGCACGGAGAATGCGAACAGTACCACAGTGAACTGAAGACAGACATAGATGTGGAACGGCTTCCCTCTGGAAAGTTTGCTACCAATGCGCTTGTTCTGGAACTGGCGATGATCGCCTTCAATCTGCTGAGAATGATTGGCCAGGAATCCCTCAAACACAAGCAGCCAACGAAGCGGAAGGTTCGCCGCCGGAGACTGCGGACAGTGATCGAGAATCTGATGCTCTGTGCCAGCCATTTCACGAAGCACGCACGCCGCATGATTATGGCTTTGGGATGCAGCAATACATGGCGTCATGCCTTTTGGGGTGTCTGGCAGCGGTTTGCCCTTACATAGTTCGG
Organism: Clostridia bacterium; assembly: GCA_017448975.1. Lineage (GTDB taxonomy): Bacteria > Bacillota > Clostridia > Christensenellales > Aristaeellaceae > RUG563. The sequence continues at coordinate 30,727 of JAFSKN010000029.1, forward strand.
TGACAAGTGCAGAGTCATCGGGCGGGGCTTTGTTTGGGTTACCATTTTGGCGGCTTTTGCTGAATGGTCGTTGGAAATTGGTCTCGCAGTCTTCAGCAACTGGCCGCTGGAATGAGTTTCACGGATTCAGGCATAAGAGAAAGACCAGGCACAGCGTTGGCGTTTGCCGGTCAGAGAATCCTTGACGGAAGTATCGGCTTTGAGCATTTGCATACAAAGCTTACGGAACATATTGATAACAACAGCTGCATACAATACGCGGGTCACCTTTGATGAGAACGGGAGGCTGGTTGAGTTTCTCTACAATTACTCTCCCTGGAACTGAACCTGAATTCAACCTGCAAACAGAAACTGAATCCGAATTCAACCTGCGAACAGAAGGGCATGGGATGACAATGGAGTTATCGATACTGCCAACAGGCTATTTCATTCGTAATTCACCCTTGACAATAATCGTCTCAGTGACCGATTATGGGGACACCTGCAATAAGCATCCTTTGTACACCTGGGACGACGGGCACAGAACGTTGGTGCGATGCAAAAACTGCGGCGGATACGCGTTGGTTCAGTTTTCCGAATTTCACGCCTTTTCGGATGGGAATGACAGCTATTACTGCGATATGTTTCCGGTATCCGGCGCAGAGGAAGCAGAGCAGTTGAACAGAGATTTTGATGGCTATCAGATCGAGGAAAAATTTCAGGGAAAATATCTTGTGCGTGACAATAACGATGCGCCACATTGGATGAGAGACATGACTGATTACTGAAGGACTCATCTTCGGCCCCGCTGTGAAACGGGGCCTTTTGCTATTTTGGTTTTTTTGATGATCCGTGTCAGCCAGACTTTTTCTTCATCGGTGAGCTTCGCGTAAATGATCCCGTTTGTTTTACAGAAGATCATCACAGCTTTTTCCAGTTGGCTACCCTTAAACTGCGCAAGTTCATCCAGCGTTTCGCTCATGAGGGAAATGGGATCGTAAGCCGGATCGTCGGTTGCGCTTTCGCTGCGGTCTTTATGCGTTTCACGCATGTCTTTGATGATTGCATCCACATCATCATGGATGCGACGGTCAAAATAATTTCCTTCATCAATAGACATATTGCTCAGCAGATTCAGGATATTGTCCGGCTGAAGCGGCTTGGCTTTCGCAAGAATCTGCTCTCTGCCGGCATCCACAAAAGAGTTTAAAAAGCCGATCATTTTGGAGGCGAAGCGATTCACATAAATCTCAATATCGGCCAGCAATTTTGGGAAATTCTTATGCGTCGCAAGCTCGCATAATAAGGGAATATTCATCTTTCCCTGCTGCAATAATTCAATCATTTCATCACTCAAACGCAGACTGTTGATGTCCGCTTTTGAGTGCTTTTTTGTTTCCGAGAATCCAAGCAAATAGTCCGTGGTCACGCCGTAAAACTTCGCCAGCTTGATGATCGCAAAGTGACTGATGTCCTTATATTCATTGGTTTCATAATTACCCAAAGCAGAACTGGAAAGCCCGGTCTTTTCCGCGAGCTGCTCCAGAGTCAAATTGTTTTCCACACGCAGATCTTTTATCCGCTCCTGTATGGTCAGCAAACTGTTCACGCTCCCTCCATTTTCCATTCCATTTTATCACATTTCCACGCTCGTGGAAATACGCTCTGATTAAGTGATTTTTCCATCCTTTTGGATATACGGCACGTGAAAACTTTCCGTGGTAAATTATAGCTGTCATTGCAATGGCAACCCCGTATTTCCCTGCCGGAATGTAACGGCAGTACCGACTATTTTATTCCATGAAGGAGAAAAAAGACGTGAAGGAAAGCAAAATTGAAGAGAAGCTGAAACGCACCGAAGCCCGCCTGAATAAGGCTGCGGAAGAAAAGAAAGCCCTGAAAGCGAAAATGAAGCAACTGGAGGAGCAGGCGGAAAGTGAACGTTTGGTCAGCCGGGGAATAATCCTGGAATCTTTCTTGAAGCAGCCCTTGGCATTAACAAACGACGATGTTGCTCATTTACTCGACCTCCTGTTCCGCAGCAGGTTTACGCAGCGGACACTTTCAGAGATGATTGAAGCAAGGACAAGCGGCAAATCCACTCCTGTGGAGATGGTTGGTACAGAGGAATTCTCGGAGGATGCAAATGAGCCGTGAGCAAGAAAAAGAGCAGCTTGAACAGAAGATTGCCCAGGCGGAACAAAAAGAACGGCGATACGCAATCGAACAGAAAATCCTTCTCCGGGAACAGTCGCAGCTTGAGCGGAAAAGACGGAACCATCGGATTTTCACCCGCGGGGCAATGCTGGAATCCTTTCTGAAAAAGCCTCTGCTGATGACGAATGAGCAAATATATGAATTGCTGAAAGCCGCGTTTCGTCACCAGGATGTCCAAAGCAGAGAGATCGAATTGTTGAAGCAAGTCATGCCGACGATTTACGCAGAGCATCCGAAAGAAGGAACGTTTTCAGAGTAAATTTACCCCTGGCCCAGGGCGCAATTATACACCGTTTTCCCGGTGCCATTGCGCTCTGCGAGGCGGACGCGGCGGCTTTGCCGCTGCTTTGAGCCGGATGTTCTGCGGAACATCCGGCAATAGCGACAAGCCCCTGCGCTGGTAAACCAGCTACCTCACAGAAAGAAGGTGACGGCTTATTGCCTGTCCACATTTCAGTATTACCATCCGGCAGCGGAGCAAAGGACAATCCGCCGTTGCCGGGGCCGCATACCAGAGTGGCGAAAAGTTGTTCAGCCAATTTGATCAGCAGACAAAGAATTATTCCTACAAAGCCACCGAAGTTCTGGCAAAAGGAATTCTGCTTCCAGCGAATGCTCCCGTGGAGTTCGCTGACCGGGAAACCCTGTGGAATTCTGTGGAGAAATCGGAAAAGCAGTGGAACGCCCAACTTGCCCGGGATTTCATCATTACGCTGCCAAGAGAACTGCCTGAAGATCAGTATGAACTTTTGATACGCGATTACTGTCAGCAGCAGTTTGTTTCCCAAGGCATGATCGCAGATTATGCTATTCACGACAAAGGCGACGGAAATCCCCACGCTCATCTCATGCTTACCATGCGCGCCATGGACGAGCAGGGAAAATGGCTGCCGAAGGCAAGAAAGATTTACGACTTGGACGAACACGGGAACAGAATCAAACTGCCTTCCGGAAACTACAAAAGCCACAAGGAAAACACCGTGGATTGGAATGATCCCGGCAAGGCTGAAATCTGGCGTTCCGCCTGGGCCGATCTCGTAAATGAATACCTGGAACGCGCGGAAAGACCGGAAAGAATCGACCTCCGTTCCTATGCCCGTCAAGGAAAAGAAGAAGCGCCAACAATTCATCTTGGCCCAGCTGTTGTGCACATGGAACAGAAGGGTATCTCAACAGAAATCGGCGACTACAATCGAGCGATCAAAGCCCACAACAGCCTGATGGCCCGACTGAAAAAGCTGATCAATTCTGTGAGTAAATGGCTGGTGGAAAAGAAGGAAGAAATCAAGAAGCTGTCTGAGCCGGAAAAGCCTCAGCCAACCATTTATGATTTCGTTTCTCGGTTCGTGGATTTGCGCCGGCAAGGACGGGTCGATTGGAACCTGAAAGCAAAAGAAACGGCAGGCGTAAATGATCTCAAATTTCTGGCTTCCGTTTCTCTATGGATGACGAATCATGACATCCATACCCTGGATGACTTTCAGCGCTTCATTGAGGAAAAGAAAGCAACTTTTTCCGAACTGAATGCAGTCAACAAAGATATCCGCAGGCTGCAAACGGCACTCAAACATATTGACGCCTTTGAAAAGAATCAGCCGATTTATATTCAGAGTAAACGCGGCTTCGATTTCGTTAAAAAGAAATACGCGGAAACCCATAAGGACGAAATCGCTGCTTATGTGAAGGCTGTGAAGTATCTGAAAGCCAACGGCATCCAAGCCGCGGATAAAGAAATACTCATTCACGATCTCAAAAATCAGGAAGCACAGCGGACAAAAATGTCCGACGTGCTCGCGGAACAGGACATTGATCCTGACCTGATTGGCAGAATCCAATACTGTATCAAGACGGTCATGGAAGCTGGAGAAATCCCGGAGCATCAAAAGAGCATTCTGGAACAGCTCCAGCAGCCCTTGAAGCAGCAAGCCCAAATAGATGAACAGGACCATCGGGAGCAGAACCCGACGATCCGTTGATATAGATCAAAGCAAAAGAAATGGAGAAAAAACAATGGAAAGCATGACAATGATACCATCTTTCGGGAAGGAGCATTATGACCGGCGAACCTACGGGCACCCGCCCGCTGAACGATTACAGCGAGATAACAATTAAGGGGACAAAATATAAAATCCACAGCATTTTTGAAGGCGAGAAGAGCTTCCAGAGCTTACTGGAAGATCTGATCGTAACAAAGGCAGCCCAACAGAAAAACGACCAGAATCATGATTGCGAGGAACACGAAATTGCGGTATAATGAAAGCATCCTAAAGCCAATCTGCTGTTATGCTGCGCATCGGGAGGATAAAGAAAGATGACGCAAACGTATAACGCAGGCATCTATTGCCGCCTTTCCCGCGATGACGAGCGCACCGGGGAAAGCGTGTCGATAGAAAACCAGCGGGTATTGCTGACCCGCTATGTACAGGAACAGGGCTGGAACCTCATTCAAACCTATGTGGATGATGGCGTCAGCGGAACCACCTTCGACCGGCCCGGCCTGAACGCCATGATTTCCGACATTCGAGCCGGAAAGATCAATCTGGTAGTCGTGAAAGACCTGAGCCGCTTCGGGCGGGATTACATCGAAACCGGGAAATACATCGATGTGATTTTTCCTTCTCTCAACTGCCGGTTCATCGCGCTGAATGACGGCGTGGACACCCTTCATCACAACAATGAAATGCTCGCTATTTTCAAAAATGTGATGAACGATTTTTACGCGCGTGATACCAGCAGCAAGATCAAGGCAGTCAAGAAATCCACCTTCCTGGCAGGGAAATTCATTGGCGCTTATGCTCCCTATGGGTATATCAAAGATCCGAACGATCATCATCACTTTGTGATTGACGAACCGGCAGCGGCAGTCGTTCGGAGAATCTTTGCTCTGAGATGCCAGGGAATAAGCTATCGGAGAATCGCAGGCATTCTGAATGAAGAGAAGGTGCTCCCGCCCAGGGATTACTACTATCAGGCAATCGGAAAGCCGAACCCGTATCGCCAGAATCATGTGTGGAATGATGTGACAGTCAAAGTTCTTTTACGCAATGAAGCCTACATTGGCAACATGGTGCAGAACAAAACCGGTACGGTATCCTATAAGGATCATTCCCAAGTCAGCAAACCGGAAGAGGATTGGATTCGCGTTTCCAATACCCATGAACCCATCATTGATATGGACACTTGGGAATTGGTTACGCAGATCGCCCGGCGAGGAGCCTTCACCCGCGTTCGGCCTTTCCGTGGCATCAACATGTTCGCGGGATTGCTGTTCTGTCTGGACTGCGGATTCGCACTGATTCATCGAGTAGAGAAACAGACTCGAAAGAATGGCACTTATGTGGAATATGAATCCTATCTTTGCGGCTGCTACTCCAGGAGCGGAAAGACAGCTTGTTCTACGCACACGATATACCAGCGGCCACTCAAAGAAATCATTTTGGCAGACATCCGCGCGAAAGCCGAACTGGTGTCAATCGACGAAAAGTCGGTAGTTCAGCGGCTTTCTGAGCGGATGCAGGCCCAATCCTCACAGGAAATCGCGGCAAACAAGAAAACCGTCAAGGCGCTGAATAAGCGCCTGACGGAGCTTGAAAAGCTGATCGCCGCCACCTATGAGGATAAGGTGAAAGGACTCATTCCAGAATCCGTGTGTATTGAACTGCTGAACAAGTATCAGTCAGAGCGCAATGAGAAAGCAGCGCAACTGAAAGAACTGGAACAGCAGTTGGACAGCACACAGGCCGTGCAGGACGATGTGCAGAACTGGGCTGACATGATCCGTCAGTATCGGAACTTGGATACCCTTGACCGCGAAACACTTCTTCGCCTCATCGATAAAATCGAGGTAGGCGAAAAGAAGATCGTGGATGGGCACAAGGAGCAAGAAATCCGGATACACTATAAATTTGTAGGATTTATTCAATAAAACATTTACCCTTCTTTATCGAAAACTCTCTAACGAGTGGTACGCACGCGATTCAAGCCGGAAGGTCCGGTCAGCCCTTCAGGCCAAGGCACGGAATGGGGAATACACCGGCAGCTATCCACCCTTCGGCTACTGCAAAGACCCCATGGACCGGCACCACCTGATCCCAAGCGAATACGCTCCTGCTGTAAAGCGGATGTTCCAAATGGCGTTGGAAGGACAAACCTGCTATGCCATCGCTAGGAAACTGGAAAAGGAACAGATTCCAACGCCAAGAGCCAGTCTCATGCAGGCGTATGGGAAATACGAAACAGCAGAACGTGCGAAGTATCCGAACAAATGGGATCAGACGACCGTTCGCGGCATCCTTCGCAATCCCATTTACCTGGGCAAACTGATCTGGCAGAAAACGCAGACGAAATCCTTCAAGGATAAGCGCATTGTAGCAAGGCCGCAGGAAGAATGGATCACAGTAGAGGGCACCCATGAAGCGCTGGTGGATGAGGCTACCTTCTATACCGTTCAGCAGCGTATCCAAGTCAAGCAGCCCGCGCCTACCGCGAATCCAGAGAACAAGCTCCGGGGCCTGCTGTTCTGCGGAGGCTGCAACAGCCGCATGGAGTTTTCCTCCGCCACAGGCAGGAAAATCTGCGGACACTACTGCTGCGGCAAACATCGGCACTATGGAGGCAAGGAATGCTCCACTCACTATATTTCTGTGAAGCAGATCAATGCTGTACTTCTGGAGGACATTCAGCGTCACGCAAGCCTTGCTGCGGAAGATAAGGAAAAGTACATTGCGTATCTGATGCAGCTTTCTGAAAAGGAATGGATCGGCGAGAAAGCGTCCTATACGAAGGAAGCGGAGCAGTGCCAGCGGCGCATCTCCGAACTCGACATTCTGCTGAAACGGCTGTACGAGGACAATGTGTTCGGACGCATCTCCGACGAACGCTTTGCCAGCATGTCAGCTGATTACGAGGCCGAATCCAGGAAGTTGAAAGACAGGTACAATGAAATTCAAACCCTGCTTGCCAACTATGCCCGGCAAAGCCGTGACGCCAAGGAATTTGCCGCTCTGGTGGAGCAGTACACGAACATCACCGAACTCACGGAAGAACTTCTTCACACTTTGATCGAAAAGGTGATCGTGCATGAGAAAGAAGTCATTGACGGTGAAACGGTGATGCGGATCGACATCTACTACCGCTTTATCGGCAAGGTTGGCAGCGAGGACGATGCAATCTTGATTACACCGAAAACGCGCCGGGTCAGCATCCCGCTGGCTCCCGGCGCGTGAACAGAACGTGTGGTGCGCAATAAACATTACGCCCCAGCGTTCTTTTTGTTATACCTTTCTCAGCCCCTTGGGATAATGGTTTTTGAGCTGGCCCTCGGACGCCTTGCCCCAGCCTAAATTCAGGCCGTTCAGCGTGGGTGTGTAAAAGCCCCGCAAGGATTCGTCCACGGGCAACACCTGACCCGCCTGATACAGCCGGGCCTGATCCTCCGTAAACGGAACCGCGCGCAGGGAGGGGCAGGCCAGGGCCAGCGCATGGTCGGGCAGGAAGATTTTGCCCTTCACTTCTCCAAGCTGAAGGCCTAAGCGCAGCACCCGCACGCCTTTGAGGGGCGGAAGCTCCTCCGGCACAGCGCAAACCTTGCCCGCGAAAATCGCGTTGGGGTACACTTTTTCATCGATATGCTCCTGTAAAAAAGCCTGGGTCAGGGATATTTCCTGTTTCCCGGGCGCTGGCAGGCTGGAAACAGCCTGTTTTTTTTGCGCGTCCCCGTCCTTTTGAAGCAAGGCCGCGAAGTGTCCCTCGCCTTTGACCAAATGGGGCCAGACCCGCAGCATACCGTCACATCCCGGCAATCCCGGCAAAGAGAAGGGCACCAGGTGAAAATCGGGATGTTCCTTTAAAAACGCTTCTATGACCCCTTCGTTTTCCGTGGCGTTGAAGGTACAGGTGCTGTAGGCCAGCCTGCCGCCGGGGCGCAGCATCATGGCGGCGTGATGCAAAATATGGGCCTGCCGCCCCGCGCAGCCCGCCGGGGACGCTGTCGTCCATTCTTCCCGGGTTTCGGGATGGCGGCGGAACATGCCCTCCCCGGAGCAGGGAGCGTCCACCAGAATTTTATCGAAAAATTCCGGCCACCGGGGACTCAATTCCTCCGGCAGGGCGCACACAGCCACGGCGTTTTTCACGCCCATCCGTTCCAAATTCCGGGAAAGCACCTGGGCCCGGTTCGGCACCGGTTCATTGCATACCAGCGTTCCTTTTCCCGCCATCATGGCTGCCAGCTGGGTACTTTTGCCGCCGGGCGCGGCGCATAAGTCCAGCACCCTTTCCCCCGGCAAGGGATGCAGAGCCGCCGCCGCCGTCATGGCGCTGGGCTCCTGGATATAATACGCCCCCGCCTCATGAGCGGGCCTTGCCCCCGCCTCGGAATCCAAGGGCAGATAGAAAGCGTCCAGCCCCCAGGGGATTCTTTCTCTCGCTTCCAGGGGCGGCGTGGCACCCCTCCGCACGCGGATGCCCCGCAGAGGCGCGCCAGCCTTCACCGCACGCAAAAAATCGGGCAGCGTATCGCCCAGCAAAAGGCGAAGCTGCTCGATCCAGCCTTCCGGGAATCCGCGTTCATCCAAGATGCTCATTTTGTTTTCATCCATTCGTGTATTCATCGCCGTCCCCCGGTCGCTGCCAGTTGGAATAAGCGCTGTCCTCATCCCTGTTCTTCTGGGGATAAACCGGCTTGTGGAACGCCTGCTGCCGATCCACCGCCGGGGGCAGGCCGTCCAGCATTTCATAATCGTCGGCGTTTCCGTTGATCAGCCGATGACGCCATTCCTGGCGGCGGCGTTCGTTGCGTTCGCTGCGGCGGCGGCGCGGGGCAGGCATTTCCACCGTAAAGGAGCCCGCCACAGGCTTGGGACCCGCCACCAGCGGCGGCGCTTCATATGCCTGGGGCGGCGTGAACTGCCGCGCCCGGGGTTCTCTTTCCTCGGCAGCGGAAAACAGGGGCGCGGGCTGGGGCATTTCTTCCGCCGCGGGCTGGGGCTGGCTCCAGGCTTCCTGCGTCCAGTGCTCCTCCGCGGGCGGTTCCGGTTCTTCCGCCGGAAAAACGTCTTCCCGTTCCTGGGGCATTTGAATATCCACGCTGCTTTGATAGCCCTGCTCAAACTGCCTGTTTTGCCCTTTAAAGAACCGGGACATGCGCCGGAAAAAGGCGCGCCACAGCAGATAGGGCTGCCAGCGGATCAGCCAGATGAGGTAATCCATGACGGTGCAGCCTAAGATCAATCCCACCGCCACCCAGACCCAATGATCCCCCAGCCAGATGAAAAACGCGCTGAACTGGCCGGATACCGTGTCGTCCCACACATGCCGGATCAGGCCCCGCGCCCAGCTGAACAGCATGGTGAACAATGAATTCGCAAATGTATTCATGGATTCTGCGCCGCGTCACGGTCTGTACCGGACGCCAAATTGACAAATTCCTCCGGCAGGATGGTCACGATCACCTGCACGGTGTTGTTGCTGATATAATCCACGTTGCCCGGCGTGTTCAGGTAAAGCAGCTGGGTCACGGTGCGGCTCTGGCCGCTGATATTCACCTGGTCATAGGGGTACACAGCGGCGTCCTCGGCCAGATACGGCGCGATGACCACCTTGCTGCCGCCCAAGGTAACCGTCTGGGGCAGCACCCGGATGCTGCTGACGGCGTATCCTTCCGCCGGTTCGCCGGTGACCAGCGCCTCCGTGCCCACCTTTACCCGCGCCAAATAATAGACTTCCTGGCGCACGGTGATGCGCTGGATGGACGTACTCTGGCCATGGGCGGTCACCGTCAAGGCGCTTCCCTCCAATACGTTGCCCTCCGCGTCCTCAAAATAGAAGGGCAGGCTCACGGCATTGGGACTGCGTTCGGGGGACAGATTGCTTTGGTCATATTCCACCACGCACCGCGCGGCCTTTTCCACCACGGAAGCGGGGCCGCTGATATCCACCGAATCGGCGCTGCGGTTCAGCGTGCCGCCGTAGCAGTTTTCCGGCAATTCCCCGGTCAGGCGCACTTCCACGGGCACCTGGGCCTGGGTGCTGTATTCCTCCACGGTCACGGTCACTTCGCCGTCGTATACCTCCAGCACGGTGCCGTACTGGGTGGAATTGGAGGCGGCGGCAGTGATTTTCAGCGTCTGTTCGCCGGTGGTCTGGATCTGGCTCAAATCCAGCCTGGCCGTATAGTTGGAAGCGGCAGCGGCGGTATAATTCTTCTGGGGCACGCTCACAAGCAGCTTCACCGTGCTCACCTTATCCAGCCCATCCACCACCACCAAGCCGTTGGAGCGCATGGCGGAGCTGTTGGTAACGGATACGCGCACGCCTGAAATCACCTTCGTCCGGGGCAGGGAAGTATCCTGGGTGATCAGGATGCCCCACAGGGAAATGGCCAGCGCCAGGCTGCCCAGTTTCCAGCCCCAGTTGTGGGTGACGGCGTTCAGCAGGCGTTTTACGATCTTTTCCTTTTTCCCCGTTTTTCCGGCGTTTCCGGCGTTTCCGGCGTTCCCGGCGTCCTGCTCCGTGGGAACACGGGTTGCGTCGCTGTTATTCGTCATTGGCCGTGCCTCCTTTCGCCGCGCGTTCCCGGTGGGTCCAGCGCCAAAGCCGGGAATGATCCTCGTGGTACATTTCACTTAAGATCTTGCGCAGGGAATCGGCGTCCAAATAGCGGGTGAGCTTTCCGCCCCGGGCCATGCTGATGATGCCCGTTTCCTCGCTGACGATCAGCACCAGGGCGTCGGTATTCTCGCTCACGCCCAAGCCCGCCCGGTGGCGGGTGCCCAAATCGCGGCTGATGCTGCTGTTGTCGCTCAGGGTCAGCACACAGGCGGCGGACACGATGCGGGTGCCCCGGATGATCACCGCGCCGTCGTGCAAAGGCGTGTTGGGTTCAAAAATATTTTCCAGCAGCGGGGCGGAAATCAGGGAATCGATCTCCGTGCCGCTGGATTCGGTAATGTCCTTCAGGCCCGTGCGCTGCTCGAACACGATCAGCGCGCCCACCCTGCGGCGGGAAAGGCGCAGCAGGCATTGGGTGATTTCGTCCACCACCCGCTGGCTTTCGTCCCGCTGGGTAGACCTGTCCAGCTTGGCGGTGCGGCCGATCTGCTCCAGGGCCTTGCGCAGCTCCGGCTGGAACAGGATCATCAGGGCGATCACGCCGTTGTTCAAAATGCTGCGCAGCACCCAGTTCAGGGTGGTCAGCCCCATCAATTCGCTGGCATAGCTGGCCACGATAATCACAGCCAGGCCCTTCAAAACCTGAATGGCCCGGGTCTGCCGCGTGCTGGTCACCAGCCGGTAAATCAATAAAGCGATAATGGCGATATCTATATAATCGATCCACGTGGGGCGGTGGATGATATTCCATAAAAAGGTTTGGAATTGGTCCCATAAATCTGCCAAACCATTCGCCCTCCCTTCGCGCGTCCGTTGCGCTTTTATTATACTACATGTGTGCGCCGGTTGAAAATCCCCTTTGCGTAATTTTTTCAAAATGTTTACGTTTTTTTGACTTTTTTCTTTCGCCGATGAAATAAATAGAACCCTGCTGTCCGCTCCTGTACGGAGCGAGACGAAAAACAGGGTTGAAAAGCATACCTCATGAAAGGCAGGAAAACGCCGGGCGCTGAATGAAGCCCCCGGCGTTATCTGTCACAGCTGCACCGGCAAATCGGAGTCGGCGAAGGGATCGTCGCCCGCCAAGGCGTCCAAATCGGCTTCCCTGTCGTCGGCAAGGCCGGTTTCCGGCATAGGCACGGAAATGCGGATGTGCAGGTCATGATCGTCCAGGAAGGTAAGCTCCGCCTGTTCCCGGGGACGGGTGAGGGCCAGCACCTCGGTGTAGCGGGTCTTGTTCTTGCGGGCATAGCTCTGGGCCACCTCGGCCCGGCCCTGCCAGTGCATGGGCAGGAAAACCCGGGGCTTCACGGACATGACGAAATAATTGGCCCCCGCTTCGTACAGGCCGCCCATGCGGGGATCTACCGGGAACATGGCGATGTCCATGGGCAAATGTTCGATGGGCGTCATAGCGGCGTAAAAATCCTTTTCCGCCTGGGCGATTTCCCGCAGGGTGCTTTCCTCCCGCCAGTGCCACAGGTTCAGGTCCCCGGCGTGGAAGATGTTCAGCCCGTATACCGATACGTAAAAGGATACGCCCTTGTCCGTGGAATCAAAGGCACGGATTTTTACGTCGCCCACCTCCAGCGTGTCGCCGGGCTTCATCCGCTTGCCGCGCTTTCCAATGGGCAGATCATCCGAAACGATGTAGGTGATGGGCAGCTTCTGATAATTCCAGGAATAAATGACCTCGTCGAAATGATCCTCGTGATCGTGGGACACGAAAACCAGCACCCGCTTGTGGTTCGCCAAATCCTGCTCCCGCAGCTGGTCCTTTTCCGGCAGTTCCCCGTTTTCCCCCCGCCAGTAATCGAAGACCAGCAGGGTGTCCATCACCTCCACCGTGAACCCGGAATGATAATAGTAGGTGACGACGGCTGTTTTTTCCATGACATCCTCCTGATTTTTCAGTATGTGCTACGAAGGAACCGCTGGGGTTTCACCCCAGACCCCACCAGGGGCGTGACGCCCCTGGACCCGCAATCGCGGATATTTCTTAACCTGGTGAAAAAACTTTGCCCCCGCTGTCGCTTGGAGGAAATGGCCAATCCTGCTGCCGCTGTGCTTCTGGCCCGGCCGCTGAAAGCGGCCAGCCCGGATGCAGAGCATCCGGGGAAAGCCGGGAAAATCCCAGAGGGGAAAGCGCGCTTTCCCCTGGGGATTTTTCACGGCTTTCTGTGGGCCAGAAGCTGTCAAATTCTCGTATCTCCGGCAACGGGCAAAGGCTGTCCGCTTTTTCCGTTCAAGCTGATTCGCCTGTTGGAGTCCAGGGGCCGAAGGCCCTTGGTTCAGGGGTTTAGGGGGCTGAAGAGGCCCCCTGCTTCGTATTGCTTGTATCAAACACGCTGTCCAGTGCTTTCCCCTCCGCCTGGGGCAGGGAAAGGCCCAGGGCTTTTGCCAGGGTGGGCGCGATGTCCACAAGGTTCGCTTCCGAAAGGCGCTGGCCTTTCCGGATGCCGGGGCCTTTCAGCCACAGCAGGGTGCGGGCCTGGGCGCAGTCCAGGGAAAAGCCGTGCTCTCCGTAGGTCTTTTCCAGCTTGTCGATGAAGCAATGCCCCGGCAGGGCGTCCACGGCGAGATGCACGTCCGCGGGCGCATGCAGGGCGCGCAGCTCCTGATCCCCAAAGATACGCCCGACGCCCCATTCCGCCCCTTTTTCCTCTAAGATGCGGCGGGCCTTATCCAGGTCCGGGCCGAAGATATAGGCCCCCATGCCTAAGCTCTGGGCCCGGGCGCCGCAGGCGGCTTTCAGGTTGGCGTCCAGCAGCACGCCTTGGGGCGCGTCCTGCTGCCCATGATCGCTGACGACGCAGAAGAGGGTTTCGTCCAAAAGCCCCGCTTTTTCCACAGCTTTCACGATGCGTCCCACCCGCGCGTCCAGCCGCTTCATGGCGGCGCGGGCTTCCGGGCTGTCGGTTCCGTGCCAGTGGCGCATGGAATCGCAGTCCACCAAATGCACGGTGAGCACGTCGGGCGGACGGAAGCCCGCGTACAGTTTTTCGCACAGCAGGGCGGCGTAATCGTCCAAATCGGGCTGCAAAATGCTTTTCCGGGTCTTGCCGTACATCAGCTCCATGCGCAGGATCCATACGGGGGAAGCATAGCGCAGCATTTTCATCACGGCGCTTTCCCCCGGCAGGGGCAGCACCTCCGGAAAGTTCCGGCGGGCATAGGGGTTTTTCCCCGTTACGGGCCAGAGGATGGAGGCCACGTCCAGGCCCTTTTCCTTGGCGGCCTGATGCAGGGTTTTCACCTTGATGTCCCCGATGCTCCAGTACCAGGCCCGCATTTCCTGGGGCGTATCCTGCTGCAGCGGCTGATTATGCCCGATGCCGTGGGTTGCCGGGTAGCAGCCGGTGAGCAGGCTGGCGTGGATGGGATACGTGATGGTGGGATACACCGTTCTCACATTGCCGCAGAACACACCCGCGTCCGCAAGTGCAGAAAGCGCGGGCAGGCTAAGCAGCCTGTCCGCGTCCGGGTTCGCTACGGCATCCAGGGAAATCATACAAAGGCGCATAACTTTATCTCCTGCTCCTTCTCTTTCTGCGGAAGAAGAGGAAGTAAATCACCAGAGCCCAGATGATCACGCTGCGCCAGTTGGTGCGGGTGCCTTCGCTGCGCCAGGTGTTCTGCCAATCCTCCCAGAACACCTCGTCGCTGTTTTCTTTCGCGTCATAATCGTCCCGGGCAAACATGCCGTACCAGGCATCGTCCACGGTTTGGGGCTGGGGCGTGGACTGAATGGCGGTTATTCCGAACAGGCCCGTGTCGCTCAGGGTGTTTCCCTTGGCTTTTGCCAGGGTCTGCCCTAAGCTGACGGTGAGGTTCGCTAAGGCTTCATCGTACTGCCGGGCCTTGTATGCGTTGCGGAAAGCGCCCAGCAGGGTGTTGCGGCTTTCGGCGGACAGGGCGTTTTTGCTGTTCGCGCCAAGGGACAGGGCGAATTCTTCTTCGCCGATGACCATGAGCAGCAGGGCGTCGTCCTTTTCCAGATTCCATACCTTGAACACCTGATCGGCGTACTGCTGGGCGTCCGCGCCGCCGAGGAAGTGGCGGGTGAGCACATAAATGCGGCCGCCGCCGGCGGATTCCAGCCGGTCATTCAAGGTTTCCAGATCCTCCAGGGTTTTTTCGCCCAGCACCCCTGCCAGATCGGCAGCGGAGCGGTCAGGACGGGGAGGATACTCCGTTTCCGCGTTCGCCAGGGAAACAGCGGCGAAGCACAGGGCCAGCGCTAAAACCAGCGCGCCCATTTTGGCAAACAGGCTGTTCATGTTCCTCCTCCTTCCTTACTGCGCTTTAAATTCCACGGCGGGCTTGACGCCGAGCAAGGTGCGGGCCAGCCAGCCGGAAAAGGTTTTGCTCATGCGGCTGTTGAAGTCCGCCGCCGCCTGGTTGTAGGCGGCTCCGGCGGTTTTCTGCTCGCTCTGGGCCAGCATCTGGGGCAGATAGCTGGTCACGTACATATTGTCCCGGCTGTCATTTTTTACGCTGTCCAGTTGGGAAAGCTTGTCCAGCAGTGCGGCGGCGTCCACGGTGAGGGCGTCGTTGGCGGCGGCCTTCTGGGCCAGATTATCGTCCGTACCCTTGCTGCCGCCCTCCAAGTCGTTTCTGTCCCGAACCACCCGCAGATAGGCTTCGTCTGTTTCCGGCAGATGGCGCTTGGCTACCGCCAGTACGTTGTAGGCCGATTCCACGCGCGTCTGCAGCATGCTGTCCAGGCCCGCGCGAGTCTCGTTCACCAGCGCGCGTTCGTCGGTCCAGCCGCGGAACGCGCCAAAGACCACGCCGACCACGATCAGGATCACCATGATCGCAATGGCCCAACCCGTTTTCAGTTTCATCGGTTCATCGGCCCCCCTTTTACATAGGTTACATCGTTAAAAGCTTCTCTTTGAGTTCCTTTTCCATATGGGCCAGGGTCTTCTCGGCCTCGGCGCGCTTCTGGCGGCCTTCCGCCTGAATGCGGCTAACCTCGTTGATGGTATCGATCAGGTTCTGGTTGGTCTGCACCAGGGTTTCCAGATCAATGATGCCGCGCTCGGATTCCTTGGCCGTTTCAATGGTGCCCATTTTCAGGGTCTCGGCGTTCTTTTTGAGCAGCTGGTTGGTCATATCGGTCACGGCGCGCTGGGCCTGCATGGCCTGCTGGCTGTGGTGCAGGCCCAGGGCCAGCACCATCTGATTTTTCCACAGGGGCAGGGTGTTCACCAGCGTGGACTGGATGCGCTCCACCAGCAGGGAATTGTTGTTTTGCAGCAGGCGGATCTGGGGCGCCATCTGCATGGAGATTTGGCGGGTGAGCTTTAAGTCGTGCAGCTTCTTTTCAAACCGGTCGCACTGGGCGGCCAGGTCGTTGGCCTTCTGGGCGTCCATGGCGTCGCCGCTGGCGGCGGCCATATCCTGGAGGCGCTTCAAATCGGTGTCCCGCACCTCCTGCAGCCGCTGTTCGCCCGCCACGATGTACATGGTCAGCTCGTGGAAGTATTGCAGGTTCATATCGTAGAGCTTATTGAACATGGCCACATCCTTGAGCAATTGCACCTGGTGGTTTTCCAGGTTGCCAGCGATGCCCTCCACGTTCTTGGACACGTCCTCGTACTTGGCCTGGATGGAGGCGATCTGCTGCTTCGCGCCGAAGAACAGGCTCTTGATGCCCTTGGGCTTTTCCCCGGCGGCGTTGAAGCCCTTGAGCTCGGTGATCAGCTTGGTCAGGATATCGCCCACTTCGCCGGTATCGCCGGTTTTCACGTTGGAAAGCACGGTGTCCGCGAAGCCGGAAATCTTCTTCTGGGCGTCCGCGCCGTAGAGCATCACATGATCCGGGTTGGTCAGATCGATGGTCTTCGAGAACGCCGCCACCTGGATCTTTTCCTCGTCGGTGAGAGAAGAATCCAGGGCCGCCACCGCTTCCTTGGCGTCCGGGGCCGCGGGGGCGTTTTTCAGATCCTCCAGCATGTCCACGGCCTTTTCCACGGTCTGCCGGGCTTCCTGCTCGGGGTGCAGGGTCAGGACGGGGGCGCTGTGCTGCTGGGCTTCGGCAAAGTTGTTTTCAGTCATGGGGAGGCTCCTTTCCGCTATCTATATGTAGAAAATTTACATTCGGGTACAAAGGAGAGTTGAGCGTTGGGAGTTGAGAGTTGAGATTTATATGGTCTATTGAAAAGCGTTCACAGAAAACAGACTGTGCTATCTCAACTCTCCACTCTATGCGCCACTCTTTACGTCCGCTGCTGGGCCTGCGCCTGGGCGGTTTGCTGTGCCTGCGCGGTTGCCTGCTGCTTCTTCATGCCGGAATCGATCAGGCCGTCCTGCCGCAGCATAGTTTCCATCACGTCGATGTCGGTGGACAGGTCCAGCATATC
This sequence comes from Clostridia bacterium, assembly GCA_017448975.1. GTDB lineage: Bacteria > Bacillota > Clostridia > Christensenellales > Aristaeellaceae > RUG563. The sequence goes on from JAFSKN010000029.1 coordinate 47,904, forward strand.
GTCCTGATACAGGGCGTTCAGCTGTTTGTCGAAGGCTTTGAGCACGGTGTCCATGGCTTCCCGAATCTGGGCACGGGTGGCCTGGGCTTCCTGGCCCTTTACCTGGCGCTCGTCCATTTTGCGGTAGCCCTCCAGCATTTTCAGGGTGGTGGGCATATAATAATCCATAAAGCGGCGAATCTGGGGCGCTTTATCGGGCTTTTCGGCCACGGTGCGGAAGATGCGGTTGGCCACGTCCTCCAATTGATCCATCTGGCTGGAAAGCTCCGCATCGGGGATCAGGTCGTTTTCCTGCCGGATCTGCACCAGCATTTCCTGACCCTTGTCCACCAGGGTATCCACGGCGGCGTCCCCGGTCTTGGGAATGGGCTGCTGCTCGGGAGCGTGCTTGGAGGTGTCCAGCCCCTGGGCCATAATGTACACGATACGCCCGGCCAGCAGGGCCACGCCCGCCGCGATCAGATAATGCTGCCAGCGGTACAGCTTGAAAATCAGGGAAAACAGCACCACCACCGCGCCGATGGTCAGGCAGGCGATCACGAATGCCCTGGAATTGTTGTTTTTCTTCATCATCTTTTCCCCCTTCCGTTTGGTGCGGAAAAATCATAGCAAAGTCAGGGAGGAAACGCAAGCCGATTCCGCTGAATCATACATTTTCTCCGCTGAAAGCGGCATCCCGCCGCTTTTGAGCGCGTTCAGTATACCACAATCACAAGGCCATTTCAACTGTGAGGCGCATTAGAAAACCATTAGAAAAAGCCAAAAAGCGCCGCCCGAAACATACGGACGGCGAAAAGGATCTGCTTAAGAAAGGATTTTCGTAATGGCTTCATCCAGCCAATCGCCCTCGAACAGCTCGATGAGCCCGGCGTCACAGGCGGCGGCCAATTTCTGGTTGATGGGCAGCTTGCCCAGCACCTGGGTGCCGAAGCGCTCGGCGATCTCGTCGGCGTGGCTTTCGCCGAACACGGCCACGTGCTTGCCGCAGTCGGGGCACAGGGCGTAGCTCATGTTTTCCACCAGGCCCTTCACGGGAATATTCATCATGTTCGCCATGTTCATGGCCTTTTCCACGATCATGCCAACCAGCGCCTGGGGCGTGGATACCACCACCGCGCCGTCCACCGGCACGGACTGGAACACGGTCAGCGGCACGTCGCCGGTTCCCGGCGGCATATCGATGAACATCACGTCAATGTCGCCCCAGAGCACGTCGGTCCAGAATTGCTTCACGGTGCCCGCGATGACGGGACCGCGCCACACCACGGGGGCGGTTTCTTCTTCCAGCAGCAGGTTCACGCTCATCAGCTTGATGCCCGTGCGGCTTTCGGCGGGGATGATGCCTTCCTCGTTGCCCATGGCCGGTTCCTTGATGCCGAAGGCCTTGGGGATGGAGGGGCCGGTCACGTCGGCGTCCAGAATGGCGGTCTTCAAGCCCGCCCGCTGGGCCAGCACGGCCAGCAGCGCCGTCACCAGGGATTTGCCTACGCCGCCCTTGCCGCTCATGACGGCAATCACCTTTTTGATGTTCGTGCCCGCGTGGGGCTTTTCGATCAGGCTTTGCTTGTCCCGGCTGGGGCAGTTGGCCCCGCAGGAGGAGCAGTCATGGGTACATTCGCTCATTGCTGTTTCTTCCCTTCAAAATATTGGATGGAGCTTCATTGTAACAGAGTTACGGGATTTGTCAACAGGTATTCTGGGGCCTCCGCGGCCCCAGACCCCGCGGCAGGGGATGATCCCCTGCACCCTCTCCTGCGGATATTACTTGACGCGAAAAGAGAGCAACTTCCCGCTGTTGGCTGGAGAGAACAGTCCAGCTTGACGACCTTGTGTTTCTGGCCCGGCCGCCTTTGGCGGCCAACCCGGATGCGAAGCATCCGGGGAAAGCCAGGGAAGAATCCCAGGCGGAAAGCTCGCTTTCCCCTGGGATTTTCCCGGCTTTCTTGGGCCAGAAGCCCTCAACCTTCCGTAAACCCCAGCGCGGCAGGCGGCGCTTGTTCGATATATCCTTACAAGCTGCTTTGCCAAGCGAGGGTCCAGGGAGATCATCTCCCTGGTCGGGGGTTTGGGGGCGGAGCGCCCCCAACGTTCCCTCCCTTACGCTTTCTCCGCCAATTGCGCAACCAGCTCGTTGCTGCGGGCGATGAAGGCTTTCAGGTCTTCCGCTTCCAGGGGGCGGGAGGAGAGGCGGGCCAGGTCGAAGAGCTGCTTGCACAGCAGGGTGCTTACGTCGCCCTCTTCCATGGCCGCCAGGGCGCGGATGGTGGGGCAAAGGCGGTTGAGCACCAGGGTATACTTGCTGGGGAAGCCGAAGTCCTGGCCGTACATGGCGCTCATTTCCTTGTAGCGGCGCACCTGTTCTTCCTCGGTGAGCACCACGGGGAGGGTATGGTCGGAGAGGGCTTCGATCTTGACGGTCAGTTCCTTGTCGCCCAGGGCGTCCCGAAACAGCTTTTCCATGGCGGCCTGATCGATGTCCTTGCCCTCTTCGCTTTCCTCGGTGAGGCCGGAGACATCGGCGTCCACGCGGACGAACTGCAGGCCGTCGTTGCCGCCGCCGAACTCCATGAAGCTCATAAAGTTCATATCGATCAGGGTGTCCATGACGGCCACGTCGATGCCTTTTTCGGTGTACAGGGCCACGGCGGCCGCCTGACGGTTGGCTTCGGTGGTGTAGTACACCTTCTTTTCAGCTTTTCCCTCGTTGCGGGATTTGTATTCGTCCAGGGTCAGATATTCGCCCGCCGTGGTTTTGAAGAGCAGGCTGCCCTTCACCATATCATAGAACTTGGCATCCCGCACGCAGCCGTATTTCACGAAGGGATGGATGTCGTCCCAGTAGGTTTCGTACTGCTTGCGCTCGGTGTTGAACAGGCCGTTCAGCTTGTCCGCCACCTTCTTGGTGATGTGGGCGGAGAGCTTCTTCACGTACCCGTCGTTCTGCAGGAAGGAACGGGAAACGTTCAGGGGCAGGTCGGGGCAGTCGACGACGCCCTTCAGGAGCATCAGGAATTCGGGAATGACTTCCTTGATGTTGTCGGCCACGAACACCTGACGGTTGAACAGCTTAATTTCGCCCTCCTGGCCGCCGAAATCCTTCTTGATGCGGGGGAAGTACAGAATGCCTTTCAGATTGAAGGGATAGTCCACGTTCAGGTGCACCCAGAACAGCGGATCTTCAAAGGTGTGGAACAGCTTCTGATAGGTTTCCTTGTATTCTTCCTCGGTGCAGTCCTTGGGGTTTTTCAGCCACAGGGGATGGGTGTCGTTGATGGGCTTTTCTTCCTTGGCCTTTTCTTCTTCCGCCGTGCCGGTAGGCTCGTCGGGGTCCTTCTTGGTTTCTTCCCTGCTCAGGTCCTGCAGGTAGATGGGCGTGTTCATATAGCCGCAGTAGCGGTCCAGCACCCCGCGCACCCGGTAGCCGTCCAGGAATTCCTTTTCATCCTCCATGATGTGCAGGATGATGGTGGTGCCGCGCTCGGTGCGCCCGCCGTCCCGCATGGAGAAAGCCATGCCGTCCTCGCTCTCCCACAGCACGGGAGCCGCGCCGTCCTGCCAGGAGAGGGTGTCGATGGTCACTTTGTCGGCGGCCATGAAAGCGGAATAGAAGCCCAGGCCGAAATGGCCGATGATGCCGCCCTTGTCGTCCCCGGTGTAGTTCTTTAAAAATTCCTCGGCGCTGGAGAAGGCCACCTGATTGATGTACTTTTCCACTTCCTCGGCGGTCATGCCGATGCCGTTATCGGTGAAGCGCAGCTCGCCCGCTTCCTTGTCCACGGTGACGGTGACGCGCAGGTCTTCGCCCGTTTCGCCCTTGAGCATCTTATACTTGGTGATGGCGTCGCAGCCGTTGCTGACCATTTCGCGGATGAAAATGTCCTTATCGGAATACAGCCAGCGCTTGATCACCGGCATAATGTTTTGCGCGTGTATCGAAATATTGCCTTTCGTTTCCATAGCTTTTTCTTTCCTCCGTTCAGGTTTTCCGGCGGGTTTGGATGGGCATAAGCCGCCTTTCCCCCGCGTTCGCCGCCATTATAGCACGGTTCAAACCAAAATGCAACATAAAATTAGCACTCAATAAAATAGAGTGCTAACAAGCGAATTGGCGTTGAGCGTTGAGATCGGAGAGTTGAGATGGTATCGCTTTTCATGCTGTTTTCCGATCAACGAAAGCTATATAAGTCTCAACTCTCAACGCTTCACTCTCAATTCTCTTGCCACGCATCTGCCTTTACTGTGGATTGATCACCTTTTCAACGAGGTACTTTCCCCACGCCAGCACTTCCCGGGTGTGGTTTTTCACCCAGAACTGGATTTCGGGGCGGCAGGGGCTGCCGATGCCGTCAGCCTCCAGGCCCAAATCGCGGGCCAGGGCCAGGGCACGGGGCAGGTGATAATCGCTGGTGATGACGGTCACGCGCCTTACGTCCTCCGGCAGCAGGGCCTTGGCGTTCAGCAGGTTCTGGCGGGTGTTGGTGGATGCGCATTCGGCAATCACGTCGCTTTCCGGCACGCCCTGACCGATCAGCCATTCCCGCATGATTTGGCCTTCGGGGCCGGGTTCGCCCTCCCCCTGTCCGCCGGTGGCGACGATCAGGCGGGGATGATCGCGGTAAGTATCCAGGGCGGCCCGGAGGCGCAGTTCAAGCTGAGGACTCAACTGCCCATCGGCATAGACCTGACAGCCCAGCACGATCACCGCGTCGCTGCTTTCGCTCACGGCGGGGGGATTCACTTCCGCCAGGCACAAAGCACCCAGCGCCAGGCCGAACAGCAGCACCCCGGCCAGTACCAGCAGCAGCGCCAAACGCATCAAACTCCTTCCAGGGCTGTGTTTTCGTTCAGTCATCATTCTTCTCCGTCTTCTTTATTGATTTCCCTCTTGGGCAGCATCCGCAGGGGGCGGTCCGCCGCCAGGGCGTCCGGTTCCCGGAAGGGCAGGATGGACGCGCCGCCGTCGCTGTCCAGCAGGCGATAGGCATGGAAGCTGTAATCCTTTGATCCGCTGATCACGATATGGTCGTACAGGCGCATGCCCATGCTTTCCAGGATATGCTGAATTTCCCGGGTGATGCGCACATCCTCCCGGGAGGGGGATACCGATCCGCTGGGATGGTTGTGGCACAGCACCGCGCCTACGGCGTTGCGCCGGATCAATTCCTGCACCACCTGCCGGGGCTGCACACTCACCTCGGAGGGCGTGCCCTGGGAAAGGAGCGCCGTGGAAATCAGGTTCAGCTTGGCGTCTAAGCACAGCACGAAAAACTGTTCCACGTTGACGCCCAAAAACAGGGTGCGGCAATAGGCGGCCAAATCGCCGTAATTGCCCAGGCCCAGGCGAGGCTTCAGCTTTTCCTGCTCATACAGCCGGAGCAAAGGCACCATCAGGGTGATCAGGGCGGCGGCGCGAGGGCCGATGCCCTCCACCTGGGTCAGATCGGCCTGGGACGCTTCCAGCACCGCGCTAAAGGAACCGAAACGGCGGATCAGCGCGTGAGCCAGGCCGTTGGTGTCCACCCGGGGCAGGGCGTAGGTCAAAAGCAATTCCAGCGCTTCATGGGGCGCAAACCCGTTCAGCCCCTCCTGCTCAAACCGGCTGCGCAGCCTTTCCCGGTGTCCCGCGTGATCCATCGTTCCTCACCCTTTCCATGTTCACGAAAAGTGTACCATCCTTTTTGAAAAAAAGCAAGAAAACTCCGCCTTGGGGCCGCGTATTGTATGGCAGCCAATGCGTTCCCCTGCAAACGGAAAGGGGCTGTCTCATGCGAGACAGCCCCGAGGTTATGTTTCCGGAAAGAATCAGTTGCCAGCCATCCGCTTGTAGTTGGCAAGACGGACCTTGGCGTCCTCTTCGTTCTGGGCAAAGAGCTTTTCGGCGGCATCGGGGAACATCTTCAGCAGCGTCTGGTAACGGGTCTCGCCGCGGATGAAGTCCTGATAGCTTTCGGTGGGGTCTTTGCTGTCGATGGTGAGAGGCTGATCCAGATCGGGATTGTAGCGGTACAGCGGCCAGTAACCGGCAGCCACAGCCTTCCTGATTTCGGCCTGGGCCTTGCTCATGTTGATACCATGGTTGATGCAGGGCGCGTAAGCGATGATCAGGGACGGGCCGTGATACTTCTCGGCTTCGATCATGGCCTTGATCAGCTGGGCGGGATTGGCGCTCATGGCGACGGTGGCAACGTACACGTAGCCGTAGCTCATGGCCATCATGCCCAGATCCTTCTTCTTGGTGCGCTTACCGGCGGCGGCGAACTTCGCGACCGAGCCGGTGGGGGTGGACTTGGAGGCCTGTCCGCCGGTGTTGGAGTACACTTCGGTGTCGAGCACCAGCACGTTCACATCCTGGTTCTGGGCCAGCACGTGATCCACGCCGCCGTAGCCGATGTCATAGGCCCAGCCGTCGCCGCCGAAAATCCAGATGGACTTCTTGGTGAGCAGATCGGCGTCCGCGATGACCTTGCGGGCCAGTTCGCAGGCTTCGCAGTGGCATTCGGTGCCGGTCAGGTCCTTGCCCTCGTACACAACGCCGGTCATGTCGATGCCGTCCTTGCAGGCGGCCAGCAGCTTGTCGCCAGCGGCGCGGCTGCCCTCAGCGTCGTCCATGTTCTCCAGCCATTCCTTGCCGGCGTCCTTGATGGACTGCTGCGCCCATTCCACGGCGATCAGCTTTTCCACGTTTTCGGCCAGCTTGGCGCGGCGCTGAGCGGTGGCCAGGTTCATGCCGAAGCCGAACTCGGCGTTGTCTTCAAACAGGCTGTTGGCCCAGGCGGGACCGTGGCCCTTTTCGTTCACGGTGTAGGGGCAGGTGGGAGCGGAGCCGCCGTAGATGGAGGAGCAGCCGGTGGCGTTGGCAATGATCATCCTGTCGCCGAAGAGCTGGGTAACGAGCTTCACATAGGGAGTCTCGCCGCAGCCCGCGCAGGCGCCGGAGAACTCAAACAGCGGCTTGAGGGCCTGGCTGTTCTTGATGGTCGCTTTGTTTTCGATGCGGTCGGCGATTTCGGGCACCGTCATGGCGAATTCCCAATTGGCTTCTTCTTTGCGCTGGGAATCCAGGGACTTCATGGTGAGGGCCTTCTGAGTGGGATCGTCCTTCTTCTTGCCCAAGCAGACTTCCACGCAGTTGGCGCAGCCGGTGCAATCCAGGGGAGATACCTGCACACGCAGCTGCAGGCCCGCGAATTCCTTGCCGACGGCTTTCTTGGTCACATAGCCTTCGGGCACCTGCGCGCCCTCGGCGGTGTAGATGGTGCGGATGGCGGCGTGGGGGCACACGATGGAGCACATGGCGCAGCCGATGCACAGGCTGGGATCCCATTCGGGCACCTTCACGGCGATGCCGCGCTTTTCGTACTTGGTGGTGCCGGTCTCCACGAAGCCGCGGGGGTCGAACGCGCTGACGGGCAGCTGGTCGCCTTCCTGGGCCAGGATGGGCCGGATCAGGGTGTCGAAGTATTCGCTGGCTTCCACCTTCACAGGCACGGCGCCGGTGGTGGCGTTGGCCCATTCAGCGGGAACCTTGACTTCCTTCAGGCCGGAAATGGCGATGTCGATGGCGTCCCAGTTCTTCTGGACAACCGCGTCGCCCTTCTTGCCGTAGGTCTTCTTGGCATACGCCTTCATGTACTGGTCGGCATCCTCGTAGGGGATGATGTTGGCCAGCTTGAAGAACGCGGCCTGCATGATGGTGTTGATGCGTCCGCCCATGCCCACCTTCGCGGCCAGCTCGATGGCGTTGATGGTGTAGAACTTGGCGTGCTTCTTGGCCAGCAGCTGCTTCATGGCGGCGGGCAGATGCGTGTCCATGTCGTCGGGCTCCCACTGGGAGTTGAGCAGGAAGGTGCCGCCGTCCTTGAGGGAGGAAACCATGTCGTACATGGTCACATAGGCGGGATTGTGGCAGGCGATGAAGTCGGCCGCGTCGATCAGGTAGGTGCTGCGGATGGGCACGTCGCCGAAACGCAGATGGCTTACCGTCAGACCGCCGGACTTCTTGGAGTCATAGGCGAAGTACGCCTGCGCATACTTATCGGTATGGTCGCCGATGATCTTGATGGAGTTCTTGTTGGCGCCCACGGTGCCGTCGGAGCCCAGGCCGTAGAACTTGCAGCACACGGTGCCGGCGGGAGCGGCGATGAGCAGGTCGCCCAGCTCGAGGCTGGTGCCGGTCACGTCGTCGTTGATGCCGACGGTGAAGTGGTTCTTGGGCTGCGCCTTGGCCAGGTTGTCATACACAGCCTTGACCATGGTGGGGTTGAATTCCTTGCTGCCCAGACCGTAGCGGCCGCCCACGACTTCGATGTCCTTGCGGCCGTTTTCGGCCAGCACGGCCACCACGTCTTCAAACAGAGGCTCGCCCAGGGAGCCGGGCTCCTTGGTGCGGTCCAGCACCGCGATCTTCTTGCAGGTGGCGGGCACGGCAGCCAGGAAGTGCTTGGCGGAGAAGGGACGATAGAGGTGCACCTTCACCACGCCGATCTTCTTGCCCTGCTTGAGCAGCACGTCGATGGTTTCCTGGATGGCTTCGCAGCCGGAACCCATGGCGACGATGACTTCTTCAGCGTCGGGCGCGCCGTAGTAATCGAACAGCTTGTAGGCGCGGCCGGTCACCTTGGCCACTTCGCCCATGTACGCTTCCACGATTTCGGGAATGGCGTTGTAGTACTTGTTGGCGGCTTCGCGGTTCTGGAAGTAGATGTCGGGGTTCTGGGCGGTGCCCGCCTGATGGGGATGCTCGGGGTTCAGGGCGCTGGCGCGGAAGGCAGCGATCTTGTCCCAATCCACCAGCTTGGCGATCTCGTCCAGCTCGCAGGCGTCGATCTTCTGGATTTCATGGCTGGTGCGGAAGCCGTCGAAGAAGTGCAGGAAGGGAACGCTGCCCTTGATGGCGCTCAGGTGAGCGACCAGGGCCATATCGTGGGCTTCCTGAACGGAGCCGGAGGCCAGCATGGCAAAGCCGGTCTGACGGCAGGCCATCACGTCGGCATGGTCGCCGAAAATGCTCAGGGCATGGGCGGCCAGGGCGCGGGCGGAAACATGGAACACGCCGGGCAGCAGCTCGCCGCTGATCTTGTACATGTTGGGGATCATCAGCAGCAGGCCCTGGGAGGCGGTAAAGGTGGTGGTCAGAGCACCGGCGGCCAGAGAGCCGTGCACGGCGCCGGCAGCGCCGGCTTCGCTCTGCATTTCAGCCACATGAACGGTCTGCCCAAACAGGTTTTTGCGGCCCTGCGCGGCCCACTCGTCGATGTACTCGGCCATGGTGGAGGACGGCGTGATGGGGTAAATCGCGGCTACGTCGCTGAATGCATACGCGATGTGGCTAACCGCCCCGTTACCGTCAATGGTCAATTTGATAGCCATGGGGATCAGTCCTCCTTAAGAATTATAAGATGCGGAAATCCCGTGTGTGTTTCCGCTTCTTCTCCAATTCAACATTATACGGCTATTTGTCCGTATCTGTCAAGCAAGCGAATGGGAAAAAAGGTCGGTTTGCGGCCTTTTTTTACTATCTTTTTTGCCAATTTTGCATTTTGAGGGCTGTACAGGCATCTAAATATATGGTATTCTGTATCATGATCTTGAAGGAATCGTTCAAATACGCTGGCGGAAAGGATCCTGTTCATATGAAAAAGACGCTGACTGTTTTGTGCCTGTTCGTACTCCTTTTGTCCGTCCCCCCTCGGTTCCAACCCCTCCTATGGCTACTGGACCATCAAGGACTAATTTCATTTAGTCCTTGACAGAATAATGAACCTATGGTAAGATACAGGTGAAATAGTATGCCCATCAATCAATAGAAGGAAAGGAAGCTGTTCATGATGAAAAAAGCGTTGGCTGTTTTGTTCCTGTTCGTGCTCGTTCTGTCCATCCCGCTCACCTCGTTCGCTTCCGGTGTTTCCATGGATTTTGCCGTCTATGACGAAAAAGACTGGAGCATCAGACTGGTGAGCACCAAAACCTTATCGTTCCGGGCTCAAGTCAAGAACTCGAATTCCTACAAATCCGTGAAATCCTACGAAATGACCTACTATACCCACGATGAGTACGGTAACCAGAACGGTCCCACGGAAACCGTCTCCCTGAAGCAGGATATCCGGGCCTATGAATCCATCCTGTGCCCCGAGGTTTTCTTTAAAAACGCCACAATCAGAAATGTTTGGGGTGTGTACATTGCCATCACCGGCGTCCGGTATTCGGACGGCACCTATGAGTACGACAGCAACCCCGTCTACACCCACTTCTCTTGGTCGTGGTAATTCGCGTTCTTTCTCCCCATGGGTCCCGGATTTTCCGGGGCCTTTTTTTGTATGGTTTTTTCCACAGATCGCCAGAATAGAGAAGAGAACAGGAAGGGAGGGCGCATGATGGTTTGGCTGCTGACGGCGGTTTTTCTGCTGCTGATCACGCCTGTGCGGGTGGGCGTCCGGCTGCAGTGGGATGAAAACGGACCCCGGGGCGCGGTAGGCATGATGGTCTGGGGCCTGCGGGAACAGGCGGATTTTTCTTTAGGACGCGGCGCGGCGGGACAATTGCGGCTGACAGCGGCCTTTCACGGGAAAAGCCTGCCCCTCCCCCAAAGAAAAAACCGGGCGGCCCTTGGCGTGAAGCTGCTGGGGCGGCTGCTTAAATCCAACGGCAAAAACGCGGCCCTGGGGCGGCTGGTACGTGTGAACGCCATGAACGTGGCCCTGCGCCTGGGCGGACAGGACGCGGCAGCCCTGGCCCTGGCTGCCGGAACGCTGCGAGCCATCGGCGGCGCCTTGCCCCGTCTGCGCTTTCGGTGCGTCCCCGCCCTGGGCGGAAAAACGGCGCTGCGGGCCGTATGCATAGCGGAAAGCCGATTGGGCATACTGTTAGCGGCTTGGATCATATGGAAAAGAGGGCAAAAACAGAGTTGAGAGTTGGGAGTTGAGAGTGGAGATGATATAGTCTGCTCGTTCAGGAATCCAAATATATCAGCTATCTTTATCTCAACTCTGTGCAGTTTCTCACAAAAAATCTGGAGGTGCTTTATGTCTCATCCCATCGGCGATTTAATGCAGACCACCCTGGAAAACATCAAGGACATGGTGGACGTGAACACGGTGATCGGGGAGCCCATCCCCACCGTGAACGGGCCCACCATCATTCCCGTGTCCCGTGTCAGCTTTGGATTTTTGGCGGGCGGCGGGGAATACGACCTGAACAGGCTGCCGGAGACGGACACGCCCTTTGCCGGAGGCACCGGCGCGGGGGTGTCGGTGCAGCCGGTGGGGTTCCTGGTGGTGGGGCCGGACGGGGTGAAGGTGCTTCCCGCCCAGCATCTGACCGCCTGGGAGCGGGCGGTGAACTGCGCGCCTCAGCTGCTGGAGGACATCAAAGCCCTGATCCCCAAAAAAGAAAACGCGGCGCAGGAAGGGGCGCAGGTATGAAAAAAGCGCTGTTTTGTCTGGCGCTGCTTTTGCTCCTGCTGCCCGCGGCGGCGCTGGGAGAAGCCCGGTCTGAAATATTGATCGAAGCGAAAACCGGCCGGGTGCTGTACGAAAACAACGCCCACGAAGCCCTGCCCATGGCCTCCACCACCAAAATCATGACCGCTTTGGTGGCCCTGGAAAACGGAAGCCTCTCCGACACCGTCACCGCCGGAAAAAACGCCTTTGGCGTGCCGGGCACCAGCATTTATTTGGGCTTGGGCGAGCAATTGACCTTAGAGCAGATGCTCTACGGCCTCATGCTGGCCAGCGGCAACGACGCGGCGGTGGCCATCGCGGAGCACATCGGCGGTTCCGTGGAGGATTTTTGCCGCATGATGACGGAAAGGGCGGCGGAAATCGGCTGTGAAAACACGGTGTTCGCAACGCCCCACGGCCTGCCCGCAGACGGCCACCACACCACCGCCTGGGATCTGGCGCTCATCGCCCGGGAGGCCATGAAGAACCCCCAATTCCGGGAAATCGTAGGCACCCAGCGGGCGTCCCTGCCCTGGGCCGATCACGAATACGACCGGGTGCTGACCAACAAAAACAAGCTGCTTTCCACTTATGCCGGAGCCTTGGGCGTGAAAACGGGTTACACCAAGGCGGCGGGCCGCTGCCTGGTCTTCGCGGCCGAGCGGGACGGGCTGGAATTGATCGGCGTGGTGCTGAACTGCCCCGACTGGTTCGATGAAGCCGCGGCGCTGCTGGATAAAGGGTTTGACAACTGGCAGATGGTCACGGTGCTCTCCGCCGGGGAGACCGTGCGGGAAATCCCCGTGTCCGGCGGCGTGCGGGACGCTGTGCGCGTCGTCGCCCAAAGCGACGTTTCCGCCCCCGTGCCCGACACCGCCTGGCCTGATCTGCTGATCGATCTGCCCGATGCTCTGCCCGCCGGGGTGAAAAAGGGCCAGGTGATCGGCACGGCAAGGCTCACCGACCAAGGCCAAGCCCTCACCACGATCCCTCTCATCGCGGCGGAAGCCGTACCGGAGCGCTCCTTTCGATACGGAGCCCGGCGCGTCCTTTCCCTCTGGCCCCTGGCCGCAGGAGAATGAGAAGGAAGCCGCCCCGCCCCTGTGGCTGTACCTGTGGGCGGCGGCGGGAACGGCGTGCTGGCTCATGGCGCTGCGGAAACCATTTGGATAATTCCGGAAGACCCGTTCTTTGCAAAGTTGCCCTGATACAATCATAAACCGCACCCCCTTTGTTATTCACAGACCATACGTGTCTAAGCAAATGGGGTGCGGTTCATGTATGCTGTTTTCTGTTATTTTCCCCACTCCAGCATCACCAAATCAGGCTGTTCGCTCAAATCGCCCTTGGTTACCCGCAGGAGGGGCAGGGGGGCGAGGTTTGGCTTGGCCATCAGGCGCAGGAATTCCGTTTCGTCGGCGATGGGCCAACCGGCGTTGACGGAGGTTTTGTAGTGCATGGGGATAGTGATCCGGGGATGGACGGCTTTCACGATTTCGTAAGCCGTTTTGGCGTCGATGGTGTAGAAGCCGCCAACGGGCAGCATCAGGATGTCGATTTTGCCCAGGGCGGAAAGCTGCTCCGGGGTCAGGGCCACGCCCTGGTCGCCCAAGTGGGCCAGGGTCAGGCCCTCCATTTCGATCTTCATCAGCAGGTTTTTGCCCCGCTTGGCCCCGTTTGCGTCGTCGTGAACGGAGGGGATGGCGGTGACCTTCACCTCCGGGGCGGGATGCCATACCCCGGCGCTGTCGATGATGGCGGGCGTGCCCAGGGCCTTTTGGGTAAAATTGTGATCTCCGTGGCCGTGGGTCACCGTCACTGCGTCGCAGCGGTATTCGCCCATGGGATAGCCCACATGATCGTCGTAGGGATCGGTGAGCAGGGCAAAGCCGTTGGCCCCCTCCAAGTAAAATTCCGAATGGCCGTGATAGGTGATGAGCATGGCGAGACCTCCCCTGATGAAATGTTGGTGAAGCGAAGATATTGAGAGAGTTGAGAGTTTGGAGTTGAGAGTTGAGATTATTTACCAGCAGTTCTTGTCCTGGGATGATGCTTTCAAGCCTATTGACATGATTCTCTTGCTGTGATACGATGCCGCTGGAAGCGCTGTCAACTTTTAGCGATCTCCGGAGCCACATCCGTGGTAGGAACGCCATTGGCAGCGCTTTATTTATTAAAGAAGATAGATATCAAAGACTATCTATCATCTCAACTCTCAACTCTCAACTCCCAACTCTCAACTCTGAACTATGCACTCTGACATACAGCGCAGGATCATCCTCCCCAGGCCAGCAGGTAAAAAAAGGTGCTTCCGCTGTGCCAGGGCGGCGGCGGGAGAAAGGAAACGGTATAAGCCGCTCATATCCTCCGCGTCCAGAAATTTCAGGGCCGTCCATACCGCTTTTTCGTTTTCCGGGGTCAGGGGCGCGTCCGCCTCCGCGATCCTGCGGGCCAGGCTGTGCAGAAACAGGTTTTCATCCGTCACGGCGGACGTACAGGCGGGCGCGGCATCCAGCAGGGCGGCTAAGGTTTCCGCTGCCGGGACGATGCGGGCTAGGCCGTCCGTGACGGTTACGCGAAAGCCCGCTTTTTCAATGCGGGCGGATACGGCATCCGCGTCCTCATACCGGGGATAATCGCTGACGAACAGGCCGTCCCCCTGATCCCGGCGGAGAAACCCCTTGGGGATCAGCGGACGCAGGGCCTGACGCCAAGGCGTCAAAACGCTCATGTCTTCCCCGCCGGGCAGAAGCGGATGCGCAATTCGTGCATGGCGGCGAACTGACCCTGCAAATCCAATTGATAGGTCAAATCCACCTGCCCCGTCTGGCCGTCATCCACCTTGTATTTCACGTGGGTGGGAAATACGCCCATGTCGAGATTGCCGAAGGGCGTGCGGTAGGAGCCCTCGTAGCGGTGGCCCTGCTCAAACACCATGCTGGTGCCGTAAGGCCCCGTGCGCTGCATGGTCACCACGCCCTTGCCCATGGTCAGGATCACGTCGCTGCTCTCGTTGTCCGGCTGGGTTTCGGTGTAATCGATGCGCCAGCGGTCCTGTTCGCCGGACAGGGTGCCCGTGGTCAGCAGCCGCACGGAATCCGTAGGGTCGTCGTCGTCATGGGTCCAGCCCATGACGGATAATAGCACTTGCTGGTTTTTCTTCATACTGTCATAATCCTCCAGGACCAGTATACCAGATTCAAGACCGGGACGCAAGAAGACGCTTGCGGGCTTTTCACAGAAAAAATCCCGGCACAACCTTCCTTGTAAAGGTCAAGCCGGAATCGCGGATGATCGGGAATTCTTCGGGAAACGGGTGATCCATTGCTCGCTGATTCGGTTTTGCCGCAATCTTTTCCAGAAGCCTGATGGCTGTGCCGTCATACTCTCCCTGAATCGCCTGCGGCAAAAATCATCCTTTCTTTTGGATGCCTGCCGCTTTACCATTCGGAAGCGGCAGGACGCGCCACGGCTCCGCCCGTGCGCTCATCTTTACTTTTTTACTGCATGGCTTCCTGGAACGCTTCAAAGAATTCCGGGCAGGCCCATGTGCCGCAGGCGATCAGGCGCTCGCCGTTGACGGCCATTTGCAGCACAATGCCGTTTTGCAGCTGGATCAGCAGGGACTGGTTGGTTTCGCTGCCGCCCGCCCGCAGGAAGGAGGCGTTTTTCACCAGGATGCTCACCAGATGCTGGGCAGTGGAAGCGTCGTTCACCGTGCCCACGCCGGACAGCTCCAGGGCTACGGCGTTGGGTGCTTTCAGGGTGTCGGCAAGGGATTCCTTGCCCACCAGGGCGTTGTCCCCGAAGGATACCCGCTGGAACACCCGCATCTGACCGTTCACATTGGCGGCGGCCATGGCTCCGTTCATGCCGTTGACGGCGTATACGGTTTCGCCCTGCGCCACCACGTTGGAGCAAATGCCGCTCTTGCCCGCCAGGGCCGGTTCGCTGGTAAAGGTATCCACCGTGCCAAGGCTCTGGCCCAGGAGTGATCCGGAAACAGAGGTGGGGTTGGTCAGCAGCCGGTAATAGCGGCCGTTCACGCCGATCAGGGGGAAGTTGCCGCCGCTCATGGGGGCCCAAATGCTGCGGTAGGAAGGATTCTTGGAGGAACGGATGGTGATGCTGCCCGGGGGCACATCCATGGCCGTGATCTCGCCAATGCTCAGGCTGCCCGCCGGGTAGCTTTCAATCAAGGGCTTTTGGATGGGCACGGGGCCGTTATCCCGCAGGGCGGGCAAGGCGAAAGCAGCCGCCCCGACCAGTACGATCAGGGCGCACGCGGCGGCAGCCAGACGGGGCATCAAGGCGCGCCGGGGCGCTTCCTTTTCCCGCGCGACCCGCAGGATCTTCCGTTTCAGCTGTTCGTCGGCTTGAAGGCCGCTGTTTTCGGCAATATCGGGCAAGGTATGCAGCCTTTCTTCCACGCTTTTCATTGCGCGTCCCTCTCCTTCAAAATATCCTCTAACTTTTTGCGGCCCCGGCTCAGGCGGCTGGAAATGGTGCCCTCCGGCACATGCAGCATTTCCGCGATTTCCGTGATGCCGTAGCCCTGATAATAATGCAGTAAGATCACGTCCCGGAAGTCCGTCGGCAGGCGGCGGATGCTTTCCAGCAGCGCCTGCTTTTCCAGGTTTTCGTCCATCCGGTCCGGGGCGGGGGCCAGCTCCATGGCCGGGCTGCCCAGCACCACGCGCCTGACCCACGCGGCGCGCCAGATGTCCCGGCACCGGTTCAGGGCCACTTTCAGCAGCCAGGGCTTTTCGTGGCCCTCCTCCAAATCGGGGGCGCTGGTCAGCAGCCGCACGAATACGTCCTGGGTCACGTCCTCGGCCTGGTGCCGGTCGCCCAAATAAAAATAGCTGACCCGCAATACGTCGTTGGCGTATTTCTCGTACAGCGCCTCAAATCGCCCCTCGTCCATACGGGCGGTCTGCGTCCGCTCACTCATACAACGATATATCCTTCCCATTTCTTGCAAGAAATGTAATCGGTTCACGGAAAAATTTTTCCGCCCGGCCGGGCAGTGATTTTCCGTTCCATTATTATAAACCCGCCCCGGCGCGGCGGTCAAGCAAGAAATCGAACGGAAAGGGGGATTCCGGGGCAGCCGCGGGAAACCGTTTCCGTACTGGGAGTATGTATTTGGGGAAACGCGGAAAAAAGAACTTTTCTCCAACACATTGCAAATCTGTGCCGTTTGCGGTAAAATAGAAGCAAATCCATACCCATACATTCATTAAGGAGGAGAGAACATGAAAAGAATCCTGAGCTTGATCCTCGCGCTGTCCCTGCTGCTGGGCTGCGCCGCTTTCGCGGAAGAAGCCCCCCAGCTGGATAAAGATCTTGTGATCCTGTACACCAGCGACGTGCACTGCGGCATCGACCAGGGCTGGGGCTACGCCGGTCTGTACGCCGTGAAGCAGTACCTGTCCAAGGACAACTACGTGCTGCTGGTGGACGACGGCGACGCCATCCAGGGCGAACCCATCGGCACCATGACCACCGGCGAAGCCATCATCGACATCATGAACGCCGTGGGCTACGATCTCGCCATCCCCGGCAACCATGAATTCGACTACGGCGTGGATCGTTTCCTGGCGCTGACCCAAAAGGCCAATTTTCCCTACCTGAGCTGCAACTTCAATAAGGAAGGCGAGCTGCTCTTCGCCCCTTACGCCATCAAGGAATTTAACGGCGTGAAGATCGCCTTCGTCGGCGTGACCACCCCCACCACCCCCCGCACCTCCACCCCCAAGTACTTCATGAATGAAAACGGCGAATACATTTACGCCTTCATGCAGGACACCACCGGCGAAGCCCTGTATGCCGCCGTACAGAAGGCCGCGGACGACGCCCGGGCCGAGGGAGCCAATTACGTGATCGTCATGGCCCATTTGGGCGATGAAGAGGAATGCCGCCCCTGGCGGTATGCCGACGTGATCGCCAACACCACCGGTATCGACGCCATGCTGGACGGCCACAGCCACGATACCGAGCAGGTGGTCATGAAGAACAAGGACGGCCAGGACGTGGTCCGCACCGGCTGCGGCACCAAAATGGCCAACATCGGCGCCCTGACCATCGCCAAAGACGGCAAGATTTCCTCCAAGCTTTATTCCTGGAACCAGGATGTCGCCGCCCCCGCGCTGCTGGGCCTCGATAACCCCGCCAGCGAAGCCGTGGCCGCCGCTTCCGGCGTGCTGGACGAAAAACTGAAGACCGTCGTGGCTTCCACCACCGTGGATCTGATCATCAACGATCCCTACACCACCACCGCCGACGGCAAGCCCGTTCGCATCATCCGCAACACCGAAACCAACTTAGGCGACCTGTGCGCCGACGCTTATCTGGATCAGTCCGGCGACGCCGACATCGCGCTGGTCAACGGCGGCGGCATCCGCGTGTCCATCAACAAGGGCGATATCACCCTGAACGACATCCTGAAGGTGCACCCCTTCGGCAACAGCCTCACCGTCATCGAAGCTACCGGCCAGCAGGTGCTGGACGCCCTGGAATGGAGCGTCCATTCCATGCCCGATCAGTTTGGCGGCTTCGACCATGTGGCGGGCCTCACCTTTGAAGTGGATCCCACCATCCCCTCCCCCTGCGTCCAGGACGAAAACGGCATGTTCGTCAAGGTGGACGATACCATGACACGCCGCGTGCGCAACGTGCTGGTGGCCGGCGAACCCATCGACCCCGCTAAGACCTACAAGGTCGTGTCCCATGACTACCAGCTCCTCGACGCGGGCGACGGCTACACCATGTTCAAGGGCTGCCCCGTGCTGCAGGAATCTGTGAAGCTGGACAATCAGGTGCTGATCGACTACATCACCGGCACCCTGGGCGGCGTTGTGGGCGAAGGCTATGAGAATCCCTACGGCCAGGGACGCATCGTTTCCGTGAACGCTGAATAATCCCCGCATGATTGCCCCATCAAAAGGATTCTCATCAAAATGGACGCTGGCATCGATTCGGTGCCAGCGTCTTTCATTATTTGGGGGCGTACAGGAGTCTCGAACTGTCCCTCTATGTTTGCAAAGACGACAGCATATAAAGAGAAACGTAAAGCCCTTGATTGATTGATATTTACGTGTTTTCATGGTATCATGGTATCGGTTGATCTGACGGACGGTATTGGATATTGAAGTAATCGGCGCCTATAAAAAGTCCCTGATTTACGAATATGCAGCCGGAAAAAAGGAAGTACCAGCATGAGCGACCATTATTCCCCACCCTTTCACATGACCGATGAAATCGCCGAGTTGTCCATCGAAATCGGCGAATTGATCGGCATGGTTTCAGTAAATGCCGGGTTATCTCCTGACCCGCGCCTGCGGCGGGAGAACCGCATCCGCACCGTTTATTCTTCCCTTGCCATCGAACAGAACACCCTGTCCCTGGATCAGGTGACGGACGTGATCGACGGAAAGCGGGTGTTAGGGCCGCCCAAGGACATACGGGAAGTGAAGAACGCCTATGAAGCCTATGAGCGCATGAGTGCGTTTGATCCCTGCTCCATGGAGGATTTATTGACCGTTCACGGCCTGATGACGCGGGATGTAACGCCGGAATCGGGACGGTTCCGCAGCGGCAACGTGGGCGTATTCCAGAACGGGCAGTTGATCCATGCGGGCACCCCCGCCGCCTATGTGCCGGAGGTGATGACCCAATTGTTTTCCTGGCTTCGCACGTCCTCCGCGCATCCCCTAATCAAAAGCTGCATCTTTCATTATGAATTTGAGTTCATTCACCCCTTCGCCGACGGCAACGGACGCACGGGCCGCTTCTGGCAATCGCTGATTTTGCAGCGCTGGAAGCCCATTTTCGCCTGGCTGCCGGTGGAGACCCTCATTCACGAGCGTCAGACCGGTTATTACGAAGCCCTGAACGCCGCCAACACCCAGGGCGATTCCGCCGTTTTTGTTGCCTTCATGCTTTCGGTGATCCGGGACGCGCTGAAAGAAATCAAGGAGAATCAAAACCGGCATGTCGTAGAAAATGTCGGGAAGAATGTCGGAGAAAATGTCGGAGAAAAAAGAGAAGCACTTTTGATGATCCTGCGCCGGAAGCCTCGCGCTTCCGCAAAGGAAATTGCTGACCTGATGAACCTTTCTTCCCGTCAGGTGGAACGGCTGCTGGCCGGGCTGAAAAGCGACGGGACGATCACCCGCCAGGGCTCCCCGAAAAAGGGCTGGTGGCAAATCAACGAGTAGCACGAAGAAGGCCTAGTATGCCCATCGAACAAACCAAAGGGCATAGGGGGTCTCGAACTGTCCAGTGTACATTTATAAGCCAGTTAAAGAGTGCTTCTATCGGTTTACTTCTTTTTTGCGCGTTCGCCCCAATAAATAATCAACGCTGACATGATAATAATCAGCTAATTTAACTAAATGCGGGGCGGTCCATTCAATCACCCCGTTTTCGTACTGCGAGTATGTGTTTTGGGAAACGTGAAGCACCTCCGCCAATTCCCGCTGTCGAAGGTCGCTGTCCTCCCGAAGCGCGCGAATATTCGGATAAACCATAATGATCACCTCGGATGCTATTATGGTTTATCTGGATTTCGGATATTGACTTTTATCTGGAATACAGATATAATATCTCTTAAACAAGAAGTCTGAGTTTCCAGAGAGGAGGTATTCAAAGTAGAGAATTTGGCGATTTCCAATCCCGCTTTGAAGAACGGACTTCGCTCCAATTGTTCAAAGTGTGCAACAATGGTTGCAGAAATACCACCTTAGAATGGAGGAATTATATCTTCTACTGGAATAGGCGTAGAACCGCTGCAACCAGAACCGGAGAAAGATTCTTGGGTGACAGCGAAACTGTGGCCGCTTGATTTTCAGACCATTGCAAATTATCTTATTTTGATTGAGAGGAATAAAACATGAAGATAAAGAAGACAATTATTATAGCTGTATTGCTTATGGTGTCGATGCTATTATGCGCTTGTAGTTCATCCGCGCTTGATGGACATTGGGTTCTACAAGGTGAAAAAAGCGCCATAGGAATTAATGACATGGTGCTTCGTTCTGATGGCACGGGTTCAGTGTATGGATTTCCTGTTAATTGGTCACATACGAATAACGAAATAAAGTTTACGCTTATTACTACGTCAACATACAACTACATGTACTCGGGCGGAATATTAACAATGTATGATAGCAATGGAAGTAGCGTAAAATTAATGAAATAAATTATCCACTTTCCGCACAAGACGCAAGAAAAATAGACTTGTGGATTAATAGTGGATCACGAGGGGCGTATATTTCATTATATCCAAGCCGATAGAAAAATATTTTTCCATTAAGAGAACATGGGGATGGTTCAAGACTGCTATGCATTCTGGAGAGCCGTCCCCTTTGCATTTCTCTGCATGTACGTTATCCTCCCCTGGGTTTATGTGCCGCGTCAGTTTTTTCGGCTGTAGGGGCGGATAATATGCGCCTCTACGACAGCAGACCCAACGTAACACGGAAAACCCAGGTCGGGACAGAGCGCGGCAATCGCCCCGCCCGCCTCGGGTTTTCCTTACAAATACCCATCCAAGTGACATTTTGAACGTCCAAAAGCGGTTTTGGAGCAAAGCGCCTTTTCTGCCGGGAAAAATCATGCTACAATACGGCTATGAAAACCGGCGAGAAAGGAAGGGATGCCGATGGAAGATGTGTTGAACGTGATCCTGACAAACCTGCCCCTGATTCTATGCCTCATCACGGGGGTGGCGCTGCTGGTTGTGGAGGTATTCGTGCCCGGCTTCGGGCTGCCCGGCATTTCGGGTATCGTGCTGCTGGTGATCGGTATCGCCCTCACCTGGAACACCTACGGCCCGGTGGCGGGGCTGGCGGTGACGCTGATCGCCCTGGCGCTGGCGGGCATATCCATATCCATTTCCGTGAAGTCCGCCGCCACGGGCAAGCTGAGCAAATCCGCGCTGATCTTAAACGAAGTGACCCAGCCCGCGGAGCACGAGGAAGCTGAAGCCCTGACCGGCAAGGAAGGCGTCACCGATACCGTGCTCAACCCCGTGGGCATCGCCGTGTTCGACGGCGTGCGGCTGAACGTGGTCAGCGAAGGCAGCTACCTGGAAAAAGGCGTTAAGGTCAAGGTGCAGCAGGTAGAGGGCAATAAGATCATTGTAAGGAAAGCATAAAAAACGACCACTTAAAGGAGGCTTGAAAAATGGTTCCTGATTTCATGTTTGTATGGCTGATCATCATTGTGGTGGCCATCGTAGTCGCCGCCGTGTTCTTCCGCTATGTGCCCTTAGGGCTGTGGATCAACGCCCGGGCGTCCGGCGCGCCGGTGAAGATCGTTTCCCTGATCGGTATGCGGTTCCGCCGCATTTCTCCCCAGAAGATCGTGAACGCCTACATCAAAGCCCGGAAAGCGGGCCTGGACGTGACCACGGACATGCTGGAAACCCACTTCCTGGCAGGCGGTAACGTCGAGCGCGTCATCAACGCCCTGATTTCCGCCAAGCAGGCCAGCATCAACCTGAGCTTTACCACCGCCTGCGCCATCGACCTGGCGGGCCGCGACGTGCTCCAGGCCGTGCAGATGAGCGTTCTGCCCAAGGTGATTGAAACGCCCCCTGTGGCCGCTATCGCCCAGGACGGCATCGAGCTCCGCGCCAAGGCCCGCGTTACCGTGCGCACCAACATCGAGCGCCTGGTGGGCGGCGCCGGCGAGGAAACCATCATCGCCCGCGTCGGCGAGGGCATCGTGACCACCATCGGTTCCTCCACCACCCACAAGGCCGTTCTGGAAAACCCCGATTCCATTTCCCAGACCGTGCTGGAAAAGGGCCTGGACAAGGGCACCGCTTACGAAATCCTCTCTATCGATATCGCCGACATCGACGTGGGCCGCAACATCGGCGCCCAGCTGCAGATGGATCAGGCCGAGGCCGACCGGCGCATCGCCCAGGCCAAGGCCGAGGAACGCCGCGCTATGGCCGTGGCCCACGAACAGGAAATGAAGGCCGCCGTGCAGGAGATGCGCGCGAAGGTTGTGGAAGCCGAAGCCAAGGTGCCTCTGGCCATGGCCGAAGCGCTCCGCGAAGGCAAGTTAGGCGTGATGGACTACTACCAGATGCAGAACACCATCGCCGATACCGAAATGCGCACCGGCATCGCCAAGGCCGCCGCGCCCAATACAGACGCCCCCAAGCCTCTGGACGGAAAGAAGTAAAATCTTTAGAGTTGAGAGGGCCGAAACGCCTGGAAAACCTGCCCTTGGGCTGGTTTTCAGTGAAGGCCGGGCCGGAAGGCCCCGTGCAAAGAGTTGAGAGTTGAGATATAGATAGTGCATACATTCCATTCACTGGATTTACAGGGTAAAAGCGAAAAACAAAATGAATCTCAACTCTCAACTCTCCGCTCTCAACTCTCTCCGTTCAGCTCTCAACTCTGACCAGAAAGGAGGCCGCGCCATGCCCTTTGCATGGGTCATCATCGTGATTCTGTGGTGGGCCGTTTCCGCCATCAGCAAAGCCAGGAAAAACCAGGCGACAAAAGCCAAGCTGCAGGAAGATCAGGAGAAAGCCCGGCAGAAGACCGCGGAGCAGTACGCCCGACAGCAGGCGCAGCTTAAGGCCGCGCCCCAGCCCGCCGCCTCGTCCGTGAGCCACCGGGATGATTGGGACGACGAGGAAGAAAACTGGGATCAGCGGGACGGCCAGCGAATGCGTTCCTCCTTCGCGTCCCAGTCCAACCAGCCCGCCCCGGCAAAACGCCACGAAACCAAGCCGCTGGAAGCCCATATGCATACCCCTGTCATGGGCATAGAGGGCAAGGGCACCGAAGGCGAGGACTGCTGCCACGAATACATGCTGGACCGGCGCCCGGAGGATAAGCCCGCCGATTTCCTGCCGCTTCAGGAGGAAACGGAAGCCCTCCGCGCCAAAGCCCTTTTGCAGGGCGTGATTTTCAGCGAGATCCTGGGCCGCCGGCCCGTAAAACGCTGCGGAAGAAAATCCGCCTGATTGATCCGTACATCAAAGCTTTTCCCCGCGCCGCGCGCGGGGATTTTCTTTTGCGGGCGCTTGTTTTCCCGTAACTGCTGTCGTATAATAAACATGGAAGGCGGCGTAAAGGATCTTTCCATTATCTTACGAAAGGCAATTAAACCATCATGAAGGACAACGATCTGATTTCCGTGCTCATTGCCGACGACGATCCCGGCATGCGGCTGATCCTGCGGAAAAAAATCCAGGCCACGGACGGTTTTTTTGTGGCGGGAGAAGCCGTCACCGGCGAGGAAGCCATGGCCCTGTACGAAAAGCTGACCCCCCAGGTGGTGTTTTTGGATGTGGACATGCCCGGCAAAACGGGGGTGGAGTGCGCCCATCTGATCCAGGATCAGAATCCCGCCTGCATCCTGATCTTCGCCACGGGCCACGAGGAATACATGGGCGAAGCCTTTGAGGTGTACGCATTCGATTACCTGGTGAAGCCCTTCAAGCTGGATCGCCTGGAACAGACCCTGAGCCGCATTTATGACCGTCTGCATCGGGTGAACGCCGAGGCCGTGCCATCTCCCCGCCCCGCCGAAAGCAGAAGCACGGGGGGCCGCCTGATGCTGCGGCACAAGGACGGCGTTTCCTTCATTGATCTGGAAGATATTCTGCTGGTGCAGCGGGAGGACCGTGCCACCGTGATCTATACCGAAAACGGGGGGCGCTATGTCCTCAGCGAAACCCTGTCCGAAACCGAAGCCCGTTTGGACCCGGAAATCTTCTTCCGCTGCCACAAGGGCTATATCATCAACCTGCGCCGCATCAAAAATATCACCCCCTACGGCCGGTGGACCTATGTGGTGCAATTGGAGGGCACCGAGCACGACGCCCTCATCACCCACGAAAAATACGAGGAACTGGAAAAGAAGTTCGGATAAAGAACACAGACAACCGGCCCGGCCGGGACAATTCGGAGGAACACATGCGCCTGCAAAAATATATGGCGGCGTGCGGCGTAGCCAGCCGCCGGAAAGCGGAAGAAATGATCGCCGAAGGCCGCGTGACGGTGAACGGCGCAAAAATCACGGAAATGGGCACCCAGGTGGAGGAAGGCGACGAGGTGCGCCTGGATGGGCAGGTGATCCGCCCCGAAGCGGAAAAGCGGTACGTGATGTACCATAAGCCCGCCGGGGAAGTGACCACCGTGTCCGACCCCGAGGGCCGCCGGTGCGTGCTGGATCATTTCCGGGATTATCCCGTGCGCCTGTACCCCGTGGGCCGTCTGGACTACGACAGCGAAGGCCTGCTGCTGCTCACCAACGACGGGACCCTGACGGAACGCATGCTGCATCCCTCCCATCAGGTGGATAAAACCTATCTGGCCCGGGTGTCGGGCAGCGTCACCATGGACGAGGTACGGCAGCTTCGCGCCGGCGTGATGCTGGACGATCATAAAACCGCCCCGGCCAAGGTGCGGGTGATCAAGCTGGAAGCCGAGGCCACCGTGGTGCTGGTGACCATTCACGAGGGAAGAAACCGCCAGGTGCGCCGCATGTTCGAGGAAACGGGCCATCAGGTGATGCAGCTTCGCCGGGTTCGTTTCGGCCCCCTGAATCTGGGCGATTTGCCCCGGGGCAAGTGGCGGGAGCTGACGGCGGAGGAAGTGCGCAGCCTGGCGGCGTATTATTAAAGTGAAAAGTGAAGATTTGAACAGACTTCGCTATGCGTGGCAGGCAAACGGTTTTCAACGATATAGCTTTCCACTTTCCACTTTCCACTTTTCACTTTCCACTTTATTGCGAAAGACAAAAACACAAATGAAGTAGGGTGTCATTTGATGCGTGTGCTGATGGCAAACAAGTTCCACTACATGGTAGGCGGCAGCGAAACCTGTTATTTTTCCATGAAGCGGCTGCTTGAAACCCGCGGCCATACGGTGATCGATTTTTCCATGGCGGACGAAAAAAACGTTCCTTCTCCATCCAGCGATTATTTTGTGGGCAATGTGAATTATAACGGCAAAAACAGCTTAGGCCGCCAGCTGCTCCTTGCCCGGAATTTTGTATATTCCCCGGAAGCGAAAAAGAAATTTGAGCGCTTAGTTCACGATACGAAGCCCGACCTGGTGCACCTGCACATGTTCCACCACCAGCTTTCCCCTTCCATCTTAGACGTGATCAAAAAATACCGCATCCCAGCGGTTTATACGGCCCATGATTTGCAGCTTCTGTGCCCGAATTATAAAATGGCGCGCCACGGAACGCTGTGTGAAGCCTGCCTGAACGGTCAGGTTTTTTCTTGCGTGCGGAATCGGTGTGTGATGGATTCTTTCACGAAAAGCGCTCTGGCCGCGCTGGAAAACAAGCTGCACCGGAGCCGGGGGATTTACGGCGTGTTGCGGTGCCTGATCCTGCCCAGCGAGTTTTACCGTCAACTCTTCCTGAAAGCCGGTTACGCCCCCGAACGGCTGGTTCATATCCCCAATTTCCTGAACCTGCCGCCCTTGGAGGAAGCCGCGCGGGAGACGAAGGAACCCTATATCCTGTTCGTGGGGCGGCTTTGTGAGGAAAAGGGCCTGCGCACGCTGCTGCGGGCGGCGGAGGGCGCGGACGTTTCCCTGCATCTCGCCGGAACGGGCAGGATGGAGGAGGAAATCAAAGCCGCCCTGCGCAAGCCCGGATTCAGCCGGGTCAAGCTGCTGGGCTTTCTGGAAAGCGAAGCGCTGACGGCGGAAATGCGCGGGGCCAGCGCCCTGGTTCTGCCCTCCGAATGGTACGAAAACGGGCCCTATGCCGCCATCGAAGCCCTGCGGTGGGGCCTGCCGCTGATCGGGTCCCGCGTCGGCGGACTGCCCGAGCTGATTCAGGAGAACGGCATGCTGGTGTCCCCCGGCGACGCGGAGGGATTTCGGGCCGCCATGCGGGCGGTGCTGGCGCTGCCCGACGCGGAATGGAAGCGCATGTCCGGCATTTCCCTGCGCCTGTACCGGGAAAACCACACGGCGGAACGCTTCGCGGAAAAATTAGGCCAAGTGTATAGCCGCCTGGGCTTCACTTTGTAGGGTGCCGCGCCATGAACGAACGAAAAGCGCGGGTGATCGCCCTGTATCTGCCCCAGTTTCATCCTACGGAGGCCAACGACAAGTTCTGGGGCGCGGGGTTTACGGAGTGGGACAATGTAAGGCAGGCCCGGCCCCTGTTCCGGGGCCATCATCAGCCCTGCCTGCCCGGCGATTTGGGCTTTTACGACCTGCGGGATCCCGCAATCCGGGCGGCCCAGGCGGAACTGGCCCGGCAAGCGGGCATTGAGGGCTTCTGTTACTGGCATTACTGGTTCGGCGGCGGAAAGGAAGCCCTGACCCTGCCCCTGGACGAAGCGGTTCGTTTGGGAGAACCGGATTTCCCCTTCTGCGTGGGCTGGGCCAATCATGATTGGACCACCGGCTCCTGGCGGCAAGGCAAAGGCCGGGAAAAGCCGGAAATGATTTTTCAGCAGACCTACCCCGGCGAGGAAGACGAAATCCGGCATTTTTACCGGCTGCTGCCCTGTTTCCGGGACAAGCGGTACATCCGGACGGAAGGAAAATTGCTGTTCCTGGTGTTTGACCCCTTGGCCCTGCCCCGGCCCAAAGCATGGACCGACCGGTGGAACGGGCTGGCCCGGCAGGAGGGCCTGGGCAGCTTTCATTTCGTGGGACTGTGCCCCTCCCTGCCGGAGCTGCGCATAAAAAATCTGTTCCGGACCGATTCTCTCGTTGGAGCGGATTTTGACCGGGTACGCGCCATGGGCTTTGATGCCATCATGTCCACCAACTACAAATACGCCGAAATAAAAACAGGCGGCGCGCCGCACAAAATGCTTTATGGGGCCGCGCGGCGGGTAAAGCCGGGTTTGCTGCTGGAAAAATACCGTTACGGCGGCATTGTGCGCCGTTTCTATACGCCCGCCGACCGGCGGGAAGACGTGTATCCCCAATTGCTGGCGGGATGGGACCGTTCGCCCCGGGCGGGACGGCAGGCCATCGTGTACGCGGAGAGAACTCCCGAAGATTTTGAAAGGTTGGCCCGGCTGTGCCTGACGTGCGTTGCGCACAAGCCCCCGGAAAAACGCGTCGTGTTCCTCAATTCCTGGAACGAGTGGGGCGAAGGAGCGTATATGGAGCCGGACCGGCAATTCGGCACGGGATTTTTGGATGCTTTGAAACGGGTATTGATGGAATAAGTGTGGCGTGTGGCGTTTTCGTTTGTCTGTGTATTATGCTGAATCAGCAAGCGATAATCTGATAGAGCAGAACGTTATATAACTCCACTCTCCACACTCCAAACTCCACACTGCGCCTTCATCCAAGAAGGGCAGAGCGTTACACTTCCGGTCGATCCGGTTCAGAAGAGGGGGGATGCGGCGTGGCGGAAATCAGCGGGGGAACAGGCGTGAAGGCCATCGCCTTTTACCTGCCCCAATTCCATCCCATCCCGGAAAACGACCGGGCCTGGGGCGCGGGCTTCACCGAATGGGACAACGTGCGGAAAGCCCGGCCCCTATTTGAGGGCCACGATCAGCCGCGAATCCCGGAGAAAAGAAACTATTATTCCTTGCTTGACCCCGCCGTGCGGCGCTGGCAATCGGAATTGGCGCTGGAAAACGGCATCTTCGGCTTCTGCTATTATCATTATTGGTTCGCCAGGGGAAAGCGCCTGCTGGAAAAGCCCGCCGAAAGCATGCTTGCCGACCCGGAAGCCCACATCCCCTTCTGCTTTTCCTGGGCCAACGAAAACTGGTCCCGCCGGTGGGACGGCGGGAAAAACGAAGTGATCCTGCGGCAGGATTACGGCGGACGGTCGGAATGGCAGGCGCACTGGGAATACCTGCTGCCCTTTTTCCGAGACAGCCGCTATATTACTTTGGACGGGAAGCCCCTTTTCCTGATTTACAAGCCGGAGGAAATTCCCCGCCTCAAGGACATGCTGGATTGCTGGCAGCAGGCGGCGAAGGAAGCCGGTTTCCCCGGCCTGTGCCTCATGATCCAAAGCCCCTCCTGGTATTTTTCTCCTTCTTACGACCCCCGGGGCTTTGATTATCAAATTCGTTTCCAGCCCTTTTTCAGCATGGCGTGGCAGGGAAAAAACGCGCCTCTGCCGCAAAAGATCAAAAGGCTGCTGACCAATCGAGAGAAAAAGCAAACCCGGCTGGATTACGACGCTCTGTGGGAAACCGCCCTTTCCCTGCCCGCCGATCCCCGCATGATCGCCGGGGCCTGCCCGGATTGGGACAACACGCCCCGCACGAAAACGGGTTACATGCTGCTGGGCGCGTCGCCGGAGAAATTCGGGCGGTACATGGAACGGCTGCGCGAAAAGATTTTGCGGGAGGACGCTTTGCCCCTGGTGTTCCTGAACGCCTGGAACGAATGGGGCGAAGGCGCGTATTTGGAGCCGGACGAACGCCATCACGGCGCGTATTTGGCGGCCCTGAAAAACGCTTTGCGAAAGGTGGATGGGAACGGATGAACGAACCCCTGATTTCGGTCGTCCTCCCCACCTATAACCGGGCAAAGCAGGTGAAACAGGCCGTTTTGAGCGTACTGAACCAGACGGCAGAAGGCCTGGAAGTGATCGTGGTGGACGACGGTTCCACGGACGATACCCTCTCCTTGCTGGCGGAAATGCCCGATCCCCGGCTGCGCGTGGTTTATCAGGAACACGGCGGAGCCTGCGCGGCACGGAACAAAGGCGTATCTCTTGCGCGGGGAAAATACGTGGCCTTTCAGGACAGCGACGATCTTTGGAAGCGGGACAAACTGGCCCTTCAACTGCAATGCCTCCGGGAAACGGGCGCGGACGTGGTATTCTGCTCGCTTGCGCGGCAAGAGGCGGACGGCGGCGTTTATTTGTTCCCCTCCCGCCAGCAAGAGGGCTTTGTGAAACCGGAAGACTCCCTATTAGGCGTGGGCACCCAAACGCTGCTGGGCCGCAGGGAAGCGTTTTTGCGCTTTCCCTTTGACCCGGACATGCCGCGCCTGCAGGAATTTGAAATGCTGTGCAGGCTGCGGCGGCGGTATTCCCTTTATTTTCTGGACCGGCCCCTGGTGGATTACCGCCCCGGCGGCGATTCCATCAGCGAAAGCGCGGAAAAGCTGACAGCAGCCATCCGCCTGCTGCGGGAAAAGCACCCGGCGCTGTTTTCCCGCCCCACCGATGAAAAGATCAAAAACGCTGAAAAAACGGCACTTTCGGGACGGCTGCGGCTGGATGCCCGGACGATGTGCCTTTCGGAGAAGGACGGCTGGCGGGATTGCCTGACCCTGGCGGCGGAATTGGACGACCCCGAGGCCAAATTTCAGTTGACGCTTGCAAAAGCGGGGCTGTATTCTCCTTACATCCGTTTGCGTGCGGCGGCAAAGCGGAACAAAGACGGCAATACCCTCCTATGGCGCGCCGCTGCTTTTCCCCTTCGGACGGCAAGAAAGATCAAACAAACCCTGAACGCGCTGGTTGAAGCAGAACAAATCCGCTGTTTCCGGCGGAAGAAAGACGTATTCGGTGCCCGGCTGGCTGTGAAATGGGCCTTTGCCGCCGGAGCGGATATTCTGACGGGTTTCCACACCCATTTTTATCACCGGGCCATCCGGCGGTTCCTGGATGGAGCATTGGCGAAAGCGGTTCGCGCTCTGCCGGAGCCGAAAACGGAGAAGGGCCCTTTGCCGGTGTGGGCCCTGTGGTGGGACGGGGAAGAAAACGCGCCGCCCTGCGTGAAAATGGCTCTGAACAGCCAAAAAAAGTATTTTGCCGGGCCGGATTACACTTATCATCTGCTGTCCAAGGAAAACTACGCGGCGTATGTACAGCTCGCGCCGGCGGTGCTCTCCCGTTTTGAGCAAGGCACAATGAGCCTGACCCATTTATCCGACGTGCTGCGGTGCGAGCTGCTGCGCGCCCACGGCGGACTGTGGCTGGACGCCACCGTGTACATGACCGGCCCCCTGGACCGGGAAAGCCTTGCGGGAGATTTCTTCACCGTGCGCAAAACCACCTATCCTGAAAACCGGCGCAGCCTGATCCCGGCGGGCCGATGGGCCTGCTATGTGCTGCGCTGCCGCCCCGGCGGCCCGCTCATGACCTTTCTGACGGCGGGGTATAAAATCTATTGGCAAAAATACGCCGACGTGCCCGATTATTATCTGCTGGATGCAATGATCGACGCGGCGTACCGGCATATACCAAAGGTCAAACAAATGGTCGACGGCGTGCCGGTGAACAACGAGCGCATCTTCGATCTGTACAGCATGCGGAACGAAGCGTATGCGCCGGATATCGCGGAGCCGGTCCTGCGGGCCAATTGTTTGCACAAGCTGTCCTACAAAGACAAGTATCTGGATTGCCGCCCGGACGGGCGCATGACCGTATGGAAATGGATGCGGGAGGAAGCCCGGCGTGAAGTATGAACGGATTCGCGGCGCGCGCCGCAACGCCTTGTGGGGCCTCATGGAAAAGCTGCTGACGCTGGCGCTTCCCTTTCTTGCGCGCACCGTGCTGATCAACACCCTGGGCCTTGCCTATGGCGGCCTGGGCGGCCTGTTTTCCTCCATCCTGCAATTGCTGAGCTTAGGGGAACTGGGTCTTTCCAGCGCCGTGATTTTCAGCCTTTATAAACCCCTGGCGGAAAACGGCGACGGCGCGGTGTGCGCCCTGATGAACTTCTACCGCAGGGCGTACCGGTTCATCGGCTTAGGCATGCTGGGGGCGGGGCTTCTGGCAGCGCCCTTTCTGCGTCTGCTGATCCGGGCGGACGTGCCGCCGG
The DNA here is from genome assembly GCA_017448975.1 of Clostridia bacterium. Taxonomy (GTDB): domain Bacteria; phylum Bacillota; class Clostridia; order Christensenellales; family Aristaeellaceae; genus RUG563. The sequence continues at coordinate 79,107 of JAFSKN010000029.1, forward strand.
GGCTGCATATCGGCGCGGTCTATACGGCGTACCTCGCGAATGCCTGCGTGGGCTTCTTCGTTTTCCCGGAGTGCCGCGCCCTGCTTTCCGCCGCCCACCGCCGGGACGTGATCAGCAAATCCGCCCTGGCGGCAAGGACGCTGTGCTGCCTTATGCAATTGGCCGCGCTGCTGCTGGCCCGGAGCTACGCCCTGTACATAGTCATGCTGCCCCTGTCTTCCCTGGCGGACGGGCTGATCTGCGCTTTTTGCGCCCGGCGGGCGTACCCCCGTTTCCGCTGCCGGGGCAGCATCACGGCGGAAAAAAAGCGGGACATAGCCGAAAAAATCAAGGGCCTGTTCATCCACCGGGTCTGCGGCAGCACCCGCAACGCCCTGGACAGCATTTTCATCTCCGCTTTCCTGGGCCTTTCGGCGGTGGGCATTTACGGCAATTATTATTATATCCTTTACGCCGTGCGCGGCCTGCTGGACGCCGTGACCCAGGGCATGAGCGCGGGCGTAGGCAACAGCGTGGCGGTGGAAAGCGCGGAGAAGAACCGGCAGGATTTGATGAATTTCACCTTCCTGTACCAATGGCTGTGCGGCTTTTGCACCGTGTGCCTGCTTGTGCTGTACCAACCCTTCATGCGGCTGTGGATGGGCGAAAGCCGGATGTTCGGCGGCGAGGCGGCGCTTGCCTTCTGCGTCTACTTTTACGTTTGGACCATGGGCGACATCAAAAGCCAGTACGCCGACGCCCGGGGCATCTGGTGGAAGGACCGGTGGCGCACCCTGACGGAGGCCCTTTGCAACGTGGCGCTCAATTGGGCGCTGGTGCGCTCCTGCGGGGTGGTGGGCGTGATTCTGGCCACGGCCGTTTCCATCCTGCTGGTGGGCTTTCCGTGGAGCGCGCGGATTTTGTTTAAAGACTATTTCGGTCTCCGCCATCTGCCCGGCTATTTCGGCGCGCAATTGCAGTTCGCCCTGGTGACGGCGGCGGCGTGCTGCCTGACCTGGCGCCTTTCCGTCCTGCTGCCCCGGGAGGGCCTTATGGGCCTGGCTTCCAATATGCTTTTGTGCCTTGCGGCGCCCAACCTCGTTTATCTTCTCTGCTACTGGAAAACGCCGTATTTCCGCCGCGCGCTGCCCCTGATCCGATCCGTCGTCAGGGGACGATAAAACTGGGAAGGGAGGGAAAGCCCTGTGCGCCTTACGGTCAGGCTGTCGGTGCGGAAGCACGGGTATTTGGCGGCGCTGACGATCGCCATCCTGCAGCGCACCCTGCTCAAGGGCGTGGATTGGCAGGACGCCGTCCTTCCTTATGCGGGGGCGCTTTCTCTGCTGCTGGACGGGCTTTTGATCCTGCTGCTGGCGGTCAGTTTTTTAAAGGACGTGCTGCGGCGCAAGCGCCCGCATCACATAACGGCGGTGCTGATCTTAGGGCTGCTGGCGGTTTCCGCCGCCGTCACCCGGCAAACGGGGCTTTTGTATTCCGCCGCCTTTATCCTTTTGGCCCGGGGCATTCCCTACGCGCAAATCGTCCGAACCTTTTTCCGCGCCGCCCTGTGGTCCCTGCTCCTGTTGATTCTATTGCAGCTCGTCGGCCTTACGAAGAAAAGCGTTCCGAGCCCGGAATACAGCTTGGGCTATGCCATGGGCATGGCGCACCCCAACAACTTCGCTTCCGCCGTGACCGTGCTGCTGTTTTCCTGGGCGTACCTGCACCGCTGGAAGCGCCGGTGGGCTGTGATCCCGGTCAGTCTGGCGGCAGGGTTTGCCGTCTATTGCTACACCATCTCCCGCACGGCCCTGGTGATCGTGCTGGTTTACTGCCTGGCGCTGATCCTTTATGAACTGCTGGCCCAGTTTCACGCCCGCCGCGCGGTGAAGGTGATCCGCTTGGGTTTCGCGGTACTGCTCATATCGTCCGTCTGGCTGATGCTGAACGCCGGGCAGGCGTTTCAATGGCTCGGCCTGGAAAGCGGAACGGAGTTCGGCCCTCTGTCCAGCGCCATGGCCCGATTCGTCAACGCCGCGGCCCTGTATCAGCAGAACGGGCTTCGTCTGTTCGGCTCCTATATCGAATTCCGCAGCCTGCGTGTGGCGCTGCAGACAAATCAGGAAGCGGTGATCCTGGATTCCGCCTATCTGTATCTGGTGATCAGCCAGGGCGTCGCGGCTACCGGCATCATGTTTTGGCTGTTCGGCCGGTCCATGCGGGCGCAGATTCGGAGAAAGCAGTATGTGCTTTTGATCCTCACGGGCGTGTTTCTGCTCAGCGGCCTGATGGAACGGTTCGCCCTGGACGCCACCATGAATTTCACCCTGCTTTCCGCGTTCAGCGCGCTGAATCGGGACGGGCCCGCGGCGGACAGACTGCGCAGGCGGATACGCATCGAGCGCCGTCCAAGCGGTAAATAGAATTGGCAGCGCGTTCAAGGCGCTGCCATGTTTCTTTCCAGCTCCAACAGGCGTTTTTTTCGTTCGATTCCGCCCGCGTAGCCAGTCAGACTGCCGTCCGCCCCCACCACCCGATGGCAGGGGATCATCAGAGAAATGGGGTTGCGGCCCACCGCGCCGCCTACCGCCCGCGCCGCGCCGGGCGGCAGGTCTAAGGACGCGGCGATTTCCCCATAGGTGACGGTGCATCCGCAGGGAATCGCCAGTAACCGCTGCCACACGGCTTTCTGAAAAGCTGTGCCCCGCGGACGCAGAAGCGGCGTGAAATCCGGTGCCTGGCCGCTAAAATACAGGTCCAGCCACCGGTCCGCCTGATCGAATAGCGCCAGGGGTTTTTCCATATGCTCCCCGGCCAGACCCTCGCCGAAGTGTTTTTGCCCTTCAAACCATAAGCCCACCAGGGCTTCCCCGTCGCTGGCCAGGGTGATCCCGCCCAACGGCGACACATAACGGCGCAAACAGTCCACGGTTTTCAGTCCTTCCGCAAAATGATGCGGCTGTTCATCGATTGTTTTAAGCACACATTAAATCAAATCGCTTCCATAAAGTTCGATTTCACATTCCGCCCGCAGGCCGGAAGCCGTAAGCACATGCAGCGCGGCCTTGCCGGGGCAGGTTCCGGCCCGGAGGCAGGCGATGGCCCGGCCGTCCAGGGTGGCGCGGCGGTTTTCCGTGTAGGGCGTCAGGTCGTCTGGCCTGCCGTTTTCGATGCCAAGCAAGGCAATATCGCCAACGGGCTGGCACAGCAGCACTTCGTCCCGGGCGGGCTGGCCGTCTTCATCCAGCAGCAGGATTTCCGCCTGAACCACGCTTTGCCCGTCGGCGGGCAGCGCGGCAGCGTCCAGCGTAAGCCGGATGGTTGCGGCGGGATGCACGGTGGACAGGACATCTTCCGCCCCGTCGATGACCGCCCGCAGGGTGCCCGGCTCATAGGCCACTTCCCAGCAGGCCCGGCAGCCGTCGTCATCGGTGAGCTGTTTTTTGCCCAGGGACTGGCCGTTTAAAAACAGCTCCGCTTCCTTCGCGCCAGTATAGCAGGACACGATTTTCTTCTCCCCCGCTTCCCCTTCCCAGCGGAAATGCTCGTTCCATACGCCGTGGCGCTCGGCGTTTCCGTCCCCCACGGCGATGCGCACAAAGGGCTTATCCGTCCACAGGGCCTTGCGCTGGTAATACAGGGGCTTTTCATAGCCCGCCAAATCCAGCATGCCCGCCTGGCTGATCCGCACCGGCCAGCCCTTGCATTCGCCCAAAAAGTCGATGCCCGTCCACAAAAACTGTGCGGACATGAAAGCGTTGTCCCGCACGGCGTACCAGGCCCGGGGATCGTGGCTGTTTTCGCTGCCCAGAATCACCCGGCCCGGATAGGTTTTGTGGTCGTCCTGATAGAAATGCTCCCGGTAATTGTAGCCCGCTATATCCAGGGCGTCGGCGTAGCCGGTGCGGTTGGAAAGCTCCGGGAAAGAAAGCGCGCTGGTCACGGGCCGGGTATCGTCCAACTGATGAACAAGGTCCGTCAGCTCCCGCGCAACCTTAGCCAGCCGCCCGGCGTCGGGCTTCCGGACATCGTAGAGCCGCTCCGCCGCCGGTTTGTTGGCGTCGTTGTTGCCTAAGGCTTCCCGGAACAGGGGCGTCACATAGGGGTCGTTGGGGTAGTCGATTTCATTGCCGATGCTCCACAGCACGATGGAGGGATGGTTCCAGTCCCGCTTCACCATGGAGGTCAAATCGGCCACGTGCCACTGGGGGAAATCCTCCGCGTAGCCGAAATGCTTGGGCGGGTACACGTTATGCCCCTGCCACCACTTGTTTTTCGTGCCCTCCCACTCGTCGAAGGCTTCGTCCATCACCAGCAGGCCCAGTTCGTCGCAGGCGTCCAGCAGGTCAGGGTCCGGCGGATTGTGGGCCGTGCGCAGGGCGTTGCAGCCCGCCGCCTTGAATTTGCGCAGCCGCCTCTCCCACACGTTCTTGGGCACCGCCGCGCCGAGGCACCCGGCGTCGTGATGGACGCACACGCCCTTGAGCTTCATGTTTTTCCCGTTCAGGAAAAAGCCCGTGTCCGGGTCGAACCGGAACGTACGGACGCCGAAGGGGATTTTCACGGTATCCTTCACTTCGCCGGAAAGCAGGGCCTGTCCCTCCAGCACATACAAAGAAGGGCTGTCCGGGCTCCACAGCCGGGGATTTTCCACGGTCAGCTCCGCCGTGCCTGTTTCTCCGGCGGCCTGGCCCTTTGCCGCGCACTGCCCGTCCGGAGTGAGCAGGCGGAACGCCGCGCCGTCCGCGCCCAAGGTTTCATAGCGCACCCGTACAACAGCCTGTTCTTCATCCGCGGAAACGGTGGAGGCGAATATGCCCCCCTCCGCGAAGCATACCGGGTCGGTGATTTCGATTTCCACATGTCGGGTGATGCCGCTGCCGGTGTACCAGCGGGAATCCGCCGTGTCGTTATGCTCCACCCGCACGGCGATCACGTTTTCGCCGGGGCGGACAAATTCGGAAACGTCATAGGTGAAGCTGGTATAGCCGTAGGCGTGAAAGCCTAAATAATTGCTGTTCACCCACACCTTGGCATGCTTGTACACACCCTGGAAGGTGAGGCGCACCCGCTTGCCCTTTGCTTCCTCGCCCAAAGCAAACCGCTTCCGATACCAGGCGGTGCCGCCGGGCAGATAGCCCGTGCCGCTGGCGTGGCATTTATCGAAGGGATGCTCCACCGCCCAGTCGTGGGGCAGGGTCACTTTCCGCCACCCGCTGTCATCAAAGCCCATAAAATCCGCGTCGGGCACGTCGCCCAAGTGAAAACGCCAATTCCGATTGATTTTTCCCCGAACGCCCATAAACGCCTCCCACATATCATTTCAGAGTTCAAGAACACTTTAAGTTACAAAGGAGACCGGCGGGGCTTTGCCCCGCACCCCACAAGGGGGATGATCCCCCTTGACCCCGCTCCAGGCGAAGAGGCATGTATGGATTTGTCAAGCAAACGCCGCCTGCTGCTTCGTAA